>JAGBHC010000027.1 GCA_017935625.1 Rikenellaceae bacterium | reverse complement strand
GAATAAAGAGGCAAAAGAGAATGACGGATAGAGAATAGGAATAATTATCTCGCCAAAATATCGCCGAATGAGCAAAATTAAAACGGTGTTATTTGTTGTATATCAGCAAATAACACCGTTTGTTTGGTGAACTCGCCGGGGCTCGAACCCGGGACCCCAACATTAAAAGTGTTGTGCTCTACCAGCTGAGCTACGAATTCTCCTCGGTTCGAAGCGGAATGTTCTTCCGTTTCGGAGTGCAAAGATAGATATTATTTTCGTTATACCAAAAATATCGCCCGAAAAAACGTCAGGGCCTCGACTCTTTTTCCGCAGTCGCCCGAATCATGCGGACCAGTTCGGCCGCCACGGTGTCGGCTCCGGTCTGGCTCCAGTGCGAGTCGTCGGCCCGGAACACGTCGCGCACTCCGGCCTGCACCAGCGGCTGCAACACCCTTTTGGTGGAGAAGAACAGGGCGGTGTCGCATCCCTGCTCCATGCGTTCGAGCACGTCTTTGGCGGGATGGGGTCCCGCGATGTAATCCTGATAGAGGTCGTACTTGTCCACCGCGACCATGAATATGAGTTCGATGCCCCGTTCGCGGAACCGGCGGTGGAGCTCCTCGAGGGCCCGCTGCATGTCGGCCACCTGCTGGTCGGTGCAGGTGAGCGCATTGTGGTCGCGGTAGTAGAAGTGCAGCTGGCGGGGATGGACGCCGAAGAGTTCGGTCTCCAGCGGCAGCGTCCGGACCGGACTGCGCTTGAAGCGCAGCTGCAGCCAGTTGAAGCTCATCTTGATGGTCGAGGTGAAGGTCAGCCTGCGCCGGTCTTCGGGGTCCTCTTCCGGGGTGAGCGAAATCATCTTGTCCACCTCGCGCTGCAGGTCGAAGTCGATTTCCAGCAGCTGGTCGGGCAGGTGCCGGCCGGCGGTTTCGAGAATGAGCGTGCGGGGTTTCCAGGTGTCGAAGAACCCGGTGTTGAGCAGGCAGACGGCGGCCTGCATGGGTGAACTCCACATCGAGTGGAGATTGACGACCGGCTCCCCCAGCCGGTGGGCCATGAAGTTCTGATAGCCCCGGATGCGCTGTTGGGAGAAGGAGTCGCCGATGGTCATGCACACGGGGCCCGTGCTGTCGAGGTCGGTCTGCGGGGAGAACTCCACCACGGCGTTCCCGGTCAGGCGCGGGGCCGCTATCGAGTCGCCGTAGGTGCGGTCGAAGCGGATGCCGCCCAGACGGCCCAGGTCGCCGGTGGCCGTGGGGAATACGCCGAAGCGGTAGTAGAGCACGACGGCGGAGAGCAGCAGCAGGAACGGCACTCCGCAAAGCGCGAGTCTTGAGAGAAAGCGTTTCATGGCGGTGTCAGAATTGGAAGTAGATGAATGTTTCGACCTTGCCGATGTTGGCGAGTATGAAAATCGTCAGAATATAGTAGAGGCTCCACCGGGCGGCCCGGAAGCGGAAGATGCCGCGGGGGCCGAAGTCGAGGGCGTGGGCCCGGTTGCGCGAGAGCCACTCGGCCGTCAGCAGCAGGGGCATGGTCCAGGCGAGCAGGCGCAGCGACGGCCGCGAGAGGTATTGGGTGAGGCTCCCTTCGGCGGAGAAGTCGCGGAACATGCGCATGATGTAGCTCCAGGCGTCGGCGATGGTCTCCGAGCGGAAGACAATCCATCCGATGCAGACCAGGGCGAGGGTGAGCAGCATGCGGGGCATCTCGCGCAGCGAGGCGGCTTCGGGGCCCGAGAAGCGCCGGTTGCGTCCGGTCAGCAGCAGGGGCACGAAGAGCAGGGCGTGGAATGCGCCCCAGGCCACGTAGGTCCAGTTGGCGCCGTGCCACAGTCCGCTGAGCAGGAAGATGACGAAGGTGTTGCGCACGGCGCACAGGCGTCCGCACCGGCTGCCGCCCAGGGGGATGTAGACGTAGTCGCGGAACCAGGTGTTGAGCGAGATGTGCCATCTGCGCCAGAATTCGGCGATGTCGCGCGAGAAGTAGGGGACGTTGAAGTTGCGCTGCAGGCGGATGCCGAAGAGCTTCGAACAGCCGATGGCGATGTCGGAGTAGCCCGAGAAGTCGCCGTAAATCTGGAATGCGAAGAGCAGGGCGCCCAGGGCGAGTATGCCGCCGTCGGCCGAGTCGTAGTAGGCGAATATGTTGTTGGCGCCCTCGGCGCAGGTGTCGGCAATGACCACCTTCTTGAAGAGTCCCCAGAGCATCAGCCGGCATCCGTCCACGGCCTCCTCGTAGCGGAACGTGCGGGCGGGGCCGAACTGCGGCAGCAGCTGGGTGGCCCGTTCGATGGGGCCCGCCACCAGCTGCGGGAAGAAGGAGATGTAGGCGAACAGCACCACGGGGTCGTGTTCGGCCGCGATGCGCCGGCGGTAGACGTCGATGGAGTAGCTCAGGGCCTGGAAGGTGTAGAACGAGATGCCCACCGGCAGGATGACGTTGAGGGTGACCGACCCCGGGTCGAGCCCGAAGAGTGCGGCGAACGAATCGACGAAGAAGTTCCAGTATTTGAAAAAGACCAGCACGGCCAGATTGACGACGATGTTGGCGGCGTTGATGAGTCTGGCGTGGCGGGCATAGCGTTCGATGCCCAGGCCGCTCAGGTAGCAGCAGCCCGAGGTGAAGGCGATGAGCAGCAGAAAGCGCCAGTCCCACCAGCCGTAGAACAGGTAGCTGGCTGCGACGACGAAGAGATTCTGCCAGCGCACCCGCCGCTGGAATACGAACCAGTAGAGCAGGAAGGTGACGGGCAGAAAGACGGCGAATGGCCACGAGTTGAAAGACATGAGTGAAAGCGCGGATTAGTGTTTTTCGTTCTCTGCGCAGCCTCCCAGGGGGCGGGCCGCGGTTGCAGGTTGCAAAGATATAAAAGATATACTAATATATAAAATGAACGCCGGAACGAAAAAAGAAGTAACTTTGGCCCGTTTTTCCGCTTCCGCAGGTGCGGGAATCCGTTGCGGCCGGTCTGCGGACGGAGGGCGCGGGAGGCGGAGAACACCGATTTTCTATTTTACAAAAAAACGGATTCGATGGAAAAGACCTACAAGGGACATTTGGCCATGTTGTCGGCCAATGTGATTTGGGGACTGACCGCCCCCATCGGCAAGACCGCCATGGAAGGCGGTGTCACGGCCCTGTCGCTCACGACGTTCCGCATGGTGGGCGCGGCGGTGGCCTTCTGGCTGCTGTCGCTTTTCGTCCGGCGGGAGGCGGTGCGTCACGAGGATATGATAAAACTCTTTTTCGCCGCGTTGTTTGGCGTGGTCCTCAATCAGGGCACCTTCATCTTCGGGCTTTCGCTCACTTCGCCCATCGACGCCTCCATCGTCACCACCATGACCCCCATCGTCACCATGATTGTGGCGGCCCTCTACCTGCGCGAACCGATAACCGGCACGAAGGTGCTGGGCATCTTCGTGGGAGCCATGGGGGCGCTGCTGCTCATCCTGGGCAGCCGCAGCCTTTCGGCTTCGGGTCAGGGCGGCAACCTGTGGGGCGACTTGCTGTGCCTCACGGCGCAGATAAGTTTCGCCGTCTACCTGACGGTGTTCCGCGACCTGGTGACGCGCTATTCGCCCGTGACGGTCATGAAGTGGATGTTCGTCTATGCCTCCATGTGTTACATCCCCTTCACCTACCGCGACGTGACGGCCCTCGACTGGAGCTCGTTTTCGGCCCGGACGCTCTGGTGCGTCTCGTTCGTGGTGCTGGGCGCCACTTTCGTGGCCTATCTGTGCGTGATGGTGGGCCAGCGCAGGCTGCGGCCCACGCTGGTGAGCATGTACAACTACGTGCAGCCGGTGGTGGCCTCGACGGTGACCGTGGTGCTGGGCATGGATACCTTCGGAGTCACCAAGGGTGCGGCCGTGCTGCTGGTCTTCGCGGGCGTGTGGCTGGTGACGCGCAGCAAGTCGCGGGCCCAGCTCGAGGCGGAAGAGGCGGCCCGCACCGCCGGCGGTGCGGACGAGACGGGCAAATAATCGAAACAGAGGTTGTTTTAACCGGAAAAAGTATTATTTTTGCAACTCGGTGCACGCTGCTTTCTGCCCGGGGGCGGGGTGCACGGGCAGAGAATCCAAACAACGAAAACATAAACATTCAGAGACAATGTGTAGAGTCGTGATTATCGGAGCCGGCGGAGTCGGTACCGTGGTGGCGCACAAGGTGGCCGCCAATCCCGTTTTTAGTGATATTATGCTGGCCAGCCGCACCAAGAGCAAGTGCGACGCCATCGCCGAGGCCATCGGCGGCGGTCGGGTGAAGACCGCGCGGGTGGATGCCGACGATGTGGCCGACCTGTGCAGGTTGTTCCGGGAGTTCCGTCCCGACATCGTCATCAACGTCGCGCTGCCCTATCAGGACCTCACCATCATGGACGCCTGTCTCGAGTGCGGGGTGAACTATCTCGACACGGCCAACTACGAGCCCAAGGACGAGGCCCATTTCGAGTACAGCTGGCAGTGGGCCTATCAGGACCGCTTCCGCGAGAAGGGGCTGACCGCCATTCTCGGCTGCGGCTTCGACCCGGGCGTGAGCGCCATTTTCGTGGCCTATGCCGCCAAGCACCACTTCGACGAGATTCACTACCTGGACATCGTGGACTGCAACGCCGGCAACCACGGCATGGCTTTCGCCACCAACTTCAATCCCGAAATCAACATCCGCGAGGTGACCCAGAAGGGACGCTACTGGGAGAACGGCGAGTGGGTGGTGACCGAGCCGCACCAGATACACCGTCCGCTGACCTATCCCGAGATTGGCGAACGCGAATCCTATGTCATCTACCACGAGGAGCTCGAGTCGCTGGTCAAGAACTATCCCACCATCAAGCGCGCCCGCTTCTGGATGACCTTCGGACAGGAGTACCTCACCCACCTGCGCGTGATTCAGAACATCGGCATGGCCCGCATCGACCCCATCGTCTACAACGGGGTGGAAATCGTCCCCATCCAGTTCCTCAAGGCGGTGCTGCCCGACCCCAAGTCGCTGGGAGCCAACTACCACGGTCAGACCTCCATCGGCTGCCGCATCCGCGGCGTGAAGGACGGCCGGCAGCGCACCTACTACATCTACAACAACTGCGACCACGAGGCGGCCTTCAAGGAGACCGGCACGCAGGCCGTCAGCTACACCACCGGCGTTCCGGCGGCTCTGGGAGCGGCCATGTTCGCCAAGGGGCTGTGGAAGGGTGCCGGCGTCTACAACGTGGAGCAGTTCGACCCCGACCCGTTCCTGGCCGAACTCGGCCCGCAGGGACTGCCCTGGGTCGAGCGCTTCGACATCGACCTGGAGGTGGACTGACCCGCCGTCCGCTCTCCCTTGTCGGGGAACGGGTGCACGGAATAGACGGGGCGGGTGCTTTTCGGAGCGCTTCCGCCCCGGTTTTCGTCGCGCGGCGGGGGCGGCCGAGTCTTAGGGGGCGCAGGTTCTCCGGTTTCGGCTCCCGTGCCGGTACGGCCGAAGAGCCGGATGCCGCTCTCTTCGCAGACCGGTTGCGGCCGGTCCCTGCGATGAAGTTTCGCATTTGCAGCATAAACAGATAAAAAGTTTCCGATGATAGATTTCGAGAGAGTTCCCTCGCCGTGCTATGTGCTCGACGAGGAGTTGCTGGAACGCAACCTGGCCGTCATCGACCGCGTGCGGCAGGCCGCGGGGGTGGAGATAATCGTGGCGCTCAAGGCGTGTGCCATGTGGAGCATATTCCCGCTGCTGGCCCGTCACAGCGACGGCGCCACGGCCAGTTCGGTGGCCGAAGCCCGGCTGGTGGCCGAGGAGTACGGGGCTCCGGCCCACACCTACGCCCCGGTCTACACCGACGGCGGATTCGAAGAGATAATGCGTTGCAGCAGCCACATCACCTTCAACTCCGTGAGCCAGTACGAGCGGTTCGCTCCGCAGGCCATTCTGCGCGGCATCTCGTGCGGACTGCGCATCAATCCCGGCTACTCGCCCGTGGAGACCGACCTCTATAATCCCTGCGTGGCCGGTTCCCGGCTGGGCATTCCGGCCGGCCGGCTCGACCGGCTGCCCGAGGGGGTCGAGGGGCTCCACTTCCACGTGCTGTGCGAATCGGGGCCCGAACACCTGGCCCTGGCCCTGGAGGCCGTGGAGCGCAATTTCGGGGAGTTCCTGCCGCAGGTCAGGTGGCTCAACATGGGGGGCGGCCACCTGATGACCCGCGAGGGGTACGACTGCGAGCGGCTGATTGCCGTGCTGAACGGTTTCAGGGCCCGCCATCCGCATCTGCGGCTCATCATGGAGCCGGGCAGCGCCTTCACCTGGCGCACGGGCTATCTGGTGTCGCGGGTGGAGGACATCGTGGAGAACGGCGGCGTGCGCACGGCGATGCTCGACGTTTCGTTCGCCTGCCACATGCCCGACTGTCTGGAGATGCCCTACCAGCCCGCCATCGTGGGCGCCCGCATCTGTGCTCCGGGTCAGCGGGGCTGGCGCATGGGCGGCAACAGCTGTCTGGCGGGCGACTACTGCGGCGAGTGGATATTCGAGCGCGAACCCGAGGTGGGGCGGCGCATCGTTTTCGAGGATATGATTCATTACACGATGGTCAAGACCACGATGTTCAACGGGGTGGCCCATCCCTCGATTGCCATCTGGAGGCGCGGAGGCACGCTGGAGCCGGTGCGCGAGTTCGGTTACGAGGATTTCAAGGGGCGGATGTCCTGAGGCGCCGTTCCGGGCGGGGCGAAACGCCCCGCCCTCTCTTGTCTCTTTTGCATCTTCTCGCACACGCTCTCCCTGCATCTTCTCGCTCCCTCTTTTGCATCTTCTCGCACACAGCCCCTCGCACTCTCAGCTTCCTCTTTTGCATATTCTCGCACACAGCCCCCCGCACTCACTGCTTTCTCTTTTGTATCTTCTCGCACACAGCCCTTCGCACTCTCAGCTTTCTCTCTTGCATCTTCTCGCACACGCTCTCCCGGCATCTTCTTGCCCCCTTTTGCCTGCGCTCAGGGTCCCGATGACGATGGTTTACCGACTGTTTGACTTACCGGGCGGGGCTTATTAATACGTATAAATACCTATTGTGAGCCCGGTGAAAATGGGCTACCTTTGTGGGTCTTAAAAATCAGAACAATACGCAATGAGTCAATTTACCCCCACAGAGTACACGCTGTTGTGCGTGGCTTCCGGCCGCCGTTTTCAGGACGAGGGCTGGACGCTCGACGACTGCGAGTGCGAAGGTCCTTCGCTGGTCCGAGCCGAATATGCTTCCAAACAGTTGAACGTCAAGAGCGACAGCGAGGGACTGTACAAGTTCCGCGACTGGATGCCCGTCAAGCGCATGCTTCAGGGTTCGTCGGCTCCCGTCACCTACAAGAGCCGCGGACTGGCAGCGGAGCTGGGACTGGAGAATCTCTATATCACTTTCAACGGGTACAATCCGGCCGTCGGGGCCGCGATGACCACCTGCTCGTTCAAGGAGACGGAGGCCTACACCGTGTGCGCCCGTACCTGCGAGGGCGAGAAGCGCGTGCTGGTGGTGGCTTCGGCCGGCAACACGGCGCGTGCGTTCGCCAAGGTTTGTTCCGACAACGACATTCCCCTGCTGCTGAGCGTTCCCGAGGACAACATCGGCGCCCTGTGGTTCGAGGAGCCGCTGAAGGAGTGCGTGAAGCTGATTTGCTGCCAGCATGGCGGCGACTATTTCGATGCCATCCATCTGAGCAACCTGGCCCTCAAGAGTCCGAAGTTCTATGCCGAGGGGGGCGCCAAGAACATCGCCCGCCGCGACGGCATGTCCACCACGGTGCTTTCGGCGGCCACGGCCATCGGCCGCATTCCCGACTACTATTTCCAGGCCGTGGGCAGCGGCACCGGAGCCATCGCCGCCTGGGAGGCCAACCTGCGTCTTATCGGCGACGGCCGTTACGGCAGCCACAAGATGAAGCTCATGGTGTCGCAGAATGCGCCTTTCGTGCCGATGTTCGATGCCTGGCGGGCCGATTCGCGCCGGATGCTTCCCTACGAGGAGGACAAGGCGCGACGCGACGTGGAGATTATGGATGCCAAGGTGCTCTCCAACCGCAAACCGCCCTACGGGCTGGCAGGCGGACTCTACGATGCCCTGAAGGATACGGACGGCGACATCCTGGTGGCGACCAACGCTGCGGCCCGCAAGGCCGCCGAGCTGTTCGAGCGTACCGAGGGGGTGGACATCCATCCTGCGGCCGCCGTGGCCACCGCATCGCTGGTGAAGGCTGTCCGCGAGGGCAAGGTCGAGAAGTCGGCAGTGGTGATGCTCAACATCACCGGCGGCGGCGAACGCAAGTTCAAGGAGGGCAAGGAGCTGTGGTATCTCAAACCGAGCTGCGTATTCCCGCTGGTTCCTTCCGAAAGCGATGTGATAAGCAAGGTCGAGGCGCTGTTCGCTTAGGGGCTCCCTTGGGTCAGCCTCTCTCTGATTCACCCTTAGGGTCTCCCTTGATTCAGCCCTTCTTCTGATTTACCATGAAAAAGCCTGTCCGGATTTCCGGACAGGCTTTTTCTCTTTTTTGCAGGGGCGGCTTACTCGTTTCTGCTTACTCTTTTCTCGACAGAAACTGTGGCCATTTTCATGGAGGAGCTCTTTTCTCGACAGGAGTCGTGCCCTTACCATTCTTTGGGGCAGCTCTTTTCTTGGCAGTAGTCGTGGCCTTTCTCTTGGAGGGTAGCCTTTTGAGGGGTAGGTGGTTTTTGGGGGAGCAGGGGCGCAGCTCTTTACCCTTTTCATGGTGCAGCCTGTTCTTTCCTGACGGGAGCTGCGGTCTTCATTCTCTCGGGGGCTGCTTTCTCTCGGCGGGGGTGCGGCCCTATTCTTTTCCCCGTAAAAAATCCCCTGCCGAATGGAAGTTCGGCAGGGGATTGAGGGTCGGAAAATCCGTTTCGGAGATTAGAAGGGCTTGAGTCTCGAACGGGTCTTGCGGGCCTCGGCGACGAGCGCTTCGGGTGCTCCCGAAGCCACGAGACGGTCGCACATGGCGTTGATAGCCTCTTTCTGGTAGGAGGAGTGGAACCATCCCAGTGCCTCGACGGCGGTCACGCGCAGGTCGAGCGGCTGGGTGGTGTCCTCGGCGAAGCGTATCACCTCCGGCACGATGTAGTGGTAGTGGTAGTTGCGCAGGGTGGTGAGGGCGAATTTGCGTTCGCGGGGGGGTAATTCGCTGCCCAGGAGCTCTTCCATGTTGCCCTTCACGCGGTTGTCACCGCTCTCGATGACCCCGCAGAGGCTTTTCGCGTCGGCATCGGGATTCATCAGCTGGGTGTGCGCCGCAAGCTGCTTCTCCACCTCGGCGCGGGCCTTGTCGGGAGAGAAGAAGGTGAGGTTGCTGCGTGCGTGGTAATTGACGCGGTTGGAGAGGTTGTCCTCGATGAGGGCTTTGACCAGCACGGGGAGCAGTTCGTCGTTGCCGCACATGCCGATGTACTCGGTGCAGAGACGGCGCACCAGCTCGTAGCTGTCGTTCATGCCCAGTGCCAGCATTTCGAGGAACAGGGGCGAGTCCTTGCGGGCGAGCATCTTCACGCACTCCAGACGCACGCCGCCGTAGGGCGACGAAAGATAGGTGTCCATCAGCAGCCGTTCGATGCCGGGGTAGTTGTTCGTGGCGAGTTTGCGCACGGCCATGGCCTGCCAGTCGGCCGAGTCGAAGGAGAGGGCCTCGAGCCAGAATTTGTCGTTCTTGCCCTCCACGGCGATGGCGCGGTTGATGTCCAGGGCGGGGGTGGCGGTGTTGGCGAAGCGGTAGGTGGGGTCGCCCACGATGTGCGATTCGATGAACTGCTGGGCGTGGCGTCCCCACTGGCCGATGCGCAGTCCGCTGGCCAGCAGTCCCACGAAGGCGTCGGGATGCTTGTCCTGGAGGCTGTTCACGGTGTTGCCCTGGGTTACGACGGTCTTGCCGTCGCTGAACAGATAGGCGTTGGAGATGCAGTTGCCCACGTGGAACGAGCCGTTGTAGCAGGCGTCGAACATGATGAACCGCACGTTGGGAGCCGCTGCGTAGATATCCTCGGCATAGATGTCCAGCGACCTGTTGTAGGCTTCGTCCGCCAGCCGCATCGAGTCGGAGGTGTCTATCCACGAGGCGGGCACGTCCATGTACTCCATGTATTTCTTCAGGTTGCCTTCGGGGTCTTTCGAGCCGACCACCTTGCTGCGCAGGAAACGCTTGATGTTTTCGGCGCTGGCCTGGGCTCCCGACACGGTCTGGTATCCGTTGAGATATTGCATCTCTTCCGAGCCGTGATGGTGGCAGAGGGCCACGTCGAGCTCCGGATTGCGGAGGTGCTCCAGCAGGTAGGGCTTCATCGGGAAGCGGGTCTCGAAGTCGTAGAAACGCACGGTATTGCCCGTGGTGAAGAGTGTGGGCAGCTGTTCGCGCAGCGATATCTGCTCGCCCGACCAGGCCTCTTTGGCCTCGGAGTTATAGCCGTGTCCGCGGAACACCAGCAGGTTGTCCAGCGGATTGGCTTCGGCGTGCGCCGCCACCACTTTGTCGAGGTATTTGGCCAGCTGGGCGTATTTGTCCTCGCCGAAGGGGCGGATGCGGCCGGTGTAGATATCCTGATTGACGTACTGGGGCGAGTCGCTGCGCAGCGAGTAGTAGAAGAATTCGGGCTTCTCCTCGTCCTGACGGATGAAATCGAAGGTGAGGTCGAAATCGTCGTAGAAGCGGTCGGAGGGAATCGACGACTCTTTCCAGTCGCGGTTCTGGTCCATCTTGAAGGCCGACGAGAGGTGCTGGGCGTCGCGCAGCATGGCGATGGGAATGTCGCCCACGAACACGGCACCCTCGATGGGCATCTTCTTGTCCGAGGCCATCTTCACGAGCAGCGACTTGACCTGTTCGGGCGACTGCCAGCGGTCGGCCACAATCCAGGCGGCCAGGCCGTCGTTTTCGATGGCGCGGCGGTAGGCCTCCACCTGTGCGGGAAGTTTGGCGTAGCTCTGTTCGTCGATGACGATGACGAACGAGGTCGGCGACTTGACGGTCGGAGCGACCGTTTTGCGCTGAGCCGATGCCAGCATCGTGACGGGCAACAGGAGCAGCGAAAGAGCGATGAGTTTGATTTTGTTTGTCATGGTTGGAAGTTTGTGTTGTCTTTCAGCGGGTTATTTGAGCCGGTTCAGGGTCTGGACGAGCTCCTTGCGCAGCTGCGGTTCGAGGGCCGGGTTTTCGAGCAGCTGCCGGCATCCCCGGGCGATTTCATCGTAGGAGACCGATTTGTTGAACCATCCCAGCGCTTCGGCCACGTTCACGCGCAGGCTGAGCTCTTCGGCGGAGTCGCCGACCAGCGCCAGCAGCTGGGGTACGTATTCGTGATAGGTGTAGTTGCGGACGTAGCGTGCCGACTGGATGCGCCGGGCCAGCGGGGCCTGCTTGTCGAGCAGCGCCTGCATGGTCTTCTCCTTGGCCGACCGCTGCTCCTCTATCATTTCGCGGATGCGGGCTGCGGCCTGTTCGGGGTCGGCGTCGGTGAGCGTGGGTTTCATGCGCTCGAGCTCGGCGATGAGCCCGTCGGCGGGGTAGAGGTTCACGGCCTTCTGCAACAGGTAGTTCACGCGTTGCGATTCGGGATATCTGACCAGTACGTCCATGATGGCGGGAACCAGCCGCGGGTCGCCCGCCCGCCAGGCGTAGTCGGCTGCGTTGCGGCGGGTGAGTTCATAGCTGTCGTAGAGTCCCAGGCGGATGCCCTCCACGTAGGCGTCGTCGCGGAAGCGGCTCAGCAGTTTGAGGCACTCCATGCGGGTGGTGGCGAAGGGCGACTCCTTCATTCGGGCCACTATTTCGGCCGAGGAGATGGCTCCCAGGTCGGTCAGCTTGCGCAGGGCGATGGAGCGGATGTCGGCATAGGGGGCGTCGAGCAGCGTGCGCCAGTAGGCCGCGTCGCCGCCCTTGGCTACGATGTCGCGCCGCAGGGTGCATCCCTCGCTGTCGGCGAAGTGGAACGTGGGGTCACCCACGATGTGGCCCTCCAGGGTGGCAATCTGACGGTTGTATTCGCCGATGCGCACGCCGTGCGAAATGAGGCCCACCATCTCGTAGGTCCACTTGTCCTGCAGGACGTTCACCGTGTTGCCCTGTGTGGCGATGGTGCGGCCCTCTCCGAAGATGTAGTAGCCGGCGATATTGCCCGGCCGGTGGAACGAGCCGTTGTAGCAGGCGTTGAACATGACGAAGCGGGGCTGGGGGTTGAATCCCTTCAGGTCGTCGAGGCTGATGATATTCTCGTCGGTGGCCTCCCCGTCCGTCTCTTCCTCTCCGGTTCCGGCTTCGAAGAACTTCTCGCCGAGGCCCATCTCCTGCATGATTTGCCGGCGGGCCTCCTCACGCTTGCCTTTGGGGGTGAAGAGCAGCTGCATCTCGATGGATGCGCGAAGCATTGCCAGACGGTCCTGCACGGTCTCGATGGAGGAGCCTCCCGAGATGTGCTGCTTGTCGATGGAGCCGTGCTCGTTGAAGAGGAACACGTCCACCTCCGGACGCTGCAGCTCGTCGAAGAGCTTATACTTCATGTACTGCTCCATGCGGAAGTTGAGGTGCTTGGCCGAGAGGTTGGTTTTGCCGGTGAAGGGGAAGTTCTCCTTCATGGCAATCTTCTCGTCCTGCCATACCAGCAGGCAGTCGCTGTTGTAACCGTGTCCGGCGAAGGTGACGATGTGGTCCAGCGGGTCGGGATTGCGCTTGGCCTCCACCGCCTTTTCCAGAAAGCGGGCGATGGCCTCGTACTTGTCGCCGCCCAGCTGCGGGGGGTAGAATATACGGCCCGAATAGAAGTTGGGCGCCAGCTGCTGGGGCGAGTTCTCGGAGAGTTTGTAGTAGAATCTGAGGGGCTCCAGCGAGTCGCGCTCCAGGAACTCGAAGCTCAGGTGCAGGTCGTCGTAGAAGCGGTCCGAAGCCACCGACGACTGGTCGATGGGGAACTTCTCCTCGTCCATCTTGAAGGCCGTGGTCATGTGCTGGGCGTTGCGCACCATCACATAGGGGATGTCGCCCACCAGCACGATTCCCTCCAGGTTGCGGCTCCGGGCGTAGAGTTTGCCGATTTGGTCGCGCACCTGGTCGGGGTTCTCCCAGCGGCCGCTGACGATGTAGGTCGAGAGTCCGTCGGCCTCCAGCGCATCGCGATAGGCCAGCAGCTGCCGGCCGACTTTGTCGAAGGTGGTCTGGTCGGTGACGATGGCGAACGAGTTGCTCTGTTTGCTCAGGGGTTTTGTCACCTTTACCTGCGCTGCGAGGGTCGAGACGCAGAGCATGACGGTTATGAGTATGGATAATCTTTTCATCGTTTGATAACTTTTATAAAGGTGAAACTATTTGGCAGAGCACAGACGGGTGCAGGCACGGGTCAGTTCGCGTTCGGTTTCGGGAGTGGGGAAATCTTTCTCGGCCAGCATCTTCTCCAGTGCGGCGAGGATTTTGGGCCGCTCGGCCGAGAGGCGGTACCAGGCCAGCGATTCGATGATTCGATGGCGCAGCTGCGGGTCGGCGTTCCGGTCGGCGAGCACCTCCAGCAGTCCGTCGGTAATCTGGTGGTAGGGCCGGTTGCGCAGGAAGCTGATTCGTGCGATGCGGTAGGAGAGCGAGGCCGAGGGGTCTTTAATCTCCTCGAGCGATTCGCCCGCAGGGTCGTCCGACACCAGGGCGACGAGGCGCTGTCTGTATTTTTCGGCGTTGTAGAACTTCTTGCCGGCGAACCACTCGTCGATGGCCTTCAGGGCGGAGTGTTTGTCGAAGCAGAGCAGGGCCGAAGTGATGTTGAAGGTCATGCGGGCGGCGTAGTTGTCGTTTACGTAGGCTGCCACCAGATAGGGCAGGAAGCGGTCGTCTCCGCACATGCCCATGCGGTGGGTGCTGATTCGGCGGATGAACTCGAAGTTGTCGTCCGTGCCGCGGATGAGCGCCTTGCGGTAGTTCTCGTCGTTGAGTTTCTCGAGCTGCACCAGCGCGTTGTAGCGCACGATGGCATAGGGCGACGAGCACATTTTGCCGTAGAGGATGTCCGAAATGCCGGGATAGTCGTTGCGCACGAGCTTCATCATGGCCACGTTCTGGATTTCGGGATTGGGGTCGTCGAGCCGGCCTTTCCAGTAGCCGCTCTCGTCGATGGCCATCGCGGCGTTGATGTCCTCGGCGCCCTGGCGGGCGGTGAAGTGGTAGGTGGGGTCACCGATGATGTGCGATTCGAGGATGTTGATGTGCTTGGCCCAGTTGCCCAGCCGGATGCCCTCGCCGAGCAGTCCGAGCAGGTCGAAGGCCGACTTGTCCTGCAGCACGTTCACGCTGTTGGCGAAAGCGGCCACGCACTTGCCCGGGGAGAAGATGTATTTGCCGGCGATGAAGTCTCCTTCGCGGTAGTCGCCGTTATAGCAGGCGTCGAAGATGACCATCCGTGCGTTGGGAGCGATGTCGTTCACCTCTTCCACGATGATGCCGGTCTTCAGGTCGGCCAGCGAGTCGAGCGCAATCAGCTGCGGGTCGTCGGCTCCGGCATACCAGGTCGAGTCGAGTCCCCACTCTTCGGCGATTCTGAGGGCCGAAGCGCGTGAGGCGGCCGAGCTCCGTCTCATCCGTTCGCGCAGGGAGGTCTTGATGAACTCGGTCTGGTCGAGGTCGCTCTGCTGGGGAATGGCCGAGAGGTACTGGCGTTCGGGCATGCCGTGCTCGTGGAAGACCATGAAGTCGAGGTCCGGACGGCGCAGCTCGCGGATGACGCTCTCTTTCATGTAGGGCTCCATCGAGTAGCGCAGGAACTTGGCGGTGTTGGTGCGGGTGAATACGCCCGGGAACTGCTCCTGCAGAATCTGCTGTTCGGCCCGCCAGGCGGTGATGCAGTCCGAGTAGGAGCCGTGTCCCGTGTAGGAGACGAAGGTGTCGAACGGGTTGTGCTCCTTGTGCGCCGCCACGGCCTTGGCCAGGTAGTCGCTTATCTGGCGATATTTGTCGCCGTTGCTCTCCTGGGCCTTGATGCGGCCGGTGTAGATGTCGCATTCGATGTACTGGGGCGAGGTGGGGCTGAGGCGGTAGAAGTGCATCAGGCCGTCGGTCGAATCCCGGATGGGCTCGAACTCCAGGTCGAAGTCGTCGTAGAAGCGGTCGGTGGGAACCGACACCTCGCGCAGCGGGAATTTGCGTTCGTCCATCTTGAAGGCCGAGGTCATGTGCTGGGCCTTGGTGACCATGGCGATGGGAACGTCTCCCACCAGGAACGCTCCTTCGAGCCGGTCGGAGAGGTGGAGCTCCTGCAATATCTCTTTTATCTGTTCGGGCGAGGTCCAGTCGTCCGAGATGATGTAGGTGGGCAGGCCCTCGCTTTCGACGGTGCGCTTGTAGGCGTCGATTTGGGTACGGCATCGTTCGAGCGTGGTTTTGTCCACCACCACGGCGAAACTGGTTTTGCCTTTCACGGAGGGTTTCTCGATGTCGCGGGCCGCAGCGGGGCCGAAAGCCGTTGCGACGGTCAGAAACACCGGAATGAAAAATGTTTTACGGTTCATAAGCCGACATGTTTTTGTGGTTTGAGTTAAATACCGATAGGACTACCGGCCCCGTGAGGGGGTAGTCCTATCGCTATCCGATTGGTATGGGTGTTTTTAGAATGCGACACCGACTTTGAAATTGGTGAAGGTGCGTTTCGAGAAGATTTCCGAGTCGGGCTTGTAGTAGTCGAAGTCGGCGGTTACGTAGAGCGACATCGACGGATTCTTGAATCCCGAGAAGGTGTAGGTCACCTCGCCGCCGAATTTGGCGTAGTCGGTGCACAGGAACTCGAAGTCCTTGAGCGTGAGCATGGTGAATCCGACGTTGTCGGCCTTGTAACCGTGGTAGTCGAGTTCGCCGCTGCGGTTGGTCGAATAGCCTCCGTTTACGGTGAGGGTCAGCGCGTGGCGGTCGCACAGGCGGATGTTGCGCGAGACGAACGCACCGAGCACGGCGGTTTCGACGTCCTGCGTCGAGCGGGGCTGGTAGTAGACGTATCCGTCGGTGAGCTTGGTGTACTGGGCGCCCATCCACCACTTGTAGCTGTTGCCGTCGTCGGTGACCATGTAGTCGAGTTTCACGTCGGTCTGCTTGGTCGAGAAGTTCGAGCGGGTGAACTTGGCGTTGATAATCCAGGCCTGCACGTCGAAGGAGTTGTCATAGGTCTGGAGATACTCGATGCCGTCGATGCTCTTGTCGGTGTAGCCGATGTTCAGGGCCAGGATGTTCCCCGAGTTGAAGGTGTAGTTGGCCACCAGTTTGCCGTTCCAGAGCTCTTCCTTCACGGTGCCTATCATTTTACGGATGGAGGCGGTCGATTCGCCGCTGTACTGGTTGTCCACGTCCTCCACTTTCTGCATGTAGCTGCCCGAGACGAGCAGGTTGAGCCGGTCGTTCTTGAAACCGTACTGCACTCCGCCGCCCATGGCGTTGGCGTTGTAGAAGCGCTTGGAACTGAGGCTGCTGAAGGAACCGAATTCGCCGGTCTGGAAGAATCCGGGCGCCACGAAGTCCCATCCCGCCTGATTGACGCGGTTGTTGGTGTTGGTGGGGTTGCCGTCTTCGCGCCGGTTGTAGTAGTCGAAGTGGGCGCCCAGGAAGTTGTGTTTGCCGATTTCCACCACGGCCGACGGGGTCACTCCGATTTTGGAGAGCCGCATCAGGGGACGGGGGTCCACCTGCTTGGCTCCCTGCGCATTCTGGTAGGAGGCTCCCACGCCGAGGGTCAGGCAGTCGAAGAGTTTGGGGAAAGCCACCTTCATGCGCATCGAGTAGTCCTGGTTAATCCACTTGCTGGCGGTGCTGTCGGCCAGCAGGAAGGGCATGCCGCGCAGCGGGTCGATGAGCGAGGCGTTGAAGCGGGCGCCCTTGATGCGGTCTCTGGAGTAGGAGAATTCGCCCCAGAGGTACATGCCGCCCATCTTCTCGTAGATGCCGCCGCCTTCGGTGTGGAATCCCACGGAGTTGTTGTCCTTGCCCTGCTGTACGCGTTTGAAGTCGCCTTTGGTCATGCCGAAGTTCAGGTCGCTGAGACTGTAACGGGAGGGGGCGTCGATTACGCCGGCTGCGGCGTTGTCGGTGTTGTTCACCCAGATGTTCTCCAGCTTCTGCCTCTCGACCGAAGCGGTGGTGGTGTTCTGGGCCGATGCGGGCATTACGGCAGCCATCGCCAGCGATAAGCAGCCCGCTGCCTTGTAGTATGTGTTTTTCTTCATTGTCATTGCTCTGTTTTAGTTAAAGGCATTCGAGTGGCTATTTGCTCCATGCGGGTGCTTTCTGTCCGTAACGGCGAATCATCGGCGAATCGAGCACTTCGAAGTCGTCGGTCGAGTTGTTGGTGTCGGAGAAGATGGGAGTGCCGTCGGGGCGGGTTCCCACCACTTTGCGGGCCACCACCTTGCCGCAGTAGGTATCGCCCACCGAAGCGGCTCCGGCATCCACGAATCCGGGAATGCGCTTCTTGTCGAGGATGTCCATGTTGGGCATCAGCTCCACGCCGTCCAGAATGTAGGAGGCGGGGATTCGGGCGTAGCGGCTGCTCTTGTTCACCTCGGTCTGCGTGTTGTTCTTGTCCTTGTAGTAGGCTTCGTCGAGCACGGTGCCGTCGTCGGCGCGGTAGATGCAGAATGCGGCGCCGAAAACCGAGGTCAGCCACTGCAGTTTGTTGAGCGACTGGGCATAGAGCAGCGGCATGTTCTCCACGTCGGGGTTGTCGCGCTGTACGTTTCCGGTCCAGCACTCCCAGTCGGCCATCGAGTTGTCGAACGAGGCGGGGTTGTTCTCCCGGTGGTCGCGGGCCTCCTGTACGACCACCACCGATTCGCCGGGCTGCAGGGGATACTCCTGTCCCGAGCCGGGGAATTGCCATACCATCAGTCCGTAGACGTAGTTGTTCTCACCCTCTTCGTCGGGCCATACGGGCGGAACCGAGGTGGCGCTGGCGATGTTGGGATGGAGCTGGGCGAAGCACAGTCCGTCGAGATACTCCACCTGGTTGCCGTTGTTGTAGATTTGGTAGGTCTGGTCGCGGAAGTAGTAGGGTGCGATGCCGCAGTAGTAGATTTCGGAGATGCAGAGCGAACCCACTTTGGCGGGCCGCACCACCAGTCCGGAGCTGGCCATTGCCTCCTGCTTGCTGATGTCCTTGACGAGCGAAACCGAATTGATGGAGCCGTTGAGGTAGTACTCCGTGCCGTCGTTCTCGACTTTGCCGGTGACCGAAATGGTGTAGTCGCCGGGGATGAGTTCCACGGTGGCCACGCAGTCGGCGTCGGTCACTCCGGTGGTCACGGCACCCGTCGCGCTCTCCAGGAAGGAGACCGTCACGCCCTGTGTCGAGAACGAGGGGTCGGGGTCCACGATGCCGCCCTTGGGAATGAACCCGGTGGCCGCGCTGACCTTGTAGGAGACGGTGATGGGCTCGATGACGGGGACGTTCTGTGCGTCGTCCATCATGCCGACGCAGGAACAGAGCGCTGCGGCGGATGAGATGCTGAATGCTATTTTGAGGTAATTTTTCATACGCTTGTTTCGGTTTTGGTTATTTGATTCTCGCGTTTATCTGCAATCCGAAGAAGAAGAGATTGGCGTTCCGTCTGGTGTGGTGACTGGGGTTGATGCTCGAAGTGTGAACCGGGGTGCTCCGGAACATGTTGTTGGCGAAGAACGACACGTCGAACATGTCGCCGAACTGCTTGGTGATGTTCAGGTTCATGCAGAGTATGGGCGAATAGGCCTTTTCGTGGAGTCTGCGCAGCGGGTCCACCGCTTCGTCGCGCAGCAGGTAGCGGAACTCCTCGTAGCGGGCCGACGAGGGGTCTGCCCACGATTTGTCGAAGTCGTACATCTTGCCGTCCAGACGCGAAATGTAGGCGATGGGCACGATATCGTCCTCTGCGTAGGTATCCCAGCTCTTGTGCCGCCAGTTCACGTTGGCGGTCGCCGTAATCACGAATCCGATTTTGGGGATGTTGTGGGTTACGATGAGGTTGGTGATGAAGTTCTCGGTATAGCCGACTCCGTATGCGTCTTTGCTGTTGAATACGCCCATATCGGGATACTGGGAGTAGTCGTTGGTCTTGACCCGGTTGTAGAACAGGTAACCCCGGTTCCACGACTTGTGGGTGTAGATGTTGCCGTTGAGGATGAACGAGGTGCGGATGGCGTCGATTCGGCCGAAGTTGAAGTCGAACTCGACTCCCTGACGCGTATAGGCGCTGTTGTTGGTGGCCGTGGTGTACTCCAGCAGGTATTTGTTGCTGGCCTTCTGGGTCAGAATCGGAGCGCTCGTCCCGTCGGTGGGGTAGGTGGCGTTGTATTCGATGAGGTCCACCGACTTGAAGGTGTCGGGCGTCTTGTCGAACCGGTAGCCGTTGAGCATCTCGTCGTAGTAGGCCACCACCGAGAAGCTCATCTTGCCGATGTGGGCGTTCAGACCGATTTCGTATTTGTCCTGACGGGCCATCTTCAGGTCGTAGTTCTTGGCATCGAAGACGCGGGTGGTCACCAGCTGCATCTTCTGTGCGTCGGGCACCTTCGAAGAGGAGGCGTTGTTGAAGTTCAGGATATCGAAGTAGGCGTCGTCGGGATAGAGATAGGCCAGGGTGGGCGCCTTGCGGGTGATACCGTAGGCGGCATGCACGCTCAGTTTCTTGGGCAGAATCTCATAGGCCACGTTCACGCGCGGGGAGAATCCTCCGCCGAAATCCAGCGTGTGGTCGTAACGCACGCCCGCTGCGATGTTCAGTTCGCGTCCCAGGATGGTGGCGCGGAAATTCTCCTCGAAGAACGCGCCGAACTGATTGACGAACGGAATGTCCTTGAACGCGCGTTCGCGCTGGGTGCCGAAGGTGTAGCTTACGTTTCGGTAGGGCGGATTGTCCAGGTCGAAGACCTTGCCGCGGCCCAGGTTGCCGTCGCTCTTGAAATCGACGCCCACGACCATGCGGTGGTGCGTTGCCCCCAGCTTGCCTGCGAAGTTGGCTTTCACCTTGACGAAAGTGTTGAGCTCCTTGCCGTAGAGGTTGTAGTTGTAGGTATAGGTGGCGGGCAGCATCCAGGCACGGAAAATGCCGTTGGGCGAAGTGCCGAAGTTGGTGATTTCGTTGCCCTGGTCGTCGTAGATATGTCCGCCGGGGTAGCTCGAAAGCACGGTGCCGTCGGTCTTGGAGTAGGAGTAGGGAACGTCGGCGTTGGTGGCTTCGTTCTCGTAGAAGCTCTTGCGGTTGGTGTATCCGAACGACACGTTGTACTGGATGTTCTTGAACCAGCCGTTGTTCACGTTGTAGGTTCCGTTGGTGTTGAAGCGCAGGCCCCAGTCGCGCTGATTGGAGGTCTCCTTATCCTGCGAGTCGTCGGGGTTGGGTTCGCCCTTGTCTTTGGTCCACAGCATGCTCAGCGAGGTGTTGGTGTACAGGCGGCCGAAGGTGTTGGTGTAGCCCATGCGGCCGGTGACGCGCTGGTAGAAGTCGTATCCCTCGCGGGGGTCGGCCATACTGTATGCGTAGTCGGCGCCGTAGTTGATGTTGCCGGCCTTCTTGCCCAGAGCGAAACCCTGGGTGGCCGATACCGAGTAGACATTGGGGTTGATGTTGAGCTTGACGGTCAGCGGCTGGCGTCCGGCCTTGGAATTGACGATGATGGCGCCGGAGGTGATGTCGCCGTACTCGACGGGAGCCACGCCGCGGATTACCTCGATGCTCTCGATGTTATCGGTGGTGATGGTACGCAGGTCCACGCCGCTGGACGGAGTGACTGCTCCGGTTTTTGTCGAAGAGGCACCCATCGCACCCGACAGCATCTGCATGTTGGCGTTGTTGGAGAGCGGCGAACCGTCCATGATGACCGCCGTGCCGAGGCTGCTTCCGCCGCGCACCGAAGCGGTCGATACGCCCTGCAGGTCGGGACGGGTGGTCGAACCGCCCGGCATGAGCGACATGATATCCGAAAGCGAAGTGGCCTGCATGTGCTCCATGGCCGCCTTGGAGATGACCGAAGCGGTCGAGGCACCCGCCTTCGAAGTGCGGGCCGTCACCACGACCTCCTCCATGCGGAAGTTCGACTGGCGGAGTACGAAATCGTATTCCGTCTTTGCGGCGGATACGAGGATGGTGGTATCGAGGGTTTCGTAACCCAGCGAGGAGACCTGTACTTTATAAGTATCGGGAGCGAGTTTCTTGAGTTCGAACGCTCCTTCGGAATCGGTCGTCGCGGCGACATTGAGGTCGGGCAGCAGCACAACTGCGAACGGTACGGCCTCTTTCCCCTCTTTCTGGTTTTCGGGGTAAGCGACCACATGCCCCTTGATGTTTACCGTCGCCTTGTTTTGGGCCGGCGCTGCCGTCCAGAGGCAGAGTACCGCAGCCGTAAACAAACTTGAGAGTGCGAAATTTTTCATAGGCGTTGTCGTTTAAAGTGAATTCTTCATCTATTGTTATCGTTTCGTTTCCTGTTTCGGTTGGCAAAGGTAGTTTGTCGGTTTCCGGGCGACAATCGCCACTTTGCGGTATTTGTCGGAACTGCCATCCCCTCTTCGGGGGTGTTCGGAGGACCTTTGCGGCGCATCGGGCGGGACTCGTTCCGGCGGGGGCTATTACGAAAAAAATCGGTGTTCCGAAATGCCGAATGTGCCTTCCAGACCATTCTGGAGGGTATCGGCAAATGTATTCATTAAAAAATTTCGTTAAAGAGGAAAATAAATTTTTTTTGCCGCGTTGCGGTCTTTTTGTAATATTGGGGAAAGTTGATTAATAATTATAACTGTTTTTGTCATTTTTGCTTACATTTTAACAAGCCATTTGTAGTCTAAATTGCCTTAATAATGATAGTTTCGGTCGAAAATGTGCCGTTGAGTGCGTTCTGTGCAGGATTCCTGAATTTTTAGTGCAATTTTTCATTTGTTTAGGAAAAGCGTTTCGTCCGGTTTCCGCCGGAGGTTTTTTCTCGTCGGGCAGAGACCGTGGGGACGGAATGGTTCCGGCTGCTGCGGAGAGGGCCCTGCTGCGGGTGACCCGGCAAGGAGGGGGAACCCGCGGAACGGGGCTTCGCCTCGGGAGAGGGGGCCTCGGGAAAGGGTTTCGGAAAGGGAAGCGGGAAACGTTCGGAGAGCGGTCGGGGTGCGGACGGAGAGCCGCTCCGGAAAAGGGGCGTGGACAGGGAAAGGAAGAGGACAATAAGAGTGGGGGCGGCCGGTGGAGAAAGGGCGGATGTTGGAGGGGCCGGCCGGAGAAGTGGACAGGTCGATGGAGAGGAGACGGATAAAGAGATATGGGCCGGTCGATGGAAAGCTGGGGGTGACGGGGTGGGGGACGGCTGATAACAAGAGAGCAGATGGAGAAGGGCTGGTGAGCGATTGGAGGGAGACGAATAAAGAGGTACGGGCCAGCCGATGGGAAGAGGGTGGATGTGGGGAAGGGTCGGTGGATAGAGAAGTGGACGATGAAAGAGGGTGCGGCCGATGGAGCGGAAATTGACAAAGGGGCATGGTGCGGTCGATGGAAAGAGGGTGGATGGTGAAGGGGGATGACCGATGAAAGGAGAGCGGATGCAGGGAACAGGCGGGAGGAGGGTGCGGAAAGAAAACGAGAGGCGCACCCGGGCGGGCGCACCTCTCGTTTTTCGTTGTTCCGTTCGGACGGTTAGTTGTACTGCGGATTCTGGGGAAGTTTTTCGGGCATCAGCTTCTGCTGGTCGTAAGGCAGCGGGAAGAGCAGCTCGAAATCTTCGATGGAGCAGGTTCCGTCTCCGTACATGAAGTCCTTGATGGCGGCGGCTCCGGTGGTTCCTCCGGGAACGGTCATCTTGAAGTGGGCGTTCATCACGGGTTGCAGACGGCCCGTACGCAGCAGGTCGTACCAGCGGTGGCCTTCGCCGTAGAGCTCCAGACGGCGCTCGTTTTCGATGGCCAGTCTCACGTCGGCCTGGTTGGCGGGGATGTCGGTGGTCAGACCGGCACGGGTGCGGACACGCTCGATTTGGGCGATAGCTCCGGCGGGGTTCTTGTCGGCCTCGTTCAGACACTCGGCATACATCAGCAGCACGTCGGCGTAGCGGTAGATAATCCAGTCGCAGCCGCTGTCGGCCGAAGCGCGTCCTGCCAGGTCATTGTTCTTGTCGTAGTATTTGAGCGTGGTGGTCACCTCGACGTTGTTGCGGTCGGGGTCGTGGAATCCTCTGTAAATGGTCTCCAGACGCTTGTCGGCCGGGTCGAACGAATCTCTCAGGTCGTAGGTGAGGAAGAAGGTGCCCACGCCGGTGATGCGGCTGCCGGGCAGGGTGCCGAAGCTGGTGGGCAGGCACGAATTCATCAGGTAGTTGCCCAGTGCGGGAGAGAAGCCCGAAGCGTAGCCCACGGCGAAAATCACCTCCTTGTTGTTGGAGTTGTCGGCGGTGAAGATGTCGGCGTAGTTGTCCATCAGGCCCAGGCGTGCGCCCTCTTTGCCGACCACTTCGGCGAGCAGGGGTTTGGCCGAATCGAAATCCTTGAGCGTCATGTAGACGTCGGCGAGCAGCGTGCGGGCCGCTACGCCGGTGACGCGTCCGATGGACGAATTGGCGGTGTAGAAGTCGGGCAGCGCGCAGGCGGCTTTCAGGTCGGGGATGATGCTGTTGCTGTAAATCTCCTCCACGGGAGTACGGCCGTAGGAGTAGAGTTCGCGGTAGTTGGTGATGTCGTGCTCGGTGAAAGGCACGGCGCCGAAGATGCGTACCAGCGTGAAGTAGCCGTAGGCTCTCAGGAACTTGGCCTCGTTGCTGAGCTGTGCGCGGGTGGTTTCGGGCATGGCCACGTGGTCGATGTTGTCGAGCACGGTGTTGCAACGGTTGATGAGCGTGTAGCACTGGAGCCATACGTCGTTCGAGAAGCTGTTGGTCGAGGTGAGCGTCGATTCGTTGAGGCGGATGTGCGACTCCGAGTTGTTGAGCTTCCAGTTGTAGCCGTTGTCGGTTCCCACTTCGTTAATCATGACGATGGGCTGGGTGAGGTTTCTCAGGGTGTAGTATCCGTCGTAGAGTTCGTTCTGAATCTCCTCGGTGCTCTTCAGGTAGTTTTCGGGGGTCAGGCTGTCCGTGGGGAATTTCTCGAAGAACGATTCGCTGCAAGATGCCAGGGCCAGACCCGCTGCAAGAATAAATATCGATTTTTTCATAGTTCTTGTCCGTTTTTGAATTTAAGTTTTTGCACGTTGCTTTAGCTTAGAAGCTGAAGTTCGCACCGAAGGTAATCGAACGGGCGATGGGGTAGCAGCCGAAGTCCACACCGTTGTTGGTCGCCGAGTTGCCGTTCTGGTTGGCTTCGGGCGAGTAACCGGGATATTCGGTGAACATGTGCAGGTTCTGGGCGGTGATGTTGAAGCGGACGCCCTTCAGGCCGAGTTTCTTGACGATGCGCTCCGGCACGGTGTAACCCAGCGACACGTTGCGGATTCTCAGGAAGTCGGACTTGTAGAGGAATCGGGTGCTCGCGTCGATGTTCGAACCCATGTTGGCGGAACCGGCCTTGTGCGATTTGCCGTTGCCGGGCTCCTCGGGCGAACGCCAGCGGTTTTCGGCCGAAATGGTCAGGGCGTTCTCCATCCAGCGGTTCAGCGAGATGGGGCGTGCGATACCGAAGATAATCTTGCCGCCGACCTGTCCGTCGAGCACGAACGAGAAGTCGAAGTTCTTGTAGGAGAACTGGTTCGAGAAACCAAAGGTCAGCTTGGGCTGGTAGTTGCCCACATGCTCCATGTCGTTTACGTCGATGCTGCCGCTCTTGTCCACGTCCTTGAAGCGGAGGTCGCCCAGGCCCTGCGAACCCTTCTTGGCATACTTGGCCAGGTCTTCCGGGGTATTGAAGGTGCCCTCCACGATGTACATGTACATGTCGCCCATCGGACGGCCCACGTAGTTGCGGATGACATTGCCCCATGCTCCGGCGCGGCCGTTCGCGAGCTGGGTCATGCCGTCGGCCAGCGAGACGATTTTGTTGCGGTTCATCGAGAAGTTGAGGTTCGAGGTCCACTTGAAGTTCTTGACCAGGATGGGAGAGGTGATGTTGAACTCGAGACCCTTGTTCTGCACCTCGCCGGCGTTCATCATGATGGAGCCGCTCTTGCCGTTGAAGTTGGGGATGGAGGCGTTCATGATGACGTTGCTGTTACGCTTGTAGAGGTCGATGTTGATGTTCACCCTGCGGAACAGGCCGATGTCGAATCCCAGGTCCCACTGACGGTTCTTCTCCCAGCCGAGCTGCGAGTTGGAGTATCCGCCGGGATAGTATGCGGTCACGCGCGAAGCGTCGGTGCCCTGTCCGAAGATGACGTGGTGGTCTTTCTTCATGGTCGAGAGCCATGCGTAGTTGTTGCCGATGCGGTCGTTGCCCGTCACACCGTAGCTGGCGCGGATTTTGGCCACCGAGAGCCACGATTTCTGGCCCTGGAGCCACGACTCCTCGGCGAGGTTCCATGCGGCCGATGCCGACCAGAAGATACCCGAACGGTTGTCGGAGCCGAACTTGCTGGAGCGGTCGCGGCGCACCGAACCCGAAACGAGGTATTTGCCCTTGTAGTCGTAGTTCAGACGTCCGAACACGGCGTCGAAGGCATACTCGTCGAACGACGACGAACCGTTGTAGAGCAGGGCGCCGTTCACGTTGGTGATGGTGGTGTTGTCGTAGGCGATGGGGTAGTCGGAGTCGGTGCGGTCGTCCTGACGAACCGAGAAGCCCGAGTCGTAGGCTACGTCGTAACCCAGCAGGGCCACGAAGTTGTGGTCGTCGGCCAGGGTGAAGGAGTAGTTGGCGGTCGAAGACCAGTATACGTTGTAGCCGAAGCCGCTGCGGCGGTAGGCGTCGATGGCGGCCAGGTTGGGGGTCGATTTGTTACCCGAACGGTCGCTGCCGGGGTTGTATGCGGTCACGTAGTACTCCTGCTTGGAAGAGTTGGAGGAGAAGTTGAAGCTGGAGTTGAGCACCAGACCCTTGATGGGTTTGATTTCGATGTACGCCTGGTTGCGGGTGCGGATGGCGGTACGGTCGTTCTTGATTTCGTTCAGCTTGCTGAGCGGGTTGAGCAACTGTACGTTGAAGCCGGTTTCGCTGGCGTGTTGCTTAATCTGGAAGTAGTCGCCGTTCTCGAGGTAGGGCTCGTAGATGGGCGGCATGGAGAGTGCGTCGGCCACGGCGCCCGAGGTGATGGAGGTGTTGCCTCCGGTGGGGTCCTGGCTGCGGGTCTTGCTGTATGTGGGCGAGAAGCTGACGCCGATTTTCACATACTTGCTCAGGTTCACGTCGAACGAACCCTTGACGCTGATACGGTTGTTGAACGAGTTGAGCAGAATACCCTCCTGGTCCTGGTAGCTGGCCGAGAATGCGTAGCGCATCTTGTCCGAACCGCCGTTCACCGAGAGGTTGTAGCGCTGGGTGAGGGCGTTGCGGAAGATGAGTTTCTGCCAGTCGGTGTCGGGCAGCAGGCTGGGGTTTTCGAGCAGGGGCAGGGGGTCCATGCCCTGATTTTTCCGTGCGTCCTTGACCATGTCCACGAACTGGTCGCGGTTGAGTACGTCGAGGTACTTCATCGGCTGGTCGATACCCACCAGGGCGTCGAAGCGGATATTGGGTTTGCCGCTCTGTCCGTGTTTGGTGGTGACGATGATGACACCGTTACCGGCTCTCGAACCGTAGATGGCAGCCGAAGCCGCATCCTTGAGGATGTCGATGCTCTGGATGTCGCCGG
This sequence comes from Rikenellaceae bacterium, assembly GCA_017935625.1. Lineage (GTDB taxonomy): Bacteria > Bacteroidota > Bacteroidia > Bacteroidales > Rikenellaceae > RGIG9113. The sequence continues at coordinate 57,757 of JAGBHC010000027.1, read as the reverse complement.
GAGAGAGGTTCACGAACAGCTCGCTGTCGTCGGTCGGATAGCCGTCGATGACGAAGAGCGGGTCGTTGGAGTTGTTGATGGAGCCCGCACCGCGGATACGGATGGCGGGGGCTTCGCCGGGCTGACCGCTAATCTGCTGGAAGGTCACGCCCGATACCAGTCCGACCATACCCTGTGCCACGTTGTTCACGGGCATGTCGGCGAACTTGGAGCCCTCCACGGAGGAGATGGCGGTGGTGACGCTTCGTTTGGTGAGGGTACCGTAACCGACCACCACTACGTCGTCGATTTTCAGTACGTCCTCGTTCATCGTGACGTCGATTTTGGTCTGGTTGCCTACGGCTTTGGTTACGGGAGTGTAACCGATGAACGAAAAGTTGAGGGTCGCGTTGGCGGGAACGCTGATGGTGTAGGTTCCGTCGCCGTTGGTCGCGGTACCGATGGTGGTGCCGGGAACCGTGATTCCTACGCCCGCGATGGGGGCGCCTTTGTCGTCAATAACGGTACCCGATACCGTAACAGTCTGGGTCTGAGCCAGAATCCCCCCCCCGATAAGCAAGGCGGAGATAGTGGCGAATAATCTCAGAAATAGTCTAGATTTCATCATGATACATTAGGTTAGTTCTGGTTAGTTTTTCGGCTGGCATTGTTTCGAGACCATGTGTCGCCGACTGTCGTGCCGGGTTCGAAGAACATGGCTATATATTTAAGGTATATGCTTTGGCGGGCCTTGCCCGTCGTTTCTCACAGAAATGCCGGTCTGTTTCCGAATGGGGGGATAGGGTCTTCTTTAGTTTCTTTAAGTTAAGGGGTATAGTTAGTTGTTTAAATTTTTTAAAATATCTGCTCTTCGCAAGCATGACACAAATGTAATGATTTTTTGCCCGTTTTTCGCATCAATCGGCAATAAAATGTAGAAAATATGCGCTTCTCCTGCATGTTTCGGCGAAACGGCGGGGTGTCGGGGCGTTTTTTGCCGGAGGTGCGGAAAAAGATGGAAGATAGTAAAATTTTTAATAACGGGGCGAGTTCCGACCTCTCTGGTCGCATGGTGTCGGATTCGTTTGCCCTCTTTCTCTCTTGGCGTTGCGGGCGGAGGGGTTTGTGCCGCGGGGGGGTCAGCTCCGGAACCGGTATTCGTTGGGCGAGCAGCCGACGTGTTTCTTGAACAGGCGGCTGAAGTGCTGGGGATACTGGAATCCGAGCGAATAGGCTATCTGGCTGATGGATAGTCCCGTGTCGAAAATCCGCTCTTTGGCCGTGTTTATCAGCTTCTGCTGGATGTGCTCCGAAGCCGACTGTCCGGTCTCCTTCTTAATCAGGTCGCCGAAGTAGTTGGGCGAGAGGTTGAGCTCTCCGGCGCACCACCTGACGGAGGGCAGGCCCAGCGTGTGGGGTTTGTCGGAGTGGAAATAGTCGTCGAGCAGCCGTTCGAAACGCCCCAGCAGGTCGGAATTGACGTGGTTGCGGGTGATGAACTGGCGGTCGTAGAAGCGGATGCAGTAGTTGAGAAAGAGCTCGATGTTGGAGACGATGAGTGTCTTGCTGTGTTTGTCGATGGCGTGTTGCAGTTCGACGTCGATGTTGGACAGACAGTCGAGTATCGTGTTCCGCTCCTGCTGCGAGAGGTGCAGGGCTTCGTTCACCTCGTAGGAGAAGAAGGTGTACTCTTTCATGTTGCGGCCCAGCGAGGTGTTGCGCAGCAGGTCGGGATGGAAGCAGAGGGCCATCCCCTTGGGGCGGACCGTCAGGTCGGGATTGTCTATTCCGATGACCTGCCCCGGAGCCAGAAACACGAGCGTCCCCTCCTGGTAGTCGTAGTAGTGGCGTCCGTAGAGCATGTCGCCGCATTTGACGTCTTTGAGAAATACGACGTAGAAGCCGAAGATATAGCGTCTGCTTTTCAGTAGCGGAGCCTTCGACATGTCGATTACGCTCACCAGCGGATGGAGCGTCGGCTGCCCCAGGTAGTCGTTGTATTGGCATATCGAGTCGAATCGGGTAATCTCTTTTTCCATGGCGTTTTTGGTTCGTTCGTGTTATCGGGTCGGCATCGCATTCTCGGCGGGGCGGTTCGTCTGAGACAAATATACGCATATTCGGTGAAAAACGAAAGTATGGTCGTCTGCAGGACGGCATACGGTCGCCGGGCGATTCGTCTGAGACAAATATAGTGAAAAATCGGGTCGAATCGGCGCCCGGTCGCACATCTCCGTCATATTGGTAGGTAAATCCGTAAAAGAGTTACGCTCCCGGCCGTTGCGGATAACTTCATGTGGCGAGGGGTCGGAGGCAAATACCCAACAAGTGGGGATTGTGCGGAGCCTTGCAAACACCGACCTTTGCAATAGTTTTGTAAGCCGACAAAATGCCCCTTGCCGGAGTGTTCCGGCGGGGGCCCGTTTGAAAAGAATGAAAGAAACAGCATACGGGAAAGAGACGTGAGAACCGTTCTGGGACGCAATCTTCGGGGCGCTGCAATTCCTAATCCCATTTTATCCGAGCTTTTAAGTAGTTTGCCGGCAGCGGACCCGGGCGTCGAAAAAGGGCTGTCCTAACTGGACAGCCCTTTTTGTAGGTATAGCTCTCCGCGTAGGGAGCCGAGAGGCGTTCGGGTGTTCGGGGCATTCGGGGCGTCGGGGGGGCACTGCGGCTGCTGCGGCCGGCGGGACGGAATCGCCCGGCCCGGCTTTTGCGAGCCGTCGCTTGCCCGGAAACGGGGCTGCGCTCGCTCCCCGGGACAGGAATGCGGACCGCCTACTCCTCTTTCGGAGAGAAGACGGCCACCACTTCGCCTGCGCCGTCGAGCAGCAGCAGGGTGCGCGAGTCGAACGAGTAGGAGACGGTGCGGTGCAACGCGTCGAACATCCGGTCTTCGAGTTCCATGTCGGGGCACATCATTTTGGTGGCGCCCATCTCTCCGAATGTCAGTTTCCCTTCGGCGTCGCTCCGGTAGGAGCCGAAGAAGCGGTTGCATGCGCCGCAGCCGGACACCTTGTTGTCGGCGTCGAAGCGGAGGGTGAAGCTGTCGTCCTGGGGGGTGAGGCTGCTGGAGCCGATTTTGTCGGCCTGCCAGGTGACTCCGGTCAGGGTCATCGCCGCGTTGCTCTTGCCTTTGCGGCAGGCGCAGCATCCCGCGAGGGCGATAATCGTTGCGCCGACCAGAATAAATTTCATGATATTCATGGTGTGTTATCTTTAAAAATGTTATATTTGCTGACAAATATACGAAAATATATTCGATGAGGGGCGCAAGCACGGTCGGCCGCGGGCCGGAGTGCGTTCGCGAAGCGATTCGCCCGAGTCAAATATCGGGTATATTCGATGAGGGGCGCAAGCACGGTCGGCCGCGGGCCGGAGTGCGTTCGCGAAGCGGTTCGCCCGAGTCAAATATCGGGTATATTCGATGAGGGGCGCAAGCACGGTCGGCCGCAGGCCGGAGTGCGTTCGCGAGGCGATTCGTCCGAGACGGGTGCAGGAAGTACCCGCTGGAGGGCGAATGCCGGGTTTCGGCCCGCGCGGAGGTGAAATCGATTCTTTGAAACAATAAACAAAATACATTGAGATGAAAAAAATCATAAACTCGCCATTGGCCCCCAAAGCGGTGGGACCTTATTCGCAGGCCGTCGAGGCGAACGGCACGCTCTACGTTTCGGGTCAGCTGCCCGTCAATCCCGCCATCGGCACCGTTCCCGAAACCATCGAGGAGCAGACCGCCCAGTCGCTGGAGAACACCGGAGCGATACTCGCCGAGGCCGGCTACTCGTTCGACGATGTGGTGAAATCGACGGTTCTGCTGGCCGACATGAACGATTTCGCCGCGATGAACGGCGTCTATGCCCGTTACTATACAAAAGATATGCCGGCCCGCGTATGCTATCAGGTGGCCAAGCTGCCTTTGGGCGTCAAGGTCGAAATCGACACCATCGCCGTCAAGTAGCTTGCCGCTGCGGCTCTGCGGCCGGAGTGCTCCGCCGTTCCCGCCCTCCTGCGGGAGCGGACGGAAAGAATGGACTACTACTGCGAACTTTACCGAATGATTATGGAAGAACGAAAGACTCTCCTCCCCGCGGAGGAGTACCAGCCGCCTGTCATCGAAGCGGTGGAGGTGTGCGTCGAAAAGGGCTTCGCCATCTCCGACGGCGGCATCGACGACTGGGGCAACGGCAGCAACTGGTGGTAGCGGCAGTTCCTGCTGCCGGCCGGGGAGCGTTGCGGTGAGCACGAAATTTGTCACTTGCGACTTCCGGGCCGGGGTGCGAACCGGTGCAAGAGGACCGAACGCTGCATTGCGATGGCATTTATGTATATCATAGCAGGGTGTAACGGGGCCGGCAAGACGACGGCCTCCTACACGGTGTTGCCCGAAATGCTCGGCTGCCGCGAATTCGTCAATGCCGACGAGATTGCCCGGGGGCTTTCACCGTTCCGTCCCGACCGGGTGGCCATCGAGGCGGGGCGTCTGATGCTCAAGCGCATCGACGAGCTCATCGAGAGCGGGGAGGATTTCGCCTTCGAGACCACGCTCGCCACGCGCATCTATGCCCGGCTCATAAAAAAGGCCCGGGCGCATGGCTACGTCGTAAATATTTTGTACTTTTGGCTCAGCTCCGCCGATTTGGCGGTCAGCCGCGTCGAGACGCGTGTGGAGGAGGGAGGCCATGACATACCGGAACCGGTCGTCCGGCGCAGATACGAGGCGGGAATCCGGAATTTCTTCCGGATTTACAGGCCGTTGTGCGACTACTGGCTGATAATTGACAATACGGGACCGGGGCGGCGGATTATCGCCGACGGTTGTCGCCGTGAAACAAAAAGCGTGGCCGATACGTTAGTATACGGTAAACTGGAGAAGTATGAGCGAGATTGAAATCATCGAACTTAGAGATAAGGTGCTGAAAGGGGTGGATATCGCTTTCGAACGGCTGGTCGAGCGCAAGCGGCGCGACGGCGGCAAGTTCGTCTTCGCCGACGAGGAGGGCAATGTCATCCGCGTTCCGGCCCACGAGGTGCAGGTGCGCAAGGATATCTGACGTTTCCGTGCCGGTTTTCTCGGCTGCTTGCTCTGTGAGAACAGTGGGATTCGGAGCGGCGTTATACGCCGGCAAGAGTCTGTCGGACAATTCTTTGCGGTTTCGGCTTTTTGCCCCGCATCCCCCGGAAGACGAATGGCGGTCAGATGTCGAGTCGGGCGGAAATCTTACCTTCTGAACACACGCCTTTCCATCGGTTCATCTCCTCGAAACAGTTTTCACGCTTCCTCCTTTTTGGGGAGGGATTCATGTGCCGTTTCTCTTATGGAGTTGATTTTCAACGGGTGAAAGCGTTCTCTCGAGATTTGTCCGTTTTTGGTTCCGAGTCGTCTTTTTTTACGCGGAACACCTTGTGCGGCATGTCTATGCCGCGATAATGCCTGATAATGGTATCGATTGGATTCATGCCGTTGCGAAGCGCGACATGCTGGGAAGCTATGTTCGTGTCTCGGATAATGGAGTATAAAGCGTCGAAATGCAATGTGCTGAATCCATATTCGCGACAGGCTGTCGCGGCTTCGACAGCATAACCGTTATGCCAATGTCCGTATGCGAACAAATAGCCGATTTCCGGTATTTGCGTTGCTCTGTATTCCTGCATGGTAATGCCGCATTGGCCTATCATTTCACCGGTTTGTTTAAGAAACACGCCCCATAAACCGAAGCCGAACTCCTTATATCGTCTCAGCTGTTTCCGCATCCATGCCGCGGTCTCTTCGTCGTTGAACTTTCCATTGTAAGCATACATTACTCTCTCATCTTGCAGGATGGACGACAATGCCTCCATATCCGAAGGATTCATCTCTCGCAATTGCAGTCTGTCGGTGTCCAGGATTATATGCGCCATGAAGTTCGTAGCTTTTTATTCCGATGTCTTTTCAAGGGGTGAAATTACAGAAAAAAATGTTCTTCATGATGACGAATATCATTTTTTCCGCATATCAATCGTTCTCGTTCGCAGAGTCCGCCGCTTCCGGTCCGGCATCTCGGTTACACTGCGTCAAACAAACGCGAAGTCCGGTGTTCATTGTCCGTTGTCCGTTGTCCGTTGTGATTTCTGTCCCATGGGACTCTCGAAACGGATGACGGTGCGTATGGTGCGATTTTCCGGTCTCTGCGGGGGAAGCCTCTGGGGGCGTTCCGTGTGAAACGTGCGTTCGGGAGGTGCTTTGCCGGTGATGGCGCGAACCGGAGGATTCGCCGGATGCCCTGATTGCGATGCGGTTGCCTGTCGCACGTCGGATTCCGACGCATGGGCTTCGTGGAATCGGGAGCATTCCGTTCGGGAACCGCGGGTCCTGAGTTGCGGGGACAGGAGATAAAAAAGGCTGTCACGACTTTGCGACAGCCCTTTGGCGGAAAGAGAGGGATTCGAACCCCCGGTACAGTTACCCGTACACCGCATTTCGAGTGCGGCCCGTTCGACCACTCCGGCATCTTTCCTTGAAACCGAGTGCAAAGATAATATCTTTTTTGCGAATCCGACCGATTTTGCCGATTAATTTTCATAAATCTTTTGTTTTCCTCTCTCCGCGGCGGTTCCCGCCCGGCAGCTTCGCCGCTTTGAGCGGGCTCCCGGCGGCGGCCTTTTCTCGGAGGCGTGCTGCTCCGAAGGTTCTTTCGATGCTTTCTTGGGCTGCCTTTTGGGGAGGAGCTTCCCTTTCGGCAGGCTGTTCTCGGCAGGCTGCTCTTGGAGGTCTGTTGGGGGCAGTTTATTCGGGGAGGGGTTTTTGTTCGACGGGATTTCCCGATGGACCTCAGTAGGCTCTTGGCGGCGGCCTTTTCGCTGCGGCGTGCTGCTCCGAAGGTGCTTCCGGTGCCCTCTTGGGCAGCCTTTGGGGGAGGAGCTTCCTTTCAGCAGGTAGCTCTCGGCGGACTGCTTCCGGCGGACTGTTGGGGAGAGGTCTGCTTCGGGCGGCTTTCGGATTCCCGACCGGTTCCTTCTCCCCGAAAAACGCGACCGCCCCGCGGGAGGGCGGGACGGTCGGACTTAACGCATTACACTATGAAGAAGACCCTGCCGTCGGGGAGTTCCCGGCGTCGGGGATGAGATTAGTCGTCCTCGTTATCGTCGTCGTCGTTGCCGGAGCTCTGGTTGGTTTCGATATAGATTTCGAATACCAGGGGCGTGTACGACTGGATTTCGGTGGTTATCGATTGGGTCGTGGCGGTGGTCGTCGTATTCTGCGAATAGAGCGAATTCAGATAGTTCTGGTAGTTGTAGTAGCTGTAATAGTCGTAGTAGTTGTCGTATCCGTAGCCATATCCGCCGTATCCGTAGCCATATCCGCCGTATCCGTAACCGTAGTTGTAGTCGTACATGGAGCTGTACAGGTTGTTGTAATAGTAGTAGTTGGAGGAGGACGAAGAGCTGTTGTTGGGGTTGGTGGCGGGCACTCCGGTGATGCCGTATCCGTATTCGGAGGTGAACACCAGCTTGGCCCATTGTCCGTAGCGGAGCTCCTGAAGCGCATACTCCCAGCCGGAGATGGTTCCGCCGGTTCCCACTTTGTAACCGTCTATGGAGCTGTCGGGCTGGAAGAATTTGTTGTTGTCGGAGGGTTTGCCGTAGAGCCGGGTCTGCACCGAGTCGATGTTGGTGTCGAAGACGAATCCGTCGAGGAACTTGCCCACGTACCATACCTTTACGATGGAGTCGGCGTGGATGGAGTCGCCCGTGTAGGCCGGGGTGTCGTCGGACAGACGGAACTTCTTGTCCACATAGAGATAGGGCAGGGTGTCGTTCACCAGCGTCCAATTTTGGTCGGCATGCGCGGCCAGGAAGTCGTCCACCTGCTTCTCCTCGTACTTCTGGGGGTCTTTGGTGATGGTCACCACCTCCATGTCGAGAATGGTGGGCACGTCGCCCTTGAGTGCGAACTGGCCACCGTAGCCCACGTCGTTGCTCGTTCCGCTCGCTCCGTAGGCCAGCCACGAGGGGAGATAGAGCCGCACCTTGCTGCCTTCGGTGAGTTTGAGGGGGATGCCTCCGTGGATGGAGATGGTATCCTTGAGGGCGAAATACTGCCCGGCAATCATGTTGCTGTTGATGCTTCCGCAGTAGAGGTACTCCGGCACGTAGTGGGTGTGTTTGTCGAAGGTGCCCTGCTGTCGGGCAATCTCTTCGGAGCGGGTGTAGTAGACGTTGTTGTGCAGGTCGCGGCCGGTGATGTTGAGCCGTACCCACACCGTGGTGTCGTTGGTCGCCAGTCCGCCCCGGCCCGTTTCGAGCAACTCGATGTACATGCCTATCTTGTCGAGCTTGGCAGCCACTTCGCCGGATGCGTTCACGTGTTTGGCCATCCAGGCGTCGAACGAGGTCTGCTGTATCTCTATGTAGTTGTCATCCTTGTCTTCGGCGCAGGATGCCAGCACGCCGAGTAGGGTCAGGAGCAAAACGATGCGCGTGTAGATTTTCATATTTACTGTTTTTTTACATTCTCGATGTTTACAATCCACATCAGTGTCGTGTTCTTTTCGACCACTCCGGTCAGCTCTTCGCCGTAACCGAGGTCGGATGTGATGAGCATGACGACCGAATCTCCGGGCTGACAATACGGTAACGCAAGGTCCACCCCTTTTATTATGGAAGAACTTCCTATTTTCGCCCGTATCGGTTCGAAGGACCAGTATTCGGGATTCAGACCCGGCATCTTCTCCTCCACGACGCTTCTCTTGTTGGTGAAGTAGGGCAGCGCGGCCGGTGCCGTCGTGAAGGTGTAGGCCTCGAAGTAGAACTCCACCGAGTCGCCCTGCGCGGCTCCCGTCTGGTCGGCGGGACGTCCGGGGCGGCTGCGGTTGGCCACGTACTTGTAGACCCCCTCCTGGACGCTGTAATACCGCGTCTCTCCGATTTGTTCGGCTTCGGCCTGCGGAATGATTTGCTGGCGCGAGAACCAGCGTTCGATGGCGGTCACCTCGTCGGGCAGGGTGTCGTCGTCGTTTCCGCAGCCGGCCAGCCATCCGGTCACGGCGGCGGCCAGCAGGAGAAGTATGCGTGCGTATCTGGTTTTCATCCGGTCTTTTTACTTGTCACTCGGGGGTTTCAATCTTGCAAAGCTACGAAAAAAAAACGGAGCGAGAAAAAATCGGGCCGTTTTTTCTCCGCGAATCGCATCGCCCGGGGGTGCGGCGGCGTGCGCTTCCGGAAATCGTGCGGATGAAACAGGCTGCCTGCGATTTGCGGGCAGCCTGCTGTGCATGGGGTCCGGGCGGCGGTGCCGGGCTATTTGTGTTCGAGGAAATAGCTCTGGCTCTTGAGCAGGTTCCTCGACTGGAGCACCATGGTCTTGGTCTCGTTGAGGATGGTCAGGTAGAGCATGCTGGCCTTGGTGCTGGTCTCTTTGGCCTTGATGCGCTTGAGCTGGTTCTTGATGGCCTCGGCTATCGTGTCGAAGAGCTGGTCTCGCAGCTGGAGCACCACGTCGAGGTCGCCGAAATCCTTGCTGCGCAGCATGTTGTTGATTCGGTTGTAGATGTTCTCCACTTCGTCGTTCACCCGCATCAGGTCCACCACCTGCTCTTTGGAGAGTCCCTCGTGGTTGTTGTCGATGTGGTCGAAGCAGGGGCGGGTGATGTGCACCAGGGCTTTGGCCACCTCGCTCAGATAGTCCACAATCTGAATGTAGTAGTGGGCGGTGTTGATGTCGTTGTCCTGCAGCTTGAGCAGGGTGGGGAGCACTTCGTATTTGCGTTCGCGCGACTGATAGAAGATTTCGTTCGACTCCTTGACCATGTCGCGCAGCACTTTGCGGTTCTCCTTGAATACGGCCACCAGCGTGCGGTCGTATATCTTGTTCACGCGGTCCATGGTGCTGCACACTTCGGAGAGCACGTCCTCGAGCACTTCGCCCGTCTGTTCCTTGGGTTCGACGGCGGGGGTGTCGGCGCCCTCTTTCTTGCGGAAGTTGCTGTTGTAGAGCATCCAGCCGCACAGAAGCGATACCGCGGCCACCGCGATGGCGCCACCGTAGACCAGGGCCAGGCCCACCACGTAGGCGATGAGGAAGGCTCCGAAGCCGGTGACGAACCAGCCGGCCACGACGGTCATCACGCCCGTGATGCGATAGACGGCGCTTTCGCGGCCCCAGGCCCGGTCGGCCAGCGAGCTGCCCATGGCCACCATGAAGCAGACGTAGGTGGTCGAGAGGGGGAGCTTGAGCGAGGTGGCCAGCGAGATGAGTATCGAGGCGGTGGTCAGATTGACCGTCGCCCGAATCAGGTCGTAGGAGGCGTCGCTGCGTTCGTTTTCGGGCAGCGGTTCGAATCGTTTCTCGATGGCGGCCTGCATGCGCTTGGGGACGATGCGCGTGTAGCCGGAGTTGATGCTCATGGCGAAGCGGACCAGCGAACGCGAGAAGAGCGACGAGCCGTACTTCTCCTTGCCCTCGTTCTGGCTGGAGAGGCTCAGCTCGGTCTGGCTGACGCTCATCGATTTTTTGGAGGTCCACAGCGCCACTATCATGATGACGCCCGCCGTGGCCAGCAGATAGAAGTTGGCCGGGACGTTGGCCTTGAGTCCGTCCATCATCATGTTCATGTTGCCCGTGGCCGAGGCCATGCCGTAGGATTCGAAGCTGGCGACGGGCACGCCGATGAAGTTCACCAGGTCGTTGCCCGCGAAGGCGAGGGCCAGCGAGAAGGTGCCGGCGAGGATGGTGGTCTTCAGTATGTTGATTCCTCCGCGCTGGAGCAGCCACAGCACCAGGCTGCTCAGGAGCCAGATGACGAGCAGCGAGTTGAAGGTGTGGTTGCTCATGTATTCGATGAGCAGGCTCTCCTTGAGTGGCTCCTTGAGTCCCTTGAACAGGGCGAAGTAGACGATGGCCGTGAAGGAGATGCCGCACCACAGGGCTCCGAACCGCTTGAGCGGCTTCTGGTAGCGGAACGAGAAAATCAGGCGCGAGACGTACATCACTATCGAGCCGCAGGTGAAGGAGAGCACCACCGAGAGGAGGATGGCGGAGATGATGCCCATGGCGCGTCCCGTGTTGATGAATTCGCCGAGGCTGTTCATCGAGAGGGCCGGGTCGTTGGCTATTTTGTAGGTCGATACGGCGATGGCCGAACCGAGCAGACAGAAGACGAGCGATACGGTGGTGGAGGTGGGGAGTCCCCACGAGTTGTAGAGGTCGAGCAGGATGACATTGGCGAACATCACACCCAGATAGAGGAACATGACATCCTTGAAGGTGAAGAGCGACGGGTCGAACATGCCGCTGCGGGCCACCTCCATCATGCCGCTGGAGGTGATGGCGCCGATGATGATGCCCGCGGAGGCGACCAGCAGGATGATTCGTTTGGGCGCGGCCTTGGAGCCGAGAGCCGAGTTGAGGAAATTGACCGCATCGTTGGTGACGCCGACGAAAAGACCGGTGACGGCAAGAATCGCCAGGATGACGATGATGACTGTAAATAGCGTACTCATGTCCTGTTTTTTCTGAATCGGGCGTAAAGATAGTAAATATTGCGCAGAGGCCGAGGGGCCACGCTCAATTGTAAAGATTCCTTAACTTTCGCTTAACTATTTGGTAACATAGCGGTAACATGGGGCAAGGCCTTGCGGCGGGCGTCGCGGGGGTGCCGGCGGCCGCCGCATCGGTCTGCTGCCGAAAGGTTTCGGAGCGGGGCGCCCGGGTTACATGTAGCTTTTGAGGGCCAGCTTGACAATCTCCTCCACCTGCAGCGAGGGGGCCTGTTTGCGGATGCTCTTGACCGCCTTTTCGGAGGCGGCCTTCGGGAAGCCGAGCATCACCAGCGCCGATACGGCTTCCGCAGAGGCCGTATCGGCGCTCTCCGCCGCCTGGGCGGGGAGTTCGGGGGCGACGGCCGTCGCGGCGATTTTGTCCTTGAGCTCCACGATTATCTTCTGGGCCGTTTTCAGCCCCAGCCCCTTGACGTTCTTGAGCAGGGCGGCGTTGCCGCTGCCGATGATGGAGACCAGCTCCGAGGGCGAATAGGTGGAGAGCACCATGCGGGCGGTGTTGCCGCCCACGCCCGAGACGCTTATCAGCAGCCGGAAGAGCTCGCGTTCCTGGCGGGAGGCGAATCCGTAGAGTATCTGCGCGTCTTCGCGCACGATGTAGTGGGTGTATATTTTGGCTTCGGTCTGGCGTTCGATTTTGGAGTAGGTGTGGAGCGATATATTTATAAAGTATCCCACGCCCGCCGCCTCCACCACTGCGTAGGCGGGGGTCGCTTCGTCGATTCTGCCGGTTATGTATTCGTACATCGGTGTAATGTTTTTGGCAAAGTTAGCAATAAACCGAAATAAAATTTATATCTTTGTGGCTAAAATTAAGGAATTGTTTATTTTAAAATCTCTGAAACTGTTATGAGAAAAGTTCTGTTGGTGGCTTCCCTGGTCGCATTCGCTCTGGTTGGCTGCAAAAACAATGGCGTTAAGAACGAAGCGGTGGCTGGCGCGCAGCCCGTACAGGAGGTGGGCGTCTACGATATCGCCTATGTGAACATGGATTCGTTGATGGCCCGTTACGACTACGTGACCGAAAAGGGGGCCGAGGTGCAGGCCAAGGCCGATAAGGTGGACAAGGAGCTCACCTCGAAGCGCCGCAGTCTCGAATCCGCGGTGGCCGATGCCAACGAAAAGGTGCAGAAAGGTCTGGTGACCCGTGCCCAGGCTGCCGAGCTGGAGGAGAATCTCGGCAAGAGACAGCAGAATCTGGAGGCCTACTACAACAATATGATGGCCGAACTGGCCGAGGACCAGCAGGTGATGAACAACAATATCTACAACAACCTGATGACTTTCCTGCAGGAGTTCAACGCCGACTACAAATACAAGATGATTCTCACCACTTCGGGTTCGGCACCCATTCTCCACGCCGACCCGGCGCTGGACATCACCGACCAGGTGGTCGAGGGGCTGAATGCGAAGTACGCGGCCGAGAAGAAGGCTTCGAAATAGTTGTTGCGTCCCCGGGCGCGAGTCGTCGCGGCCGGCGCATCGGACAGGAAAAAGAGCGGTATGGGCAATGCCGCTCTTTTTTCGTGCATACGGGCGGGCGGCTTTCGTGTGCGGTGTCGGTGGATTCGACGGGTGCGGCTTTCGTGTGCGGGGTGTTTGTGGGGAACATGCGGGGCGATTGGGAGTATGCGGGAGTGACTGAGAACTGTGTGGTGAGCAGTCTTTCGTGCGTGAAAGGGCGGCTGCGGCTTTCGTGTGCGGCGCCGGTGGGTTCGACGGGCTGCGGCTTTCGTGTGCGGCGCCGGTGGGTTCGACGGGGTGCGGCTTTCGTGTGCGGCGCCGGTGGATTCGACGGGGTGCGGCTTTTGCGTGTGGTGTCGGTGGATTCGACGGCTGCGGCTTTCGTGTGCGGCGCCGGGGGTTCGACGGGTGCGGAGTCCGGAGGCGGGACGGGAATCGGCGGATTCAGCGGGACGGCGCTCCGGAGAGGCGGCGCCGGAGACCGGAGGGCGGATTGGAAAAATCCGGGCGAAATGTTTGCTTTTCCGAAAGTTGCATGTTATCTTTGTTTTCGCTTTGTGCGTGGCCCCGGAATTTTTCCCGAAGGTGCCGTGCCGGAGCGGAACTAACCTGAAAATTGCACTTCTATGAAAAAGTTGTTCGTTCTGTTTTTGACCTGCGTGTTGTCGGCCGTGCTCTCCGACGCCGGTGCCGCGGAGATGGCCGCCCCGGGCGGAACGTTCCGTCCGCACGCCGTGGGAGCGGCGGCGGATGGTCCCGTCGGGTCGCTGCAACCGTCCTGCCGCGCCCTGCCGCTGCCTGCGGCCCTCCTTTGCGTGTCGGGTTCGCCGTTTTCCTCGCCCTTTGTCAATCGGGTGATGGATTTCTTCACTGTTCGTCCGAGTGCCACGGTGGCCGAGGCCCGGACCTGGCTGATGTGGCTCGGCATCGGGGTGGGAGTCTATGCGCTGCTGTGCGTTCTGCTGTGGTGGCTGGCCGGCGTGTTTTCGGACCGGGGCGTGTTTTTCGTGGGCTGGATAGCGGGGACGCTTACCCTCGCGGCACCGGCGGTGATTCCGCTCGCCATTATGTCGTATGTCTATTCCAACCTGAACGACGGTCTGGCCATCTGGTTCATGAACGATGCGAACGGATTCGGATGGATTGGCTTCATCGTGTGGTGCGTGGTGTGTGTCGTCGGGGGCACGGCGGTCCTCGATGCCGTCAAGTCGCTCTTCACCTTTTGGCGCAGGAACATCCTGCTCACGCTGGTGTCGGTCGTGGGCGGCGTCGCGTGGACCTTCACGTTCCTGTTCGTGATTCTGTCCATCATGAAGGAGGGGAACGATTTCCTGATTCTGGCCATTCTGGTAACCCTGGCAGCCCTGTCGGGCGGGGCCTACAAGAGCGTGACGACCCCGGGTACGCTGATGGACGGCTTCGGGCGGGAGATTGGCGGAACCTTCTCCGGAAACCGCTTCTACGGCAGCGACGGAAATTCCTACACCCGGAATACGCACGGCGGCTGGAACCGGGATTAGACGTCCGCCGTGCGGCTCAGCGCCGCGGCCTGCGGCGAATCGCGGGCCGGGAAGTGTCCGCTTTTTCCGTGAATGACACGCTTCGGCTCCGTTCGGGATATTCCCGTCCGGCAAAGTGCGAACATGTTTGCTTTTGCTTTTCGCTTTTCATATCTTTGCCGTATGAAACGGTTGATACTATACATCAAGATTCTTCTGCGCAAATACTCTTCTCCGGTATTTCTGATGCTGCTCTTCTCTTCGTTCATTCTGTGGTATGTCACCAAGCTCAGCTACACCTACACCACCGAAATGCCCGTGCGGGTGAGCATCAACGGCGAGGAGTTCGACGTGCCGTGCGTGGTCGAGGGGGCGGGCTATCGTCTCTTCGCCCACCGCTACTATGTGAGCAACCGGGTGGTGCTGCGGCCCACCGATGTGGAGATGAAACCCTCCGACAGCGTGGGGTTCGCGGTCATCACGCCCGCTTCGCTGCAGAATGCCATTTCGGTCCGCAAGGCCGACATCAAAATCGTATCGGTCGGAGCCATTCCGCTGGTACCCGTCGAGAGAAAATGATAAGAGTGGGTATAACGGGCGGTATCGGCAGCGGCAAATCGACCGTCTGCCGGCTTTTCGAGCAGCGGGGCGTCGCGGTCTACGACTCCGACAGCCGGGCCCGGCTGCTGATGGACAGCGACGGGGACATCCGGCGCGAGCTGACCGCTCTGTTCGGCGAGGCGTGCTACCGGGAGGGGAGGCTCGACAGGGCCTGGCTCTCGGCGCGGGTTTTCGCCGACCGCAGTCTGCTGGCGGCGCTCGACGGGGTGGTCCATCCGGCCGTGGGGCGCGATTTCCGGCGCTGGGCCGAGGAGCGGTGCCGCGAGGGGGCGCGTTACGTCCTGCTGGAGAGTGCGATTCTTTTCGAGAGCGGGTTCGACTCCCGGGTGGATTTCACGGTGACCGTTTCGGCGCCGCAGGAGTTGCGCATCGCCCGGTGCATGGCCCGCGACGGCAGCGACCGCGAGGCGGTGCTGCGGCGTATGGCCCACCAGATGAGCGACCGCGAGCGGGAGCGGCGGGCCGACTGGACGATTGTGAACGAAAGCATGGAGGAGCTGACCCGCCAGGTCGGGGAGCTCGATGCGATATTGAGACATAAAACCGACCGGGGAGAATGAAACTCGAGGATATGGGGCTCGTTACGGGCCGTGCGGCCGTGATGGCTATCGTCAATGTGACGCCCGATTCGTTTTGGGCGGGCAGCCGTACGCCTGCTGCGGGGCCGCTTCGCGAGCGGATTGCCGAGGCGGTTGCGCAGGGGGCCTCCGTCATCGACGTGGGGGGCTACTCCTCGCGTCCGGGTGCCGACGACGTATCGCCCGGCGAGGAGCTGCGGCGCGTGTGTCTGGGGGTGGAGGCCGTGCGGGAGCTGGCCCCGGCGATGCCGGTCTCGGTGGACACGTTCCGGGCCAGCGTGGTCGAGGGCGTCGTGCAGCGGTTCGGCGCGGTCATCGTGAACGACATTTCGGCCGGAGAGCTCGACCCGGCGATGATTCCCGCCGTGGCCCGTCTGGGATTGCCCTACATCGCCATGCACATGCGCGGTACGCCTGCCGACATGCAGGGCCGGACCGACTATGCCTGCGGCATCGTCGCCGAGGTGAAGCGCTATTTCACGCAGAAGGCGGCCCGTCTGCGCGAGGCGGGTATCGGGGAGTTGATTCTCGACCCGGGATTCGGGTTCGCCAAGACGCTCGAACAGAACTACTCGCTGCTCAAGGGCCTCTCCTCGCTGGGGGAGCTGGGCCTGCCGCTGCTGGCCGGCGTTTCGCGCAAGTCGATGATTTACCGGCAGCTGGGAGTGTCGCCGGCCGAGGCGCTCAATGGCACCACGGCGCTGCACTGGGAGTGTCTGCGTCAGGGGGTCCGGCTGCTTCGCGTGCACGACGTGCGCGAGGCGGTGGAGACGGTCGCGCTGTTCGAGGCTTTCCGGCAGGCTCCGTTGTAGTGCCGAAGGGGGCCGGCGTGCCGCCTCCGTGCGGCGGAGAGCGGATACGGATTGAAAAAAAGTGAATCGCATGATACGGATTACGGACATACACAAGAGTTTCGGCGGACTGGAGGTGCTGCGCGGCGTGTCGCTTTCGGTGGAGGCGGGCCAGGTCGTGTCGATAGTGGGCGCGAGCGGGGCGGGCAAGACCACCCTGTTGCAGATACTGGGCACGCTCAGCCGTCCCGATTCGGGCCGGGTGCTTATCGACGGCACCGACGTGCTGGCGCTGCAGGACCGGGAGCTCTCCCGGTTCCGCAACCGGCGGATAGGCTTCGTCTTCCAGTTCCATCACCTGCTGCCGGAGTTCACCGCTCTGGAGAACGTGTGTCTGCCGGGCTACCTCGGCGGCCGTCCGCGGGGGGAGGTGGAGCGCCGGGCGCGGGAGCTGACGGAGATGCTGGGAGTCGCCGGCCGCGCGGAGCATAAGCCCGCCCAGCTTTCGGGCGGCGAGCAGCAGCGTTTTGCCGTGGCGCGGGCGCTGATAAATTCGCCGGCGGTGGTGCTGGCCGACGAACCCTCGGGCAATCTCGACAGCCGCAACCGCGAGGAGCTGCACCGTCTGTTTTTCGAGCTGCGGGAGCGGCTGGGGCAGACTTTCGTCATCGTCACCCACGACTCGGGGCTGGCCCGTATGGCCGACCGGGTGATTACCATGAGCGACGGAGCCATTGTCTGCGAAACCGGTGCATAGCCTATGGAGACGATGCGAAAGGCCGAACTGAAGGAGTTGCTGGAGGAGCTCCACGACCGTTACAACCGTCCGGAGTTCATCGAATCCGACCCCGTCAGCGTGCCCCATGCCTTCAGCGCGGCGGAGGATATCGAGATAAGCGGCTTTCTGGCCTCCACCATCGCCTGGGGCAACCGCAAGGCGATAGTGGGCAGTGCCCGCCGCATGATGCGCTACATGGACGACTCTCCCTACGACTTCACCCTGAACGCCTCGGACGCGGAGCTGGGGCGGCTGGCCACCTGCGTCCACCGCACCTTCAACGGGGCCGATTTCATCGCTTTCGTGCGGGCCCTGCGGCATCTGTACGTCGAGCGGGGCGGGTTGGGCGCCTTTTTCACCGAAGCCTATGCCCGTACGGGCGACATGCGCCGGGTGCTTTCCGAGTTCCGGGCGCTCTTCTTCTCGACAGGGCACGACCCCCATTGCGAGAAACACCTCTCGTCCATCGACCGGGGAGCGGCCTGCAAACGGCTCAACATGTACATTCGCTGGATGGTGCGCCGCGACGGCCGCGGGGTCGATTTCGGCCTGTGGGAGGGGATTCCCGCCTCGGCGCTCTATGTCCCGCTCGACCTCCACACGGGCAACGTGGGGCGTGCGCTGGGGCTGCTCCGGCGCCGTCAGAACGACTGGAAAGCGGTGGAGGAGCTCACCGGGGCGCTGCGCGAACTGGATGCGGAGGACCCCGTGAAGTACGACTTCGCGCTGTTCGGTGCCGGTATCGGCGGAGCGGTTCGAAATTGAAAAAATCGGAGAAAATGGGTTGCGACGAGTTCAGATTCAAACGCTTCACCGTGAACCAGAGCGGGTGTGCCATGAAGGTGGGCACCGACGGTGCGCTGCTGGGGGCCTGGTGCGGAGCTGCCCGCGACGACTGGCGGCGGGTGCTCGACGTCGGCACGGGTACGGGGCTCATCGCCCTGATGGCTGCGCAGCGCTTCCCCTCGGCACGGGTCGATGCCATCGACATCGTGCCGGAGAGCTGCCGTTGCGCCGCGGCCAACTTCGCTGCTTCGCCCTGGGGCGACCGCTGCCGGGTGTGGCGGGCGTCGTTGCAGGAGTATGCCGCGTCGGGCGAGCGCTACGATTTGATAGTCTCCAATCCGCCCTATTTCGTGGGGTCGCTCCTCTGTCCCGATGCGTCGCGCACGGCGGCCCGTCACACCGCCTCGCTCAGTCATGCCGAGTTGGCGGCGGGTGCGGCGGCCCTGCTGGAGCCGGGCGGCCGGCTGGCGGTGATACTGCCGCCGGAGGAGTCGCGGAGGTTCGTGGCCGAAGCGGTGGGGGCGGGGCTCTGTCCGGTGCGGGAGACGGCGGTGCGGACCGTGCCGCGCAAGCCGCCCCGGCGGGTGATGACCGAACTGGTCAAGGGGGAGCCGCCCTGCGGGGTGGAGCGTTCGGAGCTGGCGGTCGAGTGTGCGCCGGGGGTGTGGAGCGACGGGTACAGGGCCCTGATGCGCGATTTTTATCTGAAAATAGAGTAACGGCGCCGGGATGTTCCGGTGCGCCGATGATTTCAAAACGGGATTTGTTATGAAGGATATGAATGCTACGGCGCGTATGGCCGAGCTGTTGCGGCGTCTGAAGGTGGAGATGAACGGAGCCGTGGTCGGCGGGATGGAGAGCCGGGGAATCGTCTATCCGCTCAGCTACGGAGTGTCGGTTCCGACGATACGGGCCGTGGCGGCCGACTTCGCGCCCGACCACGGGCTGGCTCGGCTGCTTTACCGCCAGCAGGTGCGCGAGCTGCGTCTGGCGGCGCTCACGGTGGCCGACCCGGCGCAGGTGACTCCCGACACGCTGCCCTTTTGGGCCGCAGGCGTGGTCAATTCGGAGGTGGCCGAGCACCTGGGGGCCGTGCTGCTGTCGCGCAGCGGGGCGCTCGCTGCGGCGATGCGCGGCTGGCTGGACGGCGGAGAGCCGCTGCTGCGCCACTGTGCCGTGGTGGCGGCCCTCAAGGCCATGCAGCGGGGTGCGGCGGTGGATGTCCCCACCGATGAGGCGATTGCGCTGCTGGAGAGCCGGTTCTGCGACGACGGCCGCGCCACGCTCCAGGCGTCGGCCGAGCTGCTGGCCCGCCTGGCCCGCCGAGACGAAGCGAGCCGCAAGGCCGTGGAGGCTCTTTGCGGCTCGTGGTCCGGCAGCGACCGGGCTCCGCTGCGTTATCTTGCGGAGGAGGTGGCCTGGCGGCTTCCCGTCTAACACTTTATGGGTTCGCGGCGGGCCTGTTCGATGATGCCCTTCAGATACTCGGCGCTCACCACGCCGCTGCCGCGCCACAGGGCCTTGCCCGCACGGAAGAGGATGAGCGTGGGTACGGAGGCGATGTTGTAGTGGGAGATGACATTGCCGTGTTCGGGCAGGTCCACGTCCACTTTCATGATGTGCACCTGGTCGCCCAGCTTCTCCTTGAGCTGGGTGAGTATGGGATGCATGGCCTTGCAGGGACCGCACCAGGTGGCGAAGAAGTCCACCAGCGTGAGACCCTCCTTGCCGATTTGCTTGCGGAATGTTTCGTCGAAATCTTTCATGGTGTTTTCTGTTTTATGTCGTTGTGTCGAAAATCGGTTCAGTTCAGTTCGGCCCACGAGAGCCGTTCGTAGATGGGGCTCCCCTCCGAGAGTTTGGTCTCGAAGTAGGCGATGGTGCGTTCGAGCCCTTCGTCGAGCGAGGTCTGCGGCTCCCAGCCCAGCAGCTGGCGGGCGCGGGTGATGTCGGGGGTTTTGTGACGGGGTTCGTCGCCCACGGGCGGCAGGTGGACGATGCGCGACCGGCTGCCCGACAGCTCGATTATCTTTTGCGCCAGTGAGTTGATTGTTATCTCGTGGCTGTCTCCGATGTTCACGGGACCCTTGACCGCTGCGGCGGGAACCTCCATGAGCCGCAGCAGGGCCTCCACCGTGTCGCCCACCCAGCAGAAGCTGCGGGTCTGCTCGCCGCTGCCGTAGATGACGATGTCGCGGCCCGTGAGGGCGGCCGTGACGAATGTGGGAATCACCCGGCTGTCGGTCAGGGGCATGTTGTCGCCGTAGGTGTTGAATAT
Organism: Rikenellaceae bacterium; assembly: GCA_017935625.1. Classification (GTDB taxonomy): domain Bacteria; phylum Bacteroidota; class Bacteroidia; order Bacteroidales; family Rikenellaceae; genus RGIG9113. The sequence continues at coordinate 37,445 of JAGBHC010000027.1, read as the reverse complement.
GCGGGCGATGCGCGTGTCGGTGTCGTACTGGGTGCGGTAGGCGTTGCAGAGACTTTCGGCGGCGCGCTTGCCGTCGGCGATGGCGGCCCGGAACCCCGATGCGTGGCCGTTGGCCGTGGCGTTTTCCGAGTAGCTGGGCGAACGCAGGAATCCGTAGATGTCGGCCGAGGAGGTGTAGACCAGGCGTGCGTGGTTGCCGCGTGCGATGTCGAGGGTGTTGAGGGCTCCGAGTATGTTGGTGCGCAGGGTGTCCACGGGATAGCGGTTGAAGTAGACGGGCGAAGTGGGCGAAGCGAGGTTGAATACGGCGTCGGCCTCCGTGCGGAAGGGAAGGGTGATGTCGTGGGAGACGTATTCCATGCGGGCGTCGTGATGGAAGGCGTCCACTTCGGCGGGGGCGTCTCCGGCCACGAAGTCGAGGCAGACTACGCGGTGTCCCCGCTCCAAAAGTTTGTTGCACAAATGCGAGCCTATCAGGCCCGCACCTCCGGTGACCAGTATTCGTTTCGTTTCCATGCGTGTTCCCTTTTTCGGTATGATTGCGACTGAAAACGTATCAAAAACTATTCCATAAAAGGGGGCGCGCTGCGGGGGATACGAGGAAAATTGCTTATCTTTGCCGCACGCTAATAAACACGACACGCCATGTTTGAAAACTTAACCGATAAACTCGAACGTTCGTTCAAGATACTCAAGGGCGAAGGCCGCATCACCGAAATCAATGTGGCCGAGACCCTCAAGGAGATACGGCGGGCCCTCATCGATGCCGACGTGAACTACAAGGTGGCCAAGACCTTCACCGACGAAGTGAAGCAGAAGGCGTTGGGCGCCAATGTGCTGACGGCCGTCAAACCGGGTCAGATGATGACCAAAATCGTGCGCGACGAGCTGGCCGTGCTGATGGGCGGCACCGCCACCGACATCCGTCTGGAGGGAAATCCCGCGGTGATTCTCATCGCCGGACTTCAGGGTTCGGGCAAGACCACCTTCTCCGGCAAGCTGGCGGCCCTGCTGCGCAGCAAGCGCGGGCGCGGGGTGCTGCTGGTCGCCGGCGACGTCTATCGTCCCGCAGCCATCGACCAGTTGAAGATTCTGGGCGAGCAGGTGGGCGTGGAGGTCTACACTGAGGAGGGGAACAAAAATCCGGTGCAGATTGCCGAGAATGCCGTGAAGTACGCCCGCAGCAGGTCGCTCAACACGGTCATCGTCGATACGGCGGGCCGTCTGGCGGTGGACGAGGCGATGATGCAGGAGATTACGGCCGTCAAGGCGGCGGTGCGTCCCTGCGAGACGCTCTTCGTGGTCGATGCCATGACCGGTCAGGATGCGGTCAATACGGCCCGCGAATTCAACGACCGGCTCGATTTCGACGGCGTGGTGCTCACCAAACTCGACGGCGACACGCGCGGCGGTGCGGCCATCTCGATTCGTTCGGTGGTGAACAAGCCGCTGAAGTTCATCTCGAGCGGCGAGAAGATGGATGCCCTGCAGGTGTTCCATCCCGAGCGTATGGCCGACCGGATTCTGGGCATGGGTGACATCGTTTCGCTGGTCGAGAAGGCGCAGGAGCAGTACGACGAGGAGGAGGCCCGCAAACTGAAAAAGCGGTTGGTCAAGGACCAGTTCAACTTCAACGACTTTTTGGCCCAAATCGAGCAAATCAAGAAGATGGGCAACATCAAGGACATCGCCTCGATGATTCCCGGCGTGGGCAAGGCGCTGAAAAACATAGATATTTCGGACGATGTATTCAAGCAGACCGAAGCCATCATCCACTCCATGACCCCCGCCGAGCGGGAGAGTCCCTCGATTATCAATGCCAGCCGGCGCAACCGCATCGCGGCCGGCAGCGGCACCACGCTCGCCGATGTGAACCGGCTGTTGAAGCAGTTCGAGGATACCCGGAAAATCATGAAGAGCGTCGCGGGCGGCAATCTGCCCAAGATGATGCCCGGATTCCGCGGCGGCCGCCGCCGGTAGGGCTGCGCACGGAGAAGAGAGAAGACGTATGGACGAGGCGGTCAGAATCAGACTCGAAGCCCTTTCGGAGGAGAAGTTTCGCGACTTCTCCTCTTCGCTTGTTCCCGGTTGCGGCGATATGATGGGGGTGCGGGTTCCCGCCCTCCGGGCCATCGCCCGCGAGGCGGTGCGCAGCGGCGGCTGGCGGGCGATGCTGGCTTCGGACGACGACCGCTGGTTCGAGGAGCGGGTGTTGCGGGGCATGCTCATCGGACTGGCTCCCGCGTCGCCGGAGCAGCGGCTGGCCTGGGTGCGCGATTTCGTGCCGCGCATCGACAACTGGGCCGTGTGCGACATCTTCTGTGCGGGGCTCAAGTTCGCGGCCGCGAACCGGCAGACGGTGTGGCCGCTGCTGGAGGAGTGTCTCGCTTCGCCGCAGACCTATGCGCTGCGTTTTGCGGTGGTGATGCTGCTCGACCACTATCTGTGCGACGAATACATCGGGGCGGTGCTCGACCGGCTGGCCGCCGTGCGCAGCGAGGCCTACTACGTGCGGATGGCGGTGGCATGGGCCGTGTCGGTCTGCTACGTGCGCTATCCCGGGCTGACGCGCCCGCTGCTCGAATCCGGGCGCCTCGACCGCTTCACCCACAACAAGTCGATTCAGAAGATATGCGAGTCGCTGCGGGTCGCACCCGAGGCGAAGGCCGCGTTGCGGCGGCTGAAGAGATAGGGGCGGAAGAGGAGAAAGAAGAGAGGGTCTCTTCCCTGCGGGGAGGAGACCCTCTTCGTTCGGAGTTCCGGGGAGGCTTTTCCGCTGCGCGTCACTTTCCGATGACGATTTTCTCCACGGGCTGTTCCCGCACTTCGTCGAGCGGATGCCACTGGTATGCGACCCGGCCGAAGTCTATCTCCGAGAGGTCGATGCAGCGAATCGTGTTGTTGTAGGCGGTTTTGTAGTAGACCTTGCGGCCGGAGAGGTCGATGGCCGAGGTCCATTGCGTGGCGCTGGGGATGTCGGGCGCCTGGCCGGCCGGGTGTTCGATGCCGATGGGTATGTCGAAGTTGTTGAGCAGGTGGAAGCACTGGAGCACGGTCTCGAATCCCGTTTGCTGCTGGGGTGCCGTCGCGCGCAGGAAGGCGGCGCGCACGAACCGCGACGGCGGGGTGGCGTCGCCCGGCAGTCCCAGGAATCCGGAGTTTCCGCCGATGGGGCGGAGGGTGAACGACCCCAGCTCCTGCTGCGGCGCGTCGCCGGGGTGGAGATTGACGTAGTTGTTGAGGTTGGTGAGCTGCCACTCGAATCCGGGGGCATTGGTCAGCACGCCCACCGGGTTCTCGTAGAAGCGGGGCTGGCCGTCCACGATTTCGAGCACGACCTGCCGTCCGGAGGGTTCGCCGATGCGCCAGTGCACCACGGAGGTGGCCTCCAGTCCGACGATGCGCACCGAGGAGATGGCCTCGCGCAGCTGGTCGATGGTGGAGAATTGCGAGAGTATCCAGGCGGTCACCTGCAGGTCGGAGAGGGTGGTGCTTTTGAAGGCCGGGTCGTAGGGCAGGTAGCTGCCGTAGCGGGGGAAGAAGAAGAGTCCGGCCGAAAGTCCGGCTTCGTTGATGCCTTCGGCGATGAACTCCTTCTGCACCACCGACAGCCCCACCACGCCGTAGCGGGCCTCGAAGCGTATGCCGTCGGCATCGAGCGGGGTGTAGGAGACTATCCGCTCTCCGCGGGGGATGATTACGTATTGGCTCTCCAACAGGCCGCGGGCCCACTCGATGGTGCGCGACTGGACGTAGCTGCCGTCCCGGGCGGAGAGGGCGATTCCCGTACAGGCGATTGCCTGGAATGCTCCGCTGCACAGAGCGGCGCTCAATAGGATTTTTCTGCTGTTCATCTTTCGGATGTTTTTGAAAAGGGTTCGAAAAAAGCCGTCGTTGCGGCTGCTGTGCTTCTCCTCCGGCACATATCGTACCACTTTACAGCACGAAATGCAGGAAAAACCGGGTCGGAATTTGCAGCTTTGCCTGCGAGTCGGTATCTTTGTCTCCCGGATGAAAAAGGCGGCGAAAATAACCCGACTGCTGCTGGTTGCGACGTATCTGTTTTACTTCGCATCCACCTCGCTGTTCATCCACACCCACATCTTCTCGTGGGGCAGGGTGACCCACTCCCATCCCTATCTGCCCTCGGACAAGGGGCATGCTCACTCGCAGAGCGAAATCGATTTCATCGCCTACCTCTCTTCGTCGGTGCCGCTGGCCCAGTCGTCGGTGTCGGCGATGGGAGCTTTTCTGCTGCTGCTGAGTGTCTTCGTCGTGTCGCAGCAGCGGATTGCCGTCGGGGTCCGCTCTTCGGCGGTTAGGTTGCGTGCGCCTCCGGCAGTCGTTTGTCTCTGAAAAAATACGACCGGTCGATGCCGTCGGGCTCTTCTCTACCGAAGAGGGCCCGGCCGTGTGTCCGCCGGCGTGGAACGGGCCGCGGAGTCGCTTCGGTGCGACGGCTGCGGCCGGAAAACGGAGCTCTCTTCCCGAACGCCCGGTCCGCAACGGACGGCGTGTCGCGGAAGCGTCTCCTATTCGATAATCGACAAACGACCAAACAATGAAAAAACAGATATTTCCGTTACTCGCCCTCGGCCTGCTTTTCGGCTGCGGCGGTAACAAACCTGCGGAGGAGAGCCGCGAGGCCTGGCTCTCCGGCGACACCGTGTTCGTCTCCGCCTCTTCGCCGCTGCTCTCCAAGATTTCGGTTTCGCGTCTGGAGAGCGAGCCCTATGCGGCCTCGTTTTCCACTTCGGGCGTGGTGAAGGCCATTCCGTCGAACTATGCCGAGGTGGCTTCGCCCTTCGCCGGCCGCATCGTGCGCTCGCTGGTGCGCATCGGCCAGCGGGTGGAGAAGGGGGCGCCCCTTTTCGAGATTTCGTCGGCCGATTTTTCCGATGCCGTGAAAAGCCTTTCGCAGGCCCGCGAGCAGATGGAGCTGGCGCGTAAGACGCTGGCCCGCGAACGCGACCTGCTCGCCAACCGGGTGGGTGCGGTCAAGGACGTGGAGGAGGCCGAGGCGGCCTTCGAAGGGGCCCGCGACGAGTACGACCACGCCGTGGCGGCTCTTCGGGTCTACGATATCGACCCGGCCCGCTGCGCGGTGGGCCAGCCGCTGACGGTGCGTGCCCCCGTCGGCGGCGAGGTGCTGCGCAACGACCTGGTGGTGGGCGAATACCTTCGCGAGGATGCCGACCCGCGGATTGCGGTCGCCGACCTGCGCAAAGTGTGGGTGGCGGCCAACGTGATGGAGAATGAGGTGCGGCTGCTGAAGGACATCGACTCGGTGAGCATCGAGCTCGTGTCGCAGCCGGGCCGCCGCTTCGCGGGCGAGCTCTGCTATACGGGCGGGCTGCTCGACCCGCAGACCCGGTCGGTGGAGGTCATCGTGGCGTGCGACAACGCCGGGCGCGAAATGATGCCCAACATGTTCGCCACGGTCAATCTGACGGCTCGCGGCGGCGCGGCGGTGCTGGTGCCGAAAACCGCCGTGCTGCAGCGCGACGGAGCCCGTTACGTGCTGGTGAAGGCGGGCGAGAGGGCTTTCCGCAAGGTCGATGTGCAGGTGGCCTCGGCCGATAGCGAACGGGTCGTGGTGCTCGGCGGCGTGGATGCCGGCCAGGAGATTGTGGTTTCGGGTGCGTTTTATCTGGTAGACGTCAAATAGCCATGATGGAGCGCATCGTAGGTTTTGCCGTGCGTCGGCGGGCGCTGATGGCGGCAGTTTTCGTGATGTTGTCGTTGGCGGGTCTCTATTCGTGGAGCCGTCTGGCCATCGACGCCTATCCCGATATCTCCGACACCACCGTGCAGGTGGTGACCCAGGTGCCGGGACTGGCTGCCGAGGAAATCGAACAGCAGATATCCATTCCCCTCGAACGGGCCATGAACGGAATGCCCGGTCTGCGGGTGATGCGAAGCAAGAATGCGTTCGGCATATCGACCGTGATTCTGGTCTTCGAAGACGACATAGACGACTATTGGGCGCGCCAGCGTGTGAACGAACGGCTGGCGGGGGTGGAGCTCCCCTACGGCGCCGAACCGGAGCTCAATCCGCTGACTTCGCCCACGGGCGAGATTTTCCGCTATCTGGTCGAGGGCGACGGCCACGACCTGCGGGAGCTGACCGACCTGCACAAGTGGACGATAATTCCGCGGCTGAAGCAGGTGACGGGCGTGGCCGACGTGAGCAACTACGGCGGCATCACCACGCAGTACCAGATTGAGCTTTCGCCCTACAAGCTGCAGGAGTATGGCGTTTCGCTGAGCGACATCACCGAAAAAATCGAACAGAACAACGTCAATGCCGGAGGCAGCATGCTCTCGGAGGGTGATTTGAGCTACGTCATCCGCGGCATCGGTCTGGTGCGCGGTCTGGAGGACCTGGGCAACATCGTCATCAAGAGCTGCGACGGGGTGCCCGTCTACCTCCGCGAGCTGGGCGAATTGAAGTACGGAAATCTCGAGCGCAAGGGCGTGCTGGGGTTCAGCGACGCCGAACGCGACTACGACGACGCGGTGGAGGGCATCGTGCAGATGCTGCGCGGCGAGAACCCTTCGCAGGTGCTGGAGGGCATTCATGCCGCGGTGGAGGAGCTCAACGGCGGAATGCTGCCCGAGGGCGTGCGCATCCATCCCTTCCTCGACCGCACCGAGCTGGTGGAGACCACGCTGCACACGGTGGGACACACCCTCTTCGTGGGCATGCTGCTGGTGGCGGTCGTGCTGATGGTCTATCTGGGCAATCTGCGCGGGGCGCTGCTGGTGGCCGTCACCATTCCCGTGGCGCTGCTCATCGCCTTTTCGCTGATGAAGCTGACGGGCATACCGGCCAATCTGCTCTCGCTGGGGGCCATCGACTTCGGCATTCTGGTGGACGGAGCCATCGTGATGATGGAGACCATCCTCAAACAGCGCGAGCGCTATCCCGATGCCGAACTCACCCAGGCCAACATCTCCGCCCGTGCGGGCGAGGTGGCCAAACCCATCTTCTTCGCCACGATAATCATCATCACCGCCTACATCCCGCTGTTCGCCTTCGAGCACATCGAGAGCAAGCTCTTCACCCCCATGGCCTACACCGTGGGCTATGCGCTGCTGGGTGCGCTGGCCGTGGCGCTGCTGCTCATTCCGGGCCTCTCCTACATGACCTACCGCCGTCCGCGCAAGATATACCGCAACCGCTGGCTGGAGCGCATGACCGAGGCCTACCACCGGCAGGTGGACTGCATCATGGACCGCCCCGGGCCGGTCAAGGCGCTGCTGGGCGCCGCGCTGCTCGGCGCGGGGCTGCTGACCTGGAGCGTGGGCAAGGACTTCCTGCCTCCGCTGGACGAGGGCTCCATCTGGATACAGGCGCAGCTGCCCTCCGGCATCTCGATTGAGAGGGCCAAGGAGATGGAGCGCGAGCTGCGGCATACGGTCAAGGCATTCGACGAAACCTCCTACGTGATGACCCAGGTGGGGCGCGACGACGAGGGGGCCGAGTGCTTCTCGTTCTCCCATGTCGAGGTGGGGGTGGGTCTGCACCCCTACGGACAGTGGAAGAGCGGACGCACCAAGGCCGAGCTCATCGAGGCGATGGCGGAGGCCGTCGGACGGATGCCGGGGTACACGGTGGGCTTCTCGCAGCCCATCATCGACATGGTGATGGACCAGATTGCCGGTACGCACAGCGACCTGGCCGTCAAGGTCTACACCGACGACATCGCCGAGGGGCGCCGGGTGGCCGAACGCGTGGCGGCGGTGCTGGGCGACATCGAGGGCGCCACCGACGTGGCGGTGGACCAGGAGCCGCCGTCGCCCCAGTTGCAGGTGGCGGTGAACCGGGAGCGCATCGCGCAGTACGGGTTGAATGCCTCGGACGTGGCCGAGCTCATCGAACTGGCTGTCGGCGGCAAGGCCGTCTCGCAGCTCTTCGTGGGCAGCAAGGTCTACGACATCACCTGCCGCTATGCCGAGCGCTATCGCGATACGCCCGAGAAAATCGGGAATCTGATGCTTACCACCGCCGACGGGGTCAAGATACCCCTCTCCCAGGTGGCCGAAATCAAAACCACGCTGGGAGCCAACACCATCATGCGCGAGATGAATGCCCGTCACACCACGGTGCGGGTCAATCTGCGGGGCGTGGACCTCTCGACCTTCCTTCGCGAGGCGAACCGGCGCATCGAAAGCGAGGTCGATTACGACCCGGCGACCACCTCCATGCACTGGGCCGGCCAGTTCGAGAACCGCAACCGGGCCTATTCGCGTCTGGCGCTGGTGGTGCCCCTGGCGCTGGGCATCATGTTCCTGCTGCTGATATTCGCTTTCGGGCGTCTGCGTCAGGCGGCGCTGCTGATGTGCGTGGTGCCGCTGGCGCTTTTCGGCGGCATGCTGGCACTCAATGTGCGGGGTATGACCCTGAACGTCTCCTCGGCCGTGGGCTTCATCGCCCTGTTCGGCGTGGCCATTCAGAACGGGGTGATTATGATATCCCACATCAACAACCTGCGCAAGCGGGGCAAGACGCTGCGCGAAGCGGTGGTGAACGGAGCCATGCACCGGTTCCGGCCGATATTGATGACCGCCACGGTGGCCATTCTCGGATTGCTTCCCGCTTCCGTATCGACCGGCATCGGCAGCGACGTGCAGCGGCCTCTGGCGACGGTCATCGTCTACGGTCTGCTGTTCGCGACGGTCATCACGCTCTACGTCCTGCCGGTCATCTATTATATGGTGGAGAGAAGATATGAAAATCAATCCGAAAAAGTGAAGACAGAGAAATGAAACGGATTCTGTTTGCAATCATAGCCGCGGCGGTCGGGACGGCCGCCGCGGCCCAGCCGCTCTCCTACGGGGAGTACATGGAAAAGGTGTATGCCGGAAATATCGGCTATGCGGGCGAACGGCTCAACGTCCCCATCGCCGAAGCCGAATTGCGGGCGGCGAAGATATTCAACGACCCGAGTCTGTCGCTGGAGTACTCCAATAACGACGACTGGAACATCCGCATGGGACAGGGGGTGTCGGCCGAGCTGAGCAAAACCCTCTCGTTCGGCAAGCGCCGTGCGGGCATCGAACTGGCGCAGAGCGAAAAGGCGCTCGCAGAGGCGTTGCTCGACGACTACCTGCGCCGTTTGCGGGCCGAGGCCACGGTCGCTTACCTCGATGCGCTGCGGGCCCGCCGCATGGCGGAAATCGAACAGGACGCCTACGAAAACATCCGCGGATTGGCCGACGGCGACAGCGTGCGCATGGTCGGCGGCAAGATTTCGGAGATAGATGCGCTTCAGTCGCGTCTGGAGGCGGGAGTGGCCCGGCAGGAGCTGCTGCGTGCCCGCACCGAGGCCCGCAATGCGCTGGTGTCGCTCTCGGTGATGATGGGCGGCGAGGCTTCCGTGCCGGAGGAGATTGCCGGGGAGCTCCGTTGTCCCGGGCGGCTCTATTCGCTCGATGAGCTGCTCGGTGCGGCCGAGGAGGAGCGGGCCGACCTGGTGGCGGCCTCGCGCAGCGCCGAGGTGGCCGGCCGCGAACTGCAGGTGGTGCGCCGCGAGCGCAACACCGATGTGGACGTCGCCGTGGGTGCCAACTACAACACGCGGGTGCGCAACGAGGAGGCCCCGGCGCCGCGCTTCACGGGTTTCACGGTGGGGCTGAGCGTTCCGCTGCGTTTCTCCAACTTCAACCGGGGAGCGGTCGAGGCCGGCAAGTTGCGGGTGCAGCAGGCCCGCAAGGCCTATGAACAGGCTCGAGCCGAGGTGCGGGCCGAGGTGATGTGCAACTACAACGACTATGAAACGGCTCTGCGGCGTGCCTCCGGTTACGACGGCGAGCTGATGGCGCGGGCGAAGCGTGTGCTCGAGGGGCGGATTTACGCCTACCGTCGCGGCGAGTCCTCTCTGCTCGAGGTGCTCGATGCCCAGCGCACCTACAACGAGGTGTGCCGCGATTATGCGGAGAGTCTCTACGAGAGCATGGTCTCGCAGGTGAAGCTGGAGTGCAGCGCCGGGGTGTGGAGCCTGGAGCGGTAGCGTGCGGCGGATGGATAGGATGCGGTTCCTTTGGGGGTGTTCCCGGGGGAACCGTGTCGTTTTTCCGGCCCTCGGAGGCCGCAAAACGGAGATATTATCCTTCGGGGCGGGCGCTTCGGAGCATTGTGGAACAAAACGTGCAGGGTCGTGGTGTTCGACGACTAAACGGAATCGTGCTATGAAAAGGATTGTTTTGCTCCGTCACGGCGAGAGCCTGTGGAATAAGGAGAATCGGTTTACGGGGTGGACCGACGTGGATTTGAGCCCCCGCGGGGTGACCGAGGCCCGGGAGGCCGGCAAGGCGCTTCGTGAGGCGGGCTTCGAGTTCGGCGCGGCCTTCACCTCCTATCTCAAACGGGCCGTCAAGACCCTCGACATCGTGCTCGATACGCTCGACCGGGACTGGATTCCGGTCCGTAAGAGCTGGCGCCTGAACGAGAAGCATTACGGGGCGCTTCAGGGGCTGAACAAGAGCGAGACGGCATCGCGCTACGGCGAGGAGCTGGTGCGGATGTGGCGCCGGAGCTACGACGTGGCGCCGGCCCCGCTCTCGCCCGAGGACCCGCGCAGCGCCTCGCGCGAGGCACGCTATGCCGAGGTGCCGGGCGACGAGCTGCCCCGCACCGAATCGTTGCGCGACACCATCGCCCGGCTCATGCCCTACTGGTCGTGCGAGATTCTGCCGGCGCTGCGGCGCTACGACGCGCTGCTGGTGGTGGCCCACGGCAACAGCCTGCGCGGCATCGTCAAACACCTGAAGGGAATCTCCGACGAGGAAATCGTGGAGCTCAATCTGCCGACGGCGGTGCCCTACGTCTTCGAGTTCGACGACAACCTCAGCTATGCGAAGGACTATTTTCTGGGCGACCGGGAGGTGATTGACAAACTGATGGATGCCGTGGCCCGGCAGGGGTGCCGATAAAGGCCCTCGGGACCGTGTCGCGGGCTGCGGGGGAGAGTCTCCTTTTCGGGAGATTCTCCCCCTCCGTTTTCACAGGGGTCGGTTTCGCCGGCCTCGTCGGTCCCGCCGGGCGGAATTTTCGGGTTTCGACGGATATATTGCCTATCTTTGCGGCCGTGCGGCCGTGCGGCCGGCGGAAAAATGCGTGCGGAGCGAAAAAAACGTACGGCGGGGTGTAACCTTTCGGCCGAACCGGCGTCTAAAAGGCAGAACAGGAAAACAGACGGAGTTTAAAAGCGATAGTTGATGGATACCCGGACAGATATGGATATTGTGGAGTCGGTCAGAGGCGGTGACGTCGATGCGTTCGCAGAGCTTGTCGCCCGCTATTCGCAGAAGGTCTACGCCCTGGTCTGCGGCATCACGGGAAACGCCATGGAGGCCGAGGAGATAACGCAGGACACCTTCATCAGGGTGTTCGACCACCTGGGACAGTGGCGCGGCACGGGCGGTTTCCAGACGTGGCTCTACCGCATCGCCTACAATGCCGCCGTCTCTTCGCTGAGGCGCCGGCCGCACATCGACCTGATGCCTCTGGACGAGGGCCGGGTGGGAGAGCGGGCCGAGAGCGAGCAGACGTGGGAGGTGACCGAAAGCAACATGGCCGCCATGGAGAGGGCGCTGGCGATGATGCCGGCCACGGAACGGACCGCGCTCACCCTCTTCTATATGGAAGACAAGACGATTGAACAGATTGCCATAATCACGCAGCGCAGCCGTTCGAACGTGAAGGTGATACTTCACCGCTCGCGGCAGAGGCTGAAAAAACTGATGGAGGAGATGAACTATGAACACGGAAGATAATTTCAGGGAGCTGCTCCGGCGCAGCGCCGGACCGAAAGCGGCGATGCCGGCGAGCCTGGAGGCCGATATCATGCGGCAGGTGCGGATGCGTGCCGCGGCACGCCGGCAGGCGGAGGCGGAACGTCCGCAGCAGTTGAAGAACCTATTGACCCTGGCGGGGGTGGCCCTGCTCGTGGCGGCGGTAGTGACCCTGTGCTACCTGTGGGTGGCGAGGGAGTGGCCCGACCAGGCGGGATATTCGACCGATTTGTCCGATTACCTGCAATGGGCGCCGGCGCTGACGGTTGCTGCGACCGGTCTGGCTCTGGCCGCGAAGATGGCGATGAACGTAAAACTGGAAAATTCAAATAACAATTAAAAAACGGATAGCTTTATGGAAGATTTTATGGGTTTGATGGTACCGATACTGTGTGTGGTGGGCTTCTTTTCTTATCTGATAGTGAGGTCTTTCAATACCAGTAAGGTGGATGCGGAAAAGTTCGGGCGCATGACCCCCGAACAGATACACGAGGTGATGATGCGCGACGAGCCGGTGCGCCACGGACGTCTCCGTCCGGGTCTGGCGGTAGGCCTGATGCTGGCGGGCGTGGGTCTGGGTCTTTTTCTCACGTTCGTGCTCGATGCCGCGGTGGGAGCGACCAACGCCATTTTCCACCGGGCGATTCCCGGAGTTTGTTTCGGACTGATATTTCTCTGCTCGGGTCTGGGCCTCTTCACGGCCTATCTGCTGAGCCGCAGGTTCGACAAAGAGGAACGGGGTTATTGATATCCCGGATAGGTTAGATTTTCGGAAACGGGGCGTCCGCAACGATACGGACGCCCCGTTTTTTTGTGGGGTCGGGCCGGGCCGCTAAAGGCTTCGTGGCCGGACGATGCGCACCGTGCGGCGGGTCTTCTGCGAGAGGTAGACGTCGGAGTGCTCCACGTAGCGGTCGAGCATGCGGGCGTCGTAGCCGCGGATGGTGAGCAGTTCCAGGTTGTCGTTGTACTTCACGCGGAATCCCTCGCTGTGCAGACGCTCCACCACCTGCGGAAGGTGGCGCGAGGCGTCGATGCACAGGCTCAGATTGACGGCCGAGCTCTGCACCAGGTTGGTCTTGATGCGGTACTGCTCCAGCAGGGCGAAGATGCCCGACATGCGCTCCTCCATCATGAACGACAGGTCGTCGGGGCGTACCGACACCAGTATCTGGTTGCGCTTGAGGATGAGGATGGGCACGCTGACGGGGCGGTCGATGGCGGCCCGGATGACGGTTCCCGGTTTGGTCTTGTCGCCGAACGGACGGACGTAGAGGGGTATCGACTTGTTCTGAAGGGGCTTGACGGTCTTGGGGTGGATTATCTGCGCCCCGCTGTATGCCAGTTCGATGGCATCGAGATAGGTCAGCTGGGGAATGTACTCCGTGTCGGGGAAAATCTTGGGGTCGGCGTTGAGGATGCCCTCCACGTCTTTCCACACCGACATGCTCTCCGCGTCGAGGATGTTGGCGGCCACGGCGGCCGAGTAGTCCGAGCCTTCGCGTCCCAGGGTCGAGGGTTCGCCGTCGGGTGCTCCGCCGATGAAGCCCTGTCCGATGAAGAGCTCCTCGGGGCCTGCGGTTTCGGCCTTCAGCAGCGGGGCCGAAGCCTCGATGTCGATGTTGGCATCCTTGTGGCGGCCGTCGGTGAGGAACGTGCGGCGCATGTCTATCCATTTGGTGGGAATGCCCGCCCGGTTGAGGTATGCGGCGATGATGGCGGTCGAGATGAGCTCTCCGTAGCTCACCGTGCGGTCGTACCACAGTTCGTACTCCGCCGCGGCGGGGTCGGCTTCGGCGAGCAGGCCCTCCACCTCGCGGTAGCGTGCGTCCACTTCGGGCAGGCGGAATCCCGCACCGAACAGGTCGGCGACGATGCCGTCGTGGTAGGCTTTCACCTCCTCGAACTCCTTGCGGGCTCCGGCGCGGTCCGCCTCCATGAAGCGGTCGAGCATGCGCTCCAGCGCATTGGTGGTTTTGCCCATGGCCGATACGATGACGAACAGCCCCTTCTCTCCGCGTACTATGTTCTCGAGGTTTCTTACGCCGTCGGCCGTACGCACCGACGCTCCTCCGAATTTATATACCTTCATGTTTCTACTTCTTTGTATCTTAGTTTCTTTGTTATACCGTTGAGGTGTCGCCGCAGGTCCGGGTCTTTTTCCGGTATTTTCTGACCCACCCCCGCACCCCCGCCTCAGGCAGGGGCTTCGGTCTCGCGCTGCGAGGCCGGGGATTTTCCCCGAGGTTTGTGCCGTTGTTCCTGCTATGCCGTTGTTTCTGCTTCTTCGTGTCTAAAGTTTCTTTGTTATACCGTTGTGGCGTTGCCGCAGGTCCGGGTCTTTTTCCGGTATTTTCTGACCCACCCCCGCACCCCCGCCCGAGGCAGGGGCTTCGGTCTCGCGCTGCGAGGCCGGGGCGCTCGTATTCCGGGATTTTCCGGCCGCGGAGCAGACAAAGTTATGTATTTTTGCCCGATTTTAGTACTTTTGCGCGAACGACTGTTGAAAATAAACGAAACGAAGTCATGAACGAATTGAAAACCATTATAGAGCAGGCCTGGGAGAACCGTGACCTGCTGACGCAGGAGCCCGTCCGCGAGGCGATACGGACCGTGGTGGAGATGCTCGACAAGGGCCGTTTGCGCACGACCGAACCCACCGACCTCGAAAAGAGCGAGTGGCGGGTGAACGAATGGGTGAAGAAGGCGGTGCTGATGTACTTTCCCATCCAGCCCATGCGGACCATGCACGCCGGCGAGCTCGAGTTCCACGACAAGATGGAGCTCAAGCACGATTACAGCGCACAGGGCGTGCGCGTGGTGCCGCAGGCGGTGGCCCGTTACGGAGCCTATCTGGCTCCGGGGGTGATAATGATGCCCTCCTATGTCAATATCGGCGCCTATGTCGATGAGGGGACCATGGTCGATACGTGGGCTACCGTGGGCAGCTGCGCGCAAATCGGCAAACACGTCCATCTGAGCGGCGGCGTGGGCATCGGCGGCGTGCTGGAGCCCGTGCAGGCGGCTCCCGTCATCGTGGAGGACAACTGTTTCCTCGGTTCGCGGTGCATCGTGGTCGAGGGGGCGCACATCTGCCGCGAGGCGGTGCTGGGTGCCAACGTGGTGATTACCGGCTCGACCAAAATCATCGACGTGTCGGGCAGCGAGCCCGTCGAGTACAAGGGCTACGTGCCGCCCCGTTCGGTGGTGATTCCCGGCACCTATCCCAAAGAGTTCCCGGCCGGCACCTACGGGGTGCCCTGCGGCCTGATTATCGGCCGGCGCAAGCCTTCGACCGATACCAAGACCTCGCTCAATCAGGCGCTTCGCGAGTTCAATGTTCCGGTATAGCGAGGTGTTGTCATGAGTTTCGTGTTTTTGGAGGAGACGACCTCCACCAACGACGTGGCACGCGACCCGTCGTACGGGTGCGGCGATGTGATTTGCGCCGAGTACCAGAGTGCCGGCCGCGGCCAGCGGGGGCACAGGTGGAGCAGCCGCCGGGGCGAGAATCTGATGTTCAGCCTGGTGCTTACGCCGGAGTTCATTCCCGTCGAGCGGCAGTTCCTGCTTTCGCAGATGGTGACGCTGTCGCTGGTCGAGACGCTGGCCGTGTACGGCATCGACGCCACGGTCAAGTGGACGAACGACATCTATGCGGGCGACCGGAAAATCTGCGGTATGCTCATCGAGAACGACCTCGGACACGGCCTTTTCAGCCGGGCGATAGTGGGAATCGGACTGAATGTCAATCAACGGGAGTTCGACCCCGAATTGCCGAACCCGACTTCGATGGTGCGGCAGACGGGGCGCGAATACGACCGGCGGAGCGTGCTGCAGGCCTTCTACGACCGCTTCATGCGGATGTACGAGACGGTGCGCCGCGACTTTTCGGCGGCCGAACGGATTGCGCAGGAGTACAACGGGCGTCTCTACCGTCTCGGCGAGCGCCATCCCTTCCGCCTGCCCGACGGCACGGTGTTCGGGGGCGTTATCCGCGGCGTGGAGCCGGCGGGCGGTCTGCTGGTGGAGCATCCCGACGGAGCTTGTCGCAGCTACCTGTTCAAGGAGATAGAGTTCGTCATCGCGGGCCGGGAGTGATTCCGCTGCGGACCGGATGACGGCATGACGAAAAGAGGGTGCCCCGACACAGTCGGGGCACCCTCTCGGTTTAAGGTTTCAGTCTATTTAAGGAGTGCTTCTTTGCGCCCTGCGGGGGCCGCCGGCCGGCGGCCGCTTCCCGGCTCGGGGCGTCCGGTATCTCGGGGTCCGCGGCCGCTATCCCGCCTTGCGCAGGGAGATATGCTGGTCGCAGAGGACGATTTCCACTCCGTCGCCGCCGGCGATTTCGCCGCCCACAATCATCTGGGCCAGCGGCTCCTCGATTTGGCTGAGGATGGTGCGCTTCAGGGAGCGGACCCCGTACTTGGGGTCGTATCCCATGCGGGCGATTCGTTCGCGGGCCTCGGGGTCGATGCGCAGCGTGTAGCCCAGTGCGGCGGCGCGGCGGTTGAGCCCTTCGAGTTCGAGGTCCACGATGCGGGTCACCTCCTCGAGCGACAGGGTGTTGAATATCACGATGTCGTCGATGCGGTTGATGAACTCCGGCGCGAAGGTCTCCTGCAGCGACTTGCGGTAGCTCGATTCGTCTTCGGTCTGCCGGATGCGCGGCTGGGAGACGGTGTGGTAGCCCACGATGTTGCCCTTTTGCTCCAGGGCCCGGGAGCCCACGTTGGAGGTCATGATGATGACCGTGTTGCGGAAATCGACCTTGCGGCCGAGTCCGTCGGTGAGCTGTCCGTCGTCGAAAATCTGCAGCATGATGTTGAAGACGTCGGGATGGGCCTTCTCGATTTCGTCGAAGAGTATCACCGAGTAGGGCTGGCGGCGGACGGTCTCGGTGAGCTGTCCGCCCTCGTTGTAGCCCACGTATCCGGGAGGCGACCCGATGAGGCGGCTCACGTTGTGCTTTTCGCCGTATTCGCTCATGTCGATGCGCACCAGTGAGTCGCGCCGGTCGAACATCCAGTGCGAAAGCTCTTTGGCCAGGTGCGTCTTGCCCACGCCCGTGGGTCCCACGAACATGAACACGCCGATGGGCTTGTCGGGGGATTTGAGTCCCGCACGGCTTCGCTGGATGGCCCTGCAGACCTTGTTCACCGCTTCGTGCTGGCCGATGACCACGCTGTCGAGGTGGTCGGCCATGCCGCGCAGGCGGTTCTGCTCGCTGCACGAGACCTTCTCCACGGGGATGCCCGTCATGGAGGTGATGACCTGCTCGATGTGTTCCGTATCGACGGTCACCGGATTGGTGCGCAGCGACTCCTCCCACCGGTGGCGGCTCTGGCTGAGCTCGTGGCGCAGCGAGAGCTCCCTGACGCGGGCCGCCGCGGCCTGCTCGTAGACCAGCTCGGCCACCGCCTGTTTGCGCTGGCGCGACACTTCGCCCAGGTCGCGCTCCAGAGAGCGGATGTATTCCGGCTCGCAGGTGCCGAAGATGTGGGCCTTGGAGCCCGCCTCGTCGAGCACGTCGATGGCCTTGTCGGGGAAGTGGCGGTCGGTCACGTAGCGGTCGGTGAGCTCCACGCAGGCCTCCAGCGCCCGGTCGGTGTAGCGCACCGAGTGGTGGCGCTCGTAGTGGCTGCGGATGTTGCGCAGGATGGCCAGGGTCTGCTCCTTGGTGGTGGGCTCCACCATCACCTTCTGGAAGCGGCGCTCCAGGGCGCTGTCTTTTTCGATGTTCTCGCGGTATTCGTCCAGGGTGGTGGCGCCGATGCACTGCAGCTCGCCGCGGGCCAGCGCCGGTTTGAGTATGTTGGCCGTGTCGAGGCTGCCCTGGGTGCTGCCGGCTCCCACGATGGTGTGGATTTCGTCGATGAAGACCACCACCTGCTTGTTGCGTGCGAGTTCGTCGAGCAGCGCCTTGATGCGCTCCTCGAATTCGCCGCGGTATTTGGTGCCGGCCACCAGCGAGGTGATGTCGAGCGAGAAGAGCCGTTTGTCGCGCAGCGACAGGGGGGCCTCTCCGCCCACCATCTTCAGGGCCAGCCCCTCGACGATGGCGCTTTTGCCCACACCGGCCTCGCCGATGAGGATGGGGTTGTTCTTCTTGCGGCGGCCCAGTATCTGAATCACCCGCTCAATCTCCTTGTCGCGGCCGATGACGGGGTCAATCTCGCCCCGGGCAGCGGCCTGGGTGAGGTCGATTCCGTATTTGTCGAGCATCGACGCGGTGCGCCGGCTGCGTCGGGCCGGGGTGTAGTCCTCCTCCTCGTCGTCGGGCTCGTCGGTCGCGCGGGGCGGAAGGCTGCGGTCGGGCTGGGCGGCGGAGGCGTTCTGCTCCTCGTCGAAGCTCAGACGGCCCATCCAGTCGCCGATGAGTCCGGGGGTGATGTGGTAGAGCTCCATGGCGCGTGCGCTCATCAGGCTTTTGTCTTCGGCGATGAGCAGCAGCAGGTGGGCGGTGCGGACGATGCCGTCGGGGCAGTGGCTGCGCGAGGCGACCTCTTCGAGGCGCACGGCCAGCCTTTCGAAAAAGCCGTTGGTGTCGGTGCGCTCCGCCGGCGAAGCCGAGGCTTTGCCCGTCTCGCGCTCGATGCGTATCTTGAGCTGGTATATTTCCCAATCCTTGAGCAAGCGTTTGAGAATCTGCGTGGCGTTGCATCTCTCTTCCGAGAGCATCATCAGGAACAGACTCTCCATCGGGAACCGGGAGTTGTCTCTTTCGATATTGAAAGCGCCTTGAGAGAGTATCTTCTCAAGCATTCTGGATTGTTTGATTTGCATTGTTCTCTCCGTTATTTGTTTTTTCGCAATAATAACGGAGAAAAGTGTCTAATTATTTTACACTCGCGGACCGGGGCCACTCGCCGACCTCCATGTCGCGGATGTCGCCCCGGTCGATGACCATCCTCAGGGCGGTTCTAACGGCGTGGAATCCATAGTTCCCGGCGGCTCCGGGATTGATGTGGAGCACCTCGAAGCGTTTGTCGAAAAAGACGCGCAGAATGTGCGAATGGCCGCAGACGAAGATTCGGGGGCGGTCCCGGCGGAGTATCTCCGCTACCTGCGGGGCGTAGTAGGAGCCGTGGCCGCCGATGTGGGTCATCACGACGCCGACCCCTTCGGTCTCGAACCGGCAGAAGGGTTTGCAGACGGTGCGGGTGCGGGCGTCGTCGATGTTGCCGCACACGGCTCTCAGGGGGCGGAACCGGGCGATTTCGTCGGCCAGGGCCAGCGAGCCGATGTCGCCGGCGTGCCAAATCTCATCCACGGGCGAGAGAAACTCCCGCAGCGTGTCGTCGAACGTGCCGTGGGTGTCGGAGAGGATGCCGATGCGTTTCATGGCGGGGCTATTCGGCCGGGGAGAGCGCACGCACGATGTCGGGCGAGAGCTGCGTGAAATCCTCGACGATGAGGTCGTTGTCGCTGCGTTCGGCCAGGTAGGCGGGTTTGAAGGTGGTGGCCATGGCCACCACACGGCATCCCGCGCGGCGGGCGGCCTCGATGCCCGAGAGCGAATCTTCGATGACCGCGCAGCGGCCCGGGTCGAGTCGCAGCTCGGCGGCGGCCCGCAGGAAGATTTCGGGGTCGGGTTTGCGGCGGGTCACCATGTCGCCGCAGACGATTTTGTCGAAGAGCTCCTCCACGCCGCACTCCCGCAGCACGTAGCGCACGTTCTCGATGGGGCCCGACGAGCCGACCGAGGTGCGGATGCCCGCATGGCGGAGCGAGAGCAGGAAGTCGCGCAGTCCGCGGACGGGAATCACCGGCTTGTAGATTTCGCGGTAGATGGCCTCCTTCTCGCGCGAGAGATTCTCCATGCCGACGCGCTCGATGATTTCGGCGGGCAGGATGGCGGGTATGATTTCGTCGTTGCCCCGTCCGAAGAGTGCGGTGATGCGCTCCCGGGGCAGTTCGTATCCGTAGCGGCGGCTGAACTCTGCGAAAGCCGCCATGTGCACTGCGAGGTTGTCCACCAGCACCCCGTCCATATCGAAAATTACTCCTTGAATCATTGTTTTCGCCTTTTAAGAGGGCTCAAAATTAATAATAATCTCTATCTTTGCCTAATCTATACTGTATGTCGATTCAATATTTCGCACCATGAGTTCCGTGCCCAACAACATACCGGAGAAGACCGTCGAGCGGTTGAGCGAGTATCGCAGGACCCTGCTCCGCTGTCACAAACAGGGAATTACGCACATCTTTTCGCACGTGCTGGCCGCCATGCACGGCATCACGGCCGTACAGGTGCGGCGCGATTTGATGCTCATCGGATTTTCGAGCGACACCAAAAAGGGCTACGACGTGAAGGTGCTCATCGACTTCATCTCCTCGATTCTGGACAGCGAGGCGTCCATGAACATCGCCGTCATCGGCATGGGACATCTGGGACAGGCCATCACCCGCTATTTCAACAGCCGCGGGCTGAAGCTGCGCATCACCGCCTCGTTCGACATCGACCCCTCGAAGGTGGGCACGATGGTGGACGACATCCCGTGCTACCACATGGACGAGTTCGAGGAGCGGGTGCAGCAGCTGGAAATCAACATCGTGGTGCTCTCTTCGCCGACTCGGGTGGCGTCGGAGCTGGTGATTCCCATCATCAATGCGGGCATCAAGGGGGTGCTCAACTTCACCTCCAAGCCGCTCAATTTCCCGCCGGGCATCGTGGTGGAGAACTACGATATCACCACCCTGCTCGAGAAGGTGGCCTATTTCGTCAAGGAGAACGAGGAGAACAACCTCGACAACAACCAGCAGTAAATGGGCGGGAAGGCCATGAACCGATTAACGAAGAGGTAACTATGCGTATTTTCGACGGATTCGATAATCTTCCCCGGATTGCCTCCCCGGTGGTGACCGTGGGGTCGTACGACGGGGTGCATTCGGGGCACCGCGAACTGCTCGGGCTGATAAACTCGACGGCCGCCGCCCGGGGCGGAGAGAGCGTGGTGGTCACCTTCCGGCCCCATCCGCGGGTGGTGCTCGGCAAGGCCGAGGGGCTGCGGCTGCTCAGTTCGCAGCGGGAGAAGGAGGCGCTGCTCGAACAGGCCGGCGTGGACAATCTCGTGGTGGTCCCCTTCACGCCCGAATTCAGCCGGGTGGAGGCCGAGGCGTTCGTGCGCGATTATCTGGTGGGCCGCCTCGGGGTCGATACCCTGGTGGTGGGATACAACCACCATTTCGGTCACAACAAGAGCGGCGATTTCGGGTTCCTCGACCGTCTGCGGGCGGAGCTGGGTTTCGACGTGCTGGAGGTGCCGCGCCACCGGTGCGACGACCACAGGGTGAGCTCCACCGAGATACGCCGTCTGATAGAGGCGGGGGACATGGGCGGCGCCGCCCGGCTGCTGGGCCGTAACTACACGGCTCTGATGTATCCAGGTGCCGACGGTTCGCTCGCCACCGACGATGCGCTGAAGCTGATGCCGCCCGAGGGAACCTATGCCGTGACTGTCGATGAGGGGACCATGCTGTCGCCCAACATGCTGAGCGTCGGGCCGAAGGGACGTTACGAACTCTTCTTCCCGCTCTTCGCGACTCCGGAGCGCGTCACGGTTTCCTTCTGCCGGTAGCTCGGAATCGGCCCGGGGGGGGAGTGCCGCCGTGCGGGTCGGCCCGCGCGGCGGGGAAGTGCGGCCGGTTGCTGCGGGCTCCCGGGGCGGGGTCGTTTCCGGGGCGGCGGCAGGAGCAGGAGCGGAGCGGCGGGGCGTGTCGCCCGGGTGAAAGAAAAATGGGGCGGACATTAGGAATTGTCGGACCGTTTTTGTAATTTTGCCCAATTTTAAATCCTACCATTATGTCGTTTCTCGATGAAAAAATAGTTACGGAGGGGCTCACTTTCGACGACGTCCTTCTGGTTCCGGCATACTCCGAGGTGTTGCCGCGCAATGTAGAACTCGCCTCCCGCTTCTCGCGGAACATCCGGCTCAATACGCCGATTGTCTCGGCAGCCATGGATACCGTCACCGAGGCCCAGCTGGCCATCGCGCTGGCCCGTGAGGGAGGAATCGGTGTGATTCACAAAAACATGTCCATCGCCGAGCAGGCCTCGCAGGTGCGCAAGGTGAAACGTGCCGAGAACGGCATGATTTACGACCCCATCACCATCCTCAAGGACAACACGGTGGGAGATGCCCTGGCACTGATGCGCGAGAACAAAATCGGCGGCATTCCGGTGGTGACCGAGCAGGGCACGCTCATCGGCATCGTCACCAACCGCGACCTGCGCTTCCAGCGCGACATGAGCCGCCGCATCGAGGACGTGATGACCAAGGAGGGGCTCATCACCACCTACAATCCCGACTTGCAGACCGCGTCGGACATTCTGCTGCAGAACAAAATCGAGAAGCTGCCCGTCATCGACCGGCAGGGCAAGCTCATCGGTCTGCTGACCTATAAGGACATTACCAAAGTGCAGGCCAATCCCAACGCCTGCAAGGACGACAAGGGCCGTCTGCGCGTGGCGGCCGGCGTGGGCGTTACGGGCGATTCGATGGACCGCGTGGCGGCTCTCTACGAGGCGCATGTGGACGTGGTGGTCATCGACACGGCGCACGGACACTCGAAAGGCGTGGTGGAACTGCTCAAGAAGGTCAAGGCCCGCTATCCGGAACTCGATGTCGTGGTAGGCAACATCGCGACGGGCGAAGCGGCCAAATACCTGGTGGCGGCCGGTGCCGACGGCGTGAAGGTGGGCATAGGCCCGGGTTCGATTTGCACCACGCGCATCATCGCCGGCGTGGGCGTACCCCAGCTTTCGGCCATCTACGACGTGTCGCAGGCCGTCAAGGGGTCGGGCGTGCCGGTCATCGCCGACGGCGGATTGCGCTATTCGGGCGATATCGTCAAGGCGCTGGCTGCCGGCGGCGACGCGGTGATGTGCGGCTCGATGTTCGCCGGCGTGGAGGAGTCGCCCGGCGAAACCATCATCTACAACGGCCGTAAGTTCAAGTCCTATCGCGGCATGGGCTCGCTGGAGGCCATGCAGCAGGGGTCGAAGGACCGCTATTTCCAGGACAACGAGACCGACGTCAAGAAGCTGGTGCCGGAAGGCATCGCCGCCCGCGTTCCCTACAAGGGACAGCTCAAGGAGGTGGTCTATCAGCTGGTCGGCGGTCTGCGGGCCGGCATGGGCTACTGCGGCGCCAGGAACATCGAGGCGCTCAAGCAGGCCCGCTTCATCCGCATCACCAATTCGGGCATGCAGGAGAGCCACCCTCACGACGTGGCCATCACCCGCGAGGCACCCAACTACAGCCGCGGCGAGTAGCCGGACACGACGGGAGGACGCCGCGCGATTCCGCCGCTGCGGCCGCAGCTTCCCCCGGAAAAGAGAACGGAAAACGAACGATATGATAGAACGCAGGACACAGATAAGGGTCCGTTACAAGGAGACCGACAAGATGGGCATCGTCCATCACTCCAACTATGTGGTTTACTTCGAGACCGCCCGCACCGAGCTGCTGCGCGAGATGGGCTTCACCTATCGCCAGATGGAGGAGCGGGGCGTGATGATGCCCGTGGTGGATGTGGCGCTGCACTACCTGGCTCCGGCCTATTACGACGACCTGCTGACGGTGGTCATACGCATCGAGCACATGCCCAAGGCACGCATCGAGTTCCGGAGCGAGGTCTACGATGAGGCGGGCAAGCTGCTCAACCGCGGCTGCGTGACGCTGGGATTCATGGACAGCGTTACACGTCGGCCGTGCCGGGCGCCGCAGTGGTTCACCGACATCCTGCGTCGCGAGGGGCTCTCGGACGACGAGTGACCCGCTTCTGTCCGCCCGGCGGTCGGGCTCCGGAAGGAGCGGCGGGGGAAAGTCCGCTCCGGGTCGTCGGACTCGGGGGCAGCGGCGACGGTAGCGGCGACAGCGGCGAACCGGCTCGGGAGCCGAAGCGAAGAAGAGATGAAAAGAGGCGTCCGAATTTTTCGGACGCCTCTTTTTTGCGGTATTTTCCGGCCTGCGGAAACGGACGACGCTACTTCACATAGAGCTGCGAGGTCATTTTCCACTTGTCGCCGGGAGCGACGGTCTCAAATCCGGTCTTCTCGGCGGGCAGCGCGAGGTTGGGGGCGTTGGTGGCCCAGCTCTGCGGCTCGGGGCAGGCCCACTGCTGGGTGCCGCCGTTGTTCCACAGGGTCCAGTAATGCACCTTGTCGTCCACGCGGTAGTAGACCGAACGTCCGTCGGGCGAGGTGACCACCGCGCCGTTGTAGGGCTTGCCGTCCACCTCGATGGGCGAGGCCGAGAAGCCCGCCTCGATGGCTCCGCAGCCGGTCACCTGCATGCCTTCGCCCCGCAGTTTGCCGAACTGGTCGTCGAGCGGCAGCAGGGTGCCCGTAGGCAGGTTCCGGTCGTCGAGCTCGTAGCGCTCGCCCACGGACAGACGCATGCGGTAGTCGGCGCCGTCGCCGCCGGCGAAGGGGATGACGATGGGGGTGTGGTAACCTACGCCGATGGGCATGGGCTTGTCGCTCAGGTTCTTGAACGAAACGGTGTGCTCGAGCCCCTTGTCCGAGAGCGTGAAGCTCATCTTGCAGACGAAGGCATGGGGAAAGTGCATGAAGATGGCGTCGTTCACCCGGTTCGAGTAGTAGCGGGCTTCGATGCGCACGCACTCTCCGTCGTCGTCGCAGCGGGTCACCGTGAAGGGCAGTCCCTTGATGATGCCGTGGTGGTAGTTGTGCTCTTTCTGCTGGGTGATGGGGAACTGATAGGTCATCTCGCCGCAGGTGTAGCGTCCGTCCGCGATGCGGTTGGGCGGAAAGAGCAGCGGAAGACCGAAAATCTGGGGTCTCGATGCGAATGTCTCCGCCTCTTCGGGGGTGGGGGTGCGCAGGATGTCGATGCCCGACGCCCGGTGGCGCAGTTTCACCAGATTGGCGCCCACGCCGGGGATGAGCATCGCTTCGTAGCCTCCCGCCTCGAACTCCACGGCCTGATAGCCGTGCCATACAGTATTGCGAATCATGGTCGTAACGAGTTAGCGGTTAGAGCAGCGCGGCGATTTTGGCTTTGAGGGCCTCTTTGGTGCAGGCTCCCACCTGTTTGTCCACCACCTGGCCGCCCTTGACGAAGATGATGGTGGGGATGTTGCGCACGCCGTACTTCATGGCTACGCCGTCGTTCTCCTCCACGTCGCATTTGCCGACGACCACCTGTCCGGCGAACTCCTCGCTGAGTTCGTCCACGATGGGTGCAATCATGCGGCAGGGGCCGCACCACTCCGCCCAAAAGTCGATTACCACCGGTTTGTCGCCCGAAAGCAGGCTGTCCAGATTCTGAGATGTGATTTGAAAGGCCATAACTTGTAATGTTTTTGTGTTTGTTGATGAGTTTGTCTATACTATTTTGTATTTGAATTCATTCTCCTTGCAGAAACCTATCAGTTCGGGTGTGAGCGACACCTTGCGCGTCTTGGAGTAGAGCCCTACGCCCACTTCGCTCGACGGTTCGAACACCTTGATGCGCAGGGTCAGTTTGCCCTGCGAGTTCTCCACCGCGTTTTTGAAGGCCCCGATGACTTCGGGGGTGATGTCGCCCACGGGCACCTGGATGGTTATCTCGCGCAGCATGGTGTCCTGCACCTCGCTCAGCTGCATCATCTGCACGATATTGACCTCCAGCTCCTCGGGGCGGTAGCTCTTGGGCCGCACCTTGCCCCTTACCATCAGGAAGTAGTCGGTGAAGAGGTATTTGCGGAAGTTCTCGTAGTCCTTGCTGAAGAGGACGAACTCGTGGGTTCCGTTGTAGTCCTCCAGCGTGAAGCGGCCGTAGGGGCGGCCGGTCTTGGTCATCAGGTTCTGCACCGAGGTGACCATGCCGGCCACGGTGAACTCCTTGCCGTTGAGGGCGGGCAGGTCGCCCAGCTCGTTGAGCGAGGTGGTGCTCAGGTTGTCGATGATGACGGCGTAGTCGTCCAGCGGATGGGACGAGAGGTAGAGGCCCACCACCTCGCGTTCGCGGTTGAGGGTCTCCAGCTTGCTCCAGTCGTCGCAGACGGGCAGCAGCGGCCGCTGGATATCGACGATGCCCTGCGTCCCGCCGAAGAGGCTCTGCTGCGAGTTGTTCTTCTCGCTCTGCACCTTGATGCCGTATTTGATGAGCAGCTCGAGGAAGGTGTTGTCGGTGTCGCACTTGGCGAAGAACTTGCTGCGGTGGAATCCCGCGATGTTGTCCAGCGCACCGGCATTGGCCAGCCCCTCCAGTGTCTTGCGGTTGATGGTCTGGAAGTTGATGCGCTCCATGAAGTCGTAGATGTCCTTGAACGGACCGTTGCGTCTGCGCTCCTCCACGATGGAGTTCACGGCTGCCTCGCCCACGCCCTTGATGGCCGCCAGTCCGAAGCGGACGTTGCCCTGCTTGTCGCTGGAGAACTTGTGCAGACTGGCGTTCACGTCGGGGCCCAGCACCTGGATGTTCATGCGCTTGCACTCCTGCATGTAGAGCGTCAGGTTCTTGATGTCCGAGAGGTTCCGGCTGAGCAGGGCCGCCATGAACTCCGAGGGGAAGTGCGCCTTGAGGTAGCCCGTCTGGTAGGAGACGTAGGCGTAGCACGTGGAGTGGGACTTGTTGAAGGCGTAGGAGGCGAAGGCTTCCCAGTCTTTCCATATCTTGTCGCAGACGGCGGGGTCGTGGCCTTTGGCCTTGGCCCCCTCGAGGAACTTGGGCTTGAGTTTTTCCAGTACGGCAATCTGCTTCTTACCCATGGCCTTGCGCAGCGTGTCGGCCTCGCCGCCGGTGAATCCCGCCAGTTTCTGGGAGAGCAGCATGACCTGCTCCTGGTAGACGGTGATGCCGTAGGTGTCGTGCAGATACTCCTCCATGTCGGCGATGTCGTAGGTCACCGGTGCCAGTCCGTGCTTGCGGGCGATGAAGTCGGGGATGTAGTCCATGGGGCCCGGGCGGTAGAGGGCGTTCATGGCGATGAGGTCCTCGAAGCGGTTGGGCTTGAGCTGGCGCAGGTACTTTTTCATACCCGCGGACTCGAACTGGAACAGACCGGTGGTCTCGCCGCGGCTGTATAGCTCGTAGGTGAGCCGGTCGTCCAGCGGCACGGAGTCGATGTCGAATTTGGTGCCGTGGACGTTCTCGATGTTGAACAGGGCCTCCTTGATGATGGAGAGGGTCTCCAGTCCCAGGAAGTCCATCTTGATGAGACCCACGCTCTCGACCAGCTTGCCCTCGTACTGCACCACGTTCTTGTAGACATCCTCTTTGGTATCCTTGGCGTCCTTGTCTTTGGCGACCGCCACCGGAGCGAAAAGCTCCAGGTCGTCCTGGCCGATAATCACGCCGCAGGCGTGCACACCGGTCTGACGCACCGAGCCCTCGAGTTTTTCGGCGTAGCGCAGGGTCTTGCGTATCAGTTCGTTGTCCGATTCCCGCTCTTTGGCCAGCTCCGGAACCTCGCGGTAGACGCACTCGAAGGGGCTCTCGCCCTTGTTGGGCGAGATGCGGTCGGGCACCAGCTTGGCCAGCCGGTCGCTCTCCGAGAGGGCCAGCTTCTCGACGCGGGCCACGTCCTTGATTGCCATCTTGGGGGCCATGCAGCCGAAAGTGACGATTTGGGCCACCCGCTTCTTGCCGTATTTCTCGGTGACGTAGTTGAGCACGTCGGCGCGGCCGTCCTTGTCGAAGTCCACGTCCACATCGGGCAGCGAGATACGGTCGGGGTTGAGGAATCGCTCGAACAGCAGGTCGTATTTTATGGGGTCTATATTCGTGATTTTCAAACAGTAGGCTACCACGCTGCCGGCAGCGCTGCCTCGGCCCGGGCCCACCGATACGCCCATTTCGCGGGCGGCGCGGATGAAGTCCCACACGATGAGGAAGTAGCCCGGGAAGCCCATCCACTCGATGGTCTTCAGCTCGTATTCGAGCCGTTCGACCACCTTCGCGTCGAGCTGCTCTCCGTAGCGCATGCGGGCGCCCTTGTAGGCGAGGTCCTTGAGGTAGCAGAACTGTTTGGCCACCATCAGCTTGTCCTTGAGCTCATCGGTTTCGGCAGCCAGACTCTCCAGCTCCTCGACGCTTCGCACGGCGGCGATGCGGGCCAGCAGTTCGGGGTCTTCCATCTTCTTGGTGAACGAGGTGCGCAGCCCGTCGAGCTCCAGCGGGAAGTCGGGCGGGGGCGGGAAGTTGGGCATCAGCGGTTTGTGCTCGAGCTTGTACTCCTCCACCTTGTCGGCGATTTCGAGCGTGGTCTCCAGCGCCTCGGGATGGTCGGGAAACAGGGCGAGCATCTCGTCGGCGCTCTTCAGGTACTCCTGAAAGGTGTAGCGCATGCGGTTGGGGTCGTCGAGGTCTTTGCCCGTGTTGAGGCAAATCAGGTGGTCGTGCGCCTCGGCGTCGTCGGCCATCACGAAGTGGACGTCGTTGGAGACGATGTACTTCACGCCGAACTTGGCCGCCAGGCGCAGCAGCTCCTGATTGACCCGCAGCTGGTTCTGGTAGACGTGTTCGTCGATGCGCGGCACGCCCGACTTGTGGAGCTGCATCTCCAGGTAGTAGTCGTCGCCGAAGATGCCCTTGAACCACTCCACGATGCGTTCCGCCTCGGCGATGTCGTTGTGCATGATGGCCTGGGGCAGTTCGCCGCCCAGGCAGGCTGAACAGCAGATGAGACCCTCGTGGAACTCCTCGAGCAGTTTCTTGTCGATGCGCGGCTTGTAGTAGAAGCCTTCGGTCCAGCCGTAGGAGACGATTTTGATGAGGTTGTGGTAGCCGGCCAGGTTCTTGGCCAGCAGGATGAGGTGGTCTCCGGCCTTCTCGTCCTTGTCCTGCACGAAGCGGTCTTTCACCACGTAGACCTCGCAGCCGAGAATGGGCTTGATGCCCTCTTTTTCGGCCGTGTCGCGAAATTCCTTGACGCCGAACATGTTGCCGTGGTCGGTGATGGCCAGTGCCGGCATCCCCAACGCTTTGGCGCGTTTTATGATGGTCTTTATCTCGGATGCGCCGTCGAGAATGGAGTACTGGGTATGTACATGCAGGTGAACGAGTTGAGCCATACGCTTGGAACACTTTGATTGAAAAACAAAAATAAGGAAAATCTTTGGATTGAAAATTGGCTTTTCCTACATTTTTATCAACATTTTTCCCCTCGCTCCGGTGCGGCCCGGCGACTCTGCGGCGAACCCGTATAAAACAGAATGCGTTATGAAAAAAGAGGAAAAAATGGTGACCCTGCGCCGCTTTTCGACCTACGGCGAGGCGATGATGACCCGCACGCTGCTCGAGTCGGCCGGCATCGAGAGCTTCATCAAGAACGAGTACATGTCCAACATCTATCCGTCGCTCGACGCCGTGTTCGTGGAGCTCGAGGTGCGGAGTTCGGATGTCCGCCGGGCCGAGCGGTTTCTGAATGCCGAACCGGTCCGCGAGCCCCGCGGAAAGAAGGCCTCCGCCGGGGAGAAGGTGAAACAGAAGTGAGCCGGCTGCGGGAGCGGGGTCGGCTTCTTTTCGGGAGCGTCGCGCCTCCCCGTCGCGAGCGTGGCCGTGCGGCGTGCGGATGTACGGGGTCGGAGCGTGGCGGACGGGGGCGGAACGGACCCGCCGGCCGGAAGGGAATTCGCGGGGCTACCGCGCGTTCCAGATTTCCCAGCTCTTCTCGGCCTGGTCGATGAGCATGCGGCTGCCGTTCATGATGCGGGCGCCGCGCTCCCGGCCGCGGGCCAGAAAGGCGGTCAGCGGCGGGTTGTAGACCAAATCGAAGAGCCGGTGCCGGGGGCCGATGAAGCGGTACGGCAGGTCGGGACAGCCCTCCACGGCGGGGTAGGTGCCCAGCGGCGTGGCGTTCACGATGAGCGGGTGGCTCTGCACGGTCTGTCGGTCGAGGTCGCGGTAGGCGATTGCGTCGGGTCCCGGAGTGCGCGAGACGTTCAGGAAGTCGATGCCCTCCTGCGCGAGAATGTATTTCACGGCTTTGGAGGCTCCGCCCGTGCCGAGCACCAGTGCGGCGGGACGCTCCTCGCCGAGCAGTTCGAGCAGCGAGTTGCGGAATCCCAGGGCGTCGGTGTTGTAGCCCGTCAGACGTCCGTTCTCCACCTTGACGCAATTGACGGCTCCGATGCGTTCGGCCTCGGGCGAGAGGGCGTCGAGCAGGGGGATGACCTGCTGCTTGTAGGGGATGGTGACGTTGAATCCCCTCAGGTCGGGATGCGAGGCCACCAGGGCCGGAAGTTCGGAGATGTCGGAGAGTTCGAATTTCGAATAGCTGTGGTCGTCGAGGCCTTCGGCGGCGAATTTCTCGCCGAAGTAGCGGGCCGAGAAGGAGTGGCCGAGCGGGCGGCCGATGATGCCGAACAGATGTGCCATGGGTTGTACGGGGCGGATAGAGAGGTTTTTATTTGGCGTTTTTCGCCCGGCGTGCGGCGACGGCCGTGCCGAGATATTCCAGTCCGATGATGAGTCCGAAGCCGGCCAGTGCCAGCAGGGCGGCCTGCCACACCTGCGGGTCGGTGCCGGCGAGGGCCTCGAAGCGGCCCGGAGCGATGTTGCGCTCCACCAGCGGCTGGAGCGCTCCGTGGCTGTCGGTGTAGGTTTCCAGCACCTCTTTCCAGGGCCACACTTTGTTCAGGGCGCCAATCATGAAGCCCATGAGCAGCGAGACGGTGAGGTCGTGGTGCCGGGCGAGCAGCCACGAGAGCAGGTGCGAGAAGCTGATGATGCCGGCCACGGCTCCGCAGGCGAAGAGCGCCAGCACGGGGATGTTCATATCGACCACGGCCTGCATGATGAACGAATATTTGCCCATCAGCAGCAGGATGAAGGCGCCCGAAATGCCCGGCAGAATCATGGCGCAGATGGCGATGGCGCCCGACAGGATGATGAACCACCACTGGTCGGGAGTCGAGGCGGGCGAGGCGACGGTTATCCAGGCGGCCGCGGCGATGCCCGCTGCGAGCGCGAGCACGCAGGCGAGGTTCCAGCGGCGTACCTCCTTGTATACCAGTACGGCCGAAGCGATGATGAGCCCGAAGAAAAAGGCCCAGATGCCGATGGGGTGGCGGTGCAGCAGCCAGGTCATGAGTTTGGCTACCGAGAAGATGGCGATGGCGATGCCGCAGAGCACCGAGAGCAGGAACGAGCCGTTGATTCGGCTCCAGAACGCCCCGAACTTGCCGCCGAGCAGCAGTTTGAGCGCCGTGAGGTCGATGCTCTTAATCGAGTTTATCAACTCTTCGTAGATGCCTGAGATGAAGGCGATGGTGCCGCCCGATACGCCGGGCACCACGTCGGCCATGCCCATGGCACAGCCTTTCAGTATGAGAATCGCTCTGTCGGTGAGATTCATCGTCTGTTGGTTGTCGGGGTTATTCCACTCGTTTGTATATCAGTTCGATGCCTTTGTCGAGGCCCATGTTGCGGCTGTATAGTTTGTCGCGGCGGTTGTTCCAGTGCTCCATCACGCCGAGCGGGGCCTCCAGCGGTTTGCCGTCGCGCTCCGGGTCGTAGACCGTGCCCGAGGGGGCGTGGGGAATCGAGGCGGCCTCCACCAGGTATTCGTCGCAGTAGGGCAGGCTCTCCACTTCGGGCCATTCGCTGCTCAGCAGGTCGAGTCCCACGGCATCGACCGCCAGCGGGTCCTGCGAGACGAGCACCGAGCAGGCCCACGCTCCGTTGAAGGGGGCCATCTCCCATTTGGGATAGGGTTTGCCGTTCACGTCCCGCGAGCCGTAGGCGGCGTCTATCAGATAGAGCATGCACTTCTGCCCCAGGTCCTTGTGTCCGATGAAATCGACGAACGTGCGGTAGGCTTTCACCCCCTGCCGGTTTTGGTTGAATCCGGCGTGGGAGTTGCGGCGCCAGTCTTTGTGGATGCTGGTGGCTCCGTACCAGTTCTTGGCGGTGAGGGTGACGCCGGGACCGACGTGGATTTTCAGCAGCGAGCTGTTTATCAGATAGTCGGCATCGACGATGCAGGTGGCCAGACCGGTGGCCAGCTTGCCGTTGTCCACCGAGTAGGGGATGGCGTTGTCGTAGTATTCCACCCGGGTGCGTCCCTCGCCTCCCTCGAAGTCGGCGTAGGTGATGTCGGGAAATTCGGCCGAGCACTTGTCGTAGAGGTAGTCGGTTATCAGGCGGCTGGGCTCGCACACCACGATGTCCTGCTGGGCGACTCCGCCCTGGTTCACCAGGCTGCGCAGCAGGGCCAGACAGGTCTGCGGCGAGGTGTTGAGCTCCTCGCTGTCGGCGTGGGTCGAGGTGTTGTTCATGTTGAGCTTGATGGCTATCTTCTCGCCGCGCCGGTATCCGCGTTCGCCCCTGCCGCGGGTGGCGTTGAAGTGGGTGAACAGGGCCTTCCACGCTTCGGCCGGCGTGTCGGTGCCGGTCAGGGCGGTGATGGCCGTGTCGATGAGCCGGTCGGATTTGCCCTGGTCGTTCCACCGGTCCTCGAACCAGAAGCCCGTCTCTCCGTCCCAGTTCGAGGCGCCGGGGGCGTGGGCCCAGGCTACGCGGCCGGGAAAGATGCCCTTGCCTTCGCCCAGCGGGGTGTTGGGCGCGTTGTGCATGGGCGGCATCTGGGGCAGGGGGCGGGAGTCGGTGAGGTATTTGCGGTCGTCGTCGGCGGGGGCGTCGGTGGCGGTGCCCCGCAGTGCGGCCGCTGCGGCTGCCGCCGTTATGAGAAGCGCGGCGACGAGGGCCGTGCGTGTCGTTTTTTTCATGGCGTTCGGTTTGATTTGGTATCAGCGACAAAGTTAGAAATATTTTTCGAGAAATCCGCCGCCGATGACCCGCTCTCCGCGGTACAGCACCACGGGCTGTCCGGCGGCCGGGGCCCAGGCCGGGTCGTCGAGCGTGAGCAGCACGCCCGACGGATGCTCCTGTGCGCGGGCGAATCCGGCGGGATTGCGGCCGATGCCGCGGATGACCACCGAGAGGTCGTCGGACGAGAGCACTTCGTCGCGGTCGGCGAACCGGCAACCGCCGAGCAGCAGGCGGCGGTAGAGCAGCGGCGGGGCGGGGGCGGCGAAGAGGGTGTTGGCGGCGGTGTCGATGGCGGTGACAGCCCATCCGGGCGGCAGGCCGAGGCCGCGTTTCTGTCCCACGGTGTAGAGCGGCGCTCCGCGGTGGGTGCCTATTCTCCGGGCGTCGGGGCCGAGTATGGGGCCGGGGACGATGTCGGGCCGGCGTTCGCACAGGAAGTCGGCGCAGCGCATGCCGCGCAGGAAACAGACGCCCATGCTCTCGCGCTCTCCGGCGGCGTACGGCTCGAGGTCGCTCTTGAAGAGCCCGCCCATCGGGGCGAGCGCCCGCGAGAGGATTTTTTCGTCGAGCCCCCACAGGTAGTAGGACTGGTCTTTGCGGCGGTCGGCGGCCCGGGCCGCGTAGTGGAGTCCCTGCCGGACGACGATGCGGAAATAGTGGCCCGTGGCGATGCGGCGGATGCCCAGCCGGTCGGCTGCGGCGCAGAGCGCGTGCCACTTGATTAGCGGGTTGCACAGGGTGCAGGGAGCCGGCGTGCGGCCCCGCATGTATTCGTCGATGAAGTAGCGGATGATGTGCCTTGCGAATCGTTCCCGGACCTGCTCGCACAGAAATCCGATGCCCGTCTCTCCGGCCGCCCGTTCGGCCCGGCGGTATGCCTCGCGGTCGCCGAGCATGTCCAGATAGAGCGCCGTGACCCGGTATCCGGCCCCGAGGAGCTCTCGGGCTGCCGCCCGGCTGTCCATGCCGCCGCTGAATGCGAGCAGAACGCTTTTATCCATCTTTCGTACAGTAATCTTGCCGGGTGGTTCGCCCCGGTCGCCGCGCGGCCCGTAGGGGGGCCGGCGGAACGCACGGCCGTTGCGGCGGGGAGCGTTATGGGGAAAAATCGGACGGGAGGCGCGGGTGCCTCCCGTCCGGAATAGCGTGTCGGGATATGCGGACTTAAAGATTTTCGAACTCCTCGTCGATGGAGAGCCGGCTGCTCTTGGGCGAGTTGTCGAAGCGGCGCTCCTCGGTGGGCTGGTGTCTTTTCAGATAGGCGAGTGCGTCGGAGAATCCGTCCGCGAATTTGGTGAAGTCCTCTTTGTAGACGAGAATGGTGTGTTTGTCGTGGCGGGTTTCGCCGTCGCGACCGAGTTTTTTGACGCTTTCGGTCACCGAAAGATACAACTCTTCGTTGCGGGTCTGCTTTACGTCGAAGAAATAAGTGCGGCGTCCTGCTCTGACGGGTCTCGAGTATACCTCTTTCTCGGTTTCTTCCCGAAGGGTGGTAAAATTCTCAGCCATGATAAAAATCTCTAACTGTTGAAAAATGTGTAACTAATCGCGGGCAAATGTAGGAAAGAAATACCGAAAAAGCAAGCCCCGGACCCCGCCGACGGGAGGGGGTCCGGGGCTCGTGCGCGTCATTATCGCGGTTGTAGGCCCTTCAGGCGGGGTTTTGCCGCTATTTGTCGCGGAGAATATTTTTTGCAATCTCGTCCCAGTGCTCCATCGATTCCTCGGCTTTGCGGAATGCCGCGCTCAGGGAGGGATTGACCGTGCGGTAGTATTCGGAGGTGCCCCAGAGTTTCTGGGCGACCAGTCCCTTGAGCTGCACGCGCAGCAGGTCGGCCGAGACGGCCATCCCGGCGGAATCGGGCTCCACGCCGCGGCCGGCCCCGAATGCCGACAGGGCGTCGAGCTGCTCCTGCGGGGTCCGGTAGCGGCGGGCGAACTCGTCGGCCGTGCGGTATTTGCGCAGCAGCGAGGTGCGGTTGCGGTCGAGGTAGTCGGCCACGAACTCGTTGAGCACGCCGCCCCGCACCAGGCGGGCCCAGTAGTCGGAGTAGCCGGTGGTGTCGTCGGGCACGGGAATGTCGGGGAAGATGCCGCCCCCGCCGTAGACGGTGCGGCCGTTCTTGAGGGTCTTGTACCGCGGGGCGTCGGTCTGCACCGAGTCGGGGTCGTTGGAGGCGAGGCGCCGCAGGTAGTCGGCGTAGTACTGCTCCCGGTGGCCGCGTTCGAAGGGGCGCTGGATGACACGGCCCGTGGGGGTGTGGTAGCGGGCTACGGTGATGCGCACGCACGACCCGTCGCCCAGCGGGAACTGCCGCTGCACGAGCCCCTTGCCGAAGCTGGGCTGGCCGATGACGATGCCTCGGTCCCAGTCCTGGATGGCCCCCGCCACGATTTCGCTGCCCGAGGCCGACGATTCGTCGATGAGCACCGCCAGCGGCCCGCGGCTGTATGCGCCCCGGGTGCGCGAGATGTAGCTGGCCGGTTTGACGAGCCGTCCCTCGGTGGAGACGATTTCGGCCCCCTCGTGCAGGAAAAACTCGCTCATGCGGATGGCCTGTTCGAGCAGACCGCCGCCGTTGCCCCGCAGGTCGAGAATCAGCCCCCGCACGGGAGAGAGCGAGTCGAAAGCCCGGGTGAATTCGTCCATGGTGTTGTTGGCGAAGCGGTTCACCTTGATGTAGGCGATTCCGGAGTCGGTCTTGTAGGCGGCGTCGATGGTCTCGATGGGGATGTCGTCGCGCGTGATGCGGAAGGAGAGCGGGGCCGGCACGCCCTTGCGCACCACCTCGAGGGTCACGACGCTCCCCTTGGGGCCGCGCAGCAGCTTGGGCACCTCGGCGCGGGTCACTCCGGTGGAGGGCTTGCCGTCCACGGCCACGATGCGGTCGTTGGGCAGGATGCCCACCCGTTCGCTCGGGCCGCCGACCACGGTATTGACTACCAGAATGGTGTCGTTGAGCACGTTGAACTCGACGCCTATGCCGCTGAAACTGCCGTCGAAGGTCTCCTCCACGCTCTTCATCTCTTCGGGCGAGAGGTAGGTGGAGTGGGGGTCGAGCTGGGAGAGCATGCTGCGGATGGCCTGCTCCACCAGCGGAGCGAACTCCACGGTGTCCACGTAGCTGCCGTTGAGGTAGCGGTAGAACTGGTTGAACTTTTGCAGCTGCGTGGCGGCCTCCTTGAGCTCGCGGGCCGAGGGCTGGGCTGCGGCCCGGCCCGGCGGGAGGAGGGTCGCGGCGGCGAATAACAGGATGAAGAGTCTCTGTGTCATGGTGTGCTGTGTTTAAAATGTCAGGTGCCGCTGCAAGCGGCACCTGGTGTGTGTCGGGGACGGGTCGGTCCGGCGGAATTCCGGTCCGGCTCCGGTTCCGTTATGCCAGCGCGTCGGCCAGCTTTGCGAAGGGAACGTTCTGCTGGGTGCCGTCGGTCATGTTCTTGACCGTGGCCAGCCCCTGTTCGCGCTCCTGGCTGCCGACGATGACCACGTGGGGAATGCCGCGCTTGTTGGCATACTCCATCTGCTTTTTCATCTTGGCGGGTTCGGGATATATCTCCGCGGGGATGCCGGCGCGTCTCACGGCAGCCAGCAGCCGCAGGCTCTCGAGCTGCTCCTCGCCGCCGAAGTTGGTGAAAATCACCCGGGTGGTGAGATTCGCCTCGGCCGGGAAGAGGTCCAGTCCGCACATCACGTCGTAGATGCGGTCGGCTCCGAACGA
Source organism: Rikenellaceae bacterium (assembly GCA_017935625.1). Classification (GTDB taxonomy): domain Bacteria; phylum Bacteroidota; class Bacteroidia; order Bacteroidales; family Rikenellaceae; genus RGIG9113. The sequence goes on along the minus strand of JAGBHC010000027.1, from coordinate 1,201 downwards.
GATGCCCACGCCCGAGGTGTTGTGCAGTCCGAAGATGCCGGTCAGGTCGTCGTAGCGGCCGCCGCCGCAGATGCTGCCGATGGCGAAGTCGGTGGCCTTGACCTCGAAGATGGCGCCCGTGTAGTAGTTCAAACCGCGTGCCAGCGAGAGGTCGAGTTCGGTGGCGAGCGTCACGCCCAGCGCGTCGGCCAGCGCGAATATTTCGCGCATCTCCTCCACGCCCTTGAGGCCCGTGGGCGAGCCGGCGAGGATGCCGGCCAGCCTGTCGAGCTTCTCGGCGGTGGTGCCGCTCAGGGTGAGAATGGGCTTGAGCCGCTCGACGGCCTGCTGTTCGATGCCCCGTTCGCGGAGTTCGGCCTCGACGTTCTCCATGCCTATCTTGTCGAGCTTGTCGATGGCCACGGTGATGTCCATCATCTTGTCGGCATGGCCCACGGTCTCGGCGATGCCGTAGAGTATCTTGCGGTTGTTGAGCTTGAGCACCACGCCGATGCCCAGTTTCGAGAAGACGCTTTCGACGATTTGTATCAGCTCCACCTCATTGACCAGGCTGCGGCTGCCGATGATATCGACGTCGCACTGGCAGAACTCGCGGTAACGTCCCTTCTGGGGCCGGTCGGCCCGCCACACGGGCTGAATCTGGTAGCGGCGGAAGGGGAAGGTCACCTCGCTCTGGTGCTGCACCACGTAGCGGGCGAAGGGCACCGTGAGGTCGTAGCGCAGTCCCTTTTCGCAGATTTTGGCCGCCACGGCTCCCGGATTGGCGCCGTGCAGGTCGCCCTCGGCCAGGGAGGCGGTGAAGTCGCCCGAATTGAGAATCTTGAACAGGAGCTTGTCGCCCTCGTCGCCGTATTTGCCCAGCAGGGTGGAGAGGTTCTCCATGGCGGGGGTCTCCAGCGGGGCGAATCCGAAGGTGCGGAATACGCTCTTGATGGTGTCTATCATGTATGTGCGGCGGGTCATCTCCTGCGGGGAGAAGTCGCGCGTGCCTTTGGGAATCGAGGGTTTCTGTGCCATTTTCCGTTGTTTCGTTTTATTCGACCAGTTTTTTGTATTTCACCCGGTGGGGTGTCACGTCGCCCATCAGGCGGCGTTTGTGCTCTTCGTAGTCGCTGTATCCGCCTTCGAAGAAGACCACCTGCGAATCGCCCTCGAAGGAGAGGATGTGGGTGGCGATGCGGTCCAGGAACCAGCGGTCGTG
>JAGBHC010000003.1 GCA_017935625.1 Rikenellaceae bacterium | reverse complement strand
TCGAATGCGGAGACGGAGACAAACCGACACTCCCTTCCGACCTCCCTCTGGCAGAGGGAGGATTTGCGCCTACCAGGCGCAGGGGTGTCCCCGACCTCAACGAATCCGACACTTTCGGAAACTCCTTTGTTCCTCCGCTCCTTCCTCTCGCGCATTCCCCACCTTTCGACACTCTTCCTCCCTCCCCATTCCAGTTCTATTCTTATAACGGCAATCGGGGCTTTCCGGTCGCCGTTTCTCTTTGTCTCGCTGGTCTCGAATGCGAAGACGGAGACAAACCGACACTCCCTTCCGACCTCCCTCTGGCAGAGGGAGGATTTGCGCCTGCAAGGCGCAGGGGTGTCCCCGACCTCAACGAATCCGACACTATCGGAAACTCCTTTGTGCCTCCGCTCTTTTCTCTCGCGTATTCCCCACCTTTCGACACTCTTCCTTCCTCCCCATTCCGCTTCATTTCTTTTAACGGCAATCGGAATTTTCCGGTCGCCGTTTCTCTTTGTCTCACGGGATTCGAATTGCACAGATGCTCGACACTGCCGGGGAAAGAAACGGGACAAGACAGAACCGAATAAGAACAGAACGGAAACGACAACCGAAAAAAACAACAGGAAGCAGCCATCGGCAATGACGGCCGACAACAGCAACGGAAAATAGCAACCGGGAACCGATAAACGACAATCGGGAAAAACAATGAGCGGCAACCTGGAATGGCAGCCGACAACAGCAACGGAAAATGACAACCGGGGACCGGAAAGGCAACAGAAAACAGAAGCCAGCAACCGGCAACGGCAGAACGCCCCGGGCGGAGCATCGGGCCGTCACCGCTTCGCTTTAGGGGCGTAACGGGCCTTCACAAGCTCGAAAGCCCGGCGAACGCAGGCATAGACCGCCCGGTCCGGAATGTCCCCGTCGAAACCCAGCCGAATCCAGTGACGCTCACTGAGATTAATCGGCCTGCCGACCGATGCGTACGTGAGTTTCATCCGCTCGATTTCCTCCGGCGTCGATTTCACATCCACGAAACCGAAATCGTCGATATCGACCAGACAGAACATGTGTCCCGAAACATAGAAAACGAGAATGGAGTCATACCGCGCCGCGAATTTCCCGAACGGCATCTTCTCCGAAACATCGCCCAAAGAGAGACAGAACTCCCTGAATTCAACTACATCCATAACCGATTCTTTACCATGTCGCCGCACCTCCGGACGGCACAATCCGCACCTCCGCCGGCCGCTTCGGAACGCCCGCCGCGAATCCGCCCGCAAGGCCCCGCGCCCCGGGCCGCAGCGGGAAGCGGAACATCAATAGCGGAAACTGCTGCCGCCGATGAACTCCCTGAGCAGCGAGGTGGGCGGAATCTCGTCGGGTTTGACGGGAACGAAATTGTCGAGAAACTTCAGCAGGCGCTGAGCCTCGCCGTACTCGGGCACCGTGTCGGGCACCTCGCGCAGCATGGGCTCCACGAAGGGCCGCAGCACCGAAATTTCGTAGAACAGCGAACTGTTGAACATGGCGTCGGCATTCTCCTGATAAGGGAAAATATGCTTGTCCTCGCCGCGCCGCACGCTCTCCCACCGGCGCAGGGTGTCGGTCGCATTGGAACCGCGGGTGTTGTAGTCGCGGGTGATGCGGCGCAGCAGGCGGTTGTCGGTCGTGGCGATGCGCGTGAGGTCGTCCATGGAGATGGAGGTCAGCGCCGATATGTAAATCTTGAACTTGATGTTTTCGTCCAGCCCCGGCGTCAGATTGGGGTTCAGCCCGTGAATGCCCTCGATGACCAGCACGCTGCGTTCGTCGAGGTGCAGCGGCGATTCGTGCCACTGCCGCTTGCCCGTGATGAAGTCGTAACGCGGAATATCGACGCTCTCGCCCGCCATGAGCCGCTGCAGGTGGTCGTTGAAAGTGGCCACGTCGATGGCCTCCAGCGCCTCGTAGTCGTATTCGCCGTGCTCGTCCTTGGGCGTATGTTCGCGGTCCACGAAATAGTCGTCCAGCGATATCATCACCGGCTTCAGCCCCAGAATGCGCAGCTGAATGCCCAGACGCTTGGCGAAAGTGGTCTTGCCGCTCGACGAGGGCCCCGAAACGAGCACCAGACGTGCCCCGCGGCCGACGTTGGCGTCGTAGATGGCGTCGGCGATGTTGGCCAGCTTCTTTTCGTGAAAAGCCTCCGCCACCTTTATCAGGTCGCTGCTGTCGCCGCTGAGTATCTTGGCGTTCAGCGAACCGATGTTGGAGACCTCCATCACCTCGCCCCACTGCTTGTACTCCTTGAAGATGTCGAACATCTTGTCCTGGGGCACCATGCGCTCCAGCTCGTCGGGCTTGAAGCGCTTGGGTACGGCCAGGTAGAGACCGTTGTAGTAGCGCTTCACGTCGAACAGATGGATGTAACCGGTGGAGGGAGCCAGCGCACCGTAGAAATAACCCACCATGTCGGCCAGGGTGTAGATGGTCACATAGAGCCGCGGCCGGGTTTTGAGCAGGGTGATTTTGTCCTCGAACCGACGGCGGGCATAGAGCTGTTCGGCTTCGGCGGAGAGCACCTTGCTGCGCACGATGGGAATGTCCTGCGCCACGAGCTCCCGCATCCGCTCCCGGATGGCATCGACCTCCTTCTGGGAGAGGTCGTCGTGTCCCTCGATTTCGCAATAGAACCCCTTGGAGACGGAGTTGCGTATGCGGAAGCGGCGGCCGGGATAGAGGTCGCTGACCGCCTTGTCGAGCGTGAAGAAAAGGGTCCGGTGATAGACCTTGATACCCTCGTAGTGGGTAATATCTATGTACCTCACCGAAATGGGTTTGTATATCTGATAATCGAGCTCCTTGAGGCGGTTGTTCACATAGGCCGCCAGAAACGGCTGGGGATTGTTCAGCGACAGCATGCCGAGCACCTCCATGAGGGTCGTGCCCATCTTCACCTGAAGCTCGCTGCCGTCGTTCTCGCATATCACTTTTATCACATTCATAGTCATCTCGTCTATTCGGTTTACGTTTCTTGTTCCTGTTCTGCCGAGCCCCGCCGGCCATCGGGTTCCGGCCGGGGCGCGGTCGCGTCCGCGATTCGATTGAGACAAATGTTCTCCTCAAAAAAAAACATTCGTCGATAATCGGAAGCGCCGTCGGCCGCAGCCGGGGCGCGGTCGCGTCCGCGATTCGATTGAGACAAATGTTCCCCTCAAAAAAACATTCGTCGATAATCGGAAGCGCCGTCGGCCGCAGCCGGGGCGCGGTCGCATCCGCGATTCGATTGAGACAAATATACAACGTATATTCGATGAAATAAACAGCACCGTCCGGACTTTCGCCCCGTTCGCAGGGGCGAAACCGTTTTTTTGAAACAAATAGCAGGAAAAATTCGTACTTTTGACAAACTTTTCAAAACCCCGAACGATGAAATTTCATACAAAATTAACACCACTATTCGCCGCAGCAGCCGCGGCGACCCTCTTTTTCGGTTCGTGCAGCCGCCCGGACACGATAGTCATCATTTCGACCAACGACATACACGGCGCGATAGACAACATCCCCCGGCTGGCTACGGTGGTCGAGCGATACCGCGCCCAGTACCCGGAACATACGCTGCTGGTGGACGCCGGCGACCGCTGGACCGGCAATCCGTTCGTGGACCTGGCCCCGGAGCCCGGCAAGCCCGTCATCGAGTTGATGAACCAGCTGGGTTACCGGCTGGCGACCTTCGGCAACCACGAGTACGACATGGGACAGGAGCGCCTGGCCCAGCGTCTGGCAGACGCCGAATTCGACGTCATCTGCGCCAACATGACCGTCGCCGAATCGCCCGTTCCCCAGCCCGCACCCTATAAGATAATCGAGGTGGGTGACATCCGGCTGGCCGTCACCGCCGCAGTCACCAACTTCTCGAACGGCTACCCCGACGGCAAGGCCGAGAACTTCGCCGGAATGGCTTTCGGCTCGCCGTTCGCGGCCGTGGAGAGCCTGCGCTCGCTCAGGGACAGCGCCGACCTCTTCATCGCCCTCACCCACATCGGCGACGACATGGACACCATCCTGGCCGCACGGGTGCCGGAGCTGGACCTGATAATCGGCGGCCACACCCACACCGTGCTGCCCGAAGGGCTGCGCTACGGCTCCACCCTTGTCACCCAGACGGGCAAGAGCCTCAAGAACGTGGGAATCACCGAAATCACCGTCAAGGGAGATAAAATCCTCTCGATGCGCAACCGCCTCTGCGCACTGGACACCGTGCCCCCCTCGCCCGAATACGCCGCACTGGTCGCAGCCTACAACGCCGACCCGCAGCTCAACCGTTCGGTGGGCTGCTGCGCCGACTCGCTGGACAAGACCGGCGTGGCGGAGTTCATGACCTCGGTCATGCGCCTGCGCACGGGAGCCGACCTGGCCTGCTACCACTACGGAGGCGTGCGCGTGGAGGGGCTCGCCGCCGGCGGCGTGAGCATGGCCGACATCTTCGCCATAGAGCCCTTCGCCAGCACCGTCTGCCTGGTCGATATGACCGAAGAGGAGCTGCGCCAAATGATTATCAACAAGTTCAACAACTCGGCCAACCCCAAGGAGGCGCATCGTCCCGACATCCATCCCAACGGCATGAGCTACACCATCCTGACCGACGAACGGGGCGAAGCGACGGACGTGCAATTCCGCTTCGAGCGCCGCAAGCCCGTCTACCGGGTGGCCATGCCCGACTACATGTTCAAGGTCTACGAATTCGCCAAGAGCGGCAACCCGCTGTGCAGCGACCTGCTGATGACCGATATCATGACCGACTACGTCCGCAATTCGAGCCCCGTCCGCTTCGACAACACGCCCAAAGTGGAGATAGCCGCCCGGGCGCAATAGCGTCCCCGCCCGCGGCAATCCGACAGGCGGAGGCCCCCGGCCGGCAGGGAGCCTCCGTCTTTTTTCGTCCGTTCCGCCCCGCGGGCCGCGATTCGGAGCGCAGAAGTTTGGAAAACCGAAGGTTAATGCGTATCTTTGCGGCGCTTGCCGGACAGGGGCCCCGACCCGACGCAAACGGCCGGACTCCGGACGCGGCATGCGGAAAACCAAATGTCTAACTTTTTAATCGGCGATTGTATCGCAAAACAGAAATGGAAGAAAACAAAAACACGGAAGTAACTGCTCAGGTCTCCAACGAGAACTTCGACTGGAACGCATTCGAGCACGACCTGAATCTCTACGGCGACACCTCCAAGGAGAGCATTACCGAGCAGTACGACCAGACCCTCTCCAAAGTAGCCGTAGGCGAAGTGGTCGAGGGTACCGTAATCGGCGTAAACAAGCGCGAGGTGGTGGTGAACATCGGCTACAAGAGCGAAGGTATCATCCCCGTGAGCGAGTTCCGCTACAACCCCGAACTGGCCGTAGGCGAGAAGGTGGAAGTTTATGTCGAGAGCGCAGAGGACAAGAAAGGCCAGCTGGCCCTCTCCCACAAGAAAGCCCGTCAGCTCAAGTCGTGGGACCGCGTGAACGAAGCGCTGGAGAAAGACGAAATCATCAAGGGTTACATCAAGTGCCGCACCAAGGGCGGTATGATTGTGGACGTATTCGGCATCGAAGCGTTCCTGCCCGGTTCGCAAATCGATGTGAAACCCATCCGCGACTACGATATCTACGTAGACAAGACCATGGAGTTCAAGGTCGTTAAAATCAACCCCGAATTCCGCAACGTGGTCGTTTCCCACAAGGCCCTCATCGAGGCCGAACTCGAGCAGCAGAAGCAGGAAATCATGTCCAAGCTCCAGAAAGGTCAGATTCTCGAAGGTACCGTCAAGAACATCACCTCCTACGGCGTATTCATCGACCTGGGCGGCGTAGACGGTCTGATTCACATCACCGACCTGAGCTGGGGCCGCGTGAACCACCCCGAGGAGATTGTCAAGCTCGACCAGAAACTCAACGTGGTTATTCTCGACTTCGACGATGCCAAGAAGCGTATCGCTCTGGGTCTCAAGCAGCTCTCTCCCCATCCGTGGGATGCGCTCGACAGCGAGCTCAAGGTGGGCGACAAGGTGAAGGGCCGCGTGGTCGTTATGGCCGACTACGGTGCGTTCGTAGAGATAGCTCCCGGCGTGGAGGGTCTCATCCACGTATCGGAGATGAGCTGGAGCCAGCACCTGCGTTCGGCTCAGGAGTTCATGAAGGTGGGCGACGAAGTGGAGGCCGTCATCCTGACCCTCGACCGCGAGGAGCGCAAGATGAGCCTCGGTATCAAGCAGCTCACTCCCGACCCGTGGGAGGGCATCGAGACCAAATATCCCGTGGGCTCGAAGCACACCGCCAAGGTTCGCAACTTCACCAACTTCGGCGTGTTCGTAGAGATTGAGGAGGGCATCGACGGCCTCATCCACATCTCCGACCTGAGCTGGACCAAGAAGGTGAAACACCCCGGCGAATTCACCCAGCTCGGCGCCGAAATCGACGTCATCGTACTGGAAATCGACAAGGAGAACCGTCGTCTGAGCCTCGGCCACAAGCAGCTGGAGGAGAACCCCTGGAACGAATTCGAGGGTCAGTTCGCAATCGACACCATCCACCAGGGTACCGTAACCGAAGTGAACAACAAGGGCGCGGTCGTATCGCTGGGCGAGAACATCGAGGGCTTCGCTCCCGCACGCCAGATTGTGAAAGAGGACGGAACCACCGCCAAGGTAGGTGAAACGCTCGACTTCAAGGTCATCGAGTTCTCGAAGAACACCAAGCGCATCACCCTCTCCCACAGCCGTATCTTCGAGGAGGCCAAGCGTGCGGAGGACAACGCCGCAAGAGCCGAGAAGAAGGCTGCCGCAGAGGCGACCAAGTCTTCCGTGAAGAAGATTAACGCTTCGGTGGAGAAGACCACCCTCGGCGACATCTCCGGCCTGGCCGAACTGAAGGCCAAGATGGAAGAGAGCGCCAAGAAAGGCGAGTAACTCCTTTTTCGGTGACCGGCCATGCGATTCGAAGTAACCGTACTCGGCAGCTGTGCCGCCGCACCGAAAGTAGACAGACACCACTCTGCTCACGTACTCAACGTACGTGAGCAGTTTTTTTTGATAGACTGCGGCGAGGGGACCCAACAGCAGATGATGCGGGCGGGCATATCGCCCCTGAAGCTCTCGGCCGTATTCATCACCCATCTCCACGGAGACCACTGTTTCGGTCTATTCCCGCTGCTTTCGACCCTCTCCCTGCTCGGACGGCGCACGCCGCTCAAGCTCTTCGCTCCGCAACCCATGCAGGAGCTGCTGGAGGGATTCGACCGCTATTTCAACCGCGAAAGTCCTTTCGAAATAGACTATACGCCGGTGGACACACGCCTCCACTCGCTCATTCACCAGACCCGGACGCTGGAGGTGTACAGCATTCCGCTCCGGCACAGCATCCCCTCGTGCGGCTATCTGTTCCGCGAGAAGCAACCGCCCCTCAACATCCGCAAAAGCTGCATCGACCGCTACGGACTCGGCATCGCCCAGATTGCGGCAGCCAAACGCGGCGAAGCGGTGCGGCTCCATACGGGCGAGGTCGTTCCCAACGAGGAACTCACCTACCGGCCCTTCGCCCCGCGCAGCTACGCCTACTGCACCGACACGCACTATTCGGCCAAAGCCGCCGGCCTGGCAAAGGGTGCCGACCTGTTGTTCCACGAAGCCACGTTCGCCGACGAAGAGCGGGCTGCGGCCCGCCAGACGGGACACTCCACCGCTTCCGAGGCCGCCCGGTTCGCCCTTCGGGCCGAAGCGGGCCGACTGCTAATCGGCCACACGTCGAACCGCTACAAAGACCCCTACCTGCTGGAACGGCAGGCACGCGCCATCTTCCCGCAGACCGACCTGGCCGTCGAAGGCCGGACCTACTCCGTGGCGCCCAAGTTCAACCCCGAGAAGGGAATGTAAACCCACACGCATCATGACGATAATCATAGGAATCCTCTGCGCGGGTATCCTCACCGGTTACCTCGCACGCAACAGCCGGGCCGTCCGGCACGCAGAAAAGGGAATCGCCTGGACGGTTCCCCTGCTGCTGTTTCTGATGGGTCTCTCCGTGGGCGGCAATCCGTCGCTGATGAAAAACCTGGCCTCGCTGGGCGGACAGGCTCTGGCGATAGCCGCGGCAGCCACCCTCGGCAGCATCGCAGCCGGATGGGGCCTCTATAAACTCCTCTTCAAAACCGAAAACCATGAAAAGTAGCCTGCCCGTTTTGGCCATGTTCGCCGCCGGATGCCTCGCGGGACACCTCGGGCAGCTGCCCGGGTGGCTCACTTCCGAGCAGATGACGACGGTCGTACTGGGGCTGCTGCTCTTTTTCGTCGGCACGACCCTCGGAAGCAACCCCCGGCTCGGGGAGATTGTCCGCTCCCTCTCGCCGCGTCTGCTGCTGGTTCCGCTGGCCACCGCCGCCGGCACGCTGGCAGCCTCGGCAGGGGTCGGCCTGCTGCTCGCCCACCGAAACGCCGTGGAGTGCATGGCCGTCGGAAGCGGATTCGCCTACTACTCCCTCTCGTCGGTGCTCATCACCCGGCTCGCCGAGCCCTCGCTCGGTGCCGCCGCAGCCGCCGAGTTGGGGACCATCGCCCTGATGGCCAACATTATCCGCGAAATTTCCGTATTGATATTCACCCCGCTCATCGTGCGGCGGTTCGGCCCCCTGGCTCCGATATGCGCCGGAGGAGCCACCACCATGGACACCACCCTGCCGGTCATCACCCGCTACTGCGGAACCCAGTGGGTGTTCATCGCCGTGATACACGCCCTGCTGCTCGACTTTTCGGTTCCGTTCTTCGTATCGTTCTTCTGCTCATTGCTTTGAACGAGGGGCCGCAACACGGTCCGACCGGCCGCCGCCGTCCCCGCAACCGGGTGGCAGCGGCTCTTTTTTCCACCCGTCTCCTCCCCGCTCCGGGAAACGGCCGGCCTTCCGCACGAAAAAAAACGGGACGAAAATTTTGCCGTCCCGAATTTATTTTCATAACTTTGATAGGAGGACAACGCTGTCCGTCCGCGCGGCGGCACAGCAGTTGCCCGAAACCAACGAACCGTTAAAACTTTCAGAATTATGATTATCGGAGTACCAAAGGAGATTAAGAACAATGAGAACCGAGTTTCATTGACTCCATCGGGCGCACGCGAACTCACCCGCCGCGGCCACCGGGTGTATGTGCAGCAATCGGCCGGCGAAAACAGCGGCTTCCCCGACGAACGCTACGCGGAGGCCGGCGCCGTCATCCTGCCGACCATCGAAGAGGTATATGCCGCCGCCGAGATGATTATCAAGGTCAAGGAGCCGATAGAGAGCGAATACGGACTGGTGAAACCCGGGCAGCTGCTCTTCACCTACCTCCACTTCGCCAGCAGCGAACCGCTGACCCGGGCCATGCTCGCCAGCGGCGCCGTCTGCCTGGCCTACGAAACCGTCGAAAAGAGCGACCGCTCGCTTCCGATGCTCATTCCCATGAGCGAAGTGGCGGGACGCATGTCGATACAGGAGGGCGCCTACTACCTGGAGCGTCCCCGCGGAGGCAAAGGCAAGCTGCTGGGCGGCGTGCCGGGCGTCAAACCGGCCAAAGTGCTCGTGCTGGGCGGAGGCATCGTGGGCAGCAACGCCGCACTCATGGCGGCGGGCCTGCACGCCGACGTCACCATCTGCGACATCTCGCTTCCGCGTCTGCGCTACCTCTCCGAGGTGATGCCCCGCAACGTGAAGACACTCATGTCGAGCGAGCACAACATCCGCACCGAACTGGCCGATGCCGACCTGGTGGTCGGAGCGGTGCTCATCCCCGGAGCCAAAGCGCCTCACCTGGTGACCCGCGACATGCTCGGCCTCATGCGTCCCGGCAGTGTGCTGGTGGACGTAGCCATCGACCAGGGCGGCTGCTTCGAGACCTCGCACCCCACCACCCACGAGAATCCGGTCTATGAAGTGGACGGCATCCTGCACTATGCCGTGGCCAACATTCCCGGCGCCGTGCCCTATACCTCGACCCTCGCCCTGACCAACGCCACCCTGCCCTACGCCGTGCAGCTGGCCGACAAGGGCTGGCGCAAAGCCTGCGCCGAGAGCGAGGAGCTGCGAAAAGGCCTCAACATCGTAGAGGGCAAGGTCACCTGCCGCGGAGTGGCCGAGGCCTGGGGGCTGCCCTACACGGAACCCCGCTGCTGAATCCGCATCCCCGCCTCGCCGGTTGCGATGCACCCGCCGGCAGCCAAACGACAGCGAAACGAACTCCGGATTCCCGCTCCGTCGCACCAAGTGAGACCGGGGCGAATCCGGTGCAGCATTCCGCAAGGTCCGGTTACGACCGGCACGGAACCAGCCCCCGAGGAACCGGGACGGCCGGAGAAGACTTCCGAAAAACGACAAACCGGCCGGCGGAGGCTCTTGCGCACCTCCGCCAGCCGATTATTTCCCCGCGCCGCCCGAACGGGCTACGCATTCTCCGCCGGGTCCAACCTCTCACCCCACGCCACCCGAGCGGGCAACTCATTTTTCACCAGGCCCAACCTCCCACCCCCGCGCCGCCCGAACCCGGGCAACGAATCCTCCGGGGGCGAACGGCAACGGCAAAAACGACAAAAGAGGGTGCCTGCTTTCGGCAGGCACCCTCTCCCATTTCAAATCTTCAGTCAGATTAAGCCTCGGCTACAACCGAGAACTTAACGGTAGCCTTGACAGCACGGTGGAGCTTGGCAACGGCCTCGTACTCACCGACGGTCTTGACACCCTCGACCGTAATGTTCTTCTTGTCCACCTCGATGCCCTTCTCGGCCAGAGCCTCGGCAAGAACGGCTGCGGTAACGGCACCGAAAATCTTGCCCTCTTCGGCCTTCATGGTCACAACGACGGGCGTTGCGGCAATCTTCTCGGCCAGCGCCTCGGCATCGGCCAGAATCTTGGCATCCTTGTGGGCACGCTGCTTGAGGTTCTCGGCGAGCACCTTCTTGGCGCTGGCGGTAGCCAGTTTCGCGTAGCCCTGGGGAATCAGGTAGTTATTTGCATAACCGGGTTTCACCTCGACGATGTCGTTCGCATAACCCAATTTTTCAACGTCTTTAATAAGAATTACTTCCATCTGTCTATCCTCCCTGATTTAATTATTTCATACAATCGGTTACGAAAGGCAGGATTGCAAGGTGACGGGCACGCTTCACAGCCTGGGCAACCTTTTTCTGGAACTTTGCGGAAGTACCGGTCAGACGGCGGGGCAGCAGTTTGCCCTGCTCATTGAGGAACTTCTTGAGGAACTCGCCGTCCTTGTAGTCCACATACTTGATGCCGAGCTTCTTGAAACGGCAATATTTCTTCTTCTTAACATCCACGGTGGGAGGGTTAAGATAACGGATTTCCGATGCCTGTGCGTTATTTACATTTGCCATAGTTTACTCCTCCTTGGTTTTGTTAGCCAGTTTGTTTCTGCGCTTTTCAGCATATTCGACAGCGTATTTGTCCTGCTTGAAGGTGAGGAAGCGGATGATGCGCTCGTCGCGACGATACTGAGTCTCGAGAGTCTGAATGAGAGAGCCCTCGCCGGTGAACTCCATGAAAATGTAAAAACCGGTGGTCTTCTTCTGAATGGTGTAGGCGAGCTTCTTGAGGCCCCAGTTCTCCACATTCACAATCTGACCGCCGTTCTCGGTGATGACACCCTGGAATTTGCTTACCACTTCCTCGACCTGAACGTCCGAGAGAACCGGAGTAGCAATGAAAACGGTTTCGTAATTGTTCATACTGTTAATTATTAAGAATTAAATTGCGCTTAAAAGCGGGGCAAAGATACGAATTTTTCTCGATTCCGCAATCTTTCGCCCCTCTTTTTCAACATTTTTTCGCAGCGCCCCCTCCACGGCAAAAACCTGAAAATATTTTCCGCCGAAAAACGCCCTTACAGATGCCTGTAGCCCCTATCTTCCTCGATTCTCGAAAATTAGGGCTCCTGTGAATTTGGTCATTCACAATTTTCTATTTAATTTTGCTAAAAAATTAATGACTCACTTAAAACACACGCTCATTCTCTTATCGGTTCTTTTTTGTTGCTGCAGCCGTCCGCCGGAACAGAACGACAGAGAAGAGTTCGACCGATTGTACGGAAGAAGCCACATCGTCATTCCGCACAATCTGCATGTCATCCCGGGAAAGTCAGCATGCGACAGCGTCGCCTCACCCGATGCCCAAGCTACAATCATACAACTCGTGGAGATGAACGACTGCAAACCGTGCCTGCTGGAAGATTTATACAAATGGCATCTGTTCGACTCGCATGTCTACCAACGGGATTCGACCGATAGCGAGGCCGAAATCATGCTGATAATATTTTCGGAAAAGACAACCGAAATCGAAACCTTCCTGAAGTTCTACGATTTCGAACTTCCGGTCTACGTAGACACCTGCGGAGCCTTTTCTTCACTGAACGACATTCCCCGCAACAAGAACTACCGTACGTTTCTGTTGTCTGCCGACAATAAAGTGGAAATAATCGGGTCTCCATTCCTCAACGAAAATATCAAGAACATCTATGCCGATTATCTATCCAGGATAAAGAAAACTCAACATTAATCTTTCAAACACCAAGACAATGAAAAAAACACTGATTTTCATCTCATGCCTAATTGCCGCTTCCGCAATTATCTACACGACCCAGGCCGGAAATTCCGTTCATTCGGCCGCCGACCAAAACTATGAAGCGCTCAACGCCGGAGGTCCCGAAGACATCGCGATGTGGGAAGTTACTGCATCCAGAAACCCCGACGTCGCATGCGAGTGCGTTCCCGGAGGAAAACAAACATGCAGCCCCGAGAATATCAGAGAAGAGATAATACTTTAAATTCAAGATGAGAAACTTTTTCAGAATCGTATCGCCGCTGCTCGCGGCGATATTTTCATGGGGCTGCGCGAACCACGACTCCGGCAGCCGCATCATCGCAATCGACTGGGACGCCGCACCGATTCCCGAACCCGAAATATGCCGGGTGGTGCCGCTGGAGACCTCGCAGGAGTCGCTCGTCGGAAACCGGTTCGATGTACGGATTTTCGATGACAAGATTTTCATACTCGAATACGGCAAGGTCGGAATCTACGGCATGGACGGTTCGCTGATAAACGTCATCAACAAATTCGGCCGCGGACCCCAGGAGTACCTGATGGCTACGGCCATGGACTACTGCAACGACACGCTCTACATCGTGGACGGCATGGAGCACAAAATTCTCAAATACGACATCCAGGGGAACTATCTCGGCGTGACGCCCTGCGAGAATTTCCTCGGGCAGTTCGTACTGTGGGCAGACAGGTACGTCGCCATCACCGACGGCTACAGAGACAGCCAATGCGCCCTTTCCGCCTTTTTGCCCGACGGACGACTGGAGCGCGGCTTCATGCCCTCGATTGAAGGCAACATGGGGTCGTGGAACTACGACCTCTTCCGCTGCGGGGACAAACTGCTTTTCAGACAGGACAACACACGCACGATATGGGAGATAGACCGAGCGATGAACATCACGACCCATGTCGAATTCGATTTCGGAAGCCAATGGATGACCCCCGAAGAAATCGTTTCGCAATTCGGAGAGGACCCCGACCCATACAAAGCGAAAGCCTACACCGACAGGCAGGAGAAAACGAGCTCCTTCGCATTCATCGAAAGCGAGACGGCGATGCACCTCAACTTCTCTCTGGGCAAACAGTATTACGGATGGCTCTACGACAAGAAGACTCAGACCCAATACCTCTCGAAATTCGACACCGAGAACCGGCAACTGTCCACCGAACACATCTACTCATTCTATCGAGACTGCCTGGTAACAGTAATTCCGGCCTCGAGATACCTGGAACACTATGCGGACCTGCACCCGCTGCAAATAGCGGAAGACGACAACCCCGTACTCGTATTCTACAAGCCGGCGCACTGACGGGTTCTTCGGCCCGTTCGCTTCCCGGCCCGGGCCCCTCTTTCAAAGGGATATTCGCACAGACATCGCTGCCGATTGGCAGCGATGTCTGTCATTATGAGCCGCCGGAAACGTGCCCCGTCTCTCCCCCGGCAGCCGCGCCTCCCGACAGCTGCGGCCGTTTTTCGAAAAATTTCGCTATTTCACCCGCTGCAACCCGCGTTCGGCGGCCAGACGCTCCATGAGGGCGAAGGCCTGGTCGTAGTCGTTGGCGATTTCGCCGTCCAGAATTGCATCCTTGATGATGCCCTTTATCTCGCCTATCTCCCGGCAGGGGCCGATGCCGTAGGTCTCCATAATCACCTCGCCCGTGATGGGGGGCTGGAAGTTGCGGACGCGGTCCTTCTCCTCGATTTCGCGCATCTTGCGGCGCACCAGCTCGAAATTGTGCATATAGCGCTTCACCTTCGACTCGATGCCGGAGGTGATGTCGGCCTCGCACAGGGTCATGAGCGCCTCCACGTCGTCGCCCGCCTCGAAGAGCAGACGGCGCACGGCGCTGTCGGTCACGGCCTCCTCCGAGAGCACGATGGGACGCATGTGGAGGAAGACCATCTTGCGGACGAACTTCATGTGTTCGTTCATGGGCAGCTTCATCGCCCGGAACACCTGAGGAACCATCTTCGAGCCCAGCGCCTCGTGTCCGTGGAAGGTCCACCCCTGACGCGGGTCGTAGGCCTTGGTGGCCGGCTTGGCGATGTCGTGCAGCAGCGCGGCCCAGCGCAGCCACACGTCGTCGCTGCGCCGGGCTACGTTGTCGAGCACCTTGAGCGTATGGGCGAAATTGTCCTTGTGGGCATGCTGCCCCACCCGGTCCACGCCCTTCAGACGGTGCAGCTCCGGGAATATGAACTCCAGCAAACCGGTCAGTTCCAGCAGTTCGAACCCGATGGAGGGGACCGGCGCGGAGATTATCTTCTGCAATTCGGTGACGATGCGTTCGCGCGAGACGATGCGGATGCGTTCGCGGTTGCGGGCGATGGCGTCGAAGGTCTCCGGCCAGATGTCGAAGCCCAGCTGCGTGGCGAACCGCACGGCGCGAATCATGCGCAGCGGGTCGTCCGAAAAGGTGACGTCGGGGTCGCACGGGGTGCGGATGATGCACCTCTCGAGGTCGCCCATTCCGTCGAAGGGGTCCACCAGCCGGCCGAACGTGTCGCCGTTGAGCGACCAGGCCATCGCATTGATGGTGAAATCGCGCCGGCGCTGGTCGTCGTCGATGGTGCCGGGCTCCACCTTCGGTTTGCGCGAATCGCGGCTGTAAGACTCCTTGCGCGCCCCCACGAACTCCACCTCCATGCCTCCGGCACGCAGCATGGCCGTGCCGAAGTTCTTGAAGACCGAGACGTTGGTGTGCAGTTCGCCGGCCAGTTCCCGCGCCACGTCGATGCCGCTGCCGATGACCACCACGTCGATGTCGGTGCACCGGCGGTGCAGGTAGTAGTCCCTGACGTATCCGCCGATGACGAAGGCCCGCAGGCCCTTCGAATCGACGATTCGCGATATGCGGGAGAAGACCTCCCTGGATAACGGTTCCGGCAACGCTGTCATGATAAAGATTCGGGGGAAAATGAGGGTTAAGTGTGTGCGGCAGACGGTCGAAGGGTTGCTACCGGAGCTCCCGCAGATACATCTGCACGGTGTTTTCGAGGCCGTAATAGAGCGCATCGCTTATCAGCGCATGGCCGATGGACATCTCGTCGGTCCAGGGAATCCGCTCCCGGAAGTAGCGCATGTTCTCCAGGCTGAGGTCGTGGCCGGCGTTGAGCCCCAGTCCGCAGCGGCGGGCCTCCTCGGCGGTGACCACGTAGTCGGCGATGGCGGCCTCGCGGTCCGCGGAGTAGTTGCGGGCATAGGCCTCCGTGTAGAGCTCCACCCGGTCGGCTCCCAGCCGCGCGGCGTACTCCACCATCCCGGGGTCGGGATTGAGGAATATCGAGACCCGGATGCCGCGGCTGTGGAACAGCTCGGCGCGTCCGCGCAGGAACTCGAAATGCTCGCGGGTGTTCCATCCGCAGTTGGAGGTGATGGCGTCGTGGGCGTCGGGCACGAGGGTCACCTGCGCCGGAACCACCTCCAGCACCAGGTCGGTGAAACTCTCTATCGGGTTGCCCTCCACGTTGAGTTCGGTCGCAATCGCACGCTTGATGGCCCGCACGTCGTCGTAACGGATGTGGCGGCCGTCGGGACGCGGATGGACCGTAATGCCTTCGGCACCGAAGCGTTCGATGTCCGTGGCGGCCTTCAACACGTCGGGAACGTTCCCCCCGCGCGAATTGCGGATGACCGCAATCTTATTGATATTAACACTTAACTTTGTCATAAAATTACTTACATTTGCAGCAGGTAAAGGTACTACTTATTTTTTATTTTGTAATGGAATTCATTCTTTTTTCGCGTCCCCAGATACCGATGCCGGCGGAAGACATCTCCCTATTGCTATGTGAGCTAAACCGATACGGCGACGGGTTCATGGTCAATGAGGAGTTCGCCGAAACCATAGCCGCCCGCACGGGGACCCGCCTGCCCGCACGGCAGCGCTACTCGCGGCCGGAGGAGATTCCCGCCGACCGGCCGTGCGTGATGGTCTGCTACGGCGGCGACGGCACGCTGCTGGAGGGGGTGCGGAGAATGGGCGGCAGACGGATTCCAATCCTGGGCATCAACTACGGCCACCTCGGTTTTCTGGCCAACGTCCCGCGCGAGTACATGAGCCGCGCGCTGGAGGAGCTCGGCCGGGGCAGCTACGAGCTGCAGGAGCGCACCATGCTGCACATCACCGGCGACTTTCCGCCCGGCACGCCGCCCCAGTCGGCATTCAACGAACTGGCCATACACCGCCACGGCGCCGCCATGATTTCGGTGGAGACCTACGTGGACGGCGAGATGGTGGCCACCTACCGCGGCGACGGAGTGATTCTCTCCACCCCGACCGGCTCGACCGCCTATTCGCTGAGCGCCGGAGGCCCCGTCCTGGCCCCGGGATGCGCCTGCCTGGTCATCTCGCCCCTGGCGCCCCACAACCTCACCATGCGTCCCATCGTCATCCCCGAACGCTCGCGGGTCGATTTCAGGGTCACGGGCCGCGACCCGCAGGTGGACGTCTCGGCCGACAACCTCAACCACATCGTGGGCAGCGGGGCGACCTTCTCCGTTTCGAAATCCGAAAATTCCGTTTTTTTCGTCAAACTGCAAAATATTTCTTTCTACGACACGTTAAGAAACAAAATGATGTGGGGTCTGGACCCCCGCGACGCGACAAAATAGGCCGGTTTTTTCGGATTTATGGCGTTTTCTCAGTTATATATATTATATTTGCACGTTTAAAGACCAACGTAAGAGCAAAATCGATGAGTAACCGAACGGAGAACATACCGCAGCACGTAGCCATCATCATGGACGGCAACGGCCGCTGGGCCAAGGCCCGCGGACTCGACCGCTGCTTCGGTCACATAAGCGGAGTGGAAAGCGTGCGACGCGCGGTGAAAGCCGCCTCCGTACGCGGAGTGAAATACCTGACCCTCTACACCTTCTCCACCGAGAACTGGGGCCGCCCCGACCAAGAGGTGCAGGCCCTGATGGAGCTGCTGTGCAAGAGCGTCTGCAACGAAACCCCCGAACTGGTCCGCCAAGGCGTGCGCGTGAAGGTCATCGGCGACCTGAGCCGCATGAGCGGCATCGTGCGCGAGCACCTCGAGCAGATACAGAGCCGCACGGCGCAGGGCGAAGGACTCACCCTGGTGCTGGCAATCAACTACAGCTCCCGCGACGAAATCACCCGCGCGGTGAAAACGCTCGCCGCCCGGGCCGCAGCCGGAGAGCTCGACCCGCAGCGCATTGACGCGCAGCGCATCGCCGAGGCGCTCGACACCGCCTCCATCCCCGACCCCGACCTGCTCATACGCACCAGCGGCGAATGCCGGCTGAGCAACTTCCTGCTCTGGCAGGCGGCCTACACCGAATTCTACTTCACCGACGTGCTGTGGCCCGACTTCGACGAGCAGGAGTTCGACCGGGCGCTCGAATCCTTCGCAGGACGCCAGCGCCGCTACGGATTAGTAACAAAATAAGAGAGAGATAAAAGAGATGAGGAACAAAATCTTGTCGATAGCGTTGCTGTTCACCCTCTGCGGCATGTGCGCGACGGCGCAGACACGCTATCTGACTCAAACCGACCCGGAACCCGATTCGACGGACCGCAAACAACTCGATGTCGAAAAACTGCCGATGATGGACTACTCCCAGCAGCAGCGGATGTATATCGTAGGCGACATCGACGTGCACGGAGTGAAATACATGGATGCCGACATACTGAAAACCACCGCCGGACTGACCAGCGGCGATTCGATTTACCTGCCGGGCAACTACATCTCTCAGGCCATCACCAAACTGATGAACCAAAGCTACTTCTCCGACGCCAAAATCGGCGTGGAGTACCGGGGCGACACGGTGGACCTGAACGTCTATCTCAAGGAGCGGCCCCGCGTCTACCAGTGGAAGTTCGAGGGCATCCGCAAGGGCCAGGCGACGGAACTGCTCGACGAACTCAAGCTCAAGCGAGGCGCCAGCACCCTCTCCGACTACATCATCAACAAGAACATCACCCTCATCAAGAAATACTTCTACGACCGCGGATTCCAGAACGCCGAGGTCGATGTCCGCATCCAGAACGACTCGCTCATCAACAACGCCGTGAACGTCACCTTCGTGGTGGACCGCAAGGAGCGGGTCAAAATCGGGGAAATCGAATTCGCAGGCAACGAAGTCTTCTCCGACCGCAAGCTGCGCAGCACCTTCAAGAAGACCCACAAGAAGAACTTCAACTTCCTGAAGAGCTCGCGCCTCAAGGAGGCCGACTACGCCGAGGACAAGGAGTCGCTCATCGACTTCTACAACTCGAAAGGCTACCGCAACGCCAACATCGTCTCCGACTCGATTTATCCCATCTCGGAGAACCGCATCGGAATCAAGCTCAACGTGGACGAAGGCAACAAATACTACTTCCGCAACATATCGTTCTCCGGAAACAGCATCTACCCCACCGAAGACCTGCTCCGCGTGGTGGGCTTCCGCAAGGGCGACACCTACGACCGCAAGACCCTGCACAAACGGCTGGGCATCGGCCGCGAGGAGAACCCCGACGACATCTCCTCGGTGAAGTCGTCGTACCAGAACGCCGGTTACCTGATGTCGCAAATCGACCCCACCGAAGTCATCGTGGGCGAAGATTCGCTCGACCTGGAAATCAAAATCTTCGAAGGCAAGCCCTTCACCATCAACGACGTGACCATCAGCGGCAACATGAAGGTGAACGACCAGGTCATCCGCCGCGAGCTCTACACCCAGCCGGGCGAACTCTACAACCGCGCCCTGCTGATGCAGACCATGCGCCAGCTGCAGCAGATGCAGCACTTCAACCCCGAGGCCATCGCCCCCAACATCCAGCCGGTGAGCAACCAGCTGGTCGATATCTCCTGGTCGCTCGAGGAGACCAGCAGCGACCGGTTCGAAATCGCGGGCGGCTGGGGAGCCGGCATGTTCGTGGGCTCGGTGGGCATTCAGCTCAACAACCTCTCCACGCGCAACTTCTTCAAGAAGGGGAGCTGGAGACCCTATCCCCAGGGACAGAACCAGCAGCTGGCCATCCGTTTCCAGACCAACGGCACCTACTATAAATCGGGTTCGCTCTCCTTCACCGAACCGTGGCTGGGCGGCAAGAAGCCCATTTCGCTCACCGTCTCGGCCTACTACTCCGACGAAAGCAACGCCGTCTACGTATGGCAGACCAGCAGCCGCCACTTCCGCACCTTCGGTCTGGCAGCCGGCATCGGCCGCCGCCTGAACTGGCCCGACCCCTACTTCCAGCTCTACACCGAGCTTTCGTATCAGGCCTACAACCTCAAAGACTGGTACGACTACTTCATCATACAGAACGGAACCTCGCACACCTTCGCCCTGAAGACCGTCCTCTCGCGAAGCACCGTGGACCAGCCCATCTACCCGAGAAGCGGTTCGGAGTTCTCCATCTCGATGACCCTCACCCCTCCCTACTCCGCTTTCGACAAGAAGGACTACTCCGACCCCAACATGTCGGACAACGACCGCTACCGCTGGATTGAGTACCACAAATGGCAGCTCAAGGGACAGTGGTTCTATCCGCTGACCAACAACCAGAAGCTGGTGATGATGGCCAAAGCCGAAATGGGTTACCTGGGTGCCTACAACCGCCACAAGCCTTCGCCCTTCGAAGGATACGACGTGGGCGGCGACGGAATGACCAACTACACCATCTACGGCGTGGACGTCATCGGCATGCGCGGTTACGAGAACAGCGCCCTGAACCCCATCTCCAGAACGGGCGACTACGCCCGCGCCTACACCAAGTATGCCTTCGAGCTGCGCTATCCGTTCATTCTCAAACCGAGTTCAACTATCTATGGTATAGCATTTGCAGAGGCGGGTAATGCATATTCGTCGTGGAAGAACATCCGTCCGTTCGACGTGAAGCGTGCCCTGGGCGCCGGCCTGAGACTCTATCTGCCGATTGTGGGAATGATTGGCATCGACTGGGGTTACGGATTCGACCGGGCTCCCGGCAAGACTTCGCGCAGCGGCAGCCACTTCCACTTCCTGATAGGACAGCAATTCTAACCATTTAAAATACGTAGGATTATGAAAAAGCTCATATTAACGGTCGCATTCGCAGCCCTCTCGACAGCTCTCTTCGCACAGAACTATGCGGTGGTGAACAGCGAAAAGGTGTTCAAGTCGATTGATGCCTACAACACGGCGCTCACCCAGCTGGACAAGCTCGCCGAGCAGTACCAGCAGACGGTGGACAAGGCTTTCGACGAACTGGAGACGACCTACAACAATTACCAGGCCCGCAAAGCGACCATGAGCGCCTCCTCGCGGCAGACCCAGGAGGATGCCATCATCGCACGCGAGAAGGAGATAGCCAAATACCAGCAGTCGATATTCGGAACCGAAGGTACGCTGATGAAAAAACGCGTGGAGCTCATCAAGCCCATCCAGGACCGGGTGTTCAAGGTCATCGAGGAGTATGCCCAAAGCCACGGATACGACCTGGTGATAGATATCGCCGGCAACCCCACCCTGCTCTACTACAAACCGTCGGCCGACAAAACGGAAGAGATAATAAGATTGGTAAAATAACGTTAAACAATTTCTAACATCTATGAAAACTATCACAAAGCTAACCCTTTTCGTTGCCCTGCTTCTCGTGTGCGGCAGCACTTACGCCCAGAAGTTCGGCTACATCAACTCGCAGGAGCTCATCATGCTGATGCCTGAGAGAGATTCGGCACTCACCAAATTCACGCAGTCGCAGAAAGAGTACTCCGACATGCTCGAAATGGTGGGCGTGGAGTATCAGACCAAACTCGACGACCTGAACAAGAACCTCAGCACCATGACCGACGCCGTGAAACAGCTGCGCGAGAAAGAGCTCAACGACCTGGCTACCCGCTATCAGGAGCTGGAGCAACAAGCCAACCAGCAGCTCAGCCAGTTGCAGCAGGAGCTGATGGCCCCGGTACTCGAAAAGGCCGTGAACGCCATCAAGAAGGTCGGCAAGGACAACGGATTCACCATCGTCTTCGACCAGGCCGTGGGCGCCACCATCTACATCGACGATGCCTGCGTAAACATTCTTCCGCTGGTAAAAACCGAACTCGGTATCAAATAAGAGAGACCCGACCGTTTCTCATCCCGAGAGCTGAAGTCCGGAACCGCACACTGCGGTCCGGACTTCGTTTTGTAAAACCGCCCGCCCCGAGTTCCGCCACCCCCGACGACAGGGCGCATCCGAACGGAGACAGCTCCCGGGCGAGGTAAAACTCGACAAAGGGAAGCCACTCCACAAGGTGAGGCACCAACGAGGAGGGCTCCGGACAAGGATTGCTCCCCAGTAAGGAACAACCCCGGACAAGGTAGGCATCAACAAAAAGAGCCCTCACAAGGTGAGGCACCAACGAGGAAGCTCCCGACAAGGATTGCTTCCCCGACAAGGAACAACCCCGGACAAGGTAGGGCCCCGACAAAGAGAAGTCCCCCACAAGGTGAGACACCAACGAGGAGGGCTCCGGACAAGGATTGCTCCCGGGCGGAAAGGGAACGGCGGCAAAGCATGCGGACAGAAACGGGAACTGCCCCCGCAGGAGGCGCAATCCGGTAATCGGGGTAACAATGTCCGTAAAAAGGATACGCCGGGAAGAGCTTTCCGGCGGTAATTTCGCATCGTGGAAACAAACTATCAAATCATGTACGCAGAAAATATCTCTTCGCCCCGAGATGTCAAACGACTCTCGGCGGAACAATTGCCGCAGCTATGCGACGAGATACGTCGGATACTGCTGGAAAAACTGAGCAGACACGGCGGCCACATCGGCCCCAATCTAGGCATGGTGGAGGCCACCGTCGCCCTGCACTACGTTTTCGATTCGCCCTCGGACAAGATAGTCTTCGATGTCTCGCATCAAAGCTACGTCCACAAAATGCTGACCGGACGCATGGAGGCGTTCCTCGACCCGCAGCGCTACGACAGCGTGTCGGGCTACACCAACCCCCGGGAGAGCGAACACGACTTCTTCAACGTCGGCCACACCTCCACCTCGGTGAGCCTGGCCTGCGGACTGGTCAAGGCCCGCGACCTGCAGGGCGGCCGCGAGAACATCATCGCCGTCATCGGCGACGGCTCGCTGAGCGGCGGCGAGGCCTACGAGGGGCTGAGCAACGCCGCAGAGACGGGGACCAACATGATAATCGTGGTGAACGACAACGAAATGTCGATTGCCGAAAACCACGGCGGCCTCTACCGCAACCTGCAGCTGCTGCGCGACACGCAAGGCCGCGCCGAATGCAACTTCTTCCGCTCGCTGGGTCTCGACTACCTCTATGTGGAGCAGGGGAACGACGTGAACGCCCTGGCGGAGGCCTTCTCCTCCGTCAAGGACTGCACCCGGCCGACCGTGGTGCATATCCACACCTGCAAGGGCAAAGGCTTCGCCCCGGCCGAGGCGGAGAAGGAGCGCTGGCACTACGGAGCCCCGTTCCGCAGAGAGGGCGGCACCCCCGTCGCGGCGCCCGCCGACGACGAAGACTACCACACCCTCACCGGCGAATTCCTGCTCGAGAAGATGTCCCGCGACCCGCGCGTGGTGGCCATCTCGTCGGGAACTCCGGGCGTATTGGGCTTCACCCCCGAAAACAGAGAGCGGGCCGGCCGTCAGTTCGTGGACGTCGGCATCGCCGAGGAACACGCCGTGGCACTCGCTTCGGGCATCGCGGCGGGAGGCGGACGCCCCGTCTACGGCGTGTACAGCACCTTCATCCAGCGCTGCTACGACCAGCTGTCGCAGGACCTCTGCATCAACGGTAATCCGGCCGTGATAACGGTGTTCCTCGGTTCGGTGATGGGCATGAACGACGTCACCCACCTGGGATTCTTCGACATTCCGCTCATCGCCAACATTCCCGGCATGGTCTACCTCGCCCCCACCTGCCGGGAGGAGTATTTCGCCATGCTCGAGTGGGCGCTCGCCCAGCGGGAGCATCCGGTGGCCATCCGCGTGCCGGGAGGGGCCGTAGTGAGCCGCAACGAACCGTTCGAACGCGACTACGGCATCCTCGACCGCTACCGGACCGTCGTCGAGGGCGACACCGTGGCCATTCTCGCCTTAGGGGCGTTCTTCGGACTCGGCGAAGCCGTTCTCCGGCGGCTGAAGACCGAAGCGGGAATCGACGCCACCCTCGTCAATCCCCGTTACATCACCGGCCTCGACACCGCGCTGCTGGAGAATCTGAAGCGTTCGCACCGCGTGGTCATCACCCTCGAGGACGGCGTGCTGGACGGCGGATTCGGCGAGAAGATTGCCCGCCACTACGGGCCCTCGCCCATGCGGGTGCTCAACTACGGCCTGCGCAAGGAGTTCGCCGACCGCTATGCGGCAGCGGAGCTGATGCGGGCCAACCGCCTGAGCGACGAACTGATTGTCGAGGACATTCTCGAGACGCTGAACGGAAAATAGTCCGCCGGACCGAAAAGAGCCCGTCTCCCGTTCCGGTTCGACTCCAAAGAAAACCGGGGGGGATTCCTCACGATGAGGAATCCCCCCGGTTTTTCATCGGTCGCACGCCCCGCCGCTCTTTCAGGCTGCGCGGCCCAGGCTCCTGAGATGCGGACCGGACTCCCGGTTCCGACGCATCCCCAGCCCGCTCCGCCGGCGGAACGAATCACGAGGCCGCCCCCTATCCCGGGCTTCTGCTGCGAGCCCTTTTCGCAAAGAGGCGCCGTTCCGCAACGGACGCTCTCCGGCGACGCGCTATCTCTTCTTGCCGCGCTGCTGCTGTTGCATGGCCTGCTGCTGGCGCAGCATCTCCTCGTAGCGCTGCTGGAATTTGCTCTTCTTGACCGGCTTCGAGGCATTGGACTGCATCTGCAACCGCAGCTTCTCATCGGGCACGATAAAACGGAAGCCGTAATTGATGAGCATCGTCAGCAGGTTGGAGACGAAGTAGTAGTAAGCCAGACCGCTGGCATTGTTGTTCAGGAAGAGCAGCATCATAACAGGCATCAGATAGAGCATCATGAACTTCATGCCGGCCATCTGTCCCGTATCGGGAGTCTGGCTGCTGTTGAGCTTGCTGTAAAAGAACATCGACAGCGCGAACAGCAGCGCGAACAGGCTCACATGGTCGCCGTACATGGGAATGTTGAACGGCAGATTGAGCACGCTGTCATAGGCGGTCAGGTCGTCGGCCCACAGGAAATGCTGGCCCCGGAGCTCGATGGACGAGGGGAAGAAGCGGAACATGGCAATCCACAACGGCATCTGGATGAGCATCGGCAGACAGCCGCCCATGGGATTGACACCCGACTTCTTATAGAGTTCCATCATCGCCTGCTGCTTCTTCATGGCATCCTCCTGCTTGGGATACTTCTCGTTGAGGGCGTCGATTTGCGGCTTGAGCAGCTTCATCTTGGCCATCGACAGATAGGACTTGTAGTTGAGCGGCGAAACGGCCAGCTTGACGATAACGGTCATGATGAGGATGATGATACCGTAATTGCCGATGAACCGGCCCAGGAAGTCGAACAGCGGGATGATGATGCCTCTGTTCACCACGCCGCACAGGCCGAACAGGTCGATGAATCCCTTGTTCCAGCCCAGCGGGATGAGCCGCTGCAGGTCGAGGTCGTATTTCTTGAGTATCGAATATTTGTTGGGACCGAAGTAGAAACGGAAGCCGTAGTCGGTCTGTCCGGCCGTCATGGGCACCGTCAGACGGGCGCTGAACTCCTTGATGGCCTGCTGTCCCGGACGGAAGGTGTCGAATCCCACCTGCGCATTCTGGAACGCTCCGTCGGCGATGAGCACCGAGGAGAAGAACTGCTGCTTGAAGGCCACCCACTCCACCTTGTTGTTCACCTCTTCGCTCTTGCTGCCGTCGCTCATGCCCAGGCTTTCGGGCGTCTTGTCGCCGGGATACTTGTAGATGACCGTGGTGTAGTTGTTCTCGTTCTTGAAGCCCTTCTCGTTCTGCAGTCCCACATTGCCCCACTCCACACCGAAATCGGGCTGATTGCTCAGCACGGAGGCCATGCCCACGAAACGCACGTCGAAGTCAATCATGTAGTTGTCGCGATAGACCGTGTAGAGGTATTCCACGTAGGAGTCCGCTCCCGCCACGGGCAGTTTCATCGAGACGGTCTTGCTCTGCTCCCCTTCGCCGAAGGTCATCCGGGCCGGCTGGTCGCACTCGAAGTAGTAGCCGCCCGTCTGCACCTGCACGTCGTTGTAGCCGTTGCGGATGAAGAAGTTCACGTCGAAACGGGACGAACCCTCCCTGAACATGCAGAGCGGCGCTCCGGTGTAGCTCTTGTACTCCTTGAGCTCCACGCCCGTAATCTTGCCGCCCAGGTTCGAGAAGGTGATTTTCACCAGGTCGGTCTCCAGCGTATAGCTCTTCTCCTCGCCCGTGCTGGCCGCAAAAAGCGACTCTCCGAACTGTCGGATGCGGTTGCTGTCCGCTTTCGGAGCCCCGTCCGCACCGGGCAGCTCCGCCGCTGCGCCCGAAAGCGTGTCGGCCTGCGGAACCGCAGCTCCCTCGGCCGCCTCGCGGGCCATGCGCTCGGCTGCCGCAATGGCCTCCGTGGCCGCCTTCTGCTCGGTGAATTTCTTGCTCTGCCGCGACTGATAGAAGGTGAATCCGAACAGAATCACCGCAATCAGCACAAGGCCTGTTATCGATTTTTTATCCATCTGTCTCTCTTCGTTTTATTTCTTTTCGTTTTCGCTGTACTCCACTGCCGCCCTGACGAAAGAGGCGAACAGCGGGTGGGGATTGAGCACCGTACTCTTGTATTCGGGATGGAACTGGGTTCCGATGAACCACGGGTGGCCCTCCAGTTCGACCACCTCCACCAGATTGGTGTCGGGATTGATGCCCACGGGCTTCAGTCCGGCCGCCGAGAACTGCTCCATGTAGTCGTTGTTGAACTCGTAACGGTGGCGATGGCGCTCGTAGACCAGTTCGCTGCCGTAGGCGGCCCGCACCTTCGACCCCTCGGCCAGCTGGCACGGATAGGCTCCCAGACGCATGGTTCCGCCCTTTTCGGTGACGCCCTTCTGCTCCTCCATCAGGTCGATGACCGGGGCCGAAGTGGCCGTCTCCATCTCCGTGGAGTTGGCATCGGCATAGCCCAGCACGTTGCGGGCGAACTCGATGACGCTGCACTGCATGCCCAGACAGATGCCGAAGAACGGCACGCCGTGTTCGCGGGCATACTGCACGGCGGCTATCTTGCCCTCGATGCCCCGGTGTCCGAATCCCGGAGCCACCAGTATTCCGCTCATCTTGCCCAGCACCGACTCGATGTGCTCCTTGGAGAGCTTCTCGGAATTGACATAGGTCAGCTTCACCTTCACGTGGTTGGCGGCACCGGCATGGACGAACGACTCCACGATGGACTTGTAGGCGTCGGGCAGCTCGGTGTATTTGCCCACCAGCGCCACCTGCACCGTGCGGGTGGGATTCTTCACCTTGTCCACGAACTCTATCCACGACTTGAGGTCGGGTTCGCCCACGCAGGGCAGGTCGATTTTACCGAGTATCACCTCGTCCAGCCGCTGCTCGTGCATCTTGAGGGGCACCTCGTAGATGGTGGGAACGTCTATCGACTCCATGACCGCCTCCACATCCACATTGCAGAAGAGGGCCACCTTGCGCCGCACCTGCGCGGTGAGGTGCTTTTCGGTTCTGAGCACCAGCACATCGGGCTGCAAACCGTTCTCGAGCAGCGCCTTGACCGAATGCTGCGTGGGCTTGGTCTTCAGCTCGCCGCTGGCGCTCATGTAGGGGATGAGCGTCAGGTGGACGATGGCCGTATTCTTGTAGCCCAGCGAATAGCGCAGCTGCCGGACCGCCTCGATGTAGGGCAGCGACTCGATGTCGCCCACCGTACCGCCGATTTCGGTGATGATGACGTCGTAAATCTTCTTGTTGGCCAGCAGCTGGATGCGCCGCTTAATCTCGTCGGTAATGTGGGGAATCACATGCACCGTCTTGCCCAGGAACTCGCCCTTGCGCTCCTTGTTGATGACGCTCTGGTAGATTTTGCCCGTGGTCACGTTGTTGGCCTTGGAGGTGGCGATGGAGGTGAAACGCTCGTAGTGGCCCAAGTCGAGGTCGGTTTCGGCTCCGTCCTCGGTCACATAGCATTCGCCGTGCTCGTAAGGGTTGAGCGTACCGGGGTCCACATTGATATAGGGGTCGAGTTTCTGAATGGTGACCGAATAACCGCGTGCCAGCAGCAGCCGCGCCAGCGACGCCGATATGATACCCTTGCCCAACGATGAGGCGACACCTCCCGTCACGAAGATGTATTTAGGTTTAGCCTTGCTCATAACTTTTCTCTTATCCTTATTTTATCTGGTTTCTTGCATTAATCGTTCTCCGCCGACTGCTGTTCGTCGATGAGTTTCACCTTCTCGACGGTCCGGGCCAGCTCCTCGCGCGTGCGGGCAATCTTCTCTTTCACATCGCGAATCATCGCCTCGGCGTTCTTGCTCTTGGAGAAGAATCCGATGTTGTTCTCCAGCAGGGCGATGTCCGATTCCAGCTGGCGCACCTTATTATAAAGGCGCTCGCGCTCCGAACGCAACTTGCGCTCGCCGCCGCCCCTGAGCTGCGACACCCGGTTGCGGAAGCGGTCCATGCTGCGCTCGCGGGCCCCGCCGCGAAGCTCGGCGAACATCTTGTCCACCACGGTCTTATACTCTTTCTGAATGGCCTCCTTCTGCTTGATGGGCACGAACCCGATTTCGCTCCACCGGCGCTGGAACTCCTTGACGGCCTCGAAGCCTCCGGCGGCCACGTCGCACGCGGCCATCTCCTCCAGCAACTCGCGCTTGCGGGCCAGATTCTGCTCGTATTCGTTGTCCATCTCCGCGAAACGCGCCGACTTGCGTTCGAAGAAGCGGTCGCAGGCCGCCCGGAACCGTTTCCACACGGCATCGGAGTGGCGGCGCGACACGGCGCCTATCTCCTTCCAGCGCTTCTGCAGGGCGATGAGCTCGTCGGTGGTCTTCTTCCACTCCTCGCTCTCGGCCAGCGATTCGGCCATGCGGCATATCTCGTTCTTGAGCTCGAGGTTGTGCTCCATCTCGGCCTTCATCTGAAGGTAGAAGTTCCGCTTCAGTTCGAAGAAACGGTCGCAGGCCGTGCGGAAACGCTCGTAGATGCGGGTGTTGTCCTTCTTGGGTGCGAACCCGATGGTCTTCCACACCTTCTGAATCTCGATGAGCTTGTCCGAAGCCTTGTTCCACTCCTTGCGCGAAGTGAGCACCTGCTCGCACAGCTCCTCGGTCTTGACGCACAGTTCGGTCTTGAGCTCCAGGTTCCGCTTCTGCTCCTCCTTGATGCCCTCGAAGTAGGCCTGATGCTGCTTGTTGATGCGCGAGCTGGCCTCCTTGAAACGCTCCCAGAGGGCCTCCTTGTACTCGTTGGCCACGGGCCCCGTCTCGCGCCACTCGTCGTGGAGCTTCTGCAGACGGTGGAAGGCATTGATGACCGAGGGCTCCAGCACCAGCGCTTCGGCCTCTTCGCAAAGCCGGGTCTTGGCCTCGTAGTTGCGCTTCAGGTCGAGGTCGCGCAGCTCCTTGTTTATCTTGATGAAATTGTAGAAATTCTCGACATGCAGGTTGTAGGTCTCCCACAGGTCCTTGATGCTGGCCTGCGGAACGATTCCCGCCTCTTTCCACCGCTGCTGCAGCTCACGGAAGGCGTTGAAGGTGTTGTTGAGCGTCTCGTTGCCGTTCACCAGCTCCTTGAGCTCCTCGATAATCTGCAGACGGGTGGCCAGGTTCTCCTCCTTCTTGGCCTCGAGCGTGGCGATGAACTCGTCGCGGCGCTTGCGGTATTCGGCGAAGAGCCCCTTCAGACGCGCCTCCCACAGGTCGTAGGGCGCCGAAAACTCTTCCGCCGCACCGCCGCCCTCGATGAAGGCGCGGCGGGCGCTCTCCACCTCGCTGCGGTGAAGTTTATAGAAAGCTACCTTAATGGCTTCGACATCGCGCCTGAGACTCTGCACCGGCCGGCTCTGCAGCAATGCGGAGAACAGCTCCACCAGTTCGGCCTTGCTCTTGTCGTCGAGATTCACCTCCTGCGAAGCCTCCGCCCCGCTCTCTTCCGTCTCGCTGTCGCACTCCTCGTCGCCGAGCTCCAGTTCGGGCGACTGGGCCGCCAGAGCGGCCTCCTCATCCGAAAAATCGACGCCGGTCATGGTCTTGTCCATCACCTCGTCCTCGGTCTCGCGCACACGCTCTCCGGAAAGGTTCGCATCTTCATTCACAGCACTTTTCTGCACATCCTCAGCCTTGCTGACTTGTTCCACTGGAACAGACTCGTTTGTTTTTTCAGTAGCCATCTCTCAAAAGTTTTAAGTACTCCTATTCCCATAGATAGGTCAAGCTACAAAAGTAGAGAAAAAACCGGGAAATACAAAGATACACAGCCAAACTTTGGCCTCTGCGCCGGAAAAAAGCGCCGAGCGAACGAACGAAATGCATCTTCCGCCCCGAAACGAATCGGATTTTGTCAGAAAAATTCGTTTCTTTGTAGGACCAAAACACACCAAGCGCCCCGAAACATGGAATATACCATCCTGTTGGTCGATGACGAGACCGACATCCTCGAATTCATGAGCTACAACCTCCATCGCGAGGGCTATCGCGTCTACACCGCCACCACGGGAGTGGATGCCGTCCGCACGGCCCTCGAGGTGCACCCCCACCTGATAGTGCTCGACGTGATGATGCCCGAGATGAACGGCATGGAGACCTGCGCCGAGCTGCGGCGGCACAAGCAGACGGAACAGACCCTCATCATGTTTCTCACCGCCCGCAGCGAAGACGAAAGCCAGATTGCGGGATTCGAGGCCGGAGCCGACGACTACATCACCAAACCGGTGCGCGTGCAGGTGCTGGTCAGCCGCATCAAGGCCCTGCTCAAGCGAATCGACGCCCCGCAGCAGGAGCGGGAACGGGAGCAGAAGCGGGAGCCGCAGCCCATCTCCATCGACCGCGAACGGTTCGTGGTGACGCGCAACGGGCACGCCATCACCCTGCCGCGAAAGGAGTTCGCACTGCTGGAGCTGCTCCACTCCCGCCCGTCGAAGGTCTTCACCCGCGACGAGATATTCCACCGGGTATGGGGCGAAGGCGTGGTAGTGGGCGACCGCACCATCGACGTGCACATCCGCAAACTGCGCAAAAAAATCGGCGACGACCACATCGTCACCGTCAAGGGCGTGGGCTACAAATACGAACATTGACGCCCTCCCCCCTGCAGCCTCTCCCGCCTCCCCGCGGCCGCCTTTTCCCTCCCGGCCGCCGCACACTCCGCCGCACGCACGCTACCGTTGCGACACGCCTCTATTTTCGGCCGACGCCTCCACGCGCCTTGCGCGACACACCCATTACACTCCTCGACCGACGCTCCCGCACCTCCGGCCCGGCCGCCGCACGCCCCCGCGACACACCCGCCCTCGCACCGCCATCCGCCCCTCCCTTCCACACGAAACGGCCCGACATCCGCACCCCGCACAAAGCGGCCGGCGCACCGGAGCGGCCGAAGCCGAAAAAGGGAGAAGAAGCGGACAAAAGTTTTGCGGAATCGACTTGGCTCCTTAAAAGATTTTAGCTACTTTTGTGGAATAAACTTTCAGAACCGATGCTCAAAGAGGCTTTGATAGTCGGAACCGGCGGTTTTGCAGGAAGCGCCCTGCGCTATGCGGTCACGTCGCTCATGACACACTTTTCGCAAGCCGTCGCTTTTCCGATGGGCACGCTGACGGTCAATGCCATCGGCTCGCTGCTCATCGGTCTGCTTCTGGGGGCATGCCGGCCCGGCGGATGGTACTACCTCTGCGTGGTGGGCTTCTGCGGCGGTTTCACCACCTTCTCGACCTTTTCGGCCGACCTGCTGGCGATGCTGCGCAGCGGCGACCGGACGGGCGGTCTGCTCTACGCAGCAGGCAGCATCGCGGTGTGCCTGACCTGCGTGTGGCTCGGTTCGCTGCTGACGACAAAACAGTAAAACAACTTAAAATAGAGATTCAAAATGAATTTAATCGAACAAATCAAGGTAAAGGCCCAGGGCACACCCAAACGCATCGTACTCCCCGAAGGTACCGAGGAGCGCACCATCCAGGCAGCGGACAAAGCCATCGAACAGGGATTGGCACAGATTACCCTCATCGGCAATCCGGCCAAAATCGAAGAGCTGGCCGCCAAATATTCGCTCAAGCACATCGCCGAAGCCAAAATCGTAGACCCCGAGAACAACCCCGACAAGCAGAAATACATCGACCTGATGGTCAAACTGCGCGGCGCGAAGGGCGTGACCCCCGAAGTGGCCGCCAAGCTGCTGCTCGACCCGCTCTACCTGGGTGCCGTGATGGTCAAGGCCGGAGACGTGGACGGCGAGGTGGCCGGAGCCGACAACGCCACGGGCGACGTGCTGCGTCCCGCGTTCCAGTATGTGAAGACCCTGCCGGGCGTGAGCGTGGTTTCGGGAGCCTTCATCATGGACATTCCCGACCGCTCGTTCGGTGAGAACGGCCTGATGGTCTTCGCCGACTGCGCCGTGCATCCCAACCCCACCGCCAGCGAACTGGCCGAAATCGCCGTCATGACCGGCCGCACCACCCGTGCCATCGCCGGCTTCGAGCCCCGCATCGCCATGCTGAGCTTCTCGACCAAGGGTTCGGCCAAGAACGAAATGGTGGACAAGGTGATGGAGGCCACCCGTCTGGCACAGCAGATGGCTCCCGACATGAAAATCGACGGCGAGCTGCAGGCCGACGCCGCACTCATCGCCAGCGTAGCCGCCAAGAAGGCTCCCGGAAGCGACATCGCGGGCAAGGCCAACGTACTGGTGTTCCCGACCCTCGAAGTGGGCAACATCTCCTACAAACTGGTGCAGCGCATGGCGCACGCCGAGGCCGTAGGTCCCATCCTGCAGGGTATGGCCGCCCCCATCAACGACCTGAGCCGCGGCTGCTCGGTGGAGGACATCGTAAGTCTCATCGCCATCACCGCCTGCCAGGCTATCGGCTAAGGCTCCGAGCCCGGCCGACACCAACCGATTAGAAAACACAAAACCTTAGATAACGGAACTATGACCATTCTCGTATTGAATTGCGGCAGCTCGTCGATTAAGTATCAGGTAATCGACATGACCGCCGACAACCATAAACTGCTGGCCAAAGGTCTGGTGGAGCGCATCGGACTGCCCGAGGGCGACCTGACCCACAAACCCGCAGGCAAAGACAAATTCGAACTGCACCAGCCCATCGCCGACCACACCGCCGGCATCAACCTCATCATCGCCGCCATCACCGACCCCGCGCACGGAGTCATCGGTTCGCTCGAGGAGCTCAGCGCCGTAGGCCACCGCGTAGCCCACGGAGGCGAGTACTTCCCCGAGAGCGCCGTGGTGAACGACGATGTCATCGCCAAAATCAAAAGCTGCTTCGAGCTGGCTCCGTTGCACAACCCCGCCAACCTGCAGGGCATACTCTCCATCAACGAGCTGCTGCCCGGCATCCCGCAGGTAGCCGTGTTCGACACTTCGTTCCACCAGTCGATGCCGGCCGAGAGCTATCTCTACGCGCTGCCCTACAAGTATTACGACGAGTATCGCGTGCGCAAGTACGGCTTCCACGGCACCAGCCACAAGTTCGTGGCCCAGAAGGCGTGCGCCCTGACCGGCGTGAAGTTCGACAGCTCGAAAATCATCACCTGCCACATCGGCAACGGCGCTTCGATTACCGCCATCGTAAACGGCAAGTCCTACGACACCTCGATGGGCTTCACCCCCGTAGACGGTCTGATGATGGGCACCCGCTGCGGCGAAGTGGACCCGGGTGCGCTGATT
The DNA here is from genome assembly GCA_017935625.1 of Rikenellaceae bacterium. Taxonomy (GTDB): domain Bacteria; phylum Bacteroidota; class Bacteroidia; order Bacteroidales; family Rikenellaceae; genus RGIG9113. The sequence goes on along the minus strand of JAGBHC010000003.1, from coordinate 32,295 downwards.
TTCATCGCCGAGAAGGAGGGCATGAGCTATGCCGACCTCAACACCATGATTAACAAGAAGTCGGGTCTTCAGGGCATGACGGGCATCAGCTCCGACATGCGCGACATCGACGCGGCCGTAGCGGCCGGCGACCCCAAGGCCACCGTGGCCCGCGCCATCTACTACCGCCGGGTGAAGCAGTTCATCGGCAGCTATGCGGCCGAGATGGGCGGCGTAGACCTCATCGTCTTCACGGGCGGCGTGGGCGAGAACCAGTGCCACATGCGCGAAGAGGTCTGCTCCGACATGGAGTACATGGGCATCGTCTTCGACAAGCAGGCCAACGAGGGCGCACGCGGCGTGGACAAGATTCTTTCGGCTCCCGAGTCGAAGGTGTTCGTCACCACCATCGCCACCGACGAAGAGCTGGTCATCGCTTCCGACACGTTCAAACTGTTATCCAAATAGGCGATTCGTATTACGAATTATAACCAAAAAGAAGGATTTTGTGAATTATTTTTACAAAATCCTTCTTTTTTTAGATATGTTTGTTTATTTTTACGAGCGGAAACCGGGCGCCTCTCCCCTTAACCCCGAGCAACGGCCGCGGAAGATTGCGCGGCGCACGGTTCCCTGTCGTCCGGGACGATGAATCGGCAGCGCCCCGCGGACGGACCAAACCGACAACCGATTAACAAACCTCCGGCGCCGACTTCGCCGAGGCCGCTTTTACCGCTATGATTCAACGTCTGGAAGACATCGTAACCGCCGCACGCAGCCGCGGCAAAAAACGGCTCATCGCCGCTTTCGCCCAGGACCTGCACACCATCGAAGCCATCGACCATGCCGTCTCCATGGAACTTATCGACGCCACGCTCGTCGGAGAGAGAAAAGAGATTGAAAAAGTCTGCGAACAGGCGGGAATCGATTCTTCCCGTTTCCGCATCGTCGAGGAGTCGAACGACATGGATTGCGTCACCCGTGCCGTGAAGATGGTGGGCGGAGGCGAAGGCGACATCCTGATGAAAGGACTGGTTTCGACCGACAAATACATGCGCGGCATCCTGAGCAAGGAGTGCGGGCTGGTTCCCCCGAAGGGAACGCTGAGCCACGTCACGGTACTCGAGCTGCCCTCCTATCACAAACTGCTGGTGGTAAGCGACGTGGCAGTCATCCCCTACCCCGATTTCAACCAGAAGCGGGCCCTGGTCCGCTACCTGGCCGCCACGGCCCGCAACCTGGGCGTCGCATGTCCCAAAATCGCCTGCATCGCCCCCAGCGAACAGGTGCTGCCCAATGTGGTCTCCTCCTCCGAGGCGGCTCTGCTCGCCAAGATGGGCGACCGCGGCCAGTTCGGCAACGTGCTGATAGACGGTCCGCTGTCGCTGGACCTCGCACTGGTCGAGGAGATGGCGGTCACCAAGAAGTTCAAGGGCAACGGCGTGGCCGGAGACCCCGACTGCCTGCTCTTCCCCAACATCGACGCCGCGAACGTATTCTTCAAGAGCGCGACCAAACTCTGCGGCGCCAATCTGGCAGCCATCGTGGCGGGAGCCAAAGTGCCCTGCGTACTCACCAGCCGCGGCGACACCAAGGAGTCGAAACTCTATTCGATTGCCCTGGCCTGCCTCTCCGCCAAATAGTCCGACAGATTCGAAACATCCGAGATATGAAGATATTAGCCATAAACCCCGGTTCCACTTCCACCAAAGTGGCGGTCTACGACGACCGGCAGCTGGTCAAGGAACTCACCCTGCGCCACTCGACCGAAGAGATAGCCGCCTGGCCCACCGTGATGGACCAGTTCGACTTCCGGATGAAAATCATCGTGGAGGCCGTGGAACGCGCCGGAATCGAACTCTCGCAAATCGAGGCCGTCATCGGACGGGGCGGCCTGGTCAAGCCCATCGCATCGGGCGTCTACGAGGTGAACGAAGCCCTGAAGCACGACCTGCGCCATCCCGTCGGACAACACGCCTCCAATCTGGGCGGACTGCTGGCCGACGAGATTGCCCGCCGGGTGGGAGCCCGCGCCTTCATCGCCGACCCGGTGGTGGTGGACGAGATGAGCGAAATGGCCCATCTGACCGGACTGCCCCAAATCAGACGCACTTCGATATTCCACGCCCTCAACCAGAAAGCCATCGCACGCCTCTATGCCGAACGACGCGGCGTAAGCTACGAGAGCCTCGACCTCATCGTCGCCCACCTGGGAGGCGGCATTTCGGTGAGCGCCCACCGGCACGGCCAGGTGACCGACACCAACGACGCCCTTTCGGGCGACGGACCCTTCTCCCCCGAACGGGCCGGAACGCTCCCCGCAGAGGCATTGGTGGAGCTCTGCTTCAGCGGCCGGTACGACAAAGCGCAAATCAAGAAGATGCTCAACGGACGGGGCGGCGTGGTCGCACTGCTGGGGACCAACAACATCATCGAGGTCATCGACCGGGCCGACGCGGGCGACGCGAAAGCCTCGCTGGTGCTCGACGCCATGTGCTACAACATCGGCAAGCAGATAGGCGCGATGGCCGCCGTGCTCCACGGCCGGGTGGACGCCATCCTGCTGACCGGCGGTATCGCCTACAGCCAACGGATATGCGACGCCATCGGCCGCATGGTACGCTTCATCGCCCCGGTGGAGGTCATGCCCGGAGAGAACGAACTCGAAGCGCTGGCCATGAACGCACTGCGCGTGATGAAAGGCGAAATCGAACCGAAAGTCTACCGATAGCCTCCTGCCGGTGCCGGTACGACTCCGGCAGGACCGGACGGATTGCCCCCGGACGCCCGGCCATGCAGACCTTGCGACCGGCTCCCGGCAGAACCGGACAAGAACGGCAGGCCGCGCAGTGCCGGAACACTTGCACACGACCTTTTACAGGTTTTTTTCTTCATAATACACAAACAACACTTATTACACAGGGAGAGAGCCGGCAGGGATGCCGACTCTCTTTTATCTTCACCCCGCCCCGCATCCCCAGCACCCAGTCCCGGCAGTCCGCCCCTCCCGAACGAAGACCGGAACGAAGCCGCATTCCGGGAAAGAGCACGATTCGAGGGAGAGGGATATAAATCGGGAAAAGGCAGGTCAAGGGGAGCTGCAATCCGGAAAGAAGCCGCAATTCGGGAAAAATACGAGCCGGGGAAAAGCGGGACAAGCCAGGTAGGAACATACGAGAGGAAACTGTAAACCAGAAAACATGCCGCGGGAGGCTGAAAAACAGAAAAAAAGCATGTCGAGGAAGCCCCCCAATCAAAGAGGGAAAGCATACCGAGAAGAAGCGACAACCTCCTAATAGGGAAAACATGCCACGGAAGGCCGCAAAACAGAGAAAGAAAGCATGTCGAGGGAATCCGTCAATCAAAGAGGGAAAGCATACCGAAAAGAAGCGGCAACCTCCTAATAGGAAAAACATGCCACGGGAGGCCGCAAAACAGAGAAAGAAAGCATGTCGAAGATAGCCGCCAATCAAAAAGGGAAAGCAGGTCAAGAAGAAGCGGCAAACCAAGAGGGCTGCCTGCGCCGCAGCGGGCAACGGTCTATTTTCCGCCTCCAGGCAATGCGCCGCGCACAATCTGCCACACCTCCTCCATCGCCTCCAGGCGCAGCAGACGCGCCGGAACGAGGTAAACCGCGACGCCGACCCCTATTTCGGCCGCGAGCCTCCACCACACCCCCGCCTGCGACAGGAGCATTCCCACGCCCCACACCGCGGCCGCCATCAGCGCCGTCAGCAGTGCGGCCGGCGCCGTATCGCGCACCATGCGCCCCAGCCCGTAGCGGCTGTAACGCGCGCTGAACGCGGTGTTGAACAGAAAGTCGGAAAGGGCGATGAAGACCTGCCCCCAGGCGATGGCCTCGACGCTCACCGGAATGGTGAGGGCGAGCAGGGAGACGGCTATCGTCTTTTTGGCCAGCTCCATCCGGAAGATATCGGCACCCTGGCACCGGGCCTTGAGCACGTTGTAGCAGATGAGCGACACGGGGGTCAGGAAACCCGCCAGACACAGCACCCGGAAGAGCGGCACCGTAGGGGCCCACTGAGGTTTGAGCAGCGCCCGGAAAACGTCCGGAGCGACCCCAATCATGCCCGCCATGACGGGAAACATGATGAAGGTCATCACCATCACTATCTTGCGGACGCTCGCCGTAAACTTCTCCGGGTCGTTCTGCAATTCGGAGAGGGCGGGAAAGGTGACGCTCTGCACGGCCTGCATCAGCGAGTTGGTCGGCAGCTCCTTGAGTTTCTGTCCCTGGTCGAAGAATCCCGTCTGGGCCTGCGTATAGATTTTGCCGATGAACATCTGCGGGACATTGAGCAGCGCCGTGTTCATGATATCGGTAAAGAGCAGCTGGGAGCTGTATCCCGACATGCTCCGGATAGCCCCGAAGCTGAATCCGCCGCCGGGTCTCCACGTTCCGTTGAGCCACAGCAGCATCGACCTGAATACCACCACCGACACCCGCTGGGCCACCAGACTCCACACGCCGCCGCCGGCCCAGGCGACCCCCACGGCCGTCACTCCCGACAGAAAGGAGGAGAGCACCGTAATCTGGGAAAGCCGCTTGAAATCGAAACGGCGGGCCAGCATGGTGACCTGTATGATTCCCAATGCCGTGGCCGGCACGATGAGAAAGAGCACCGGAGCAATCTCCCACAACTCGGGCACTCCGTAATAGCGCGACAGCGGCCACGACAGAGCCACCAGCAACAGATAGAGCACCAGCGACATGCCCGCATTGAAGTAGAAAACCGACGAGAAGTCGCTCTGCGCAGGCTCTCTCTTGCGAATCAGCGCCTGCGAGAAACCGCCCTCGACGATGGCCGACGCCACGGCGCAGAAAAAGCCCAGCAACGGAATCACCCCGTAGTCGTCGGGAGTCAGCAGGTTGAGCAGCACCACGCTGACACAAAACTGGAAGAGCATGGTACCCGCCTTTTCGGCCACGTTCCATGCCACTCCCCTCACTACGTTGTTTTTCAGTTCCATCGCTATCTCGAATCTCCGCCGTCACCCGGTCGCCGGAATCGTCTCCGGCCCCTTAGCGGCTGCTCATGAGTTCGGCCTTCAGACGCAGGTTGGCCACCGTGGCTATCTCCATGAACGAAGCGCCAGTCGCCACGCCGAAGTTGCCCCCGATAACCACCACCAGGTCTTCGCTCGTTATCCAGTTGCGGCCGCTCAGGTAGTTGAGCATCACCGGAATGAAGCTCTCGTGAATGGCCAGCGGCTTGCAATAGATGGGATGGACGCCGAACGACAGGGCCATCTGGCGTGTCACGCTCTTGCGGTAGCAGACGGCATAGACCGGTTTCTCGTTGCGGAATGCCGACAGATAGCGGCCCGTCCGCCCCGTCATGGTGTCGATAATCACCGCCTTGACCGGCAGGTTGAGACTCGCCCGCACCGCCGAACGTGACAGCTGGGCGGTAATCTCGTTGTTGATATCGACCATGTTCATGTCGATGAACGGCTTGTTGTGGTTGTTGTCCTTCTCAATCTCGATAGCCACCCGGGCCATGGTGCTCACCGCCTCCACGGGATACATGCCGTTGGCCGTTTCACCGCTCAGCATCACCGCATCGGCCCGCTGGTAGATGGCGCTGGCGATGTCGCTCACCTCGGCACGGGTGGGACGCGGGTTGCTAATCATCGAGTGGAGCATCTGCGTGGCGATAATCACCGGCGTCTTGCTCTCGATGCACTTGTTCACGATGAGCCGCTGGGTCACGGGAATCTGCTCGGCGGGAATCTCCACGCCCAGGTCGCCGCGGGCCACCATCACGCCGTAGGTCTCCTGCAATATCTCGTCGATGTTCTCCACGCCCTCCCGGTTCTCGATTTTGGAGATGATTTTGATGGGGCTGTTGTGCTCGGCGATTATCTTCTTCACCTCCAGCACATCCTCCTTCTTACGCACGAAGGAGTGCGCAATGAAGTCGATGTCCTTTTCGATGGCCCATTCGATGAACATGCGGTCCTTTTCGGTCACCGAGGGCAGGTCTATCTTCACCCCGGGTACATTGACGCTCTTCTTGGAGCGTATCACTCCGCTGTTGTGCACCACGCAGCGCAGCGCACCCTCCGTCTTCGCCTCCACCGACAGCTCCAGCTCTCCGTCGTCGATAAGCACCGTCGCCCCCACCGGCACATCCTCGGCGAAGGAGGGGTCGTTCATGTAAACGGTCTTGTCGTCCGAAGGCAGGTTGTCGGCCGTGCCCCTGATGGTCACCACGTCGCCCACCGCCACGCGAATTCCCTCTTCGAAACCCGCGGCCATGCCGGTCACACGGATTTCGGGACCCTTGGTGTCGATGATAATCGGAATCGCATCCGACACCTGCCGGACATTGTCCACCACCCGGTCGGCCCCTTCGAGCGTCGCATGGGCCGAATTGATACGCACCGCATCCATCCCCGCCTCGTAGAGCGAACGGATAAAATCCACATCGCAACGTCTGTCGGACAGAGTTGCTACAATCTTCGTCTTCTTATACATAATGCTATTTGCCTAACCTAAACTTCCATTCCTTTTCCCTCCGTCCCGGGGTTTGCCTCCCCGTCCGGCGGGCTCTTTTCCGACCGGCAGCCCGGCCTATCCCAGCAGCGCCTCGACGCCCAGCCGATAGGAGTCGAGACCGAAACCCATGACCGAGCCCTTGCACTTGGGGGCGATGAGCGACACGTGACGGAACTCCTCGCGGGAGAGGATGCACGAAATGTGCACCTCCACCACCGGAACATCCACCCCGCCGATGGCATCCCGCAGCGCCACCGAAGTGTGGGTGTAGGCGCCCGCATTGAGCACCACGCCGTCCCATACGCCGTCGGCCTGCTGGAGAACGGTCACCAGCTCGCCCTCGATGTTCGACTGACAATAGCCGAACTCCACCTGCGGATAGCGTTTTACGAGCGTTTCGAGATACTCCTCGAAACCCCGGTTGCCGTAAATCTGCGGTTCCCGACGGCCGAGCAGATTGAGGTTCGGCCCGTTTACTATCAATATCTTCATGCCGGTTTCAGTTTTTACATTCGCGAACGGAAACTCCGCACGGCGCCCGCAGGCACCTGCCTCGAATTTCCCTGCAAAAATACAACCCTTAATCGAAAAAAACGAAAAATAAGGCGCACAAAACACGCCTTTCCTTCCTTCCGGGGAGCACCGTCCGCCGTCTCCGGCTACTGCTGAATGACATAAATCTCCTCGCCGGGCTTGCGCATCATGAAGTGCTCGCGGGCGTACTGCTCCAGGAAGTCGTTCTCCTTGAGGCGCTCCAGCAACACGCTGTCCTCCACGATACGCTCGCGGTAGTAGAGCTTGCGCGACTCCAGCTCCCGGATGTCGCGGCGCAGACGGATGCCGTCGATGACGCTGTTGGCATCGAAAAAGACAATCAGCAGCACGAAAACCACAATCGTGCCTATCCACAAACGTCTGTCCTGTCCCAGTTTCAGCATGCTGTCTCTCCTCCTCTCCCGTTACGGAATGTGCATGAACTTATGCGTCTGCACCGAAATGTTCCACTGCGGATGCTCCTTGACATACTCCACGATGGCCGGCGTCACCCGTTCGTAGACGCTCCACTCGGGTTGCAGATAGAGCAGGCACCCGCTGCGCGTGCATGCGGCGTTCCGTTCGGCCCATTCGAAATCCGCCTCGCTCTCCACGATGACCTTCAACTCGTGCGCCCTGCCGAACGCCTCCTCCAGGGGCGGCTGCCGGCGCTTGGGCGACAGACACACCCAGTCGAACGTTCCGCTGAAGGGATGCGAGCCCGAGGTCTCGAGAAAAATCTCCAGCCCGCGCTCGTGCAGCCTGCCGGTGAGGTAATCCAGCGGATAGAGCAGCGGCTCGCCGCCGGTCACCACGATGGCCTGCGCCTTGTAGCCGCAGGCGCGCTCCACGATTTCGTCCACGCTGCGCGGCGGGTATATCCGGGGATTCCACGTGAATTTGGCGTCGCACCAGCGGCAGCCGACGTCGCAACCGCCCAGACGGATGAAATAGGCCGCCTTTCCGGTGTGGAAACCCTCGCCCTGTATGGTGTAAAAATCCTCGACCAGCGGCAGGCGACGGCCGCCGTCGAACTGGTCCTGCTGCTCTCTATTCATCCGCCACTACGTAAATATCTTTCAGGTTGCGGCCCAACTGGTTGTAGTCGAGGCCGTATCCCACGATAAACTCATTGCCTATCTCCAGCGCACGGTACTTGATGGGAATCTGCTTGCGATAGGAGCCCGGCTTGAAGAACAGGGTGCACACCTCCACGCTGGCCGGACGGTGGCCTTCGAGCGAACGCATCAGGTGCTCGATGCTCTCGCCCGTATCGACGATATCCTCGACCACCACCACGTGACGGCCTTCGATGTTGTTCTTGAGTCCGATGAGCTCCTGCACCTTACCGGTGGTCGAGGTCCCGCTGTACGAGGCCAGCTTCACGAACGAGAGTTCGCAGTTGAAATCCACCTTCTTGATGAGGTCCGACATGAACATGAACGACCCGTTCAGCACCCCCAGGAAAAGCGGGGTCTGCTTGTCGCGATAGTCCCTGTTCACGGCTGCCGCCACCCGCTCCACGGCCCGGTCAATCTCCGCCGCGGGAATCATCACCCGAAAACTCCGGTCGTGTATTCTGACCGTGCCTTTGTCGCTTTCACAGGAAAGGTTCTCCATATCCGTTGCTAAGTTTTGTAGTTATTCAAATAAGATTTAATTTTGCGAAGTTAAACATTAAACCCCGAATTTTAAAATTAAAACGCGATAAAATGAAAGCAAGAGTCAGCATCATCATGGGCAGCACCTCCGACCTGAACATCATGGAGAAAGCGGCCAAATTCCTCGATTCGATGGAAATTCCTTACGAAATCAACGCGTTGTCGGCCCACCGGGTTCCCGAACGCGTGGTCGCTTTCGCCAAGGGCGCGGCCGAACGCGGCATCGAGGTAATCATCGCCGGCGCGGGCGGCGCGGCCCATCTGCCGGGCGTCATCGCAGCCCTCACGCCGCTGCCCGTCATCGGAGTGCCCATCAAGTCGTCCAACTCCATCGACGGCTGGGACAGCATTCTCTCCATCCTGCAGATGCCCTCGGGCATTCCCGTCGCCACCATGGCGCTCGACGGAGCGCAGAATGCGGCGATATTTGCAACGCAGATAATCGCCACGGCCGACAGCGACGTGCGGGCGCGCTTCGCCGCGTTCAAGTCGGAACTGGCCCGCAAGATAGACAAGGCCAACGACGAGCTGGCCCAGGTGAAGATGCCTTTCAAGGCCAACTGACGAACCGCCCCGAGAGCCCCCGCGCCCCACGGGCAGCACACACGCATAAGGGAGAAGACGCATCATGCAAGGCAACGTCACATACGCACTGCTGATGACCCTGCTGGCCGGACTGGCCACGGGCATCGGCAGCCTCATCGCTCTGGTGACCAAAAGCACCAACCGCAAATTCCTCTCCTTCGCGCTGGGACTTTCGGCCGGCGTGATGATATACATCTCGTTCATGGAGATACTCTACAACGCCCGCATCGAGCTGCAGGAGCTCTACGGCCCGCGCACGGGCGAGGTCATCGTGGCCCTCTCCTTCTTCGGCGGGCTGCTCGTGGCCGGAGTCATCGACAAGCTGGTGCCCGAAGCCGACAATCCCCATGAACTGCACTCGCTGGAGGAGCTCTCCCCAAACAGGGACCGGCATCACCACCGGCTCCGCCGCATGGGGGTGATGACCGCGCTGGCCATCACCATCCACAACTTCCCGGAGGGAATCGCCACCTTCATCTCCTCGCTCGATTCAGCCTCCACCGGCGCGGCCATCGCCGTCGCCGTGGCCATCCACAACATTCCGGAGGGAATCGCCGTGTCGGTGCCCATCTACGCCGCCACGGGCAACCGCCGCGAAGCCTTCTGGTTCTCGTTCCTCTCGGGACTCGCCGAGCCCCTCGGTGCGCTGGTCGCCTACCTGATACTGCTGCCCTTCATGTCCCCGTTGCTGCTCAACTGCACCTTCGCCGCCGTGGCCGGCATCATGATATACATCTCGCTGGACGAACTGCTGCCCTCGGCCCGCGAATACGGCTACCACCACATCTCCATCCTCGGACTGGTCATCGGCATGGCCGTCATGGCCGTCAGTCTCATCCTGCTCTGAAAACCGGCTGCCCCGCAGCAGGCCGAAGCCGCCCCGAATACGAAAGCGTCGCGACACACCGGTGTGCCGCGACGCTTTTTCCATATCCCCCGGCCGCGCTCTACCTTCTTATCTTGTAGCCGTAGGTTCCGTAATAGAGAATCAGCACGAAACAGGGCAGGGTTATCCAATAGGCATGCTGGGAGCCGAACCCGTCCTTGAGGAAACCGAACAGCAGGGGCACCACGGCTCCGCCCGCGATGGCCGTCACCAGAAGCGACGAACCGGTCTTGGTGAAGCGCCCCAAATCCTTCATGGCCAACGGCCACAGAGCCGGCCACATCAGCGAACAGCCCAGAGCCATGGCGGCGATACCCCAGATGGAGAGCGCGCCCGGCAGCAGACACACGGCCAGGCTGCCCGCGATGCCAATCCACGAGCAGACGCGCAGCGCCATCGCCTGCGACAGATAGCGGGGGATGAACACGATACCGCACACATAGCCTACCACCATCCCGATGCTCGCCAGCCACGCATAGTCGGCGCTGTCGGCCAGCCCCAGTTCGCCGGCGTAGTCCACGCCCGTACTCAGGGCGACGGTCTCGGCCCCCACATAGAAGAAGAGGGTCACCGCCCCCAGAATCAGGTGCGGGAACTGCCATATCGAACGCTTGGAGGCGGCATAGGGACACTCGTCCGCCCGCTCCTCCTCTTCACCCAGGGCCTTCACCTCAGGCAGCGGCACCAATATCGAGACGATGCCCAATGCGAAGAAGACCGCGATGATGACCATGAAGGGGCGCTGCAGGTCGGCTACCGCCGTGGCGGTCGCCTCCTTGCCGATGAGCCAGGCCAGGAAGACCGGCGCCACGGCCCACGCTATCTTGTTGCAGATGCCCATGAAGCTGATGCGCCGCGCAGCGCTCTCCATCGGCCCCAGGATGGTGATATAGGGATTGACCGCAGCCTGAAGCGCCGTATTGGCGATTCCGCTCGCGAAACTGGCCAGCAGAAAGAGGTAGAGATTCCCCTTTTCGGCAGAATTCATGAAGGCCAGGAACGCCACCGCAAACATCAGCAGCGACTGGAACATCACCGTCTTGTAGCCGCGGCGCGCAATCTGGCGCGAAACCGGATAGCTGAACAGCACGAAAGGCAGAAACGTGGCCGTCAGCACCAGATAGGATATGCCGCTCGACACCCCCAGCGAGGTGCGCAGCACCGGTATCAGAAACGAATTGATGCCCAGCGCAAAACCTATCGAAAAAAACATCAGCCCGAGAAAGGCGAGGGCTATCGCCGTCTGAGATTTCTTCATGTCGCTCCACACGCTTTTTCAGTACGCCGGCCGGAGTCCCGCGCTGTGCGGAGCCCCAGCCGGCACTCTCTTTTCTATCGTTTGCGGCCTTTGCTTCCGGCCTTCGCAGCTTTGTTTCCGGCTTTCGCGGCTTTGCCCGCAGCCGCACGGGCGGCCTCAATCTCCCGGAAGCGGGCGGCCATGTCGAAGCTGGGATGGGGCGGCTGGTTGTAGGCCACGTTCTGCCAGGCGACGGCCAGCCGGTACTGACGGTCCTGCATGAGGGTCGGCATCCGGTTCACGGCCGGGATGTCGGTCAGGTAGATGCGCAGTTCGCTCTGGTCCTCCGACGCCCAAATCACCTCCTCGCGCCAGTCGCCGAGCAGGTCGCCCGACAGACAGGGGTTCGACTTGGTTCCGTTGTTGGAGACCGCCCCTTCGGCCTGCATCACCACTTCGGTGGTTTCGGTCTCGGGGTTCCACTTGCTGACGGCCGTACGGTCGAGCAGCTCGCTCTGCGGGTCGGCATCCCAGTAGATGATGAAGTTGCAGGAGTTGGGCACCTTGTCGCTGATGAACTCGCCCGTGTCGCCGCGACGCAGACCGCCGGGGCCGCCCCAGCACTCGGCCCCCTCGTAGCGGGGGTCGATGTCGGCCGCCACACCGCGCCCGGCATCCTCTCCCGGACCGTCGCTCCAGACGATTTCGCCCGTGCGGCCGTCGAAGAGCGCCACGGCGGGCGTACCCAGCGCCACGGTCGCCTCCTCGTTCTCATGCACGCCGAACACCTCCAGTCCCGGACGCGAGGGGATGAGGTCGCCGGCATGCAGCGCATCGCCGTGGCGCAGGCCGGTGGTGAAGAGTCCCTTGCCGTCGTGGTCCACGGTCATGGCGCCCACGCATATCTCGTCGCATCCGTCGCCGTCGAAATCGGCCACGGTCACACTGTGGTTACCCATGCCCGAATAGCCCTCCCACTCGGGAAGCGCACTGTCGAAAGCCCACTTCAGCGCCAGTTTCTCGCCGTCGAACGTCCATGCGGCCACCACGGTACGCCCGTACCATCCGCGCACGAAGAACGGCGAAGGGGTCTTGCCGTCGAGCAGCGCCACGCCGGCCGAAAAACGGTCGGAACGGCCGCCGGTGTTGTCGTTGCCGCCGTTGCCGCCGATGCCGCCCCATCCGTCGAGCGGATAGCGCGTAGGCACATACTCCTCGGTGGCCAGCGCCTTGCCGTCGCTGCCGCGGAAGACGGTCACGTACTCCGGACCGTTCACAATCTTACCGTAGAAGCGGCCCTGCTCCGCGGTCCGCCAGTCGGCCTGCGCATCGCCGATTACCTCGCCCACGCCGTCCACCGTTCCGTCGCCCGTCTTGCAGCAGAGCTCGGCCCGGCCGTCGCCATCGAAGTCGAAGACCAGCAACTGCGTGGTCGCAGCTCCGGAGCGGATGTTCCGACCGAGGTCGATTCTCCACAGCCGGGTGCCGTCGAGCTTGTAGGCATCGACCAGGGTGTTGCCTGCGAAACCCGTCTGGGGCGGACGCTTGGAGTTGGAAACCTCCCACTTGAGCACGATTTCATATTCGCCGTCGCCGTCCAAATCGCCCACCGAACAGTCGTTGGCCGAATAGGTGAACTTCTGGCCGAACACCTCGCCCGGCTCGGGACGCTGGATGGGCACGCGCAGATAGGGCAGCTTCGGTTCGCCGCCCTTGCGCTCCCAGAAGGCCACGGTGCGGCCCCCCTGGCGGAGCTCCCAACGGTTGTCGGCCGCGAAATCGACCGTTCCGTCCATGAAATCGGAGGTCCGGACAATAGGCTCCGCATTGATTTTCACCGCCTTGCCTCCGTTCGTCGAACGATAGAGGTCGAACGCCGCATTTGCGTCGTCATCGGCGAACATGCGCCAGCTCAGATACATCCGTTCGCCCGACGGTCTGCCCACGAAGCCTCTCGACAGAGACTCGCCCGTGTACTCCTGCGCACAGGCCGCTCCCGTTCCCAGAGCCAGCAGCGCAGCAAAGATTATTCTTTTCAACATAAAATCAAACAGAATTAAATGGTTCCAAAAAGTTAGCGATGCGGCCCGCCCCCGAAATCGGAAAAGAGGCGAACCGTCTTTCAAAGGTACTCTTTTTTCCGCGGTTTTCAAACTCCGGCCCGGCAAGCGCCGTAAAAAACCGCAGGGTGCCGTTTTACGACACCCTGCGACCTGTTTCATCCGCCGCGCGGCGACAACCCGCCCCGCGCCGCGGTTCACGCTATACCAATCCGGAGAATCCCATGAAGGCCATCGCCAGAATGCCCGCGGTAATCAGCGCGATGGGCACTCCCTTCATGGCCTTGGGCATGTCGTCCAGCTCCAGACGCTCGCGGATACCGGCGAAGAGCACCAGGGCCAGCGAGAATCCGATTGCCAGCGACACGGCATAAACCACCGACTCGAGCAGATTGAAATTCTTCTGTGCGATGAGAATGGCCACACCCAGCACGGCGCAGTTGGTGGTGATGAGCGGCAGGAAGATACCCAGCGCCTGATAGAGCGAGGGGCTCATCTTCTTGAGGATAATCTCCACCATTTGGACCAGCGCCGCAATCACCAGAATGAAGACGATGGTCTGCATGTACTCGATGTTGTACTTCACCAGCACGCAATGCTGGAGAATATAGGCCACGACCGCCGTAATGGCCATCACGAAAGTGACCGCCGCACCCATGCCGAGCGAGGTCTCCACCTTGTTGGAGACGCCCAGGAACGGACAGATGCCCAGGAACTGGGAGAGGACTACGTTATTGACGAAAATCGCTCCTATGACTATTACAAAATATTCCATATCTACTACTTCGATTTAGCGGTTAATTTATTGAACACGACCATCAGGTAGCCCAGCGCGATGAAGGCACCGGGAGCCAGCACGAAAATCAGCATGCCGTCGCCTTCATAGAGACGGGCTCCGAATATCGAACCGCTGCCCAGCAGCTCGCGCACGGCGCCCAGCACCGTCAGCGAGCAGGTGAAGCCCAGACCGATGCCCAGACCGTCGAGCGCCGAATCGAATGCGTTGTTCTTCGAAGCGAATGCCTCGGCGCGTCCCAGAATGATGCAGTTCACCACAATCAGCGGGATGAAGACGCCCAGGGTGGCGTAGAGGTCGGGCACGAAAGCCTCCATGCACAGCTGCACGACGGTCACGAACGAGGCGATGATGACGATAAAGGCCGGAATGCGCACCTTGTCGGGAATCACGTTCTTGACCAGCGAGATTACGATGTTGGAGAGAATCAGCACGAACATGGTCGCCGCGCCCATACCCAGACCGTTGGCCGCCGAAGTGGTGGTACCCAGCGTGGGGCACATGCCGAGCACCAGCGCGAAAGTCGGGTTCTCCTTGATAAGTCCTTTGGTGATAAGTTGCAATTTATTCATTGTCGCCTCCTTCCTGTCCGGCAGGTTCGGTTGTGGTTATGGTTGCGGCAGGAGCCTCCTGCTGCGAAGTGACCGACAGCAGCGCCTTGTAACCGCGCTCCACGGCATCGACATAGGCCCGCGAAGAGATGGTGGCCGCGGTCAGCGCGTCGATATCGCCTCCGTCCTTCTTCACGGCCAGCTTCAAATCGGCGGGGTTCTTACCCTGAAAACTTACTATCAGCTTGTTGTCCTCGTCGGCCATCTTGCTCCCAAGACCCGGGGTCTCCGTATGTTCCAGCACGCTGATGTTCACAATCTGGTTGTCGGCATCGAAACCCACCATCAGCTTCACCTTTCCGTTGAAGCCGTTGTTGGTCTGGGTCTCCACGGCGTATCCGGCCAGCTGGCCGCCGGCAGTGGCCTTGTAGAGCAGAACGGGCAGACCGTCCACCACCGTGGAAACGGTGTCCTGACCGGGGTCGTTGTCGAAAGCGGGAAGCACGGCCGCCAGCGCCGCCTTGGTCTTGGCGGCTTTGGCCTGTGCGATGGGCTCCTCGGTGATTTTGAAGATTCCGCCCACCGCCGCCGATGCGACGAGGGTTATCAGGAAGAGCACCAATACCATATTTTTCAATGTACTCTGCATACCGTTTCCTCCTTATTTTTTGACGCCGAAACGGCGGGGTTTGACATATTTGTTAAGCAGAGGCACCACGGAGTTCATGATGAGGATGGCGAAGGACATGCCCTCGGGATAGGCGCCCCAGGTGCGGATGAGGATGGTGAGCACACCGATGCCGCAACCGTAAATCAGCATACCCCGATGGGTCATCGGCGAGGTGACATAGTCGGTAGCCATGAATATCGCACCCAGCAGGGCACCGCCCGTAAGCAGGTGGAAGAGCGGGCTCATGTAGTGCTGCGAATCGACGCCCCACAACACGGCGCTCAGCACGGCCATCGAACCGAGCACGGTCACCGGAATGTGCCAGCTAATCACCTTGCGAACCAGCAGGTAGACGAAGCCGGCCAGCAGAGCCAGCGCAGCGACCTCGCCCAGCGAACCGGCCTTGAAACCGGTCAGCAGGTCGGTGTAGTTAATCTGAGCCAGAATATTTTCCATCTTTTCGCCGTTCTTCAGGGCCTCTTTGACGAATGCCAGCGGAGTGGCGCCCGACATGGCGTCGGGACGCACGGCGGTGAACGAAGTCATCTGGACGGGGAACGAGATGAGCAGGAACACACGGCCCACCAGTGCGGGGTTGAAGGGGTTCTTGCCCAGTCCGCCGAAGGTCATCTTACCCACGGCAATAGCCACCAGGCTGCCCAGAATCACCAGCCACACGGGAATATTGACCGGCAGGTTGAATGCCAGCAGCAGACCCGTCACGATGGCCGAAAAGTTGCCTATGGTGGAGGCGCCCTTCAGCAGCCAACGCTGAATCAGATACTCAAACAGTACGCAGCTGGCTACGGCCACGGCCGAAATGACGAGCGTCTGAAGACCGAACACCCATACCGACACGGCCAGAGCCGGGAGCAGCGCGATGACCACGTCCCGCATCAGCCTGGTAGTCGAATCTCCTCCGTGCACATGGGGAGACGGCGATACGAATAATTTTTTCTCCATATTTTTACCTATATTCTTTTTGTTTACTTTTTAGGGGCAGCGGCAGCCGCTCTGGCCCGGATGATGCCCATGACCTTCGCCTTGCCCAGACGGATGAAGTCCAGCAGCGGCAGATGGGCCGGACAGGTGAACTGACAGCTTCCGCACTCGATGCAGTCGGTGATGATGCCCTTTTCGGCCTGCTCCCACATGCCCTTGCGGCTCAGTTTGCTCAACAGATAGGGCTCAAGACCCATGGGACACACGTTCACGCACTTGCCGCACTTGATGCAGGTGTCGGCCGCCTCGCGGCAAGCCTCGCTGCCGCTCATGACCAGCACGCCGCTCGAACCTTTGGTCACGGGAGCGTCGAGATTGACCATCGCGCGACCCATCATCGGGCCGCCGTTGATGACCTTGCCCGCATCCTCGGGCAGACCGCCCGCAGCGGCGATAAGCGCGCTGATGGGGGTGCCGATGCGCACCTTGAAGTTGCCGGGTTTGGCCAGTCCCTTGCCCGTCACGGTCACCACGCGCTCGATGAGCGGCTTGTTCTTCTGCACGGCCTCGTAGACGGCCACCGCGGTGCTCGCGTTCTGCACCACCGCGCCCACGTCGATGGGCAATGCGGGAGCCGAAGGAACCTGACGGCCGGTGACGGCCGCGATGAGCTGCTTCTCACCGCCCTGCGGATACTGCACCTTCAAAGGCACCACCTCCACGCCGGCATACGCTGCGGCCAGCGAGGTGAGATGGGCTATCGCGTCGGGCTTGTTGTTCTCGATGCCGATGAAGGCCTTGTTCACGCCGAGCGCCTTCATCAGGATGGTGACGCCCACCAGCAGCTCTTCGCCCCGTTCGAGCATCACACGGTGGTCGGAGGTGAGATAGGGTTCGCACTCCACACCGTTTATAATCAGAAATTCGGCTTTCTTTCCGGGAGGCACGCTCAGCTTCACGTGAGCGGGGAAGGTGGCACCGCCCATGCCGACGATGCCGGCAGCCTGAATCTTGGCGATAATCTCCTTGGGTTCGAGGTTGCACTCCCTGACCAGCTTGTCGCTGCGGTCGATGGCGGGGTCCCACTCGTCGCCCTCCACCTTGATGGTGACGGCGGGCTGACGGAGTCCCTGTCCATTGACTGCCGCATCCACCGCAGTGACGGTACCCGACACCGAAGAGTGGATGTTGCTCGAAACGAATCCTCCGGCCGTTGCGATAACCTGTCCCACGACCACCTTGTCGCCTTTGGCCACGGCCGCCACGGCAGGCGCACCGATGTGCTGCGAAAGAGGAATGGTCACCGTCTCCGGCACGGGAAAGGTCTCTATCGCTGCGCCGCGACTCAACTTATTCTCTGATGGATGAACTCCACCGATAGGAAAACTCTTCAACATATCTATTACTTGGCTTTTATTCTTTACTCTCTTTTTCCGCCGGTTTGGTCTCGGGCGCTGCCGGCTTCGGCTCGGGGACGGGTGCGGCTTTCACCTCGGCGGCGGGTTTCGGTTCGGCAGCGGGCTTGGCTGCGGGAGCCGCAGCGGGTTTGCCCTCGACAGCCGGTTTGGCTGCGGGACGCGGCGGGAAGTTCACCTCCACGATGGCTCCGGTAGGACACTCGGCTACGCACTTGCGGCACAGACGGCATTTGTTGAAATCGATGTAAGCCAGATTGTTCTCCACGGTGATGGCGCCGAACGGGCAAGTCTTGGCGCACTTGCCGCAACCGATGCAGGCTGCCCCGCATGCCTTGCGGGCCACGCCGCCCTTGTCCTTATTGACACACGAAACGAAGACACGACGGTCCTTGGGACCCTTCTTCCTGAGTTCGATAATCCCTTTCGGACACGCCTTGACACAGGCACCGCAGGCGGTGCACTTATCCTGGTCCACCACCGGCAGACCGGTCTGCCCGTCCATCGACAACGCACCGAAGTTGCAGGCGCTCACGCAGTCGCCGAAGCCCAGACACCCGAACGAGCATCCCGTCTCGCCGACGTAGAGCGAAGCGGCCACGGCGCACGACGACGCACCGTCGAATTTGTTGGTACGCGGACGCACGGCGCAAGTGCCCGCACAACGCACCACAGCCACCTGGGGCTCCTTTTCGGCAGCGGCCTTTCCGAGGAAAGAGGCGACCGCCTTCATGGTGTCGCCGCCGCCTACGGGGCAGAACAGCGACGAGATGTCGTCCTGTTTGACCAGCGCGTCGGCCATGGCACGGCAGCCGGCAAAACCGCAGCCGCCGCAGTTGGCACCCGGCAGCATCTTCTCAACATCATCAATGCGCGGGTCTTCGTACACCTTGAACTTCTGCGCGACCACATAGAGAATGGCGGCAGCCAGTACACCCAACGCACAAAGCGTCAAAATTGTAATTCCTAAAACTCCCATTATATTTTTGTTATGTTAAAAATGATTTGCTTTCCGAATTTGGCCTTCATCAGCGACAACACGGCATAGTAGAGCGCCGCGGCCGCCAGCGAGGCCACTCCGGCCCACGTCTCGGCCACACCGGCCGCCGTGCAGCCAATCAGCACGGCCATCAAAACGAAAAACGGGAACACGTAGGCGAACAGCACTGCCCGTATTCCCATTCCGCGGGTCACCGAAACCATCACCCGGTCGCCCTCCCGGTACAAAGAGGCCTGCTTTCCCGCGGCGACCTCGATGCGTTTGTTCTCCGTTTCGCTCATCGAGCACATACTTTTGGCCCGACACGCCGCGCAGGCACTCTCGGAGACTATCTCCACCGTGACCGTTCCGCAAGCGGCATCGACCGAAACGACACGACCCTTATGTTCTATTATTTCACTCATAGATTGAAAACCGACGGATTTATCCACATGCGTCCGGAGCGCGAACGTCAATAGCCGTATTTGCTGGTCAGCGGCATCACGCGGCCCTTGCCCAACGGACATATCGACATCCGAAGCACGGGGCAGAACTGATAGCGCTTCTGTTCGTTCTTCATCACCATGGCGTGTATCTTATAGACCACGTTGGCCTCGAAACCCGCATTGACAATCTCCTCGCGGTGCTGCCCCTCCTCGAACATGCGGAACAGGATGGCATCCACCACATCGTAGGGAGGCAGGAAATCGGTATCCTTCTGCTCGGGTCTGAGCTCCGCCGACGGCTCCTTGACAAGGATGTTCTCGGGAATCACCTCCGTATCGCGGTTCAGATAGCGGGCCAGTTCGAACACCTCCCGCTTGTAGAGGTCGCCCAGCACGCTGATTACCCCCACGCAATCGCCGTAGAGGGTTCCGTAGCCCACGGCCTCCTCGCTCTTGTTGGTGGTGTTGAGCAGCACGCAGCCGTATTTGTTGGAGAGCGCCATGAGCATCACGCAGCGGATGCGCGACTGTATGTTCTCCTCGGTCACATCGAAAGGCAGCCCGCCGATGACCGGCTTCAGGCTGTCGGTGATGGTCTTGTAGGCCTCGGTGATGGGCACCACGTTGTACTGCATTCCGAGACGTTCGGCCATCAGCACCGCATCCTCGACCGAATGGTCCGACGAGAACTGCGAAGGCAGCATCAGCGCCCGCACGTTCTCCACCCCGAGCGCATCCACCGCGATGGCCGCGACCACCGCCGAATCGATGCCGCCCGAAAGGCCTATGCAGGCGGTCTTGAAGCCGTTTTTGGCGAAAAAGTCTTTCAGACCCAGTTTGATGGCGTTGTATATGGTGGGGTTCTTGCTGATGTAGGGAATCTCCACCGGCTCGTTGGGGGCGGCGAGGTCCACCACAGCATAATCCTCGTCGAAACTCCTGAGCAGACGCAGCGCGTGGCCCTGGCCGTTGAATACGGCCGACGAGCCGTCGAAAACCACGTCGGTGTTTCCGCCCACCATATTGGCGTACACGACCGGAATGCCCGACATGTAGGAGAGCTTGCGGTAGAAGTTGTAGCGGTTGTCGATGTTGTGGCGCTTGTATGCGTCGGTGATGAGCGAAACGATGACATCGGCCTTGTTGCCGTACTTGCTGCTGTTGCCCGCGAAGACATCCTCGCCTACCAGCACGGCCACCCGCTTGCCGGCGATGTCCACGCACTCGCCGCCCTTGCCGGGTCTGAGATGGCCCACGTCGTCGCGGCCCGTCACCGTATGGCGTCCTATGTAGCGTTCGATTTTGCCGTTGCGCAGCAGTGCGGCGGCACTCACGGTAGTCCGGTCGCTGGCAATCGGGGTGCCCACCAGCGCGGCAATGGTGTCGCAATGGGGGGCGACCTCCTCCAGCACGTCCTCGCACAACTCGAGGAAAGTGACCTTGTTGAGCAGGTCGTAAGCAAAAGCTCCGCTCACGGCCTCTTCGCAAAAGACGACCAGGTCGGCGCCGTCGCCTTTCGCCCGTTCGACACTCGCGACGATTTTGGCCTTGTTGCCTTCGAAATCGCCTATCGTATAGTTTAACTGAGCTACCGCTATCTTCATCAGGACTTGTCTTTTACTGAAACGTCAGGGCAAAGATACGACTTTATATGCGATTACACCAAATATTTAAAACAAAAAAACGGCCGCCCTGCGGCGTGCAGCCGCCCGGAAACCTCTCCGCAGGCAGCCGGGCCCCTACCCTTCCGACTCCCTGCGGAGGCGTTCCGCCAGCATCGGCATCCCCTCGGCGGAGCGCATCCTGATGTGGATTACGCGGTTTCTCACCCCCGCCAGGGAGGGCTCTCCCGGGTCCACCAGATAGACGGGCACCTCCCGCCGCACATAGTTCACCAGCGAAGCGGCCGGATAGACCGCCAGCGAAGTCCCCACCACGATGAGCACGTCGGCCTGCGAGACCACCTCCGCGGCCCGTTCGAACATGGGCACCGGCTCGCCGAAAAAGACGATGAACGGCCTGAGCAGCGACCCGTCTTCGGCCCGGGCATCAGGCTCCTGCCTCCACCCCTCAATCGGGTAGACCAGCCGGGGGTCGGCGCTGCTGCAGAGCTTGCGCAGTTCGCCGTGCAGGTGCAGCACCCGGCTGCTGCCCGCGCGCTCGTGCAGGTCGTCCACGTTCTGCGTCACCACGTTCACCCGGCAAAAGCGCTCCAGCTCGCGGATGGCCCGATGTCCGGCATTGGGCTCCACGCGCTCCAGCTCGCGCCGGCGCATGTTATAGAAATCGATGACCGTCTGCCGGTCGCGGGCCAGCGCCTCCGGCGTACAGACATCCTCGATGCGGTACTCGGCCCACAGCCCGTCGCTGTCCCTGAAGGTGGACAGTCCGCTGTCGGCACTCACGCCCGCACCCGTAAAAACCACTACGTTCTTCATAGGTATCCCCAGTTTCGTTCTCCGTATTCCGTTCTTTTCCGTCCCGGTCCGCGGTCTCCGACTGCCGGCAGCCGCGAGCCCCGCCCGGCGCTACCGGTGCGGCGTTCCGGCATCGACCACCGGCTGGGCGGCCTCGTCGGCGCACAGCACCACCAGCAAGTTGCCCACCATGGCGGCCCGGCTCTCCCCGTCCAGCTCCACCACCTGCTCCTCCGACAGCCTGTCGAGCGCCATCTTCACCATCGACACGGCACCCTCCACGATTTTCTCCCGGGCCGCGATAATCGCATCGGCCTGCTGGCGGCGCAGCATGACGGCCGCGATTTCGGGAGCATAGGCCAGGTAGTTGATGCGGGCCTCCACCACTTCGATGCCGGCCATGTCCAGCCGCTCGTTGAGCCGCACCTCCAGCAGGTCGTTTATCTCGTCGCTGTTGCTGCGCAGGGTCAGTTCGTCGCCGCTCGCCCCGTGGTCGTCGTAGGCATAGCAGCCGGCCACCTGGCGCAGGGCAGCATCGCTCTGCACCCGCACGAACCGTTCGAGGGTGTTCATGCGCGTGGCGGCCGAAACGGACACTTCGTCCTTGGCCGCCGAAGCGTCGATGTCGAAGACCGCCTTGTAGACCTCCCCCTGCTTGATTCTCCACACCAGCACCAGTCCAATCAGAATAGGGTTGCCCGTCCTGTCGTTCACCTTGATGGGCTCCACGTCGAGGTTGCGGGCCCGCATCGAAACGCGCTTGGCACTCATGAAGGGATTGACCCACCAGTAGCCCGTTTCGTAGAACGTACCCTTGTATTTTCCAAAAAAGACCATCACGCGCGCCTCGTTGGGTTCGAGCATGAGGAAGCCGCCCATGCAAATCAACGCCGCCACGACCGCCGCGATGCCCGCCGCAATCACGGCCGCCCGCCACGCCGACGGCATGTCCAACCGGTTCACGCCGCCGAAGACGATGAGCGCCACGCCGGCCGCCAGCCCCGCCAGCACCAGGAACAGGGCCGCGAAGCCATTGGCTTTCCGCCCCGAATAGGTAAAGTTCTTTTTCTCCATAATCGCAATTCGAATGTCAGGGTTTCACTACGGCAAAGATAGCACATATTCGGCAACCGCCTGCACGTCCCGCACCGCCTCTGCCCTCTTTTTTCCGCCACACCCCGCCGCACCGCGAGTGCAGGGGCCGGAGTCCGCCCCTGCCGCGCGGCGACGTGCGGACTCCGGCCCCCGAGGGAAAAGCCCTCCGCCAACCAAGCCCCCGCAAACCCCGGCCGTGCAGCAGCTCCCCGGCCGCATCCAGCCCACGGTCTGCGGGCGGAATCCGTACGACACGACGGAGCCGCAGCTCCGGTGATTCCGGAACTGCGGCTCCGCCTGTTGCCGGCACCCGAGAGCCGGGGCCTATTTCGTCAGCTCCACGCAGCGCACGAAGCAGGCGTCGCTCTGCGCGGGCGTATCCGTATTGGGCGTAGTGAAGACGTTGCTCTGGGGAAGGGCCGCGAAATCGAACGTAAAGTAGTTGAAATCCCAGGCGATGATGTTCTTATCTCCGCCGGCCACGCTCTTCAGCCAATAGATGGCTCCCGGCCGTTTGTAGAGGTCGTAGAACAGCGGGCGAATCGCGATGTAGTTCGTCATGGGTCCCGTCTGTCCGGCCGAATAGCGAAGAACCGCCGTACCTTTCGCCTCGTAGTGCTTGCGGTGGCCGTATCCCGACGTGCCTACCGGGAAGAAGAGGTTGCGACCGCCGTAGACCGGGTCTTCCGAGCTGTTGTAGACGAAACATCCGCGTATGCCGTAACCGGCACCCGAAGCGTTCTCTCCGCCGTGCGTGTCGCGGCGGTGGCCGTAGACCTCCTCCACTTTCGTGAGCGTCTCCCGGGCATCGTTGCCGTAGAGCACGCCATAGCCCTGTTCGATGATTTCGCTGTTGTCTATCAGCTCCTGGAAATCCTCGTAGGTCGCCACGCGCACTTCGCGGCCGTCCACGGTGGGGTTGGTGAATCCCTCGGCATCGTCGTATTTCTTCCAGTCGATATCGTTCCACTGTTGGTAGTCGTCCGTACCTGCGATGAGAAGCGGTGTGGCGGCATCGTTCCGGAAGCTCGACTCCGTAATATCGGGCCAGGGAACGGTATTCACGTTGCTCAGCGCGTCGATGGGTTGGGTCCAGTTGCCGAAACGGAACAGCGACCCCTCTTCGGCCGGGCAGTCCGTCTCCTGGGTCGCGGTGCGCATGTTGCAGGCATGCCACCGGGTGCCGTTCGAAACCAGCGCCATGGGCGCCTTGCCCTGACGGACGAAAATCAGGTGATAGCAGCTGTTGTCGTGGTACTCGACCCGGATGATGGCACACCGCGACTCATTCTCGCCGCAGGTACCCTGGAACTGCACCCAGAAGTCGATGGGCGTACCGGTGGAGCCGCTGACCTCATCCTTGCCGTCGAGCTTCACCAGGCTCTTGTCCCCCCGCACCACGTAGGCCCGCCAAACTCCTTCCGAAGTAAAGGGCTTGAATTCGTCATCCGCCTCCTTCGCCTGATGCATCAGCACCACATGGAACGGATTCGTGCTGTCGTGCTTGCGCCAGATGCCCTTGGGATTGACCACGCGGCGCACCTGGAAGATGGGAGCGTGCTCGACGATTTCGTGCGTATGGCCCTCGCCATCGCTCAGCGTGGCAGTGAGCTTGACGGTGGCCTGGCGCCGATAGGCCACAAAGGGATTGTTGCCCGTGTGTCCCGAACGGGGAATCAGCTGCTTGGCCCGCGTATAGAGCGGTATGCGGAGAGTCACCGTGTTGTTTTCGGCATCCCGGTTCACGTAATACGTACCGTCCGTCAGGTCCTCATGGGTTCCCGGCGTGACCTCGTACTCCCGGTTGCCGCGGTTTTCCTTCGCGAAATACTCGTCGTTCTTGTTGTTGTATCCGTCGGGCGAGGTGTCCCAGTAGTCGCGTTCGATAACCGTCTCTTTGGTCTTGCGCAGCGAGAGGAAGCCGTTGCCCAGATGGATGGGAGTCCCCGGATGGACCGCCGGGTCGATATTGCTGTAATACTCCGACAGCGGGGCACCGTAGGGAGCCCAGGCGTTGGAGTCGATTTCGGCCTTGAAACCGGTGAGCCGATAGTTGCCGCAGTTCACCTTCACGGGCAGCTCCATCGAGTGGTTGTAGAGGTAGGAGATGTAATAGGGTTGGGGAACCTGAATACTCGGAATCACCTCCTCGTAATCGATATGCCAGTCCACGTCGTTGGCGAAGCCGTTGAATATCAGCGTCAGCTTGTAGTGATAGTTGCGCTCGGCGTCATAGTCGGTGTCGGTGTCCTTGCCCAACATGAAGCGGTAGACGATATCGCCGTTGCCCACCCGTCCGGGATGAATCGACCGATAAAAGGCCTGCACCTCGACGTAGGTGCCGCAAGGTTTGTTGTCCTTGAAACCCGGTTTGCCGGGTTCGTTGCCGTCGGGATAGGTGATGTGGCCGGGATTCTTCCAGTCCTGGCGCTTGCTCTCGCCCTTGCCCTGCATGTTCTCGTAGAAGAACAGCGACGCGGGATTGTCGTCGGAGTGGGCGTCGTCGCTCAGCTCGTAGGTGACCGGATTGTAGGGATAATAGGGACGCCCCTTGGTGATGCGGGCCGGATAGAACTCGTCGTAGGCGGTGTTCGCGGTGTAGACCACCTTCTCGCCCTCGGCGATGAGCTGTGTCTTCGAATCGGTGGGCGTGTTGGGGTTGCCCAGCAGACACGTGGCCGGGATATCCTTGATTTGCACCGATTTCAAATAGATGAACACACCCTCCTCGAGACGCGAGCCGTCGAATGCCACCGTCACCTTCGATGCCGCGCGGCGAATCCACGCATGCAGGGTGAGGTTGCTGCGGTCGATGGTCACCAGGCCGTCCTTGTCGCTGTCGAACTGTCCGAACATCTGGCCGTTGTCCGCCACGTCGTTCTGCCAGGCGAACGAGACGTTCTTCAGTCCCTCGACCGTGCCGATGCGGTCATCGTATGCGCTCAGGTCGCCCATGTTGGCCACCGCATAGATGAAGTAGCGTCCGTAGGGGACCTTCATCTTGAAATCCGCGCGGGGCGTCTGCTTCTCGGTCGGCGAATCCGGGTGTTCCACGCTCCCCTCCTTGAACTCCCGGACCGGATATTTTCCGACCAGCATGCCTTCCGCGTCGTAAAGCAGCACGCAGAGCGAATTGATGCTCCGAATCGCCGTGCCCGCCGTGCGGGTCCCTCCGTTGAGCGCAGGCCTCAGCGGAGAGAACTCCACCGAAGCGTCGATGCTGCACTCGCCCTTTCCCGGGTGGAAAGGGTCATCCACCATCTCTTTCGTGCAGCCGTACGCCAGCAACAGCGCCAGCAGGCAAATGAAAGTATATGAAAGACTCCGTTTCATGAATCTTATTGACTGTTTTATTCGTTCACTTTAATCCAGACCGAAAACCGGCTCGAGCTTCTTCTCCGTGTAGGGGACGAGCTCCACCTGCCAGTTCACCTCGACATCGTTCACTTCGACCGAAACCACCACGTGCGTATTGCGGGGCAGCTGACTCAACTGCGGGAAATAGCTGCTCAGCTTCACGCCGTCGAGCACGATGCTCATCGAATAGTTGCGGGCATCGGCCGCATCCGTATACTTGCCCTCCAGCAGGTAGATAGGGCCTATCTCCTTTGCCTCGCCGCCGGCCGGCAGCGACACGTCCAGCCCCTCCAGACTACCGTAGGTATAATATCCGTTGTTGCCCAGCAGCGGCACGTCGAAAGAGGTAATCTCCCGGTAGGCGGTACCGTCCGACGCCACGCGGTTCGTGTAGACGGCGTTGCGGGGCATGAAGTACTCGCGATGCGCCAGTTTGTCGATGGTCAGCCCCTTCAGTGTATAGTTTACGGAACTGCGGTTGGTGAAGCGGAAGGTGAACTTGACAGCCGCCCGCGTAATCCACAGCGTGCAGGAGTGGTCCTTGTTCGGCACCCACACCCGGTGGCATTCGCTCATGGGAATGGCGCCGAGCACCTCGTCGGTATTGCCGTCGAGGTGCATCTCCAGATTGGAGAGCGCCTCGGTGGGGAACTGGTGTCCGGGAGCAATCGACTCCAGGTCGTAGTCCACCAGCTTGCGCGACACGACCGGGTCGGTGCCTGCAACCGGCACTTCGGTGCGTTCGTTGGCAAACAGGTAGACACGTTTCCACTCCCTGCCCACGACCTCGAATCTCGGAGCCTCGTAGCGCTCCAGCCCCGATGAGAGGTCGAAGAAGCGGTTGTCCTCGACCGTATTGTCGGGGCGCACCACGATGATGCGCAGCGTGTGCATCTTCTCATCCTCGGTGGCGGCATAGGAAATCTCGCTTCGGGTTTGGGCACCCCACGTGTCGGCCGTGAAGACGTCGATGCGGAAGTTCACCAATGCTCCGTCGGGAGTGGGGTCGGTATTCTGGTCGCATCCCGAGAGAAAAAGAGCCAGAAAACACAATGCGATGATATATGTCGTCCTGCCCATGGTCACTAATTCTCTATATCGTTGATTCTTACCGTCCAGTCGTTGATTTTGATTTGAGTCCGCACCCAGCTGTGCGACGCGTCGAGGAAGAAAAGGAGCGACCACCTGCTTTCGCGGTCGAGATACTCCTGTTCGCCCATCTCGGCGTAGAGGTCGCTACGCAACTGCAACAGGTAGTTTTTGAGCGGAATGTCGATGACGGTCCCGCCGTCGGAAACTCGGCGGACAATCAACCGCGGCGAATTGCCGGTCACCAGACGCGAAGTCGAAAGTTCGGCATAGGCCACCACCACCTGCGAGCCGTCGGGAAGTATGCCCGTCGAGGATTGTCCCACGGCATAGGGGAGGTAGCTCACCTCTCCGTTGGGAACCGGTTCGTTGTCGGGTCCCAGCAGCGTGTTGTCGTCACGGATTTCGAACTCGAACTGCCGGACATCGACCATCTGCCCGTTCAAGTGCTGCAACACCACGCGGATGTCGTTCGTGTTCTTCTTCATCTCCACGGTACCTTCCGGATAGTTGTCCCCCGTAGCCATAACGAGTTCGCCCCAATAGAAACCGTGCAGGTTCCTGCGTTCGGGACGGGCAAGGCACTCGGGGTCCAGCATCGTGTGCTGCCGCCCGTGCGCCGCCTCTTCGTCCGCACCCGGAGTCAGCACGAACGAACTGCGCTCGCAGGCCAGACCGCCGTAAGCCACGAAACGGTATTCTCCCTTCTCCAGCTCCAGGGGCATGCGGTAGGCTTCGTCGGCCAATTCGGGTCCCGTCACCACGCGTCTACCCACGTAGTTGCCCTCGCTGTCGTAGATAAGCAGCGTCAGGCAGTCTACATTGTGCGGAAACGCATTGGCGTATTCCATATTGTAGTCGTAGACGAAACGAAGGGATATGCCGTGCGGACAGGGAGGCAAATCGTCGTAGATGCGTTCGCAGGAAGGCAGCAAGACACCCATCAGCACGGCGCAGAGCGCCGCACCGATGGAGTGCAATACCTTATTCCGTTTTACGTCGAACATGTTCTTAGAATTCGATGTTGTTCTCGCGAACCACCCACGGCAGCACCTCTACGGATACCGTCAAATAGAGGTCACCGTTCTCGTCGGGATTGTCCGGATTCTCAGGGTCGGGGTCGTTGTCCGTAATGCGGGGATGGCCCAGCTTGTTGATTTTGGTTACGGCCAGTTTGTAGACGTTGTTGCGCACCGTACCGAACTCCATCGCACCCATCGTGCCCGGAAGGTTGTTGTCGTTGTGGCGGTTCCAGTAATAGTAGTAGAAGTAGTAGCCCACACCGTCGTGCGCGTCGCCCGTGATGCCGTCGCCGTCATCGCTGGCCTGATAGAGGGTAAAGCCCGCGGTGGTGGCGGCCAGGCGGAAGGCAGTGAGGGCAGCCTGCTCGCCATCGGTGCCCTTCGCGGCCACCAGCGCCTGGTAGAGCTCGTTGGGATTGCCGTTCTCATTGGCCTCCATGGCCGAGTGGTAGAGCGTGGAATTCGGGTCCGTCGCATGCTCCTGCTGGGCCTTCTTGACCACCTCGTTGTTCCAGCCCACGTACACCGTGCCCTTGTACTCGAAGAGGATGGGATACTGTGCCCCGCCTACCGTGTAGGTGTAGCCGGTCTCGCCCGCCTTCGGAGCGTAGGTGCCGTTGATGGCTGCGTAAAGGTCCGCATGTTTCGTCTGCAAACCGTCGCCCGCCTCGAGTTTGCCTTTGAAAACGACACCGGTCGAGATGCCGCTCTTCTGATGGTTGTTGTCGCCGGGAATGGTGTTCTCGGTCACGTAACGCCAGATGTGATAGTCGGGCTTGGTGTTCTCGCTCCAGTCGTTGTCCTCCTCGTTGCCCAGCACATCCGCCAGACGGTAGTTATCCCACTGTTTGCGCGTGTTGTCGTTGATTTTGCCGTTGTCGTCGAACAGACAGAAATTGAAATGGTTCTTCAGCTGTGCGATGGCCGCAGGCTCGGTGAGATTGGCAGTCCGCTTGAATTCGGAATCGGTATCCACCACGTAATTCTCGTCGGTCTCCAGCGCGCAGAGCGAACTGTTCGTTGTGGTACCGTTAGGCGACACACGACGCAGATAGAAAAACTCGTTGCTCATGTTCACCAGTCCCATGCGCACCAGTTTCACCTTCATGGTACCCGCATCCTCGCCGATGCCGATTGCATAGGTCTGGTCCTTCGTGGGGCTGCCGTCCTTGAAGTCGAAACGCGCCACCGAACGCTCCACCGGAATGGCTCCGCCGTTGTCGATGCCGCCGTTGTTGTTGCCGCTCAGCTCGAAGGGTGAAGTCTCGCTCGCATGCTTCACCACCCACTCCTGGAACGTGCTGGGAATGGTCTTCTCCGCGATGCTGGCGTTCGACATCAGGAACGAACCGGACTTCCAGATATTGGTGTTCTGGGTCGCGGTACCCTCCAGCACCTTGCAGGCCTTGTCCACCCAGGTGCCGTCGTCGCTGACACTATTCAAGCCATCGAACATCTGCACCAGTTCGGTAGTCGGATTACAGAAAGCGAATACCCGGATTTTATTGTTTCCGCCAGGCAGATTGCCATTGGCGTCATAGAAATCCTGAATGTTCGTACGGTCGAATTTGGCCGTAGTGGAGATGACGGTCCTGTTCTGCGTATTGAGCCCCTCCACCAGCGAGTGGGTCACATATTTGTTATCAGTGTGCGTCAGTACGAGCAGCAGAGACTTCACGGTGTTCTCGTAGTCCTTGCCCACCTCGGTGCCGCTCGTCGAACCGCCGCCCGGTTTGGTTTCGCTGCGGCTGCCGCGGGCCGAAGGCAAAGACACGCCTACGCTCATATAGAGCGACTCTTTCTTACCCGGTTTCTCCTCGTCGGGTCCTACCGGTTCATCGTTGCTGCATCCCGCAAAGGCTGCCAATGCGAAGATGCCAATCAGAAGATAATTCCAGCTTTTCATCGTTCTTATATTATAAATAGTATTATCGTCATTCGTTCGCGACTATCTCTTCTATCTGTTCAATCTGCTCCCGGGCCGCTTCGCAACCCTTTTCGAGCGCCGCACCGAAGAAAGTCAGTGCCGTGCGGTACTCCTTGCCGATGGCGGCGAGCACACCGCGGGCATAGTCGGCCTCGGGCGAATCGCCGGCACGCTTGAGATAGCGGCGTGCGTACTCGAGCTCGCCGCGGCCCATCGCGGTGTTCGCGGCATTGAGGTTGGCCACCGGGTCGTCGGGGAACATGCGCACGGCGATTTCGAACGTCTCGACATACTCGTCGCTGCCGGGCTCCATCCCCTGCGCCGCGAGATACATCTCCTCGAGGCTCAGTTTCTGCGGAGCGGAGCGCAACAGCCGCCGGATTTCGTCGATGTCGGTATAGGCCCGCACCTGGTAACGCACGGTGTAGTCGGAGTGACGGAGTGCGGGATAGACCTCGCGCAGCAGGAATGCGTACTGCTCGGGGAAGAGCGTCTTCAACCGGCGGTCGCGTGCGTCGGGCTCCATGTCGCTGCGGATGACCTCCAGCATGCCGTCGCGGTCCGTCAGGCCCGACTGCTCCACGAAACGCTCCAGCCCCTCCCAGTCCTCGGGCTCGAACTCCGTGACCAGCAGGCTGTCGGGGAACGCATAGAGGTTGCGCACATACTCCTTCAGAGTCCGGGTACGGCCGCTCGCCAGGCGCACATTATTATTATAGGGGCCTTCCGGCGATGCGAAACCCTTGACCGTGATTGCCATGATGCGCGAATCGGAATCGTTGCGCACGGCGTCGATGGTGGC
This sequence comes from Rikenellaceae bacterium, assembly GCA_017935625.1. GTDB lineage: Bacteria > Bacteroidota > Bacteroidia > Bacteroidales > Rikenellaceae > RGIG9113. Next base: position 1,322 of record JAGBHC010000003.1, on the reverse strand, counting down.
ACGTATCTTCTGCAGCTCCTCGGGGTTGCGGCGATAGTTCTCATAGATTTCGGTACGGTTCACCGGGAAGTCGATGTATGCGGAACCGTGCAGGACATTGATTTTGGGCGCAGCCTCGGGACGCACATAAAGATAGGCGGGGAGATAGCTCCGGGGGTCGAAATTCAGATGCACCAGAGAGAGGCTCTCCTCCCGTTCGAGTTCGCCGCAGCAGCCGCACACCCGCACGGTCATGCCGAACTCGGCACGCGTCATCCACGGCTCGTAGGGAAGCACCGTGCGATATTCGACCCGCTCCGTCTGGCTGAGGCGGTAAAGCATGGCATCAGCAGGATTCAGGTCGTTGCGCAGATGCTGGAAGTAGCGGTTGCGGCCAGCCACGGTCACGGCGGGCAGCGCCACGGAGTCGCTTCCGGCCATGATGGCCGGGGTGATGAACAACTCGCGATTGGTCGCGAGCTGCAGATTCTCGAGGAGAATCTCCATCGAGACGAAAAGTTTGCCGTCGGTGCGCGAGACGGTCGGCTCGGCAATGCGCACCGTGCCCTCGAGCAGCGACTGGGCTCCGGCGCCGCACGTGGCGAAGAGCGCGAGCGCGAGCAGGAGCGTATGAAGTTTCTTCGCAGTTTTCATAACTTCGTACTTTCTTTATCGGAACTTAGAACGTATAAACCAGATTCACAGCAGCCTTCGTGGGCCCGACATAGTGGTGACTGCGGTCCGAGGCAATCCTCTCGCCGCAATTGGCACAGGGATAGACGTCGTAGCGCGTGTAGGCGTAACCGAAACCGATTTCGGCTTCGAGGTTCCAGTGCCGGCCCAGAATCCAGGCATAGCCATAGGCCACGCCCGCGCCGACAAACCAGCCCTGATAGCGCTTGTGGGTGAGTTGCGAGAAATCGGTCCCCAGAAACGATATTCCGTTGCGAAGATGACCGATGTTGTATTGTCCGCCATGCGCATGCATGCCGAGGAAATGGCCTGCGAAACGGTCGCAGAACCAATAGCGGGCTTCGGGCTGCAGAAGCCAGTGCTTCCAGCGCCGGTCATGCGAAAGAGTCCAGCCGTTGTAGTTGGCCGACACATCGAGTGTCCAGCGCGGAGCCAGACCGACCTCTACCCCTGCGTTGAGCGTGAATGCTCCGATGTCATACAATAAGTTGGTTTTGACTGCCGCTTTCTGCGCTTGGGCGCTCACAGACGAAAAAGCGATGTACAAAACCGATACGATTTTCAATACGTTACGCGTCTTCATTGCGATATGTGTTGAACAACTTAAACTAATCTCCAGATACGAGATGCCGGTTTCTATGTAAGAAACC
>JAGBHC010000026.1 GCA_017935625.1 Rikenellaceae bacterium | reverse complement strand
GACCGCACTTTCGAAATCAGGGGGAGCCTGCTCCCCCTCTCGAAAGAGGCGATGGGCGTGCATTGGATAGACCCTTCGCCCGATTCGCTGCTGATGCTGCACCGCGATTCGCGGGATGCGCTCCACTGTTTCTATTCGGTCTACACCCGTTCGGGACGCTACGTCAAGGAGATACTCCGGGCCGGACGCGGTCCCGGGGAGTTCACCATCGCCAACATCTGCCGCTACTCCCGCAAAGGCGACACCACCTTCATGTACATCGCGGACATCAACCTGCACAAATACTTCAAAATCGACCTGACCGAAACGCTCGCCGGAAACACGACCGCCGTCGTGGAGAGCCGGCCGATTCCCGCCTACATGATTGATGTCTTCGCCACCGACGAGGGGCACCTGGCCGGCACCGGACTCGTGAAAGGGAAGATAGGCGGAGTGATTTACGACCTGACCACGCGGCAGACCGTAGAGTATCCCCTTTTCGACTGCACCCTCGACGACGCATACGGAAACGAAGCCCTCGCCTCGAATAAGAAAATGCGCCCGGCCGGAGACAAAATCGTATTCGCCATGGTCGAATTCAACGAGGTGAATATCTGGAATCTGAAAGAGCCGCAGAAAAGCATCTCCGTCGCTCCCGACAACCGACTCTTTTCACTCGACGAAGTAATGAAAACCGACCGTTCCCAACGAAAAATCTACTATCACGGCGCCACCGTTTCAAACCGGTTCATCATCGCCCTCTACGCCGGAGGCAAGATGACCTACGACGAATATACTCAATCCACGGCACCTGCGGTACTGCACGTCTTCGACTGGGATGGCAACATGCTCTGCAAGCTGAAACCCGACAGGAAACTCTCCAGCCTCTACCTCACCGACGACCGCAAGCTCTACGGTCTGGACAAGGAGGAACGAATCTGGGTCTACGACCTCGCCCCGGTGCTGGAGCAGCCGTAAGCGGGAGGGAGCCGCCCCGGACCCCGCGGCGGAAACGTCCCCACACGACGGGCCCCCGGCCGTCTCCGAAAACGGAGAGACGGCCGGGGGCCCGCATGCTGTCCGCAGGAAAGGGTCCGCCCCCGAAGGGACGACACCTCCCCGCCGCTAATAGTTATCCTTCATCGGTTCGAAATAGGCTTTGGCATGGCGGCAGGCGGGACACACGTCGGGCGCCTCCTTGCCGGTGTGCACGTAACCGCAGTTGCGGCACTGCCAGCGGATGGGCTCCTCGCGCGTGAAGACCTCGCCGCACTTCACCCGTTCGAGCAGGATGCGGTAACGGCGCTCGTGCTCCTGTTCCACGTTGGCGATGTGACGGAATGCGTCGGCCACATCGGGGAAGCCTTCGGCGGCGGCCGTTTCGGCGAAATCGGGGTAGAGCACGCCCCACTCCTCCAGCTCGCCCTCGGCTGCGGCGGCCAGATTCTCGGCCGTCTTGCCGATGCGCCCCGCCGGGTAGGTGCCCGTTATCTCCACGGGACCGCCCTCCAGGAATTTGAAAAAGCGCTCGGCATGCTCCTTCTCCTGGTCGGAGGTCTCGGCGAACACGCCGGCTATCTGCTCGTACCCCTCGCGCCTGGCCACCGAGGCGAAGAAACGATAGCGCGTGCTGGCCTGGGCCTCGCCCGCAAAAGCCTTCAGTAGATTCTGTTCCGTTCTGGTTCCTTTCAACGACTTCATTGCTGTAAAAAATTTAATTAGGATTGATTCCTCCCCTCACAGCAAAATTCGTGTAAAAACCGCGCCGCGGAACGCTTTCGGCCCGCGAAGCGCACATTCGGGTCCTTACGCATCGTCGCGCCCCGTCCGCATCCGCCGCGGATTGGCCGGGAACCAGCCCCGCTCGACCCGCTTCCGCTGCTCGAACACCTCGCCGATGCTCCACAGCGCCGAAAAGCCGAACACCCCGCACAACGACGACCAGACCACGTCGCCGATGGCCAGCGCAGCCGCGACGCCCGCGATGCCCGCGACCAGAAAAACCCACCAGCAGCGGGTTCCGAAATAGTATTCACCCTTGATTACCAGCGGGTGGAATAACCCGATAATCAGAAATGTGGCCGCTCCCACGAGGACCCCTTTGAAATGTACGTCCATAAAATCGCAACTCTTTTCATTGAGCGGATGCGCTCCCGGCTCTTCGTCCGCCGCATCCGTTTCCCGACCTCCAAAAACGGGGCCGCAGGTGCAAAGATAAGCAAATCTCCTCACCTGCGGCAACACCCCGGCCCGGAGGCCGCCTACCTCGGCAGCGAATCGAGCATCTCGAGCGAACGCCGTATCTGGGCATCGTCGGGCGCATAGTCCCGCAGCGCCCCGCTCAGAAAACGCTCGTAGGCGTAGAGGTCTATCACGCCGTTGCCCGAGAGGTTGAACAGAATGGTCCGCGGCGTGCCCGATTCGCGGGCCTGCAACGCTTCGCGCACCACCGCCGCGATGGCATGGGTCGATTCGGGCGCCGGGATGATGCCCTCGCTGCGGGCGAAGGTCACCCCGGCCGCCATGGTCTCCAGCTGCGGTACCGCCAGCGCCTCGATGAGCCCGTCGCGCAGCAGCTGGCTGACGATGGCCCCCGCCCCGTGGTAGCGCAGTCCGCCGGCATGAATCTCCGAGGGGACGAAGCCGTGCCCCAGCGTGTACATGGGAATCAGCGGCGTGAGTCCGGCCGTATCGCCGAAGTCGTAGCGGAACTCGCCCCGGGTCAGCTTCGGACAGCTCGCAGGCTCCACCGCCACCACCCGTATCTTCCCGCCGGCGGTAAGATTCTTCCGCAGAAACGGGAATCCGAGTCCGGCGAAGTTGCTGCCGCCGCCGAAACACCCTATCACCACGTCGGGCTCCTCGCCGGCCATCTCCATCTGCGCCACCGCCTCCTGGCCGATGACCGTCTGGTGGAGCAGCACGTGATTGAGCACGCTGCCCAGGCAGTAGCGCGTGTCGCCGGGGCTGCGCAGCGCCGTCTCCACCGCCTCGGAGATGGCCAGCCCCAGCGTACCCGGGTCGCCGGGGTCGGCCTCCAGCGCCGCCCGGCCGGCCTGCGTGGTCCGGCTCGGCGAAGCGATGACCTCGGCGCCCCAGGTGTTCATCATCAGCTTGCGATAGGGTTTCTGGTCGTAGCTCACCCGCACCATGAACACCTTCACGTCGAGCCCGAAATACTGGGCCGCCAGCGCGATGGCCGACCCCCACTGCCCCGCCCCGGTCTCGGTGGTGAGGTGGCGGATGCCCTGCCTGTGGTTATAGTAGGCCTGCGGCACGGCGGTGT
>JAGBHC010000025.1 GCA_017935625.1 Rikenellaceae bacterium | reverse complement strand
GGTCATCGGGGTCATCGGGGTCATCGGGGTCATCGGGGTCATTGGGGGCATTGGGGTCATTGGGGGCATTGGGGGCATTGGGGGCATTGCGGCCGGCGCGGCACCCGCTGTCGTGCCGGTTCCGGAAGCAGCCGCCCGCACCGCCCCTGCGGGCGGCCAATCGGGCCCGCCCGTTGCCTATTTTACCGGCATGGAGCGGAAAAAGCGAACAGGATATCGAAATAAGTATTACTTTTGCCTTCGAAAAGAAAACGATTAACTCTAAAGCATAGATTGATTATGTTAAGTGCAAAAATGCAAGATGCGCTCAATGCGCAGGTGAATGCGGAGCTGTGGTCCGCCTATCTCTATCTGTCGATGTCGGTGGACGCATCGGCCAAAGGTTTCAAGGGCGTAGCCAACTGGTATGCCATCCAGTTCAAGGAGGAGCAGGCCCATGCCCAGATATTCATGAACTACATCCTCTCGCGCGGCGGGGCGGTGAAGCTGGCCCCCATCGCCGAGGTTCCCACCGAGTGGGCCACTCCGCTGGAGTCGTTCGAGCAGACGCTCGCCCACGAGCAGAAGGTCACTTCGCTGATTAACAACCTCTGCCACATCGCTGCGGACGAAAAGGATTTCGCCACCTCCAACATGCTGGTATGGTTCGTGAACGAGCAGGTCGAGGAGGAGGAGAATGCGCAGGACATCATCGATTCGCTGCGCAAGGTCGATGACAACAAGTTCGGCCAGTATATGATTGACAAGGAGCTCGCCGCCCGTGTCTACGTGGCTCCGGCGATACTCGCGGACAAGGAGTAGTGCGCCCGGCCCCGGGCCGACGACGCAGCATACCACGACCGGAGTCCTGCATGGCGGTAACTCCGGCCGTTTTTTTGTATTCCCGGCGGTTCGCGGTCGCGCGGAACGCCCGGAAAAGACCCGAACGATTTTGACAACAGAAGAAGACAATGAGATTGATAAGACCGATTTTCGTAATGGCGCTCCTGGCCGGGCTCTTCTCGTGCGGCGGGAGCCGGCCGCACTCCGCGGACAGACCGATAGTCTCCGGCGTGGCCTGGTTCGATGAACAGGGACGTGAGGTCAATGCCCACGGAGCCTGCATCGTGCAGGACGGCGGCCGTTTCTATCTTTTCGGCGAATACCACTCCGACACCACCAACGCCTTCGGCGGTTTCGGATGCTACTCTTCCCCCGATTTGGCCGACTGGACATTCGAGGGCATCGTGCTGCCCGTACAGCGGGAGGGGCTGCTCGGTCCCCGTCGCGTGGGGGAGCGGGTCAAGGTGATGAAGTGCCCTTCGACCGGGGAGTACGTCATGTTCATGCACACCGACGACATGGGCTACAACGACCCGCATGTGGGCTATGCCACCTGCGAGACCATCGACGGCGAATACGAGTTCAAGGGTGAACTGCTCTACGAGGGAAAATACATCCACAAGTGGGACCTGGGAACCTTCCAGGACAGTGACGGCAAGGGCTATCTGCTGACCCACAGCGGATTCATCTATGAACTGGCGCCGGACTACAAGTCGGTGGCCCGCATCGCGGCGCACGTGGAGCTCGACGGCGAGTCGCCGGCCATGTTCAAGAGCGGCGGCACCTACTACTGGCTCTTCTCCCATCGCACGAGCTGGGAGCGCAACGACAATTTCTATCTGACGGCTCCCTGCATCGAGGGGCCGTGGCGGCATCGCGGGCTGTTCGCGCCGGAGGGGAGTCTCACCTGGAATTCGCAGTGTTCGTTCGTGCTGCCCGTGGCGGGTCCGGCCGACACGCTGCTGCTCTACATGGGCGACCGGTGGTCTTATCCCCGCCAGGGGTCGGCGGCCACCTATGTCTGGCAGCCCGTCACCGTGGCGGGCGACAGCATGTCGATTCCCCGGATGCAGACGGCCTGGCGGGCGGAGCCCCGTTCGGGAGGCTGGCAGCCGGTCGAGTTGCAGACCCGGTCGGTGGCGGACGGCTACCGCATCGAGAGCGAGGGCTGGCAGGCCGGTGAAGCGGGCTTCAGCTCCGCGCAGCGGGGCGCCGTTCTGGCGTTCCCCTTCCGCGGACGCTGCGTGGGCCTGACGGCCACCTCGAATCCCATGAGCGGCTATGCCCGGGTGACGGTCTGCGATGCGGCCGGCGAGGAGCTGCTCCGCACGACGGTCGATTTTTACAGCAAATACGAATACACCTCCCTCAAGTTCCTCAGTCCGCAGTGGGAGGAGGGCGATTACGTGCTCCGTGTCGAGCCGCTGGGCGAGCATCCGAAGTGGAGCGACAAACGCTTCTCCGACTACGGCAGCAAGGCCGACAGCGTGATTGTCCGCGATGTCTTCACTGTGGAACGGTTCAATTGAAAAGAGTATCGAATATGGAATTTCTGGCATTGATTCCCGCCCGTTACGCCTCGTCGAGGTTCCCGGGCAAACCGCTTGCCGACATCGGCGGCAAGCCCATGATAGAACGGGTCTACGAGCGTGCGGCCGCTCACTTTCCCCATTGTTACGTGGCTACGGACGACAGCCGCATATACGAGGCCGTGGAGCGCTTCGGCGGAAGGGTCGTGATGACCTCCGCCGAGCATCGCAGCGGCACCGACCGCTGCCGCGAGGCGCTGGAGCGTGTCGAGGCGCAGCTGGGGCGCGGTTTCGACGTGGTGGTGAACATCCAGGGCGACGAACCCTTCGTCTCGCACGAGCATCTGAGCACCGTGCGTGCGCTCTTCGACAAGCCTTCGACCCAGATTGCGACGCTGGTCAAACCCTTCTCCGAGGGGGAGGATATCTTCAATCCCAACTCGCCGAAGGTGGTGGTGTCGGCAGCCGGCGAGGCGCTTTACTTCAGCCGTTCGGTGATTCCCCATCTGAGGGGCGTGGAGCGCGGCGAGTGGCAGCGCAGCCACACCTATTTCAAGCATATCGGGCTCTACGCCTACCGTTCGGAGGTGCTGCGCGAGATTACCTCCCTGCCTCAGGGGGTGCTGGAGCGGGCCGAATCGCTCGAACAGCTCCGGTGGCTGGAGAACGGCTATCGCATCGCGGTGGGCGTGACCCGTACCGAGACCGTGGCCATCGACACCCCGGAGGATTTGCAGCGGGTGCTGGCGATGCTGGAGAGGTGACCCGGGCTGCCTGCGCGCGCGGGGCTCTGCGGCGGGAAACGGGAAAACCCGACCCGTTCGGATAAAATAATGTGTCGAATAGCCGTTTTTGAAAGACGGCTATTTGCGTTTCAACAAAGAATGATTATCTTTGCCTCACGAAAATCGAAAAGAGGCTGTCCGACCGGACGGCTTTTACTCACACCGAAAAATATTCGAGCTTTTATATGCAGGAGAGAGAAACTTTAGAGGGAAAAAGTCTTGCCGAACTGAAGGAAATCGCAAAGGTATTCGGAATCAGAAAACCGATGAAGAAAAACGAACTCATAGACAAGATTGTGGAGGCGGCGCAGAGCGGCGGCGAATCGTCCGCCGAGGCTTCCGGCGACTCCCGGCAGCCGGCGGAGGGAGCTTCCGCGGAGGAGAAACCCCGGCGTGGCCGGCGTCCCCGCGTGAAAAACGAACCGGTGGCGGCCCGCAGACCCGACTCCCGGCCGGAAGAGACCGAACCGGAGCCGGAGGCGGAGCAGACCGTTGCCTCCGGGGAGGGGGAGACGGCGCCGCAGCCGGCGCGTCCGGCACAGCCGGCCCGTCGCGGCCGTCGTCCGAAGGCCAAGAGCGACGAGGGGGCCCAGCCGGCGGCGCAGCCTGCCGCGGGCGGAGAGAACCCCGCTCCGGCGGTCGAGCACAACGAGGAGAGACCGCGCCACAACGGCGGCAAACCCGACCCGCAGGACGACTTCCTGGGCGTGGTGGAGAGCGAAGGCGTGCTGGAGGTGATGCCCGACGGATACGGATTCCTGCGTTCGTCGGACTACAACTACCTCAATTCGCCCGACGACATCTATGTTTCGCCCTCCCAGATTAAGAATTTCGCCCTCAAGCCCGGCGACACGGTGAACGGCACCATCCGCCCCCCGAAGGAGGGCGAGAAGTATTTCCCGCTGGTGAAAATCAACTCCATCAACGGCCTTTCGCCCGAACTGGTGCGCGACCGGGTGCAGTTCGAGTTCATGACGCCGCTCTTCCCCAGCGAGAAGTTCTGCCTGACGGGCAACGGCCACAACAACCTCTCGACCCGCGTGGTGGACCTCTTCTCGCCCATAGGCAAGGGACAGCGCGGCCTCATCGTGGCCCAGCCCAAAACCGGTAAGACGGTGCTGCTGCAGAACATAGCCAACGCCATCGCCGACAACCACCCCGAGGTCTACATGATTGTGCTGCTCATCGACGAGCGGCCGGAGGAGGTGACCGAGATGGCCCGCAACGTGAAGGCCGAGGTGATAGCCTCCACCTTCGACGAGCAGGCCTCGCGCCACGTGAAGGTGGCCGAAATGGTGCTCGACAAGGCCAAGCGCATGGTCGAGTGCGGTCACGACGTGGTGATATTCCTCGACTCGATAACCCGTCTGGCCCGGGCCTACAACACCGTGCAGCCGGCCAGCGGCAAGGTGCTCTCCGGCGGTGTGGACGCCAATGCGCTCCACAAGCCGAAACGCTTTTTCGGAGCCGCCCGCAACACCGAGGAGCGCGGTTCGCTCACCATCATCGCCACGGCGCTTATCGACACCGGCTCCAAGATGGACGAGGTGATTTTCGAGGAGTTCAAGGGTACGGGCAACATGGAGCTGCAGCTCGACCGCAAGCTGGCCAACAAGCGCGTCTATCCCGCGGTCGATGTCATCGCCTCGGGCACCCGCCGCGAAGATTTGCTGCTGAGCAAGGAGGTGCTGCAGAAGACCTGGATTCTGCGCCGCTTCCTCTCCGACATGACCTCCGTCGAGGCCATGGAGCACATCAAGAAACACATGGAGAACACGATGAGCAACGAAGAGCTGCTTATCTCGATGAATCAGTAGTTCCATATAATAAAATAACCGACCATGAAGAAACTTTTCATTCTTTTCACCGTTTGTACGCTGCTCGCCGAAGGCGCGATGGCCTGGGGGCAGAAGGGGCACGACGTGATTGCCAACATCGCCGAACGCAACCTCACGCCCAAAGCGAAAAAGGCGCTGGCCGAGGTGCTCGGCGGACGCTCCATGGTGTACGACTCTTCGTTCCCCGACCAGGTGAAGAAGATGCCCGGCTACGAGGGCACCGCCACCTGGCACTATGTCAATGTCGATGACGGCTACACCTACGAGACCATGCCCCGCGAACCGAAAGGCGATGTCTATACCGCCATTTCGTTTATGACCGAGCAGCTCAAGGACCGGAATCTCGACGACAGCGTGCGCAACACCTACACCGTGATGCTGATTCACCTGGTGGGCGACCTGCATTGCCCCATGCACGCGGGACGCCGCAGCGACCGCGGTGGCAACGACTACAAAATCACCTGGTTCCGTCAGCCGACCAACCTCCACTCCATCTGGGACAGCCGGGTTATCGAGGCGGCGCACAACTGGTCCTACTCGGAGTGGGCCGAACAGCTCGACCGCTGCGACAAGCAGACCAAGCGGGAGATTATGTCCGGCACTCCGCTCGACTGGCTTCACGAAACCGTGGATATCAGCAAACTCATCTATCGCAATACGCCGGAGGGGAGCGACTGCGGATACGATTACGTGTTCGAGCACTCCAAGCTGGTGGAGCAGCAGTTGCTCAAGGGGGGCTATCGTCTGGCCGCTCTTCTGAACGAAATCTACAAGTAGGAAAATTCCGACGTCTTGGCGCCGGAGACCGGGGCACCCGCTGCAGCGGGTGCCTCTTTTTTGTCTGCGGCGGCGGTGCTGCGGCTCCGGTGCGGACGCAGAGGTGCCGGAAAGGAGCGAAACAGGACAAAGTGTCATGCCGCGACTGACAAAAACGGCGTTTTGTCAGTCGCGGCTGACACTTTCAACCCCGTGGCGGGCTGTTTTTTGCGTTGGCATAACCTTTGCGAGTAGAATAGCAACGAAAACGGAAAGAACTCCGCAACAGAAAGAATTATAACAACAAATTAAATAATTAGCATTATGTCAAAGATTATTGGTATCGATTTGGGAACTACGAACTCATGCGTAGCCGTCATGGAGGGTAACGAACCGGTGGTAATCCCCAACAGCGAGGGACACCGCACCACGCCTTCAATCGTGGCGTTCACGGACAACAACGAGCGGAAGGTGGGAGACCCCGCCAAGCGTCAGGCTATCACCAACCCCAAGCGAACCGTCTTTTCAATCAAGCGTTTCATGGGCGAGACCTACGACCAGGTCGGCGGCGACATCCAGCG
>JAGBHC010000002.1 GCA_017935625.1 Rikenellaceae bacterium | reverse complement strand
CTACCACCACACCAGGTTCGAGATGCTGGGCAACTGGTCTTTCGGCGACTACTTCAAGAAAGAGGCCATCGCCTGGGCGTGGGAGCTCTTGACCGAGGTCTACAAGCTGCCTGAGGAGCGGCTCTACGCCACCGTGTTCGAAGGCAGTCCCGAGGAGGGCGTGCCCTTCGACAGCGAAGCCTACGACTACTGGAAGCAGTACCTGCCCGAGGAGCATATCATCCGGGGCAACAAGCACGACAATTTCTGGGAGATGGGCGATACCGGCCCCTGCGGCCCCTGCAGCGAGATTCACTACGACCTGCGCAGCGAAGAGGAGCGCGCCCGGGTGGACGGACGCTCGCTGGTCAATGCGAGCCATCCCCATGTCATCGAGATATGGAACCTGGTCTTCATGCAGTTCAACCGCAAGGCCAACGGCTCGCTGGAGCCGCTGCCCAGCAGCCATGTCGATACGGGCATGGGCTTCGAGCGTCTGTGCATGATTCTCCAGGGCAAGCAGAGCAACTACGACACCGACGTGTTCCAGCCCACCATCGGACGGCTGGCGGCCATGTGCGGCAAGCGTTACGGCGACGACCCCAAGGCCGACGTGGCGATGCGCGTGGTGGCCGACCACCTGCGGGCCATTTCGTTCTCGATTGCCGACGGCCAGCTGCCCTCGAACGTCAAGGCGGGTTACGTGATTCGCCGCATCCTGCGCCGGGCGGTGCGTTACGGCTACACCTATCTGGGTTTCACCGAACCGTTCATCTGCAAGCTCGTCGCCGGACTGGTCGAGCAGATGGGCGGCCAGTTCCCCGAACTGGTGGCGCAGCGCACGCTCATCGAGAAGGTCATCGCCGAGGAGGAGGGAGCTTTCCTCCGGACGCTGGCTACGGGCATCAATCTGCTGGACAGCGTGATGGCCCGCATCGAGAAGGAGGGCGGACGCATCATCGGCGGCAAGGACGCCTTCCTGCTCTACGACACCTACGGATTTCCCATCGACCTCACGGAGCTCATCGCCCGCGAGCACGGCATGGAGGTCGATTTGAAGGCGTTCGATACGGAGCTCCAGGCCCAGAAGGAGCGCTCGCGCAATGCGGCGGCGGTCGATACCGACGACTGGGTGGAGCTGGTCCCCATCAAAGAGAGCCTCTTCACCGGCTACGACACGCTGGTCGAGCAGGTGCGCATCGCACGCTACCGCCGGGTGAAGACCAAAAACAAGAACTACTACCAGCTGGTGTTCGACAAGACGCCTTTCTACGGCAATTCGGGCGGTCAGTGCGGCGACACCGGTTTCATCGAGAGCGCCAACGAGCGCATCGAGATTGTCGATACGCAGAAGGAGAACAACCTCACGGTGCACATCGCGCTGTCGCTGCCCGAGAATCCGGCTGCGGCTTTCACCGCGCACGTCGATGAGCACAAGCGGCAGTGTTCGGCCAACAACCACTCGGCCACCCACCTGCTCCATCAGGCGCTACGCAAGGTGCTGGGCACCCATGTCGAGCAGAAGGGCTCGCTGGTGACTCCCGACTATCTGCGCTTCGACTTCTCCCACTTCCAGAAGATGACCGACGAGGAGCTGCGCGAGGTGGAGCGTCTGGTGAATGCCGCCATCCGGGCCAACCACCCGCTGGAGGAGAACCGTCACTGCACCATCGAAGAGGCTCGCCGGAGCGGAGCCATGATGCTCTTCGGCGAGAAGTACGGCGACGAGGTGCGCATGGTCCGGTTCGGCACCTCGGTGGAGTTGTGCGGCGGAACCCACACTTCGGCCACCGGTAACATCGGCCTGTTCAAAATCTTGAACGAGAGCGCCATTTCGGCCGGCGTGCGGCGTATCGAGGCCGTCACGGGCGAGGCGGCCGAGGAGTTCATGTACAAGATGGTGGACACGGTGCGCGGCATCCAGGAGTTCGTGCACAATCCCCAGGTGGCGCAGGCCGTGAAGAAACTGCTCGACGACAACGCCGCTCTTCAGGAGCGCGTGGAGGCGATGATGCGCACGCAGGCCGAGCAGATAGCCGAGACCATTCTCTCGAAGGCCCGTGAGGAGAACGGCGTGCTGTGGTGCGTGAAGGAGCTTCCCTACGAGGGCGAGTTCATCAAGATGCTGGCCTACAACCTGCGCCAGCGGGCGCCGAGGCTGGTGCTGGTGCTCGGGTCGCGGGCGGGCGGCAAGCCGTCGCTGACGGTGATGCTCGGCGAGGAAATCGTCGCCCGGGGCGTCCATGCCGGCGAGGTGGTCCGCGCGGCGGCCCGCGAGATGCAGGGCGGCGGAGGCGGACAGCCTTTCTTCGCTACGGCCGGCGGCAAGAACCCCGAGGGGCTGGAGCGTGCCATGACCGCTGCGGCGAAGCTGATAGAATCGAAACTGTAAGTCGGATAGAGAGATATTCGCCGGAAGACGGAAGTGCCGTCGGCTCCGGGCCGGGGCACGGTCGCAAGGCGATTCGTTTGAGACAAATTAAAACATATCAAGTTATGAGCAAAGTACTTTTGATGATACTCGACGGGTGGGGCATCGGCAACCGCTCGAAAGGGGATGTGGTCTATTCGGCTCATCCCGCCTACATCGAAGCGTTGGAGGCCGCCTATCCCATGGCCCGGCTGCTGACCGACGGCGAGAACGTGGGTCTGCCCGCCGGTCAGATGGGCAACTCGGAGGTCGGACACCTCAATATCGGTGCCGGCCGCGTGGTCTATCAGGATTTGGTGAAAATCAACCGCGCCTGCGCCGACGACTCCATCATGAAGAATCCCGAGGTGGCGGCCGCATTCGAATATGCCCGCAGCAAGGGCGTCGGGGTGCACTTCATGGGACTGGTGAGCGACGGCGGCGTCCACTCCTCGCTGGACCACCTTTTCAAACTGTGCGACATCGCCAAAGCCTATGGCGTCGAAGAGAAGACCTTCGTCCACTGCTTCATGGACGGCCGCGACACCGACCCCCGTAGCGGCAAGGGCTTCATCGCCTCGCTGGAGGAGCACATGAAGGTGTCGGGCGGCCGTATCGCGTCCATCGTCGGCCGCTACTACGCCATGGACCGCGACAAGCGCTGGGAGCGCGTGAAGGTGGCTTACGACCTGCTCACCGCAGGCGTGGGCGAAAAGGCCACGGACATGGTGGCCGCCATGCAGGCTTCCTACGACAACGGGGTGACCGACGAGTTCGTGAAGCCCATCGCGGCCGTGGATGCCGGGGGCAATCCCGTGGGACTTATCGGGGAGGGCGACGTGGTGGTCTTCTTCAACTACCGCAATGACCGCGCCAAGGAGCTGACCGTGGTGCTCACCCAGGAGGATATGCCCGAACAGGGAATGCACACCCTGCCGCTCTACTATTGCTGCATGACCCCCTACGATGCCAAGTTCCGCGGGGTGCACATCCTCTTCGACAAGGAGAACGTGCAGAACACCCTCGGCGAGTACGTGTCGGGCAAGGGACTCAGCCAGCTGCGCATTGCCGAGACGGAGAAATATGCCCACGTCACCTTCTTCCTGAACGGCGGCCGCGAGGAGAAGTTCCCCGGCGAGGAGCGGATTCTCATCGCTTCGCCGAAGGTGGCCACCTACGACCTCAAGCCCGAAATGAGTGCCTACGAGGTGAAGGATGCGTTGGTCAAGGCGCTCGACGGCGGCAAGTTCGACTTCATCGCCCTCAATTTCGCCAACGGCGACATGGTGGGCCACACCGGAGTCTACGACGCCATCGTCAAGGCTGTCAAGGCGGTGGATGCGTGCGTCGAGGCGGTCGTGGAGGCTGCCAAAAGAAACGGTTACGAGGTGGTGATGATTGCCGACCACGGCAATGCTGACAATGCCGTCAATCCCGACGGTACGCCCAACACGGCTCACTCGCTCAATCCCGTGCCCATCGTGGTGGTTTCCGACCGGGTGAAGAGCGTGGAGAACGGCGTGCTGGCCGACGTGGCTCCCACCGTGCTGAAACTCATGGGCCTGGAACAGCCGGCGGAGATGACCGGCCGTGCTCTGGTCGAATTCAAATAGGTCGGTTTGCCGATTGTTTCAAGCGGGTGTCCGGAACCTCCGGACACCCGCTTTTTTGTCGCTTGCATATATGTCTTGCTGCCGGGAGCCGTGCGTGTTCGTCGCCGGGTTGTCATGCATGTTCGTCGCCGGGTTGTCGCGCGAGTCTTGCCGCCGGGTGCTGTGTGCGAATCTTTCAGCCGTTCGGGCCGAGAGGGTTTGGCATTTTCGTCGTAGCGCGTGTTCGTCGAGGGGTTGTCGTGTGTGCGCGTCACGGGTTGTCGCGCGAGTCTTGTTGCCGGGTGCTGTGTGCGAGTCTTTCAGCCGTTCGGGCCGAGAGAGTTTGACATTTTCGTCGTAGCGCGTGTTCGTCGAGGGGTTGTCGCCGGGTTGTCGTGTGTGTTCGTCACGGATTGTCGCGCGAGTCTTGCCGCCGGGTGCTGTGTGCGAGTCTTTCAGCCGTTCGGGCTGGGCGGCTCCTCCGTTTGGGGGCCGTGCGCGTTGCGACTTTTCCGGTCGGGTCCGCCGCGGGCTACTCCCCGACGGGGTTGCCTTGCAGGTCGATGTGGAATTCGCGGCCGTCGAGCTCCACCAGCGCGATGCCGTCGCGGAACGAATAGACCTGGTCGTAGACGAGCGGGATGGAACGCAGGCCGTCGGCGGAGACGTATCCGTATTTGCGGCCGATGCCCACTTCAATCATGCCGCAGTCGCAATCGCCCATCCAGTCGTAGCGGTAGTCGATGATTCGGTGGCCGTCGCGGTCGAAGAGTCCCCACATGCCCTCTTTCTGCGCGGTGACCAGATTGTGGTAGCTGTCCCACGACATATCCTCGAATTCGGGCGGCATCACGAAGGCGCCCTCCTTGTCTATCAGGCCCCGCCGTCCGTCGATAATCACCACGGCGCGGCCCTCGTTGAAACTTTCGGCATGGTCGAATCGCCCCTCCACGACCTGGTTGCCGTAGCAGTCGATGTAGAGGAAGGGGCGCTGCGGGTCGAAGGTCTCGACGTTGATGATTCCTTCGTTCTCCTGCCCGATGGATTTGTACTTCGACAGGTCGGCGATGCGGCTGAACGACGGGGCGGATTGCCGTGCGGTGCGGTCGTCGTGGATGTGGGCCCCCATCCGTTCGAAGAGAGCCGTGTCGAACGCGGCGAGGCGTGCGATGCAGTCGGCGGTTCGGGTGCTCGGAGCGGGGGTGTGGCGGCAGGCGGCGAGCAGCTCCACCGCCTCTGCGACGGGGTCGATGTTGAGCCGCAGGGCCGCTGTGCGCAGCTGTTCGAGTTCGGGAACGGCATTGTAGCGTTTGCGCAGGATTTCGCGCCAGAAAGCCGAGTAGCGTTCCGGTATGCAGGCCGCGGCGAGTGCCGTGACGGCGAAGGTGAGCAGCGGCAGGTTGTCGCGGGTGTCGTGTTCGAGGCGTGCGAAGTCGGGATTTATCATGGTGCAGTTGCCCGCGGGGGTCACGATGAGGTTGCCCGCCTTGAGGTTGCGGTGCGAGAATCCGCTCGCGATTTCCCATTCGATGATATCGCGCAGCGAGGCGATGCAGGCCGACAGGGACTTGCGGGCGCCGCGGCGGTTGCACTCGGCGACGAAGCGGTCGAAAGGCTCTCCCTGGGGGCGGTGCTGGAGAATGACATCCACCTGGCAGGGCATGCCCGAGGAGTCGAAGAGGGTCATTTCGCGCTCCAGGTAGCTTATCGGGGCCAGAAAGGGGGTGTGGAGCGTTGCCAGCTGCGTGCACAGACGGCGATAGGCGGCCGTGCGGTCGCCGGGGCCGATGGGGCATTTGAGGGTGTAGGCCGCGGCATTCCATTCGATTTCGAAGTTGGCGGTGTAGCTGCCGTTGCAGAAGAGCAGCCTGCCGTCGGGGCCCGTGAGGGCGAAGGCCCGCTCCAGCGTGCGGAAGCGGCCGACCGGATTGGTGACGGTCTCGATGTAACTGTTTATGGTGTGGTTCATAGGAGGGAGAGGGGAACTATTGTGTGGAAATGCTGATGGTGCCGATGTTGAGCATGGTGATGATGTTGTTTATCGAGCAGTTGTATCCCATGCCCTTGAAGTTCTCGCCGTCGGAGCCGCGGATGGCCCGTATGTCGGGATGGTAGAGCAGGGGCATGGTGCTCGACATTTCGAACAGCAGCCGCGAATAGCGCTGCGGGGGCAGCTCGTCGATGGAGCTTGGAAAGATGATTCCCTGCCTGCCGTCTTCCATGCGGCAGTTGTGCATGTTGATGAGCAGCGTCGGTCCGTCGTCGGTGGATTGCGACTTGAGCGCCCGGGCCAGCGAGAGCAGCTGCTCGGCGTTGGCGTCCGAGGCCTCGCCGTCGGTGAGGTTGAGCACCGTGGGCGGATAGCTGTTGCGGTTGCAGGGGCGGGCGCACCACTCGGCGACCAGGTTGTAGGCCGTGGTCAGCGCCTCGTACATGGGGGTTCCGCCTGCGGCCTTGGGTTCAATCCAGTGGTTGTGTTCGATGGTCGAGAGCTGAATCTGTCCGTCGGGCAGCCGTCTCTCGCGGATGATGCTTTCGCTCCGGCAGGGCATTCCGGCCAGGCGCGAGGGGCGGATGAAATGCTCCTCCTCGCAGAGCAGCGACTCCACGCCGTCGCCCGAGTAGCCGATGACGGCGATATCGTAGTAATCCCTCACTCCGTCGTCTCTGCGGCTTCTGTTTATCAGCTCGTCGATAAGCATGTCGGCCGCCATGGCTACGGCCTCGGCTTTGGTGAGGACGCGGTCGTCGAAGGTGACCCGTTCGGCCATGGACCCCGACTGGTCTATCAGGATGATGAAGGCGGTGGGGGTTTGACGGGTAATCTGAGATGTGTACATAATCTGTTCAGTGGTGTTTACAAAGTCTAAAGATACGAAAATTTTCGGTATTTGTCACACGGGTTCGCCGAAAATATCGATTTTCATGATTCGGCCCTCTTTTTCGACCGTGGCCGTGCCGTCTCTGAAACTCCGGGCCCGGTCGAAGCGGGCGTCGATTCGCAGCAGGCCCGACTGGCCGATGTATCCCCAGCCCTGGCCGGTCTCGACGGCCGCCATTCCCTCGTGGAACGAGAGGGCGGTGACGAATGCCGGGGCGATGACCTCGCGGCCGTTGCGGTCGATGTAGCCCCACGCTCCGTCGCGGCAGACGGCGGCCATCCCTTCGCTGAAGCTCTTCAGCGAGGAGTAGCGGCTGCCGTTTATGGCCACCTGCCCCGTGGTGTCGATGTAGTGGCGGCATCCGTGGAGAACCACCGCCGCCAGCCCTTCGCTGAATTCGCCGGCGCGGCTGAAGACGGGTTCGATGACCGTGCGTCCCTGCCGGTCGGCATATCCCCACAGGCCGTTGCGCTCCGTGAGCAGGAGGTCGCCGTCGGAGTAGGAGGGCTTGCGTTCGGGAACGAGTTGCTCGAGCACGGCGCCGAGGTCCGGCAGTGCGGGGCTTTGGCTCTCCAGCAGCCGGCACAGCCGCAGCTGGGCGTGCATGCCCCGGCCGGCGAAGAGGCTGCGGGCATGTTCGAGCGCCGGGCTGTCTCCCGTGACGATTTGCGGCGGGGAGAAGAGCGTGCCGCCCGTGCTGTAACGGTCGTACATGCCGGGGTCGAGCGACAGGGCGTGGAGGGTGACCGAGAGCAGGGCGACGGCGTAGTCGTCGATGTGTTTGTCGAAGAAGCGGGCGTCGCGGGCCGGATGGTTGTAGCCCGGGGTGCCGGTTTCGGCGGCGTAGGTGCCGGCCAGCGAGGGGATGAACAGGGCGTCGTAATCGACGGGTTTCATCTCGCCTGCGGGGGTGACGATGAGGTTGTCGGGTTTCAGGTCGCCGTGCGCGAACTCTTCGCCCAGCAGATGGCGGGCCATGCGGTCGAAGCTGCGGGCCAGACGGGCCAGCGCTTCGCGGTCGTTGCGGCGGAGCGCTTCGTGCAGGTGGGTCGAGAGGTGGCGCCCCTCCACCCAGGGGGCGAAGACCACGTCGTGCCACGAGCCGCCGCCGTTGTAGTCGAAGACCCAAATCTCCTGCGGCAGTATCCGGGCCGCAGTGAGCAGCGGCGAGCGGGAGCGGGCCACGTAGTCGTAGAGGGCGGGCGAGGGCCGCTTGTGGCGCGTGTAGCACTTGAGCATGAACGGGCGGGAGCCGAAATCGAGGCGGAAGACCACCGAGTTGTTGCCCGAACGGATTTCGCAGGCGCCGTAGAGGTCCCTGCGCACGGTGAACCCCGTCAGCGAACGGAACAGCCCGTCGGGGTTGTTGAGCGTGTCGAGGTATCCGTTTATGGTGAGCAGGGTCATCTGTGCATAGTACGGCTGGGTTATTCGTTCATCACCTTGTTCTGGCGGTTGATGCTTTCGATATGGATGGTTTCGAGTATGGTCTTGAGGAACTCCTCGTCCAGGTTCAGCTGGGCGGCCTGTCCCAGCACGCGGTCCACGATGCTCGACCAGCGGCTGCCCTGGAGGATGGCCACGTTGTTGTCGCGCTTGACCGCGCCGATGCGGTCGGCTATCTTCATGCGCCGGCTCAGCAGGTCGAACAGCTCGGAGTCGAGTTGGTCGATTTCGTTGCGGTAGTTGTTGAGCGCCTTCACGAAGTCGGGGTCGTCGGTGCTGTCGTGGCGCCAGTTGATGTTGCGCACCAGACGCTCCAGGTTGTCGGGGGTCACCTGCTGCGCCGCGTCGCTCCACGCCTTGTCGGGGCAGATGTGGCTTTCGATGATAAGACCGTCGTAGCGCAGGTCGGCGGCCGTCTGGGCGATGTTCTGCAGCAGGTCGCGGTTGCCGCAGATGTGCGACGGGTCGCAAATCATGGTCATCTCGGGATAGCGGCTGCGCATGCCCAGCACGATGTGCCACATGGGCGGATTGCGCAGTTCGTTGTGTCCGAAGTAGGAGAATCCCCGGTGGATGAGTCCCAGGCGGGAGGGGGCGACGCCCACTTTCAGAAAGCGGTCCACGGCGCCCGACCAGAGCTCCACGTCGGGATTCATCGGGTTTTTAATCAGTATGTTGGCATCGGAGCCCCGCACCGCGTCGGCGATGTCCTGCACGCTGAAGGGGCTTACCGTGGTGCGGGCGCCTATCCACAGCAGGTCTACGCCGAATTCGAGTGCGCTCTCCACGTGTTTGGCCGAAGCGACCTCCACGGCGATGGGCAGTCCGGTGATGCGCTTGGCCTCGGCCATCCAGGCCAGGCCCTTGAGGCCCACGCCCTCGAACGAGCCGGGGCGGGTGCGCGGCTTCCACACGCCGGCCCTCAGTACGTCCACCACGCCCGTGGCGGCCAGCCGGGTGCAGGTGTCCAGGGTCTGTTCCCGGGTCTCGGCGCTGCACGGTCCCGATATTATCAGCGGTCTTTTGCTTTCCAGTTTGAATTCGCTCATTGCTCTTTTCTTGTGTGTGAGTGATTGCCCCTGCGTCGCCTCGCGGGACGGATTCCGACCCGCGGCTGCGGCCGGTTCTCCGCCTTGCCGGCGGGTCCGCGGCGGGCGGGGGTCACTTCAGGATTCGTTTTATGGTGTTGGCCCGCTTCATGGCCTCGACGAGGCCCTCGCGGTCGTCCTTCTCGAGCATCCGGCGCAGTATCTGCAACTGGTGGATGTGCTCGCGCAGGACGTCCAGCACGTTGTATTTGTTGCCGAGGAATATCGGCGCCCAGGTCTGGGGCGAGCTTTTGGCCAGACGCACCGTGCTCTCGAAACCGCCTCCCGCCAGGTCGAATATGTGCTCCTCTTCGCGCTCCTTCTCCAGCACGGTGAGTGCCAGGGCGAACGAGGTGATATGCGAGATGTGGGAGATGTAGGCCGAATGCAGGTCCTGGTCCTCGGCGCTCATGTAGGTGAGGGGCATGCCCAGGGCGGTGTATATCCGTTCGACGGTGTGCAGGGCGTCGCGGTCGCTGCGTTCCTTTTCGCAGATGACCACGGTGCGTCCCCGGAAGGCGCCGCGGCAGGCGGCCTCGGGGCCGCTGTGTTCGGTGCCCCACATGGGGTGGGTGGCCACCAGACGCCCCCGGCGGGGGTGCATGGCTGTCACCTCGCACAGCTCCTGTTTGATGGAGCCCATGTCCATCACCACCTGGCGGTCATCGACCCGGTTGAGTATCTTGATGGCCAGAATGGGAATCGTGTCCACCGGCGTGGCCAGGGCGATGAGGTCGGCTCCGGCGATGGCCTCCTCGAAGGGGGCCGTGCTGTCCACCAGTCCCAGTTCCAGCGCCTTGCGGCAGTGGTCGGCCGAAAGGTCCGCGCCGACCACCTTTTGGCAGAGTCCGTGTTCCTTGAGGCTCAGGGCGAACGAGCCTCCGATGAGTCCCAGTCCTATTATCGCTGCGGTCATGCTACTTGCCGAAGCGGGCCTTTATTTTGTCGATGGCCTTCTGGAGCAGTTCGGCGGTGACGCAGAGCGAGATGCGGATGCAGCGGGTGCCCTCGCTGCCGAAGATGCCGCCGGGGGTCACGAAGACGTCGCATTCGGCCAGCACCTCGTCCGAGAAGGCGAAGCAGTCGCCGGGATAGTCCTTCGGCATCTCGGCCCAGATGAACAGGCCCGACTGGTTCTTGCGGTAGGTGCATCCCAGCGCGTCGAGCAGCTCGTAGCCTTTGGCCTCGCGCGAGTAGTAGGTCTTGTTGAGCTCCGAGAACCACTCTTCGCCCAGGCTCAGGGCCTCGACGGCTGCGGCCTGTATGGGGTAGAACATGCCGGAGTCCATGTTGCTCTTGAAGCGGAGGATGTCGCTAATCCACTCTTTCTTGCCCATGACGGCACCCACGCGCCAGCCGGCCATGCTGTGGCCCTTGCTCAGCGAGTTCATCTCCAGGGCCACGTCTTTGGCGCCGGGAATGGAGAGAATGCTCAGCCGCAGGTCGTTGCGGACGAAGCTGTAAGGGTTGTCGTGCACGAGCAGGATGTTGTGCTTGGCGGCGAAGGCCACCAGTTTCTCGAAGAGCTCCACGGTGGGACGGGTTCCGGTCGGCATGTTGGGGTAGTTCACCAGCATCAGCTTCACGCCCTCGAGTCCGTCGGCCTCCATCTGTTCGAAATCGGGATAGTATCCGTTTTTGGCGGTGAGCTTGTACTCCTGGCACACACCGCCCGAAAGGGTAACGGCCGAACGGTAGGTGGGGTAGCCGGGGTTGGGGATGAGGGCCTTGTCGCCGGGGTTGAGGTAGGTCATGCAGATGTGCATGATGCCCTCCTTGCTGCCGATGAGGGGCAGCACCTCGCTGTTGGGGTCGAGGGTGACGTCGTAGTATTTGGCGTACCAGTCGGCGTAGGCCTTGCGCAGGATGAGGGTGCCGTTGTAGGGCTGATAGACGTGTACGTCGGGACGGTGCGCCTCTTTGCACAGGCGTTCGATGACCGAGATGTGGGGGGGCAGGTCGGGGCTGCCGATACCCAGCGCCACGATGTCGCGGCCCGCTTCGCGCAGTTGTGCGATTTCGCGGTTCTTCTTCGAAAAGTAGTACTCCTTGATGCAGTCCAGTCTCTGTGCCGGTGCGATTTCTACCTGTTTCATAATGCTTTGCTTTGTTTTTTATATTGTTATCTATTCTTTGTCGGCGGTTGGGAAAGCGGGCTTCTGCGGGTTGTCGGTCAGGGCGTTGCGATAGACGCCGTAGACGTGGATTTCTTCGGTCACCTGCTGGAGCTTATCCAAAGTGCGAATATAGTCATTTAAACAATCAAATTCCATATCCACGTGAAAAAGATAGTGCCACGGTTCGCTCGGAATGGGATAAGACTGCAATTTCGAGAGGTTTATCTCCTCCATCTGGTTCATGGCCCGCAGCAGCGACCCCCTCCGGTGGTCGGTCTTGAAGTAGAGCGAGGCCTTGTTGGCCCCGGGGTCCATGTGGTGGTCGTAGCGCTTGAGAATCATGAAGCGCGTGTAGTTGTTGCGGATGGTGTTGATTTCGGGGGCGATGATTTCCAGTCCGAAGAGTTCGGCCGCCAGGCGGGAGGCGATGCCGGCCGTGTGCCGCAGCCCCCGTTCGGCGATGCGGCGGGCGCTGAGGGCGGTGTCTTCGGTCTCGACCAGTTTCCAGGGGTGCCGGTCGAGGTATTCGATGCACTGCAGCAGGGCCATGGGGTGGCTCTGCACTTCGGTCACCTGGTCGAGGGTGGTTCCGGGCAGTGCCACGAGGTTCTGCATGATGGGCTGGTAGGTTTCGCCCATCACCTGCAGGTTGCTGTTTTGCAGGATGCTGTAATTGGCGATGATGGAACCCGCGATGGAGTTTTCGATGGCCATCACCCCGTAGTCGCACTCGGCGTTCTCCACCTTGCGGGCCACCTCGCGGAAGGTGGCGCAGGGCACCGTCTCGATATCGCGTCCGAAATAGTCGTGGGCCGCAATCTGGTGGAAACATCCTTCGTATCCTTGTATCGCTACTCTCATTCTTGTCGGTCATTAAAAATCCCGGTTTCTCTTTCGTGGGAACCGGGATTTCATATCGTTGCTCGAAAAAGCTCGTCTCTATTCGTCCGCCGCAATGAAATCCCTGCTGCTCCGGTAAAAGCAGTAGAAGGAACTGGGTGCGTAAAAAGGCGAATACTTCATGACAGACCTCGCTGATTCGAATGGTTTACGAAAGACAAAGGTATAACATTTTTCGGAATTGCGATGCGGGTTATGCAAAATTTAACGAAAAGTAGTACCTTTGTTTCATTATTTGGTAGATTTTCTAAACCTTTTAAAACAGAACCGAAGATATGAAACCCGAGTATAAACCCTTTGTGGACGAACTCATCGAACTGGCCGTCAAGGAAGACATAGGCGACGGCGACCACACCTCGCTGTGCTGCATTCCGCCCCAGGAGCGCGGACGCATGAAACTGTTGGTCAAGGCCGAGGGCGTGCTGGCCGGCGTGGAGATTGCCGAAATGGTGCTCCGGCGGCTCGACCCGCAGATGAAGATGGAGAGACTGCTCGACGACGGCGCCCGCGTGCGCAAGGGCGACATCGCCTTTTACGTCGAGGGGCGTCTGCTGTCGCTGCTGCAGGCCGAGCGCATCCTGCTCAACATCATGCAGCGCATGAGCGGCGTGGCCACCCAGACCGCCGAGTACGTGAAGCTGGTGAAGGGCACCCGCTGCCGGATTCTCGATACGCGCAAGACCACTCCTGGCATGCGCGTGCTGGAGAAGATGGCCGTCCGGCTGGGCGGCGGCGACAACCACCGCATGGGGCTTTTCGACATGATACTGCTCAAGGACAACCACATCGACTTCGCCGGCGGCATCACCGCGGCGGTGAACGGAGCGCACGAATACCTCCGGGCCCGGGGCAAGCGGATTCCCATCGAGGTGGAGTGCCGTTCGCTGGCCGACGTGCGGGAGGCGCTGGCGGTGGGAGGCGTGGACCGCATCATGCTGGACAACTTCTCGGTGGAGCGCACCCGCGAGGCGGTGGAGTTCATCGCCGGCCGGGTGGAGGTGGAGTCGAGCGGCGGCATCACCTCGGCCAATCTGCGGGAATATGCCGCGTGCGGCGTGGACTTCATTTCGGTGGGGGCGCTCACCCATCAAATCAAGAGCCTGGACATGAGTCTCAAGGCGTGCGAATAGTCGGAGAATTAGGAAAAAGGAAATCGTCATGAAAAAGATACTATTGTCGGTCGGTGCGCTCGCGGCGTGCTTGTGCGCCCGGGCCGACCGGTTCGGTTACGAGGAGCTCTCCCGGGGGCTTTTCGCTGCCCGCAGCGTGCAGGGCGTGAAGTCGATGGCCGACGGCGAACACTACACGGCCGTGCGGGACGGCAAATTGCTCCGCTATGCCTATGCCACGGGCGAGGTGACCGATACGCTCTATGCCGGTCCCCGCCGCATCGGGGGCTACACGCTCAGCGACGACGAGTCGAAGATGGTGATAACCTTCGACGTGCGTCCCATCTACCGGCGTTCGTTCACGGCGCGCTATCTGCTCATCGACCTGGCCGACGGCTCGGAACGCGAGCTGGTGCCCGAGGTGGAGCGCAAGCGCGACCTCACCCTTTCGAAGGACGGTTCGAAGGCGGCGTTCGTCAGCGACAACAATCTCTACGTCTACGACGTGGCCACGGGCAGCCGGCTCTTCGCGACCGATGACGGCCGGGTGAACGAAATCATCAACGGCGCCACCGACTGGGTCTACGAGGAGGAGTTCGCCTTCACGCGGGCCTTCGAGTTCTCGCCCGAGGGCGACCGGGTGGCTTTCCTGCGCTTCGACGAGAGCCGGGTGCGGGAGTTCTCGATGATGCGCTTCGACGGACAGCTCTACAACGAACCCTACAAATACAAATACCCCAAGGCCGGCGAGGCCAACTCCGTGGTGGAGCTCTACGTGTGCGACCTGACCACGGGCGGGGTGTCGCGGGTGGAGACGGGCGAGGAGACCGACCAGTATATTCCCCGCATCGGCTGGACTCCCTCTTCGCAGCTCTATTTCTTCCGCGAGAACCGTCTCCAGAACCGTTTCGAGGTGTTGCTGGCGGGGGACGACCTTTCGGTAAGGCGCATCTACGACGAGAGTTCGCCCACCTACGTGGAGCGGGTCGATTCCCATACGGTCACCTTCCTGCCCGACGGCGACCGGTTCGTCGTGCGCAACGAGACGGCCGCCGGCTACATGCACCTCTATCTTTACAGCATCTCGAAGGGGCTGCTCAACCCGATTACCTCCGGAGCGTGGGAGGTGACCGAGCTGGTGGAGGTCGCGGACGGGCGGGTCTACTACCTCTCGACCGAGGGTTCTCCGCTGCGGCGCAATCTTTACAGCGTGAAGCTCAACGGCCGCGACAAGCGGCGTCTGACCACCGGCGAGGGGACCTATTCGGTGTCGGCCAGCCGCGGGATGCGCTATTTCATCAGTTACTTCTCTAATGCCTCGACTCCCAACGTGGTGACTCTGCACGAGGGCAGCGGCAAGCCGGTGCGCGTGCTGGAGGAGAATGCCGCGCTGCGCAGCCGCATCGCGGAGATGAAGCTGCCGCTCAAGGAGTTCTTCACCTTCACCACCGAGCGGGGCGACGAACTCAACGGCTACATGGTCAAACCCGAAGGGTTCGACCCGGAGCGCAAGTACCCCGTGCTGATGACCCAGTACAGCGGTCCCGGTTCGCAGAGCGTGGCCGACAAGTGGAGCCTGGGCTGGGAGGACGTGATGGTGCAGCGGGGCTACCTGGTGGTGTGCGTGGACGGCCGCGGCACCGGATTCCGGGGCGAGGCGTTCAAGAAGTGCACCTACGGCGATTTGGGCCGCAAGGAGGTCGAGGACCAGATTTCCGCGGCGCGTTACCTGGCCGCTCTGCCCTACGTCGATGCTTCGCGCATCGGCATCTACGGCTGGAGCTACGGCGGATTCATGGCCCTGGGCTGCATCCTCAAGGGAGCCGACGTCTTCGCGGCCGCCGTGGCGGTGGCTCCGGTGACCTCGTGGCGTTTCTACGATTCGGTCTACACCGAAGTCTACAACGGGCTGCCCCAGAGCAACCCGAAGGGCTACGACGAGAACTCGCCCATCCACTTCGCCGGTCTGCTGCGCGGCAAACTGCTCATCGTGCACGGAACGGGCGACGACAACGTGCACGTGCAGAACACCTACGAGATGACCCGTGCGCTGACCCGCGCCGGCAAGCAGTTCGACATGATGATTTATACCGATGCCAACCACTCGATGGTGCCCGACGGCAGCGGTCATGTCCGCAGCAAGATGATTGACTGGGTGAGCGAGAACCTCTGATTCGGTAAAACCTGCTATTGTCGTGAAGAATATGAAAAAATGCTGTTCCGGCTGGATGCCGGTCCTGCTGGCGACGGTCTTGTGCGGTTGCGCTTCGCAGCCGGACTCTTCGACGGATGACGTATACCGCATCGTGTTCGATGCTGCCGCGGACGAGTGTCCGGCCGGCGAACTTTTCGCAGGGGCGGAGGTCGTGCCCCTGACCCTGCCCGAAGGCCAGGTGCTGCCCGTTGTGCATTGGGGCCAGCAGGCTGCGGGAGAGTGGTTTCTGACGAGCGTTTCGGACCGGATTTACCGTTTCGACCGGACGGGGCGCCTGCTCAATGCCATAGGCCGTCCGGGCCGCGGTCCGGGAGAGTGGGAGCAGATACATTCGGTCACCGTGTCGGGCGATACGGTGTGGGTGTGGGACGGTTTCGCCGCCAGGCTCCATACCTACCGCCGGGACGGGGTCTTCGTCGGCGAGGAAGAGTTGTCCCGCCGCGCCACTTCCGTCTATAAGGAGGGCGGGGAGGTGTGGGCCTACCTCAACTACGCCAACGACTATGGTCCCGAACGCGTGGTGCTGCTGGATGCCGCGGGCGAGGTGAGGGCTGCCATGCTCCCTTCCGCCGCGCAGTTGATACAGGTGACGGAGAGTCGTCCTCAGTTCATCCGCTGTGGGGAGCGGCTGCTGTTGCGGGAGTGTTGGAGTCCCGATGTCTATGCGCTCTGGCCGCAGGGGGCGCAGCTGGCGTGTCATGTCGATTTCGGCGAGAATGCCATCCGGGAGGAGATTTTCTCCATGGAGCGGATGGCCGGAGCGATGGCGCTGCTGGAGTCCGACTGGGCCGTGCTGGACGACTACGTGGAGACCGACGGCCACATCGTGGTGCGTGCGGTGGTCAATCGGGCCGGGGGAGCCGGCGGCTGCTACTGGGGCTTTTTCGACAAGCGCAGCGGCGGCACGGTGTGGTGCGGAAGCGAGGGCGGGGAGAGTCTGTTCGACTCGGCGGCGATGTTCGCGGCCGGGGGCGACACCCTGGCTTTGGCGCTCTATGCGGCGCAGGCCCGCGAATTGCTTGCCCCGATGCCCGCCGGGCGGGTCGGGGGAGCGGAGAGGCTTGCTTCGTTGGGCGACGACGACAACGTGCTGCTGCTCTGCCGGCTGAAATAATAGATACAAAGGGCGTTTGCCCATAAAAAAGGAGGGAGTATTCCGTTTCGGAATACTCCCTCGCTCGTGTCGGCCCGGACTGTGGCAGATGTCGGCCGGCCGGGCCCTCCGGCGCGGGGCGGACGAGCGCTGCGCGGGGCGTGCGGCCCGTTCCGCAGAGGGGGGGGACTCAGAGTCCCTTGTAACGCTGTCCGACCACTTTCCAGTCGATGACGTCCCAGTGGTTGGCCAGTGCGTCGGCCCGGGCGTTGCGGTAGTCGATGTAGTAGGCGTGCTCCCAGACGTCGATGCCCAGCAGCGGGGTGAGGCCGTGGGGCAGGGGGTTGCCTCCGTTGGAGTAGGAGACGATTTTGAGTTTGCCGTCGTGGTCTTTCACCAGCCAGGTCCAGCCGCTGCCGAAAAGCGTGGAGGCCGCCTCGGTGAACTGTTTCTTGAAGTTCTCGAAGGAGCCGAAATCGCGTTTTATCGCCTCGGCCAGTTCGCCGTCGGGCACCATCTGCGGGTCGGGCGAGAGGGTGAGGAAATAGAAGGTGTGGTTCCAGGCCTGAGCGGCGTTGTTGAACAGGGCGCCGTCGGAGTTGATGACTATCTCTTCGAGCGGGGCGTTCTGGTAGCGGGTGCCGCGGATGAGGCGGTTGAGGTTGTCGATGTAGGTCTTGTGGTGTTTGCCGTAGTGGTAGCGCATGGTCTCCTCGCTGATTTGCGGCTCGAGGGCGTTGAGCTGGTAAGGAAGCTCCGGGAGGGTGAAGGTCTCGGCGGGAAGCGTGTCGGTGGTTGTCATGGTAATCAGATTTAGAAGAGTTAAAAATATTACGGTCATGTTCCTGTTTGTTGTATTTGGCTCGAAGGAGACGGTCAAAATCCGTACCAGATGCTATTTTTGGCATCTTTGTGAGTAAATCTTCTCAAAAATTAATAACTTTGCCCTCCGTTCGCCTCTTGGGGGCGGAATACGTGAATGTAGGGTATTATAAAGTTTTAGAAAAATGACGATTGATGATTTCGTGGTGCGGGTCGCCACGCCGGAAGATGTGAAGTTCGCCGGGATTATCTGCGACGAAATGGCCGAGTCGGCCAAGGCGAGAGGAACGGGCATCGCAAAGCGCTCGCCGGAGTACGTCGCTTCGAAAATGAAGGAGGAGAAGGCCGTAGTCGCTTTCCACAAGGACGGCGAGTGGGCCGGTTTCAGTTACATAGAGAGTTGGGGACATGGAAAGTATGTGGCCAATTCGGGCCTCATCATCAATCCCAAGTTCCGCAAGTGCGGTCTGGCCAAGGCCATCAAGACCCGCACCTTTTTCCTTTCGCTCAAGAAGTTCAAGGGCGCCAAGCTGTTCGGTCTGACCACCGGTCTGGCGGTGATGAAAATCAACACCGAACTGGGATACCGTCCGGTGACTTTCTCGGAGCTCACCGACGACGACTGCTTCTGGCACGGATGCGAGAGCTGCATCAACTATCCGATTCTGGAGAGCAAGGAGCGCAAGAACTGCCTCTGCACGGCCATGCTTTTCGACCCGGAGGTAGACCGGGTGAAGGCTCCCATGAAGGCATCGCAGCTCTTCGAGATGATGAGCGAGGTGCTGGAACATTAACGACGAATCTGTAATCAAACTAAAAACATAGAGAAAATGAAGAAAGTGGTTTTGGCATTCAGCGGAGGTCTCGACACCTCTTACAGTGCCGTTTATCTGGCCAAGGAGATGGGGCTCGAAGTCCATGCCGCACTGGCCAATACGGGAGGTTTCACCGACGAGGAACTCAAGAACATCGAGCGGCGCGCACTGGCACTGGGTGTCAAAAGCTACGTGGCGTTGGACGTGGCGCAGGATTACTATCAGCACACCATCAAGTACATGATATTCGGCAACGTGCTGAAGAATGCCACTTATCCCATTTCGGTCAGCTCGGAGCGCATCTCGCAGGCTACGGCCATCGCCGAGTATGCCAAGAGCATCGGAGCCGACTACCTCTGCCACGGAAGCACCGGAGCCGGCAACGACCAGGTGCGTTTCGACATGATATTCAACATCATCGCCCCCGAAATCGAGGTCATCGCGCTGATTCGCGAGAAGCGTCTCACCCGCGACGAGGAGATTGCCTACCTGCGGGAGAACGGCATCGACTTCGATTTCAAGAAGGCCGAGTACTCGATTAACCAGGGCATCTGGGGCACCAGCGTGGGCGGCAAGGAGACGCTCACCTCGTCGGAGACGCTGCCCGAGGAGGCCTATCCTTCGCAGCTGAAGCAGACCGAAAAGAGCCGCATCACCCTCACTTTTGAGAAGGGCGAGCTGGTGGGGCTCAACGGCAAGAAATATCCCGACCGCATCAAGGCCATCCAGGCGCTGCACGAGCTGACGGCTCCCTACGCCATCGGCCGCGACATGCACGTGGGCGACACCATCATCGGCATCAAGGGCCGCGTAGGTTTCGAGGCCGCCGCTCCGATGGTGATAATCAAGGCGCACCACATGCTCGAGAAGCACACCCTCACCAAGTGGCAGCTCTTCTGGAAAGACCAGATTTCGGCCTTCTACGGCAACTACCTCCACGAGGGACAGTACTACGACCCCGTGATGCGCGACATGGAGGCCATGCTCGAAAGCTCTCAGGCTTCGGTTTGCGGCGATGTGTTCGTGGACCTCTATCCCTACCGCTTCGTGGTGGTGGGCGTAAACAGCCGCTACGACCTGATGAGCAACAAGTTCGGTGCCTACGGCGAGGTGATGAGCGACTGGAGCAGCGACGATGTGAAGGGTTTCGGCAAGATATTCGGTCTGCAGACCGTCATCTGGCACAAGATTCACGGCGGCAAATAGTTTCGGACAACGGAACCGGACACCCCGCCCCTCCTCGTTGCAGGGCGGGGTGCGCCGGGCGTAAAAGAGAGTTATGGTAAGAGTCGGAATCATAGGCGGTGCGGGTTATACGGGCGGCGAGGCCATCCGTATCCTGCTCAATCATCCGCAGGCGGAGCTGGTCTTCGTCCACAGCAACAGCAACGCAGGCAATCCGCTCAGCGACGTACACACCGATTTGCTGGGCGATACGCAGATGCGCTTCAGCGGCGAACTGCGGACCGATGTCGATGCGGTGCTGCTGTGCGTGGGACATGGCGACGCCCGCAAATTTCTGGAGGCCAATCCGCTGCCTGAGCATGTGCGGATTATCGACCTCAGTCAGGACTTCCGCCTCGCGGCGGGTTCCACGCTCGGGGAGCGCAAGTTCGTCTACGGGTTGCCGGAGATGAACCGGGAGGCGATACGCCGGGCCCGCAACATCGCCAATCCGGGCTGCTTCGCCACCTGCCTCCAGCTGGGCATGCTGCCGCTGGCTGCGGCGGGGCTGCTGACGGGCGACCTGCATGTGAGCGCCGCCACGGGCAGTACGGGAGCCGGACAGAAGTTGTCCCAGACCTCCCATTTCAGCTGGCGGGCCAACAACCTTTCGGTCTACAAGAGCTTCGAACACCAGCATCTGCTGGAGATAGGCGAGAGCCTGCACGCATTGATGCCGGAGTGGGGCGGAGCGATAAATTTCATCCCCTACCGGGGCGACTTCACCCGCGGCATCTTCGCCTCGATTTACACCGAGTGCGACCTGAGTGCGGCGCAGGCCGAGGAGCTCTACCGGGAGTACTACCGCGATGCGGCTTTCACGGTGGTGAGCGGCGGCGGCATCCACCTCAAGCAGGTGGTCAATACCAACAAGTGCATGGTGCACGTGGAGAAGCACGGCGACAAGCTGCTTATCAACAGCCAGATTGACAATTTGCTCAAAGGCGCGAGCGGACATGCCGTGCAGAACCTCAATCTGATGATGGGGCTCGACGAAAAGGCCGGTCTGCGGCTCAAGGCTTCGGCGTTTTAGCAGCCGGAGGGCGGCGCGGACATCCCGCTGCGCTCCCATTCCCCGGGGGACGGTGCCGCGGGGCGGGTGCCGGAGCGGCGTGCACGGCGTCGGGCGAAGATGCCGTCTGCGGCCGGAAGAGAGGCCGTGACGGAAGTGCTAACGGGCCGGAATCCCCGCCGGGGAGGAGGGCATAACCAAACGAAACGAAGATGATGAAAATGTTTGACGTATATCCTTTGCAGAACGTCTCCGTCGTGCGGGCCGAGGGTTCGTGGGTGTGGGACAGCGAAGGAAACAAGTATCTGGATATGTACGGCGGTCATGCCGTGATTTCCATCGGACACACCCATCCCGAATATGTGAAGGCGCTCACCGAGCAGTTGGGCCGCATCGGGTTCTACTCCAACTCGGTGGTCATCGAGCGGCAGCAGCGGCTGGCCGAAAAGCTGGGCCGGCTGTCGGGCAAGGAGAGCAACCGGCTCTTTCTGGTCAATTCGGGCGCCGAGGCCAATGAGAACGCCATCAAGCTGGCCTCCTTCGCGACGGGCCGCCGCAAGGTGGTGGCTTTTTCGGCGTCGTTCCACGGCCGGACTTCGCTGGCGGTGGCCGCCACGGCCAACCGCAGCATCGTGGCTCCGGTGAACGAGACCGACAACGTCGTCTTCTCGGAGTTCAACGACGGAGCCGCGCTCGAAAGGCTCTTCGCCGAACAGGGCGGCGAGATTGCCTGCGTGATAATCGAGGCCATTCAGGGCGTGGGCGGCATCAAGGTGGCCGACGCCGGGTTCCTGCGGCTCATCCGCACGCTGTGCGACCGCTACGGGGCGGTGATGATTGCCGACGAGGTGCAGTGCGGCTGCGGTCGCAGCGGCAGGTACTACGCCACGGACTGGGCCGGCGTGCAGGCCGACATCTATACGATGGCCAAGGGCATCGGCAACGGATTCCCCGTGGGTGCCATCTCCGTCGGCAGCCGGTTCGAGGCCCGCTACGGCATGCTCGGAACCACGTTCGGCGGCAGCTATCTGGCCTGCGCTGCGATGGAGGCGGTGGCCGACGTGATGGAGCGCGAGGGGCTCGTGGCTCATGCCGGTGCGATGGGCGATTACCTGACGGGCGAACTGAAAAAGCTGTCGGGACTGAGCGAGGTGCGTGGCCGCGGTTTGATGATTGGCATCGAACTGCCGTTCGAAATGGCCGAGTTCAAGAGGCGCCTGCTCACCGAGGAGCATATTTTCGTGGGCGCTGCGGGAAAGAACGTCATCCGGCTGCTGCCTGCGCTGAACATCACGCGCGAACATGCCGACCGGTTCCTGACATCGTTCTCGAAGTTATTGACATCTTATTGTCGATAACCGGCTTCGGGGGCGGTGCGAAAAAGAGAGAACAGACCGAAAAACAAGATATTGCAGTATGTTGAAAGTCGTAAAGATAGGCGGCAACATCGTCGATAACCCCGAGAAACTGGAGCGTTTCCTGTGTGATTTCGCCCGGATGGAGGGCGACAAGATTCTGGTGCACGGCGGGGGAAAAGTGGCGACGACCGTATCGAAAGCGCTTGGCATAGAGACCACTATGATAGCCGGCCGGCGCGTGACCGATGCCGATACGCTGCGGGTGGTGACGATGGTCTATGCCGGACTTATCAACAAAACCATTGTGGGCAAACTGATGGGCTACGGTCTGCGGGCCGTGGGGCTGAGCGGAGCCGACGGCGGTTTCATCACTTCCCGCCGCCGGGCGGCGGCTCCGGTCGATTCCGGCTACGTGGGCGACCCCGTGGCGGTCAATTGCGATTTGGCGGCAGCCCTGATGGAGAAGGGCTATACGCTGGTGGCGGCCCCCATAACCTACGACGGGGAGGGCGGCATGCTCAACACCAATGCCGACACGGTGGCTTCGACCCTCGCGACCGCACTGGCCGGGGCGGGGCATCGCGTGGAGCTGGTCTACTGCTTCGAGAAGCCGGGCGTGCTGACCGACGTGAACGACGACTCGACCCTCATACGGGAGATAACCCCCGCGTCGTACCGTGAGCTGAAGGCGTGCGGAGCGGTGGCGGACGGCATGCTTCCCAAGCTCGACAACGCCTTCCGGGCCATCGGCTGCGGTGTGGAGAGCGTGGTGATTTGCAGCGCCGAACGGATTGCCGTGCCGGGCTACGGCGGAACGCGTCTGTGCCGGGGGTAAACGGAACGAACCAGAAAGATTGAAAACAGATAACGAATAACCGACCTATGGAATTGTCAAAGATTACAGCTATTTCACCGGTAGACGGCCGCTATCGCGATGCGGCGTCGCCTTTGGAGGAGTATTTCTCGGAGTATGCGCTCATCCGCTACCGCACCCTGGTGGAGGTGGAGTATTTCATCGCCCTGTGCGAGCTGCCCCTGCCGCAGCTTTCGGATGTGACTGCGGAGCAGTTCGAGAAACTCAGAGGGGTCTATCGCGATTTCACCGTGGAGGATGCCCTGCGGGTGAAGGAGATTGAGAAGACCACCAACCACGACGTCAAAGCGGTGGAATATATGATTAAGGAGAAGATGGATGCGCTGGGACTGGCCGCACACAAGGAGTTCGTGCATTTCGGTCTCACCTCCCAGGATATCAACAACACGGCCACGCCGTACTCCATCCGCGAAGCGGCCAACGACGTCTACTATCCGCTCATCGACCGGCTGGTGGGGCAGATACGCGCCATGGCCAAGGAGTGGGAGAACGTGCCCCTGCTGGCCCGCACGCACGGCCAGCCCGCTTCGCCCACCCGTCTGGGCAAGGAGCTGATGGTCTACGTGGAGCGTCTGGACAAGCAGCTGGCCATGCTGCATTCGATTCCCGCACCGGCCAAGTTCGGCGGTGCCACGGGCAACTTCAACGCCCATCATGCCGCCTATCCCGACATCGACTGGGTGGCTTTCGCCAACCGCTTCGTGAACGACGTGCTGCACCTGGACCGCAGCCAGCTCACCACGCAGATTGAGCACTACGACAACATCGCGGCCATATTCGACAACTTCAAGCGCATCAACACCATCCTCATCGACTTCTGCCGCGACATCTGGACCTATGTCTCGATGGAGTATTTCAAGCAGAAGATTAAGGCGGGCGAAGTGGGCTCTTCGGCCATGCCCCACAAGGTCAATCCCATCGACTTCGAGAACGCGGAGGGGAACCTGGGCATCGCCAATGCCATCTACGAGCACCTGTCGGCCAAGCTGCCCGTTTCGCGTCTGCAGCGCGATTTGACCGACTCGACCGTGCTGCGCAACATCGGCGTGCCGATGGCCCATTCGGTCATCGCCTTCAAGTCGATACTCAAGGGCCTGGGCAAGCTCATCATCAACACGGCGGCCATCGACCGCGACCTGGAGGGCAACTGGGCCGTGGTGGCCGAGGGCATCCAGACCATTCTGCGCCGGGAGCAGTACCCCTCGCCCTACGAGGCGCTCAAGGCGCTGACCCGCACCAACAAGACCATCACCCGCGAGGTCATCGCCGAGTTCATCGAGGGGCTCGATGTGAGCGAATCGGTGAAGAAGGAGCTGCGTGCGCTCTCGCCGCAGACCTATACGGGCGTGGTAGTGGAGTACTAAGCCGCGCACCCGCATTTTTACGGGAGGGAAGGTGTTCCGCCGGCCGACGATGGTATTAAAGTTGCATCGGAAAAGAGTTGTTCAACCAAAACCAAGTGACGTTATGAAAAAGTACAGATGCGAAGTTTGCGGCTACATCTACGACCCGGAGGCGGGAGACCCCGACCACGGCATCGCCCCCGGAACGCCGTTCGAGGAGCTGCCCGACGACTGGGTGTGCCCGCTGTGCGGCGAAGGCAAGGAGGTGTTCGAAGAGGTGTAGCCCGGAAACGGGCGGCTCTGCCGGAGAGAGACCGGGACAGACGGGACCGAAAGACGACAGGCGGACCGGAGAGGCGATTTCCGGCCGGACTGTCGTCTTTTTGTCGTTTTTGGCCGGCCCGTGCCGAAAAGCCGGAAAAATACGCTATATTTGCAATCGGGAAAACAGCTCCCGGTTCCGGACCGCGGCGGGAAGCCCCCTTGTGCGGCGGGAAGCCCCCCTTTTTCCGTGCGGCGCTGCCGGCCCGACCGGCAGGACGGCCGAGGGCAGGCGGATTGACGGACGGGATTGAGAAAGAGTGAGTGTTCATGGATATTTTCGACAATATCATTGATTTCGTGAGACGGCATGCGTTCGTCGTCGTGGTGGTGGCGTTGCTCATTTTCGCGCCGTCGCTGCTGGCGGGAGTGGTGTCCGTACTTTTTTATGTGATTATGGGTGCAATCGTATTGGCGGTAATCCTCGTACTGGCGGGCCGCTGGTGGCTGGCCAGAAAACAGCGTGAGATATACGACCGGATGTTCGACGGCAATCGGACGGCGGGCGGTCCCGGCTACGGCGGCCGCGACGACGCCTCCCGCCGCGAGGGCGACGTGAGGGTCTACAAGACACAGGCCTCGCCGCGCAAGAAGGTGAACGGACAGGTGGGCGATTATGTCGATTTCGAGGATGTGAAGGAGAGCGAACGCAAAGAAGAGTAGAACGGGGCTATGAAGTTGATAAACGGTTTTCTGGCGCAGGTCGGACAATATACGATGCTGATGGGAAAAGTCTTTTCGAAACCCGAAAAGGCGGTCATCTACCGTCGCAGAATCGTGTTCGAGATGGAGGCGCTGGGACTCAATTCGGTAGGCATCGCCACCATCATCTCCGTGTTCATGGGGGCGGTGGTGACCCTGCAGATGTCCATCAACCTCGAATCGCCGTTCATTCCGCAGTACCTCATCGGCTACGCCACCCGCGAGACCATGATTCTGGAGTTCAGCTCCACGGTGGTGGCGCTGATTCTGGCCGGCAAGGTGGGGTCGAACATCGCCTCCGAGATAGGCACCATGCGCATTACCGAACAGATAGACGCACTGGAGATTATGGGCGTCAATTCGGCCGGCTATCTCATCCTGCCGAAAATCGTGGCTACGGTCCTCTTCTTCCCGTTTCTCACCATTCTGAGCATCATCATCGGCACGGCGGGCGGCTATCTGGTGGCCATGCTGACGGGCATCATGATTCCCGACGACTACATCCAGGGTATTCTGAGCGACTTCAAACCCTATTCCATCACCTATTCGCTCATCAAGATGGCGGTGTTCGCTTTCGTCATCACCTCCGTTTCGGCCTATTACGGCTACTATGCCAAGGGCAATTCGCTGGAGGTGGGCCGCGCCAGCACGCGGGCCGTGGTGGTGAGTTCCATCGTGATACTTATATGCAACCTGATTCTGACTCAGCTGCTGTTGATATAACCCAACCACTCTATTATGATTAAGGCAGACCATCTGGTGAAATCGTTCGACGGCCGCACCGTCCTCAAGGATGTGAGCGTGGAGTTCGAGACCGGCAAGACCAATCTCATCATCGGCCGCAGCGGCTCGGGCAAAACCGTGCTGCTCAAGAGCCTGGTGGGTTTGCACGAGGTCGATTCGGGAGACATCTTCTACGACGACATCTGCTACACCTCGCTCGGGTTCACCGAACGGAAAGAGATACGGCGCCAGATAGGGATGATATTTCAGGGCGGGGCGCTGCTCGACTCCTCGACCGTGGAGGAGAACGTGCGTCTGCCGCTCGACCTGTTCACCGACCAGAGCGAACGGGAGAAGGCCGAGCGGGTCGATTTCTGCCTGCGGCGGGTGAATCTGCCCGATGCCCACAAGCTCTATCCCGCGGAGTTGAGCGGCGGCATGGTGAAGCGTGTGGCCATCGCCCGGGCCATCGTCATGAATCCCCGCTACCTGTTCTGCGACGAGCCCAATTCGGGACTCGACCCGGTCACCTCGGTGGTCATCGACAACCTCATCCGGGAGATAACCGAGGAGTACGGCATCACCACCATCATCAACACCCACGACATGAATTCGGTGATGGAGATAGGCGAGAAAATCGTCTTCATCTACGAGGGCAGCAAATGGTGGGAGGGGACCAAGCACGACATCCTGCATGCCGACAACCGCGAACTCAACGACTTCGTCTTCGCGTCGGCCATGGCCAAGCGGGCCAAGGGGCTGTTGTAGGGTCCGGAGGTGTTGCAGGGGTCCGGGGGCATTGCAGGGCACGCGGTCGATGGAGACGGGGTGCGCGCGGCCGCGGAAGGTGCGGCGGAGTGCGGCCGGAGGGGCTGCGGGGCGTCGTCCTCCCGTTGCGGGAGGGGGGGGAGAGTGACTTTCCGGACGACCGGGCGGAACCGAAAGACGGAAAAAGAGGGACGGGAAGCGTAAAAACGCCCGTCATATTAAAATATTTTAATAAAAAGATTTGCATAGAATTTGAAAGATGTATATTTTTGCACTGTGAAAAATATAACGCTTTCGGAAGTTTCATAAACAACTAAATAACAGCAATTATGTCAAAGATTAAAATTGGTATCAACGGTTTCGGTCGTATCGGACGTTTGGTATTCCGCGCTGCCTGCACCAAGGCAGACGCTATTGAGGTGGTAGGTATCAACGACCTCGTTCCGGTTGAGTACATGGCTTACATGCTGAAGTACGACACCATGCACGGTCAGTTCCAGGGCACTATCGAGGTGAAGGACGGCAATCTGGTCGTAAACGGCCACGCCATCCGCGTAACCGCCGAGAAGGACCCCGCCAACCTGAAGTGGAACGAAGTGGGTGCCGAGTACGTAGTCGAGTCCACCGGTCTGTTCCTGACCAAGGAGAAGGCTCAGGCTCACATCGCAGCCGGTGCCAAGCGTGTGGTTATGTCGGCTCCTTCGAAGGACGACACCCCCATGTTCGTAATGGGTGTGAACAACGACACCTATGCCGGTCAGCCCATCGTATCGAACGCATCCTGCACCACCAACT
>JAGBHC010000024.1 GCA_017935625.1 Rikenellaceae bacterium | reverse complement strand
GAAGGTGATGGTGGACGAACCCTCCACCGAGGATGCCGTCTCCATCCTGCGCGGACTCAAGGAGCGTTACGAGAACCACCACAAGGTGCGTATCAAAGACGAAGCCATCATCGCCGCCGTGGAGCTTTCGCACCGCTACATCACCTCGCGTTTCCTGCCCGACAAGGCCATCGACCTCATCGACGAGGCTGCGGCAAGGCTCCGTCTGGAGATGAACTCGGTGCCCGAGGAGATAGACACCCTCGACCGGCGGGTCCGCCAGCTGGAAATCGAACGCGAAGCCATCCGCCGCGAAAACGACACCCAGCGCGTGGACGAACTCACCCACGAGATAGACGACCTCAACTCCCGCCGCTCGGCCCTGCGGGCCAAATGGCAGAGCGAACGCGACATTCTGGCCAAAATCCAGAAGAACAAGGAGCTCATCGAGGAGCTGAAAATCAAGGCCGCCGAGGCCGAACGCAACGGCGACTACGGACAGGTGGCCGAAATCCGCTACGGCAAAATCCGCGAGGCCGAGACCCAGATTACCACCCTCCAGCAGGAACTGAAGCTCTCCAACGCCAACGGCTCGATGATAAAGGAGGAGGTGGACAGCGAGGACATCGCCGAGGTGGTATCGCGCTGGACGGGCATCCCCGTAAACCGCATGCTGGAGAGCGAACGCGAGAAGCTGCTCCACATGGAGGAGGAGCTCCACCGCCGGGTGGTCGGCCAGCAGGAGGCCATACAGGCCATCAGCGACGCCGTGCGCCGCAGCCGGGCCGGTCTGAGCGACGGCCGGCGCCCGATAGGTTCGTTCATCTTCCTGGGCACCACCGGCGTGGGCAAGACCGAGCTGGCCAAGGCACTGGCCGAGTTCCTCTTCAACGACGAGAACATGCTGACGCGCATTGACATGAGCGAATACCAGGAGCGGCACTCGGTGTCGCGGCTCATCGGAGCGCCTCCGGGATACGTGGGCTACGACGAGGGCGGACAGCTCACCGAAGCCGTGCGGCGCAAGCCCTACTCGGTGGTGCTGCTCGACGAAATCGAAAAGGCCCATCCCGATGTCTTCAACATCCTGCTGCAGGTGCTCGACGACGGCCGGCTGACCGACAACAAGGGGCGCACCGTGGACTTCCGCAACACCATCATCATCATGACCAGCAACATGGGCTCGCACCTTATTATGGAGAACTTCTCCAAAGCCTATCAGGGCGAGAAGATTCCCGACCAGGTGGTCGAGAAGACGCGCGACGAGGTGCTGGAGATGCTCAAGAGCCAGCTCAAGCCCGAGTTCCTGAACCGAATCGACGAAATCGTGATGTTCACTCCGCTCACCAAGCAGGACATTCTGCGCATCGTGGACATCCAACTGGCGTCCGTGGCCCGCATGCTCCGCGAAAACGGCATCGAACTCAAGACCACTCCCGCCGCCCGCGAATGGCTCGCATGGCAGGGCTACGACCCGATGTTCGGCGCAAGACCCGTCAAGCGGACCATCCAGCGCTACGTCATCAACGACCTCTCGAAACGGATTCTGGCCGGAGAGGTGGACCGCAGCAAGCCCATCGAAATCGACACCGGCACCGACGGACTCCGCTTCTCGAACTAAGGTGTTCACGCAACGCCTCCCGACACGGCGGCGGACGCAATCCGGCCGTCCGCACCGAAAGGAGGCACCGAAAAAATCCCGCACGACGAAAATCCGTGCGGGATTTTTTCATTTCGCCGGCATCCGGCCACGCACGCCGCAACTCGCTTTCATACAACGAATAACAGCCATCGAACAGTCGGACCGACCTCCGGCGGACGAAAAAAAGCCACGGCTAAATGAAAAAAATATATACTTTGTATTGCAAAGTATCAAATTTTGTTCATATATTTGCAGTATAAAATAAGAAGCAAATTCAACAACTGTTCAAAATCGAATAATAACCGTTAATACTACGAAGCTATGAAAGAGACTCTGAACGTAAATGTCGGTTCGTCGGCTTTCACCATCGACCTCGACGCCTACGACATGCTCAAAAGGTATCTGAGCGACATCTCCCGCCGCCTGGAGTACGACCGTGCGGAGACCATGAACGACGTGGAGCGACGCATCGCGGAGATTTTTTCCGAGAAAATCACCTCCTCCATGCAGGTGGTGGACGTCGAGACCGTCAAACGGGCCATGGCCATCATCGGCCGTCCCGAAGTGTTCGGCGAACCCCGAGAGGCGATGGACGCTCCGGAAGAGGAGTTCCGCGGCCGCACCTCCTCCCACCGCCGTTTCTACCGTTCGCGCAGCGACCGCTCCATCGCCGGCATCTGCGGCGGACTGGCCGAATACCTCGGCTGCGACGCCGGCATCCTGCGGCTGGTGACCCTCATCCTCATCGTCTTCGGCGGACTCAGCATCTGGAT
This sequence comes from Rikenellaceae bacterium, assembly GCA_017935625.1. Lineage (GTDB taxonomy): Bacteria > Bacteroidota > Bacteroidia > Bacteroidales > Rikenellaceae > RGIG9113. The sequence goes on along the minus strand of JAGBHC010000024.1, from coordinate 92,959 downwards.
TTACATCATCCTCTGGCTGGTGATTCCCGAAAAACCGGCCGAAAGCGACTTCTTCAGACCCCAAACCGAAAAAAGGAGGTAGCGATATGGAAATAAACCGAAACAATCCGAACGGCCCGGTACGCAAACTCTACCGCTCGGCCGACGACAAGGTCATCGCCGGTCTGTGCGGCGGCCTGGCCGAATACATGCGATGCGACTCCAACATCGTCCGCCTGGCGGCGGTGCTGCTCTTCTTCTTCGCGGGTCTCAGCCTGTGGGTCTACCTCATCGCATGGATTATCATCCCGCTCGGACCGGCAAGGGGAGACAGCGGCCGGCCCTGCGGCGACAACGGACGACAGTAACGTGTAACCCTCAAAAAAAACAAGCGATATGGCAATCAACGTAGATAATGTAAAGGCACAGATGCGCAAAGGCATCCTCGAATATTGTATCCTGTCGATACTCTCCAGAGAAGATTCTTACGCACCCAAAATCATCTCGCTGCTCAAGGAGTCGGAGATGATAGTGGTGGAAGGGACGCTCTACCCCATCCTCACCCGGCAGAAGAACCAGGGGCTGCTGACCTACCGCTGGGAGGAGTCGCCCCAGGGACCGCCCCGCAAATACTATATGATAACCCAGGCGGGCCGCGACGCCCTCTCGCAGCTCGACAACTCGTGGGAGCAGCTCGTCTCGCAAATCCGCCGCATCCGCTACGGCGAGGAGAGCGCCCCGCATCCCGCACCGGCGGCCGCACCGGCCGGAGAGACCGCTCCGCAGAGCGGAGAGAGCGAGCCCCGCAACGACAATTCATGCGAAACGAAAACCGGACAAGACAATGAAAGAGGTTAAGAAAGTCAGCATTTCGGGCATTGCGTTCACCTTCGACACCGATGCCTACGAGACGATGAACGACTACATCGAGCGGTTGAACCAGGGCTATGCCAGCAATCCCGACGGCAAGGAGATAGTCGCCGACATCGAAGCCCGCATCGCAGAGTTGCTCCTCTCCGACAACGAGGCCGAAAAGGTGGTTTCGGTGCAGACCGTCAATTACATCATCGCCCAGATGGGCTATCCCGACGACCTGTCGGGCAGCGCCCCCGACTCCGAGACCGAACGCATCCCCCGCCGCCTCTACCGCAATCCCGACGGCGCGAAGATTGCCGGCGTGTGCAACGGACTGGGCAACTTCCTGGAGGTGGACCCTGCGTGGATAAGACTCGGCATCTTCCTGCCGCTGCTGCTGGGCATCGTCAGCGAGATGTTCTTCCACCACTTCGGCTCGCCCCTCTTTTCGCTATTCGGACTGGTGGTGCTGCTCTACTTCCTGATGTGGATAGCCATCCCCATCGCCCGCACCCCGCGCCAGAAACTGGAGATGCGCGGCGAGAAGATAACCTCGGCCTCCATCCACCGCACCTTCACCCGCGACGCGGAGACCATCTCCGACTCGCCGCGCTACAGGAAGTCGATGTCGCTGATGGCCGAACTGCTCTACGCTTTCGGACGGGTGGTGCTCTTCTGCATCAAGGCGGTCGCGCTCTTCGTGGGATTCGTCTTCGCGGTGGTGGCCGTCTGCCTCATCGCGGTCTTCATCTCGGTGCTCTTCAACGGAGTGGCCACCCTGGGCGACTGGAACATCTACACCGACCTCACGCTGGTTTCGCCCGGCTGGTACGTTCTGCTGGGCCTGCTGTGCGCACTGCTGCCGTTCCTGACGCTCGCATGGCTGCTCATCAGCTTCGTCTTCGGCCTGAAGACCAACCGCTGGGTGGGACTGGCCATGTTCGGCCTGTGGGTCGTACTGGCGTCCTGGTTCACGGTGCTCACCGTGCGCAACATCGACACGCTCCGCCGCAACGCCCGGAACACGATAGTAATCAACACGAAAGACGTAGGAGACATCTTCGACGCCATCGAAGATTATCAGGACCGCGACCGGGCCCGCGGCAAATGGATACACCGCAACGGCAAACGCCTCCGCATCGACGAAAACGGCGTCTGGATACGCAAACGCGGCAAGGAGATACGCATCGACCACCAGGGAATCCACGTCACCGACAACGGCACACAGGTCGAGCCGTTCACCGAGATAGAGCTCGCCGGCGTGAAAATCGACGTGACCGAAAGCCGGGACACGACCGATGGAACGCAGTCCGCGGAGGGCACGCAGACGGCTCCGCCCGCCGATACGGCTCCCGCCCCCGCGACCGACCCTTCCGCCGCAAACCGGACACCCGCCGCAGATGAAACGCCCGCCGCGACGCCTCCTGCGCAAACCCCGGCGCAATAGTCGTCCGCCGCAACCCGACACGAGAAAGGGCTGCTCCGTTTCGGGAGCAGCCCTTTTCCATACCTGTACTCTCGCACGTTCATGCGGTTTCATGCCTCCGCGGCAACCTCCGCCCCTCGGGGAGGCGAGGCGTCCGGAGCCCTATTTCTTCAGGGCGTCGAATCCCTTGCCGTAGACCCCCATCACACTGCCCACGGTGATGAAGGCGTCGGGGTCGCACTCCTTGATAATCCGGAACATGACACGGGTCTCGTTCTTGCGGCACACCACCATCACGATTTTCATCGGGTGCTTGGAGTACCAGCCCTCGCCGTCGATGAGCGTCACGCCGCGGTGGGCGTCGTGCGCCACGCGGTCGGCTATCATATCGTATTTGGAGGAGATGATGAACATCTGCGACGACTGGCGGTTGCCGGCCACGATGAGGTCCACCGTATAGCCGAACGTAGCCACCATCACGTAACCGTAGATGATGGTCGCCACATCCCGGAAGATGAAATAGGCGCTGCCGATAATGATGAAGTCGCTGAAAAAGACGATGCGTCCGTAGCTTATCGTGCGGTACTTGTTGATTATCATCGCCACGATGTCCGTACCGCCGGTGCTGCCTCCCTGCGCGAAGCAGAGACTCACGCCGATTCCGGCCAAAACACCGCCCAGAATGGCCGACAGGAACTTGTCCTCGCCCAGACCTATCAGGTCCGAAGGCAGCCACTCCTGCATGGCGCTCATGGCTACGGAGAGCAGCACCACGCAATAGATGGTCTTGATTCCGAATTTCCAGCCGATGATGAACGCCGCGATGACCAGCAGCACGGCATTGATTATCAGGACCGAGATACCGATGGGGATTCCGCCGCCGGCCTCTCCGCCGGTGGCGTAGTAGATAAGCAGCGCCAGACCGCTGGCTCCGCCGCCGGTTCCTTCGGCCGGAATCAGCACGCCGACCCATGCGAAGGCATAAATGAACATTCCGACAGCCATGAGTCCGTACTCCTTGACCGTGCGCAGAATAACCGAAGAGGTGAGTTTTTCCATCGATGTAAAGAAGAGTTGTTATCCCGGGACAAATATAATAAAAATATTCGTCGATAATCAAAAACTTCGTCGCCCCAAGGCCCGGATGCGGCCGCATTTGCGATTCGATGGGGCAATTGTCCGAAAAACCGTCCCCTCCACGCAAGTCTTCGGTCCGCATTCCGCACATCGCCTACGGCCGCGCCGCCCCTTGTCCCCGGCGCCCCTTGTCCCCGGCGCCCCTTGTCCCCGGCGCCCCTTGTCCCCGGCGCCCCGCGTTCCGGTCCCGCAGGAACGCATCCCACACCCGTCCATCCTCGTCCATTCCTCCGCCCTCACGCGCCCCGCCAACCGGGCGGAGGCGGCTGCCGCATGCGGCGGGAGCTCCCCGTCCGACGCAAGCTGCGGGTATCCCGGAGCGATTCCGGCATACCCGCAGCAAAATCCGAGCACGAACAAGGGAGACTATACGGTCATGATGTCTTTCTCCTTGGCCGCCAGCAGCTCGTCGAGCTTTTTGGTAAATTTGTCGATGGTCTTCTGGGCCGCCGCCTCGCCGTCCTTGGCCATATCTTCGGGCATGCCCTCTTTCTGAGCCTTCTTGAAAGCCTCCACCGCATCGCGACGGGCATTGCGCAGGCTGACGCGCGCCGTTTCGGCATCGGTGCGCACCTGCTTGACCAGCTGCTTGCGCCGCTCCTCGGTCAGGGCCGGAATGGTCAGGCGGATGCTCTCTCCGTTGTTGGAGGGGGTCAGACCGATGTTCGAATTGATGATGGCCTTCTCCACGGGACCTATCATGTTCTTGTCCCAGGGCTGGATGAGGATGGTCTTGGCATCGGGTACGGTGACGCTGGCCACCTGCGATACGCTCATCTGGCTGCCGTAATACTCCACCATCACTCCGTTGAGCACGTTCACGCTCGCCTTGCCGGCACGCACGCTCAGCAGCGCCTCCTCCAGATGGTCGATGGCTTTCTGCATCTTCTCGGCCGCGATGTCGATGATTAATTTAGCATCTTCACTCATAATTCTATTTTTTTAAGGTTTCTTCGATGGTCTTCACCAGGGCGGCGAACTCTTCGGGACTGTATCCCACGCCCACGCTCACCACCCGGCCCGTCCGGTCGATGAGGAAGTTGCGCGGCACGTACTGCGTGGCGTACTTTCCGTAGACCGCGCTCTCGGGGTCGAGTCCGGCCGGGAAGTCGTAGCCGTTATCCTTGAGGAAGCGGACCACCGTGGCCTCCTTCTCGCCCCGCGAAACGGGCAGCAGCACGAAATCCTGCCCGCGGAAGCGTGCGAGCAGCCCCGGCAGGTTCTTCATCTCCTGACGGCAGGGACCGCACCACGTCGCCCAGAAGTTGAGCAGCACCACCTTGCCCCGCAAATCGGAGAGCGAAACGGTCCGCCCGTCGGTCAGGGTCACACTGAAATCGGGAGCCGTATCTCCGCGCCGCACAATCGTCGTGCGGATTATCTCCTCGTCCTGGTTCTGCTGGGATGCTCCCGCCAGCGGCGCGAGCGCCAGCAACAATGCGATAATCAGATTTTTCATCTCGTTCTCTTTTTCGGTTGTTCATCGGGCCCCGACCGCCTGCACCCCGGCTCCGCCGCTCCCCCTCCGGGAGAGCTCCGCCGGCGCGCTAAAGGGTCACTTCGGTGCCTATCTTCTCTCCGGACAAAACCTTTGCCAAATTGCCCTCCTCGTCCATGTTGAAGACGATGAGCGGCAGCCGGTTCTCCTTGCAGAGCGTGAATGCGGTCATGTCCATCACCTTCAGTCCGCGGTCATAGACCTCGTCGAAGGTAATGGTGTCGAACTTCACCGCCGAGGGGTCCTTCTCCGGGTCGGCCGTGTAGATGCCGTCCACGCGGGTCCCCTTGAACATCACCTCGGCCTCTATCTCGATGCCGCGCAGAGCCGACGCCGTATCGGTCGAGAAGTAGGGGTTCGACGTGCCTCCGCCGATAATCACCACATACCCCGCCTCCAGCAGTTCGATGGCCCGCGCCTTGGAGAAATATTCGCCGATGGGCTCCATGCGGATGGAGGTGAGCACGCGCGCCTTCACCCCCTCGGCCTCCAGCGCCGATTGCAGCGCCAGCGAGTTGATGATGGTGGCCAGCATTCCCATCTGGTCGCCCTTCACGCGGTCGAAACCTCTGTTCACGCCGCTCAGGCCGCGGAAAATGTTGCCGCCGCCGATAACGATTCCTATCTGCACGCCCGACTCCGCAGCCTCCTTAATCTGACAGGCATAGGAGTGGAGCACTTCGGTCGAAAGACCGTAACGTTGTCCTCCCATGAGCGACTCGCCGCTCAGCTTAAGGAGGATTCTTTTGTATGCCATAATCCGTAACGTTTTGTCGATTGTCTGTTTTCCGGGACTACGAAGATAACGATTTTTTCGCAAATCCCAATAACTTCGCCCCTATCTTTCCCCTTTGCCTCCGTTTCCGGCTCCGCCGCCCCCTTTTCCGCGGGCCGTCCTCTCCGCACCGGCCCGCACCGGCCGCCGATAAAAATCGGAGGAAAGAGCCCCGGCGATGATACCACTTTCCCATAAAAAGGTTATATTTGCAAACCGATAGGGAACCCTCCGGAAAAAGGATTCCGCCCGGCACCCGCCCCGGTATCCCGGCCGTCTCCTTCCGGAGCGACACAAGCGTTAAGACCATGCCTTCGACGGAATACAAATACCTCAATGACATCGACTCGCCCGACGACCTGAAAAAGTTGCCGGTCGAATCCCTTCCCGAATTCTGCTGCGAGCTGCGCGACTTCATCATCAAGCAGCTCTCCGAAAATCCGGGGCACCTGGCCTCCAATCTCGGCACCGTGGAGCTCACCGCGGCCCTGCACTACGTATACGACACCCCCGAAGACAAACTGGTGTGGGACGTCGGCCACCAGGCCTACGCCCACAAAATCATCACCGGCCGCCGCTCCCGGTTCCACACCAACCGCAAGATGGGAGGCATCAGCGGATTTCCCTCGCGCGACGAAAGCCCCTACGACGCATTCGGCGGCGGCCACACCTCCGTCTCCATCTCCGCCGCGCTGGGCATCGCCAAGGCGCTCGAGCTGCAGGGCGAGAAACACCGCGTGGTGGCGGTCATCGGCGACGGCGCCATGACCGGCGGACTGGCCTTCGAGGGGCTCAACAACGCCGGTGTCAGCCGACAGACCGACCTGCTGGTGATTCTCAACGACAACCGCATGTCCATCGACCCCAACGTGGGAGCTCTCAAGGAGAAGCTGCTGCGCATGTCCACCTCGCGCCGCTACAACGACTTCAAGACCCGGCTGTGGGCCTACCTCGCCCCGCGCGCGCCGCGGCTGCTGCGGATTATCCGCAAACTCGGCAATGCCGTCAAGCACAGCCTGCTCGACAGCGGCAACATATTCGAAAGCCTCCAGTTCCGCTACTTCGGACCGGTGGACGGCCACGACATAAAGACCCTGGTCTCCGTGCTCAACGACCTGAAGGAGATTCCCGGGCCCAAACTGCTGCACGTACTGACCGTCAAGGGGAAGGGATATCCCGAAGCCGAACACAACCAGACCCTGTGGCACGCTCCGGGACGTTTCGACGCCGACACCGGCGAACGCCTCGGCACGCCGGCCGCCTCGGCCGCCGACCGCTGGCAGGACGTCTTCGGAGAGACGGTCGTGGAGCTGGCCGAGATGAATCCGGCCGTGGTGGGCATCACCCCCGCCATGCCCACCGGCTGCTCGCTCAACACCATGATGCAGCGCATGCCCGACCGCTGTTTCGACGTGGGCATCGCCGAGGGGCACGCCGTCACCTTCTCCGCCGGACTGGCCGCCCAGGGAATGGTACCTTTCTGCAACATCTATTCGTCGTTCATGCAGCGGGCCTACGACAACGTCATCCACGACGTGGCCATCCAGCGCCTGGGCGTGGTGCTCTGCCTCGACCGGGCGGGGCTGGTCGGCGAAGACGGACAGACCCACCAGGGGGAGTTCGACCTCGCCTACCTGGGGTGCATACCCCACATGACCGTCGCCGTTCCCATGGACGAACACGAGCTGCGCAACATGATGTACACCGCCATGAACGCCCGCACCCCCTTCGCCATCCGCTACCCGCGCGGCAAAGGCCCCGGAGCCGCATGGCGCGACACACCCTTCGAGAACCTGGCGATAGGGCGCGGACGCTGCCTGCGCGAAGGCGACCGCATCGCCCTGCTCACGTTCGGCCACGTGGGGAACTTCGCGGCTTCGGCCGCCCGGCGTGCCGCCGAGCAGAACGGACTCTCCGTCGCCCACTACGACATGCGGTTCGCCAAACCGCTCGACGAGGAGCTGCTCCACCGGGTGGGCCGACGGTTCCGCCGGGTGATTACCGTCGAAGACGGCATCCTGCGCGGAGGAGCCGGAAGCGCCGTGCTCGACTTCCTGAACCTCAACGGATACGACTGCCGCGTCACCTCGCTCGGCATCGACGACGCATTCGTCAAACACGGCTCCCTCAGCCAGCTCTACGCCCTGTGCGGCTACGACGCCGAGGGCATCTATCAGGCAATTCTAAACGCTGTTCACGATGAAAAAGAATAGACAGACCCGCACCGACCGCTCCGCCGACCGATGGCTTCTCTCGGAGCGGACTCCGATATGGCTCACCTACACCACCCTCATCACGCAGGGAATCTGGTTCGTGGTCTGGGCCGCCAACACGTTCGTCTCCGTGCGGCTCGGCCGCGCCCCGTGGTTCGTCGCGCTCTCCGCCCTGCTCGGTCTGCTCGGACTCATCGCTTTCATCGCCAACCTCGCAGCCATACGCAACAGCCGCCGACGCCTGTAAGCGGGCGCTCCGGAGCCTGCTCCCGTTCCGTCTCCGTCCCGCCCCGACCCGCTCCCGCCGGACTGCGGAGAGCCGCAAGAAAATAAACCCTTCTTTTTTGCAAGTTCGCAAATATTACCTATATTTGCAACCTCGAAGCGTTCGACTTCCAGCCCGGATGGCGGAATCGGTAGACGCGTTGGTCTCAAACACCAATGGTAGCAATACTGTGCCGGTTCGACCCCGGCTCCGGGTACGAAAAAGCCACTTAATCTGTCGATTAAGTGGCTTTCGAATTTTAATCGTCTATTTTCCCGAGTTTTCTCCCTGTCCAAAGCTCAAGACGCCAATGAATACTCGGACTATCTCGCCGAGGCCTCAGGGAATCCCATTGCCCCCCTTGAGTATCCGGTGCCTCGAGCCTCTTCGCCTGCTCCCGGTAAGAAGTCGGCCATGCCGCTGCCGGGTCCACTCAGCTGTCCGACCGAACGGACCGACCCAAGTACGATAAAGATTATACTCTTTAAAATTTTTATTTTCAACGCATAGCAAAGGCCGCCTTTCCCGAGGCGGCCTTTCGTATCGCAGCTTCTCTCCACAAGCGGGAATCAGAAGAGATAGCGTTCGTTCCTGACCTTTTTCACCATGCGGAAGATGTCGGCCCACACATCCTCGCCGAAGGTGGTGCCCACCACCTCTATCACCCGGCCGGCGGTGATGGCGCCGATGGTGCCGCACTGGCGCAAATCGAGCCCCTCGCAGAGGCCGGCCAGAAATCCCGCAGCGTAGAAGTCGCCCGCACCGGTGGTGTCCACCCGCTTGGCCGCAGCCATGATGCCCACGTGTATCACCTCACCGCCCTGCTTGATGTAGGCTCCGCGCGTGCCGATTTTCACGACGGCCAGCTCGCAATCGTGCGAGATGGCGTTCAACGCATTGAGCGGTTCGTGCTCTCCGGTGAAGGCGCAGGCCTCCTGCTCGTTGGCGAAAAGGATATCCACGTAGTCGCGGACCAGCCCCTGAAGGAAGGCGAGGTTCTCCTCCACCACGTTGAAGCTGGCCAAATCGAGCGCCACCTTGAGTCCGTGCGCCTTGGCCAGCTGCATCACGCCCGCTATCAGGTCGTGATTCTGTACCAGATAGCCCTCCACATAGAGGCAGTCGAACCCCTCGAGCACCTCGGCCTTCACCTCTTCGCGCGTCAGTTCCAGCGCCGCGCCCAGGTAGGTGACCATCGTCCGTTCGCCGTCGGGCGACACCAGCGACACGCAGCGCCCCGAACGGGCCTTGCCGCGCAGAATGGTCGGTTCGACGTGCAGGTTCTCGAGCGCCTGCTCGAAGAAGTCGCCGGTCGAGTCCACCCCCACCTTGCCGATGAAGCCGGTCCTCACGCCCAGGCGGGCCAGGCAACGGATGGTGTTGCCCGCCGAACCGCCCAGCGAAAGCGCATAGGGGAGCCCCGCGACCGATTTGGAAATCTCTTTCTGGAGTTCGGTATCGACCAGGTTCATGCTTCCCCGGGCGATTCCGTATTTGGTAAGCACCGCATCGGAAGTCAGATTGACCAACATGTCGGTGAGGGCATTGCCCATGCCTATCACGGATTTTATCATCGTCTCTTTAAGTTTGAATTGTCTCTGCCGTATCCTCCGGGCCGCAGCCCGGGACCGACAAAGGTAACCATTAAAAACAAAAAATCCAACACAATGCACTCTCGCTGTGCATTGTGCCGGATTCTGCGTCACCGGCCCGGCGGCGTTCCGCTCCTTAGATGGAGAGAATCTTCACCGTATTGAGCAGGTCGCGGTTGATGGGCTTGTCGTTGCGGATGGCCTTGGAGAAGGGCACGTAGACGATTTCGTCGTTCTGGATGCCAATCATCACGTTGCGCTGGCCCTCCAGCAGGGCGTTGATGGCCGCCTCGCCCATGCGGCTGGCGATGATTCGGTCGCTGGCCGTGGGCGAACCGCCGCGCTGGATATGACCCAGGATGGTGACCCGCACGTCGTACTGGGGATACTCCTCCTCCACGCGCTTGGCCAGCCCCATCGCGCCGCCCGTCACCTCGCTCTCGGCCACCAGCACGATGCTGCTGTTCTTGCTCTTGCGGAATCCGTTCTGGATGAGCTCCGCCAGCTGGTCCACCTCGGTGGCGATTTCGGGGATGATGGCCGCCTCGGCACCCGTGGCTATCGCGCCGTTGAGGGCCAAAAAACCGGCATTGCGCCCCATCACCTCCACGAAAAAGAGGCGTTCGTGGGAGGAAGCCGTGTCGCGCAGCTTGTCCACCGCCTCCATGATGGTGTTGAGCGCCGTGTCGTAACCGATGGTGGTGTCGGTGCCGTAGAGGTCGTTGTCGATGGTGCCCGGAAGGCCCACGATGGGAATGTTGTACTCCGAAGCGAAGACCCTCGCTCCGGTCAGCGAGCCGTCGCCGCCGATGACCACCAGGGCGTCGATGCCCTCTTTCTGCATGGTCTCATAGGCTATCTTGCGTCCTTCGGGCGTCGTGAACTCCTGACAGCGGGCGGTCTTGAGAATCGTACCGCCCTGTTTGATGATATTGCTTACGTTCTGCGTCTTGAAGGGGATTATCTCGCCGGATATCAAACCTTTGTACCCCCTCATGATTCCTTTCACCTCGAAGCCGTTGTAGATGGCGGCACGGGTCACGGCACGAATGGCCGCATTCATGGCCGGAGCGTCACCGCCCGACGTCAGAATACCAACACATTTAATCTCCATATCTCTGTTCTTTTAAAAGTTTTCTCCGTCCGGAGCCGAATCCGTTCGCAGGCTCCCGTCCGCACGGCATCCGCCGCCGCGCACCGCGGAGCCCGCCTCGCATACGTCTCCGAAACGATTTCCGAGGCAAAGATAGTGCAAATTCTTAAAATTTTTGAATAACTTATTTTTTCTTCCGTCTTCCCGGTTCGCTTTTTCGGCCGATTCCGCCCGGAATCCGTGCGGCAGCCGGGCCGGGAAACGGCTCTCCGGCCGGGGGCGCTTCCGAGTGCAGTCCAAGGAGAGAGGGCCGAAGAGAGGATTCGGCTGCGGACGCCGCCGCAGGACATGCGGCCGTCCGCCTCCGGCTAATCCTTCTGCCCCAGTCCGCGGCGGGAGACGGCCAGGGTCGCCACACTCAGGCGGCAATCGGGAACGGCCGCCAGAAGGGCCTCGGCACAGGAACATATCGTCGCACCGGTGGTCAGCACGTCGTCCACCAGCAGGATGTGGCACCCCGCCAGCCGCTGCGGACGGGGCACGGCGAAGATGCCCGCCACGTTGTCCCACCTCTCGAGGCGGTGCCGCCGGGCCTGACTGCGGTTATCGACCCGCCGGCGTACCGCTCCGCGGCATACTTCGACCCCCAGCGCCTCGGCGATACCCTCGGCCAGGTAGTCGCACTGGTTGTAGCCGCGCCGCAGCTTCTTGAACGGATGCAGCGGAACGGGCACCACCGCCTCCACATCGTCGTAGAGCCCCGACGAAGCCAGCTCCGCCCCGAACCAGCGGCCCATGTCGAGCGCCAGGCGCCATCCGCCGTAATACTTGAACCGGTGAATCACCCGCCGGCCCCCGCCGCCGTCGCTGAAGAAAAAGAACGAACACGCATTGACCACGGGAACCAGCCCCCAGAAGCGGCGCACCACCGGGTTGTCCACCTCGTGCCAGTAGCCGGTCAGGGGCAGCTCCCAGCGGCACGAGGTGCACAGCACCCCGCTTCCCGGCTCCAGCGCTCCGCCGCAGGCGGGACACACCGGCGGGAAGAAGAGCCGCCACACCCCGCCCAGCGATTCGGTCACATGTTTCAAAACATTCATATCTCAGATTCGTTTCCGTTCGATTCTCCGCCCGCCGTTCCGCCCCCGGCGCCAGCCCCCTGCCCTCCTACGGCTCGATGTTGCACACCACCTTCACCGACCTGTAACGCGCATCCGAAAGCAGCCGGGCCATCTCCTCGGCCAGCAGCCGCCGGGCCTGCGCGAAAGAGCGTCCGCCCTCGATTTTGAGCAGGAACGAAAGCAGGTGTTCGCCCTTGATTCGGTCCACGGCGGGAGGCTGGGGCCCCAGCAGCCGGCGTCCGAATATCCGTCTCAGCCGCTCGCCGAACTCCGCCGCCGCCGCATGCAGCCGGGCATGGTCGCCCGATTTGAGCGTCAAAGCCGCCAGCCGGCCGTAGGGCGGATAGAAAAAGGCCTGACGGTCGGCCAGCTGGGTGCGGGCCATCGCCTCGTAATCCCCGGCGACGACCTGCACGACGACGGGATGCGCGGGCTGCGAAGTCTGAATGACCACCTCGCCCGCCACCTGCCCGCGACCGGCCCGGCCCGCCACCTGGGTCATCAGCTGAAAGGCCCGTTCGCCCGCCCGGAAGTCGGGATAGTTGAGCAGGTTGTCGGCATTGAGAATCCCCACCAGCGAAACCCGCGAGAAGTCGAACCCCTTGGTTATCATCTGTGTGCCCACCAGTATGTCGGTGCGTCCCGCCTCGAAGTCGCCGATAATCCGCTCGTAGCCGCTTCGCGAACGGGTGGTGTCGCGGTCCAGGCGGGCCACCCGCGCCCGGGGAAACAGCGCGGCGATTTCATCCTCCACCTTTTCGGTGCCGAACCCCTTGGGCGAGGGGGTCCCCACCCCGCACGAGGGGCACCGGACCGGGACATCGCTCCGGTAGCCGCAATAGTGGCACCGGAGCGCATGTTCGGACTTGTGCAGGGTGAGGGTGACGTTGCAGTGGGGGCACCGGGCCGTCCAGCCGCAATCGTCGCACTCGACGTAGGGGGAGAATCCGCGGCGGTTCTGAAACAGCATCACCTGTTCGCCGCGCTCCAGCGCCCCGGCCATGCGGTCGAGCAAGTCGCGGTTGAAGTGGCTCCGCCGCTCGTTGCGCCGGGCGGCCCGCAAGGTGTCGGAGACCACGATGCGGGGCAGCTGCGCCCCGCCGTAGCGCTCGCCGAGCCGCACGGCGCCGTATTTGCCGCTCAGCCCGTTCATGTAGCTTTCGAGCGAGGGGGTCGCACTGCCCATCAGGCATTTGCACCCGCACAGACGGGTCATCACCACGGCACAGTCGCGGGCATTGTAGCGCGGAGCCGGGTCGCTCTGCTTGAAACTGCCGTCGTGCTCCTCGTCCACCACGACGAGCCCCAGATGCCGGAGCGGCAGGAAAAGCGACGACCTCACCCCCACCACCACTTCGCCGCCCCGGCTGCGGTTCAGGCGCAGATAGGTCTCGGTGCGCTGCCGGTCGGTGAGTCCCGAATGATAGGAGGTGACCCTGTCGCCGAACACCCGGCGCAGGCGGGCGATGAGCTGGGCCGTGAGCGCGATTTCAGGCACGAGCATCAGCACGTCCCGGCCGGCAGCCAGCTGCTCGGCCATCAGGGTGATGTATATCTCGGTCTTTCCGCTCCCCGTGGCGCCATGCAGCAGCACCGTGTCGAGCCTCTGCCACTGCTCCCGTATCTGCCGGGCGGCACCCTGCTGGGCCTCCGACAGGAGGGGCAGCACGAACTCCCCCTCCACGGCCTGCGGACCGGCTGCTTCGCGCTCCTCCACCGTCACGATTCCCTTCTTCTCCAGCGCCCGCAGCACCGCCGTATCGGAGGTCACCCGCCGGGCCGGAACCGCGCCCCCGAAGAGCTCGCCCCCCAGCGCATCGGCCAGCTCTATGAGCGCCTCGTACTGCCGCGGAGCCCTCTTGAGGCGTTCGAACGTCTCGTTCAACGCTTCGGCAGTCGCCGTCCGCGCCGCGAGCGACACCCACTTCAGGGTGCGGGGGCGGAAACACCGCAGGTCGAACTCCTCCTGCGAGAAGCCCAGCGGCTTGAGCAGCGAGGGCAGCGCGGCACGCATCACCTCGCCCAGCGAGCACATGTAGTAGTCGGCTATCCACTCCCACAGACGCATCTGTCCGCCGTTCATCAGCGGCTCGTCGTAGAGCAGCCGTTCGATGCCCTTCACCGTGCGGCATGCGGGACGCTCGGAGTGCAGGCGCCATACGATGCCCGTATATATCTTGCGCGCACCGAGCTGCACCGCCACGCCGTGTCCCGGCGCGAGCCTTGCGGCCAGCTCCCCGCCCACCCCGAACGTAAAGACCGGTCCGGCCAGCGGCAACACGATGTCGGCATATTTCTCAAATTCGGAATCCATTGCAACCCATATCTCACACAAAGGTACGAATAAGCCGGGGCGAAAACAAGTCCGCCCCCATTTTGCCGGGCGGAAGCGCCCGCGGCGAAGCCGTCGGGGTACGGAAAAACCGTTCGCAAGGCGGCCCGGACGCCCCGACCGGAAAAACGGGCCCTGCTGCGGACGGACGCCAAACGAATACGGCGGCCGTCAATCGGGCCGCCGTATCGCGATTCGTGCTTCCGGCGCACTCAGAGCGCCCCCTCGCTCTCCTTGAGCCGCTCGGCGTTCTCGGCCACGATGAGGTGGTCGATGCAGTCCTGGATGTCGCCGTCCATGAAGGCCGAGAGGTTGTAAATCGTGTAGTTGATGCGATGGTCGGTGATGCGCCCCTGGGGGTAGTTGTAGGTGCGGATTTTGGCGCTGCGGTCGCCTGTGGAGACCATCGTTTTGCGCTTGCTGGCGATTTCGTCCAGATATTTGGCGTACTCGAGGTTGAAGACGCGCGTGCGCAGCTCCTCCAGCGCCTTGTCGAAGTTCTTGAGCTGCGACTTCTGGTCCTGACACTGCACCACGATGCCCGTGGGGATGTGGGTCAGACGGATGGCCGAATAGGTGGTGTTCACCGACTGGCCGCCCGGACCCGAAGCGCAGAAGATATCCTTGCGGATGTCGTTCATGCTAATCTCCACGTCGAACTCCTCGGCCTCGGGCAGCACCGCCACCGACGCCGCCGAGGTGTGCACGCGCCCCTGGGTCTCGGTCTGCGGCACGCGCTGCACGCGGTGGACGCCCGACTCGTACTTCAGCGTGCCGTACACTCCGCTGCCGGTCACCTTGAGCACCACCACCTTGTAGCCGCCCGAACTGCCCTCGCTGAACGAGTTTATCTCGTACTTCCACCCCTTGCTCTCAATGTATTTGGTGTACATGCGCAGCAGGTCGCCGGCGAAAATGGCCGCCTCGTCGCCGCCCGTACCACCGCGGATTTCGAGAATGGCGTTCTTCTCGTCCTGCGGGTCCTTGGGAATCAGGAGCAGCTTTATCTCCTCCTCCATCTGCGCGATGGCAGGCTCCAGCTCGGCCACCTCCATGCGGGCCATCTCCCGGAACTCCTCGTCCTTCTCATTGGCCAGCACGTCCTTGGCCTCCGCCAGATTGGCGATGGCTGTGCGATACCTCTCGCTGGTCTCTATAATGGGTTGCAGCTCCTTGTACTCCTTGTTGAGCTGCACGAACTTCTTCACGTCGGCGATTACCTCCGGGTCGGTCATCTTCTGTCCGGTCTCCTCGTATTTGAGTTTCAGGCCGTCGAGTCTGGTCAAAATCGAATTGTCTGCCATAAGGGTGGATTTTTCTGACTGCAAAGGTAAAAATTTAACTCCAATCCGCCTAATATAATCGCACGCCGAATGACCGCCCCGCCCGCACGACCCGCATACCCGCCTGCGGACAAGGCGGTTACACGCCGTCGGGGCGCCTTCGGACCGGGATTCCCCGTTTGTTTTTCTCGCCCCGAAGCGCTATATTTACACCCTCTTTCCTCCGGAAGCGGACCGCCGGCCCGGCACCCCGGAGCGGAGAGAGAAGACGGACCGACCCGCAAACGGCACCTCGACGCATGGAAAACAGACCGAACACACTCACCCTTTCGCAACTCCAGCAGCGGATTAAACGGACGCTCGCCGAAGGGTTGCCGCTGCCCGTGTGGGTCAGCGCCGAAATCAGCGAGATGAAAGTGAACTACTCCGGCCACTGCTACCTCGAACTGGTGGAGAAGTCGGAGAGCGACCGCAACCTCGCACGCACGGCCATCCCCACGGCCAAGGCTCCGGCGGTCATCTGGCGCAGCCACTACGCCGCCATCGACTCCTATTTCCGCTCCGCGACCGGGAACGCTCTGGCCGTAGGAATGAAGGTGATGGTGAGGGTGTCGGTTTCGTATCACGAACTCTACGGCCTCTCACTTCAGATTACCGACATCGACCCCGCCTACACACTCGGCGACATGGAACGGCGCCGGCAGCAGACCATCGACCGGCTGCAGGCCGACGGGGTGTTCGACATGAACCGCGGACTGGAGTTTCCGCCGGTGGTGCAGCGCGTGGCGGTGGTCTCGAGCCGCAACGCCGCCGGATTTCAGGACTTCATGAACGAACTCGCCCGCAGCGGCTACCGGTTCGACACCGAGCTTTTCGACGCCTTCATGCAGGGCGACGGCGCCGAGGAGTCCATCATCGCGGCCCTGTGCGCCGTGGCCGAACGCAGCGACTCTTTCGATGCCGTGGCGCTCATCCGCGGCGGAGGTTCGCAGAGCGACCTGTCGTGCTTCAACTCCTACCGCCTGTGCAGCTACGTGGCCCAGTTCCCGCTGCCGGTCCTCACCGGCATCGGACACGACAAGGACCGCAGCGTGGCCGACCTGGTCGCGGCCAGAATGCTCAAGACCCCCACCGCGGTAGCCGGCTGGCTGGTGGAGCGGGCGGGGGAATTCGACGCCCGGCTGGAAGAGGCCGGGCTGCGCGTGGCACAAGCCGCACGCACCCTGCTCGAGGAACGGAAACGGCGGCTGGAGCAGGTCTCGTTCCGCATCCGCGAACAGTCGGCGGGGGTGACGCGCAAACTGGAGATGCGGCTCTGCCTCCTCTCGGCGGAGCTCCGGCGGCAGGGCGACGCCCTGCTCTCGGAGGAGCGCATGCGGCTCCGCCACCTGACCCAGCGGCTTCCCCAGCTCTGCACCGGCTTCTTCGCCCGGCAGCACGAGAAACTCGCCATGCAGCAAGGTCTGGTGGAGAGCCGCAAACCCGACAACATCCTGGCATTGGGATTCGCCATCGTGCGCCGGGGCGGCAGCGCCCTGCACGATGCCGCCGACGCCGCTCCGGGCGAGGTGCTCGACATCACGCTCGGCAAAGGTGAAATAAAAGCAAAAGTGACCGGATATGGCAAAAAACAGTAAAATCAGTTACGGCGAAGCGATGGCCGAAGTGGAAGCCATCCTGCGCAAATTCAACGACAGCCAGCTCGACGTGGACACCCTCGCAGCCGAGGTGAAACGCGCCACGGAGCTCATCGCCCTCTGCCGCGAGAAGCTGCTGCGGGCCGAAAAGGAGGTGGCACGCACATTGGACGACCCCGGACAGCAGGAGTAGACGCAACACGACACGGACCATGAAAAGACTCATCAAATACCTGCTCAACCGCATTCCGCGCCGCCACATCCAGCGCATCGCGGGATGGGCCGTTCCGCTGGCGGGACTCTTTCTCCGCGGCCGGCGGTTCCGCTGCCCGGTCTGCGGGGCGGGGCTGCGCAGGCTGCTGCCCTACGGCTATGTGACTCCGCGCGAGAACGCCCTCTGTCCCAATTGCCTCGCCCTGGAGCGGCACCGCCTGCTGTGGCTCTACCTGCAGCGCGAAACCGACTTCTTCGCCCGGCCCCACCGCACGCTGCACATCGCCCCCGAAGCCTGCTTTCTCAAGCGGTTCGAGAAGATGTTCGCCCGCATGGGGGCCGCGCAGCACTACGTGACGGCCGACCTGGAGAGTCCGCTGGCCCGGGTCAAGATGGACGTGCAGCAGATTCCCTTTCCCGATGCGAGTTTCGAGGTGATATTCTGCAACCACATCCTCGAACACGTCATCGACGACCGGCTGGCCATGCGCGAAATGTACCGCGTCATGCGTCCCGGCGGCTGGGGCGTTCTGCTCTCGCCCGTAGACCCGCAGCTCGAAAAGACCTTCGAGGATGACAGCGTCACCGACCCGGCCGAACGGACCCGCATCTTCGGACAATACGACCACCGGCGCAACTACGGCCGCGACTACGCCGACCGGCTGCGCGAAAGCGGATTCCGGGTCGAGGAGCTCGACTACGCCGCACGTTTCACCCCCGAGCAGGCCGCGCGCTACGCCCTCCGCCCCGAAACAATCTACCTGGTGCGCAAACCCGCCTCGGCTTAGCTCCGAACGGCCCCGCCGGGAACCGGCCATCCCGCACAAGGGCACCCGTACATCCCTCCGCCGAACACCGGCCGTCATCCTTCATCCCCGCCTCCGGCCATTCGCGGCCGGACCGGTTCCGGAGCAGAAACATCCGCGCTTCGAGGCGGCACGGACAGCCCGGGAAACAGGCCCCCGAAGAAGAGAGCCCCCCGAAGCGAAAGACGAAAAACCAGAAGCGGGCATCCGTCTTCCGGATACCCGCCTCCTATATCGTGAACTTTCCCGTCTTGCCGTCAGAAATACCGGACCTCCCTCTTTTCGATAGCCGAAACGAGATTGTTGGCCAGCGACGACGCACCGATTCTGAAAAGCGACGGATTGCACCACTCGCTGCCCAGAATCTGCTCCACGATGGTGTAATAGAGCGCCGACTCCTCCGCACTCCTTACGCCGCCGGCAGCCTTGAAGCCCACCTTGCGACCGCTGCGAAGCCAATAGTCGCGCACCGCGGTACACATCACCACCGCCGCTTCGGGCGTGGCGGCCACATCGATTTTACCCGTAGAGGTCTTCACGAAATCGGCCCCGGCCAGCATCGACAGCAGACTCGCCTTGCGAATCAGCTCGGGGGTTTTGAGCGCACCGCTCTCGATAATCACCTTGAGCACCGTTTCGCGCCCCACTTCGCCGCGCAGCACCTCCACCTCGTTGGCGGCCTCGTCGTAGCGGCCGCTCAGCATCTTGCCCACATTGAGCACGATGTCTATCTCGTCGGCCCCGTTCTCCACGGCCATGGCCGTCTCCAGCATCTTCACCTCCAGAAAGGTCTGCGAGGCGGGGAATCCGCCCGACACGCTGGTGATGCCGATGTTGCTCTCGCCGAGCGCCACGCCCACCGTCTCCACGAACGACGGATAGATGCAGATGGAGGCCACGTCGGGAATCGAGGGGAAATTCGACCTGAACTCGACCGCCTTGCGCACGAACTCCCTGACGCTCGACTCGCTGTCGTTGCAGCTCAGCGTAGTGAGGTCGATGCACGAATAACACATCTTGTAGACCTCCTCGGTCCGGTTCGCAACGGCTTTCGCCCTGCATTCGGCCACCTTCGCAGCCACGGTCTCCGGACTGTCGGCCGGTCCGTATTCATTCAAAAGATTGGAATACTCCATATTCGCCTGTTTTTCGCACGCATCTCTTTCCGCCGGAAACGCCCTCCGCAGCGAAAGGGAGGGAGCCTTATTCCCCGAAAACCGGAAACGCATGCCGTTAATACTCGATTCTCGCCGGCTCTGCCGGACACCCCGTCCGGGCCGATAGAGAGTGCAATTTACATACAATTATCGAATTTTGCAACCCGCCGCACCGCAAAAAAAGTTGCGGGCAATGAGCGCCCCGAGGCGCCCGCTGCCCGCAACCCGTCTTTGCTGCGGTCCGAAGAACCGGTTCCGGAATCCGTTGTCCGGAGCGTCGGTCCCGCCGTCCGTTACTTAGAGAGCGAGGAACTCGTCGCTGCCGAACAGGTCGGCGAAGTTCACATCGTTCTTGGCCTTCTCCACCAGGCTCTTGTCCTTCGCGAAAGCGGCCTTCAGGCTGGCGGCAGCCTCGGAGCTCTTACCCTCCTTGGATGCAATCACGGCACGCAGATAATCCGCATCGGCGCTATCGATACCCTTCAGCGCGTTCTTGGCCTGAGCCAGATTGCCGTTCAGCACCTCGGCCACGGCCAGGTTGTAACCCGACAGCGAACCGGCGGCACCGGTATAGTTGCCTTCGGCTACGGCCACCAGCGCACGGGTGCGGGCAGCCGAACTTCCGCTCAGCGAATTGACATACTTGTTGGCCTCGGCCACATCGCCCTCGACCAGCGCGGCCAGCACGAGGTTGTTGTTAATCTCGGGTGCAGCGCCCAGCTTGGCGGCCTGCGCGAAAGCCTCGCGAGCCTTGTCACTCTGTCCCAGGTGGGAGAGCGACACGCCCAGGTTGTTGTAGGCACGGGCGTCGTTGTACTTCTTGGCGGCAGCGGCATACATGGTGGCGCGGGTCTGCCAGTCGTCGGTCAGCGTAGCGGCGTGGAGCATCTCCTCCAAGTCGAGCGTATTGAAGTTCTTCTTGGCCACGGCGGCAATCTCCTCGTCGGTCATGCCCTTCACGTCGGCGTCGATGACCATCTGGGTGCGGCGCAGCTTGGGAAGCACGTCCTTGGCCAGCGCCTCGAACACGGACGACATGTTACGAATCTCCTGGTCGCGCTCGGCCGAAGAGCTGTACATCTGAAGCACGTTGAGAATAAGCTCCTTGTCCTTGATATCGGAAGCCTCTACCAGCTCCTTGAAGCCTTCCCAGTCCTCGCCGTAGTACGAAGCGTCGTAACCTACGTCCACACCCTTGAGGTTCTTCTTCACGGCGTCCTTGCCGCTCTCGCTGCGCTTTTTGGAGAGCTGGTCGTTGAACTTCTCGGGACCGTCGGGCGAAGCGTAACCCTTGGCGTATACGTTGCTCAGGGTGACGTTGTCCTTGCCGATGTTCTCCTTGATGAAATCCTCGAAAGCCTTCATCTGCTCGCTGGAGAGCTCGCCCTTGCGGACGTTCCACTGATTGATGACGTACATGATATCGGCCTTCTGGGTCTGGGTGGTCACGCTCTTGTAGTTGTCCTTCATGAGCTCCATGGCATCCACGAAGTCGAGGTCGTTCTGCACGGTGCTGATGCCCTGAGCCACGGCCACGGCGGCAATGGGAGCGAACGAAGCGTACTTGCCCTTGGCGCACTTGGCCTCCACACGCAGCTCCAGCGTCGAAAGACGCGCCCGGTCGGTGTAGGGGAACGATACGCTCTGGGTGTAGGTTCCGCCGTTGCGGTAGGAGATGATGGTGTAGTTATCGTACACCTTCTCGCCCTGAAGATATTTCGGCGTGCCGGCAATCTCGCCGTCGGCGAACACCAGCACCGGAGTCACCTTGAGCACCGCCTTCTTCTTGAAGTACTTGCCGGGGAACGACACGCGCACGTCGGCGTTTACCGAAGAACCCTTCAAAGTCAGCAACTCGGGATTGGCACTGTACTCCACCTGCTCACTCTTCTTCACCATCTTCTTGTAGCACTTGCCGGCAAATGCGGAGCTTCCCGCAATGGCCAACAGCGCCGTCAATACTACTAACTTTTTCATAAATACAAAATCGTTTTAAGGTTTTTATCCGACGGCATACCATCCGGCCCTGAAGTCAAATAATATGCCATCCGGTCTTACTATTTTTTCTCTCTGGGCTCTCTGCGTTCGCGGTTGCCGCCCTCTTTGTTCTCCTTGTTCTCCTTGGGGAGCAGCACCTTTCTCGACAGTTTCAGCTTGTTGGTCTTGGGGTCGATGCCGATGAGTTTCACCTCAATCATATCGCCCTCCTTGAGGCCCGTCTCCTCCATGGTCTCGTAACGACGGTGACCGATTTCGGAGATGTGCAGCAGCGCATCCTTGCCCGGCAGAATCTCCACGAATGCGCCGAACGACACAATCGAACGAATCTTGCCATTGTAAATCTCGCCCACCTCGGGCACGGCCACGATGGCCTTGATGCGGGCCAGCGCCGCATCGATGGAAGCCTTGTCGGCCGAGAAGATATCCACGTAACCCTTGTCGTTGTCCTCGGTGATGGTGATGGTGGTATTGGTGGTCTTCTGAATGTCCTGCACCACTTTTCCGCCCGGGCCGATAACGGCGCCGATGAAGTCCTTGGGAATGGTAATCTGCACGATGCGGGGAACGAAGGGACGGAAGTCCTCACGAGGCTCGGCGATGCAGTCGGTAATCTTGCCCAGGATATGCATACGACCCTCCTTGGCCTGTGCCAGCGCCTGTGCCAGCACCTCGTAGGGCAGACCGTCCACCTTGATATCCATCTGCGTGGCGGTGATGCCGTCCTTGGTTCCGGCTACCTTGAAGTCCATGTCGCCCAGGTGGTCCTCGTCCCCCAGAATATCGCTCAGGATGGCGAACTTGCCGCTCTCGCTGTCGGAGATGAGACCCATGGCGATACCCGACACGGGCTTCTTGAGTTTGAGACCCGAGTCCATGAGCGCCAGCGTACCTGCGCAGACGGTGGCCATGGACGACGAACCGTTCGACTCCAGAATGTCGCTCACCACACGAACGGCATAGGGATTCTCCTCACCCAGCGGCACCATCGGCTTGAGAGCTCTCCACGCCAAGTTGCCGTGACCGATTTCACGACGGCTCAGACCGCGGCTCGGCTTCGCCTCGCCGGTCGAGAAGGGCGGGAAGTTGTAGTGGAGCACGAACTGCTCGGAGCCCTGCACCATCACCTCGTCGATTTGCTTCTCGTCGAGCTTGGTACCCAGGGTGACGGTGGCCAGCGACTGGGTCTCGCCGCGGGTGAACAGCGCCGAACCGTGGGCGGCGGGCAGATAGCCCACTTCGCACCAGATGGGGCGGATTTCATCGGTCTTGCGGCCGTCCAGACGCATGCCCTCGTCGAGAATCATGCGGCGCATGGCCTTCTTGAGTACGTCGTCGTGGAAATATTTCTTGATAAGAGGCATCTTCTCCACCAGCTCCTCCTCGGTGAAGCGGGAGGCGAACTCGGCCTCGATGGCATCGAACTTGTCCTGACGCTCGTGCTTGGCGGTACCGCTGGTAGCCACCTGGTAAGCCTTGTCGTAGGTGGCGGCGATAACGGCCTGGCGGAGCTCCTCGTCGTTGGTCTCGTGGCAATAGGTCCGCTTCACGTCCTTGCCCAGCTCGCGGCTCAGCTCCATCTGCACGGCGCAGTGTTTCTTAATCTCTTCGTGAGCGGCCTTGATGGCTTCCAGCATCACGTCCTCGCTCACCTCCTTCATTTCGCCCTCCACCATCAGGATGTTGTCGTAGGTGGCGCCGACCATCAGGTCGAGGTCCACGTGCTCCATCTGCGAATAGGTGGGGTTGATGACGAACTGGCCGTCGATGCGGGCCACGCGCACCTCGGAGATGGGGCCTCCGAAGGGGATGTCGCTCACCGCCAGCGCCGCCGAAGCCGCAAGACCCGCCAGCGCATCGGGCTGGATATCCTGGTCGGCCGAAATGAGCGTCACGGTGACGAACACCTCCGCATGGTAGTCGGCGGGGAAGAGCGGACGCAGAGCACGGTCGATAAGACGGGCAACCAGAATCTCGCTGTCGTTGGGACGCGCCTCGCGCTTGAGGAAACCGCCGGGATAGCGGCCGCGGGCGGCGTATTTCTCCTTGTATTCCACCTGAAGCGGCATGAAATCCGTATCGGGTTTGGCATCCTTGGCTGCGACCACGGTCGCCAGCAGCATGGTGTCGCCCTGTTTTACCACCACCGAACCGTCGGCCTGTTTGGCCAGCTTGCCGGTTTCGATTTCAATCTCGCGTCCTCCGCTGAGACTGATAACTTTTTTCGTTGCGTTGTACATCATTATTTTTTCCTCTTAAAAATTCTTCTCGTCGTTTATCTCCGTCCTCTGCGCCGCGTTTCCCTCCGGTCTCTTCCGGGCCCCGGAAACGGCCCCGAAGCGGGGCTTCATACATGAAACAAAGGCATTTTCCTTGAAAAATGCCTTTGTCCACATCTCCCTAAAGTACCTTGACCTCCGAAATTACTTTCTGAGATTGAGGGCCTTCACGATGGCACGATATCTCTCGATATCAACCTCTTTCAGGTACATCAGCACCTTGCGACGCTTACCTACCAGACGCAGCAGCGCGCGCTGGGTACCGAAGTCGTGGCGGTTGTTCTTGAGGTGCTCTGTAAGGTGGTTGATACGGTAGGAGAACAGTGCGACCTGGCTCTCGGGAGAACCTGTATCGGCGTTAGACTTTCCGTACTGACCGAACAGCTCTTGCTTCTTTTCAGCTGTTAAATAACCCATAGTTTTAAAAGTTTTAATCCACTTTACGATAGATTCGCCTTACCGAATGCTACCAAAGCGTGTGGCAAAGATACTGCAAACAAACGAACAAACAAACTAAATATCAAAATTTTTATCCCCGCCCCAATCGCTTTATTTTGCGCATTTGCATTTTTTTGCTATTTTTGCGTAACAAAACCAAGCGACTCGTTTTCCGCAATGATGAAATTTCCACAGAATATGAAAGTGCTGCTGCTCGGCTCGGGCGGTCGCGAATGCGCATTCGCCCGCGCCATCTCCCGCAGCCCCAAGGTGGCCGCACTCTACATAGCGCCCGGCAACCCGGGTACCGCCGAATACGGCACCAACGTCAATCTCTCGCCCGTCAATTTCGGCTCGCTCAAGCAGTTCGTGCTCTCGAACAACATCAACCTGGTGGTGGTCGGTCCCGAAGAGCCGCTCGTGAAGGGCATTTTCGACTATTTCCATGAAGACGACCAGCTGCACCACGTGCCCGT
Source organism: Rikenellaceae bacterium (assembly GCA_017935625.1). Classification (GTDB taxonomy): domain Bacteria; phylum Bacteroidota; class Bacteroidia; order Bacteroidales; family Rikenellaceae; genus RGIG9113. Next base: position 68,386 of record JAGBHC010000024.1, on the reverse strand, counting down.
CATCGGCCCCTCCCTGGCCGGAGCCCGGCTCGAAGGCAGCAAGAAATTCGCCAAAGGATTCATGTCGCGCTACGGCATTCCCACCGCCGCCTACGAATCCTTCTCGCAGGAGACCCTCGAAGCGGGCTACGCCTTTCTGGAGAAGCTCCGGGCCCCCTACGTGCTCAAGGCCGACGGACTGGCCGCAGGCAAAGGCGTGGTGATTCTCGACTCGGCGGAGGAGGCCAAGCGCGAACTGGCCAGCATGCTCGGCGGCAAGTTCGGCACCGCGGGCAACACCGTGGTCATCGAAGAGTTTCTCAGCGGAATCGAATGCTCGGTGTTCGTGGCCACCGACGGCAAGAACTACAAGATACTGCCCGTAGCCAAAGACTACAAACGCATCGGAGAACACGACACGGGACTCAACACCGGCGGCATGGGCGCCGTATCGCCCGTTCCGTTCGCCGACGAGGCCTTCATGGAGAAGGTGCGGGTCCGCATCGTGGAGCCCACCATCGCCGGTCTGCGGTTCGAAAAGATAACCTACAAGGGATTCATCTTCATCGGTCTGATGAACGTGGGCGGCGAGCCCTTCGTCATCGAATACAACGTGCGGATGGGCGACCCCGAAACGGAGGTGGTGCTGCCCCGCATCGAGAGCGACCTGATGGACCTGTTCGAAGGCATGGCCCACGGCACCCTCGACAAGAAAGAGCTGAAAATCACCGACCGCACCGCCACCACCGTGGTCTGCGTGTCGGGCGGCTACCCCGAATCCTATCCCAAGGGGTTCGAAATCACCGGACTGGGCGAAAACACCGACCGTTCGATAGTCTTCCACGCCGGCACCGCACTCAAGGAGGGCAAAACCGTCACCTCGGGCGGCCGCGTGCTGGCCGTCACCTCGCTGGGAGCCAGCATCGAAGAGGCCCTGGAGGGGAGCTACGCCCGCATCGGGCAAATCGACTACCAGGGCAAATACTTCCGCCGCGACATCGGACAGGACCTGCTGAAACTGAAGCGATAGCCTTCACGCCGTTTCCGGAGCGGGGCGGCGGACTTCCCGACCTACGCAGAGCCGGCAAGAGCCATTGAGATATGAATGCGGACGTCACACGCCAATCCATGGGAGCCACCGTACTCACGGTGGCCGCTCTTTTGGTGCTCGTAGCCATCCGCAGCGCCGCAGCGCCCTACCCCACGGGGAGTCTCGGGCTGGTCACCGTGCCCGTCGGCCACCTGCTGGCCCGCTTCGACGAGGCGATGCCCACGGTCTCGAAGTCGGTGGCCCTCTTCATCTTCTTTCTCAATTCGTTTCTGCTCACCCGCACCGTCACCCGCTACCTGTTCGCCACCCGCACCTACCTGACGGCCGTCATCTACACGATTGTGGCGGTGGGCATGTTCCTCCCCCACCCGACCACGGTGGCGGCCCTGGTCTCGATGACGGTCATCCGCGCCTCCGAGCTGCTGATACGTTCGTTCCAGCGGGGCTATACGTTCGACCTGGTATTCAAGGGAGCGTTTCTCTTCGGCCTCTCTCCGCTCATCTACGGTCCCGCGATGTGGCTGCCCCTCGCACTGCCGCTGCCGCTGCTGCTTCTGCGCAGACGGTGGCGCGAATGGATAACGGCCTTGGCGGGAATGCTCGCCCCGCTCTTCCTCTTCTCCTACGGCTGCTGGGCCACCGGACGCCCCTTTCTGCACACCCTGACGCAGATAACCGAGGACACGCTCTACAACAGCAACTACACCGTCTTCAACCGCGCCACCCCCATTCCGGTGCTGGTCATGGCGGGTCTTCTCACCCTTGCCCTGGCATTGGCCGCAGGCTCCTTCGTCTCTTCGGCACGCACGCTGCGCACCCGTTCCTACAAGGTTTACATGTATTTTCTGCTGATGCTTCCCGTATCGATGCTCCCTCTGGTCTTTCCGGGACGGACCGTCATCGGCTACTCCCTGCTCGCCATTCCCTGCGCCGTGCTGATTCCCTATCTTTTCGTCCGCCGCAAGGGTGCGCTGTCGGCCGCGGTCTATCTGTCGCTCGTACTCGCCTGCATAGCCGCCAACATCATTCCTCTGTTATAGACGTCCGCACCGAAGCGGCCCGACGGCATCCGGCTCGTCATTCCAGCTCCATTTTGCCCAGATACCAGAAGTCGTTTTCGGCACGCACCACCGCATAAACCGTCTTGCCGTCGTAGTCCAGGCAGGCGGGGGCACAGTCTCGGTAGGGAGTCTGTATCTTCATCAGTCCCTTGCCGTTCCAGTCGAAGAGCGCCAGCGCATTGTAACGCCGCTTCTCCCCGGGCTGAGACGTATCCAGCACGCCCAGCATCTTGTCGTCCCCCGCATAGAGGCTCGCAAAGCAGTTCCGCATGTTCAATTGTTCGTTACGCACCATCTCCGGGTTGAGTCCGCCGTGGAAAACCGCAGCGTAACGACACCGAATCGTATCCGGACTCACCTCGAACATCTCCAACACCGAACGATTTATCATCGTACCGCTCACCGCCTTGGTCCGGTCCGGAGAGAGCGAAAAACGGCTCTGCTGATAAGACTGATAATTAATATTCGTCACACTGTCTTTTATCGGGAACCGATGATAAATGGCCGTCGGAACACTGTCCCGCCACACGACCAAACGCTTATCCGGTTCCATACCTATGAGGCTTACCAAACTGTTCACCAACCGATGCGACGGGTCGAGCTGGTATTCCCCTATCGTCCACCTCCGAGCCGGATGTTTTTCATACTCTGCCTGACTCCATATCAGGTCGTCGATATCGAATGTCATCACCGTATTGGTCATATCGTCATACATCGTCATCACTCCGGTAAAAGGATTCAAATCGGCCTGTTCCGCCCACACCAGTTCTCCCGGACCGCGACCCTGAATCACTCCACGGGACACGAGCTCCCCACTCTGCTTGTCATACACCTCGATGAAATGGCCGTAGAAAGCGCCGAACGCCACGATGTAATCTTTGTAGGGAAAGAGTGCGAAGACCCGCTGAGCCGCAATATCGCGTTTCGACGGGAATACGAAATCGCCCTCACGCTCCTCTTCGAAAACCGGAGGCCCCACATAAACCGACTCCGCCGGCTCTTTCCGGTTGCAGCCAGCCAAAAGCAGAATAGCTGAAACGATAAAAAACAGCAGCTTTCTCATTGTCTTTCTATTTGCAATTATAATAACCGCACTCGGGACACGTATAGGCATAGCTGGTCGGATAGCCATTATAGACGATATAGCCATCCTCATGAGGGGGTGTCGCCATCAATTCGTATCCGCAAATTTTACAAAAATGCCGACAACCCAAATATTCGTCGTTCCCGTCGCACACCCATCTTTCGACAATCACAAAATCACCCGACGCGGAAAGAGTTTCGGGAGAAACCGGTTCGGTAACGGACGACCGGGTAGACGAAGATACCATCGCTCCCAACAGAGCCAATGACAGACACAGAAGTCTTCTCTACTCGATTTCCATTTTACCCAGATACCAGAAGTCGTTTTCGGCACGCACCACCGCATAAACCGTCTTACCGTCGTAGTCCAGGCAGGCGGGGGCACAGTCTCGGTAAGGGGTCTGTATCTTCATCAGTCCCTTGCCGTTCCAGTCGAAGAGCGCCAGCGCATTGTAACGCCACTTCTCCCCGGGCTGCGACGTATCCAGCACGCCCAGCATCATGTCGTCCCCCGCATAGAGGCTCGCGAAACCGTATCGCACATTTCCTCTCTCCTCACGCTTCAGTTCCGGGTCGAGTCCGCCGTGGAAAACCGCGGCGTAACGACACCGAATCGCATCCGGACTCACCTCGAACATCTCCACTACCGAACGGGCTATCAACGTGCCGCTCACCGCCTTGGTCCGGTCCGGAGAGAGCGAGAAACGGCTCTGCTGGTAAACTTCATAATTGATGTTTGTCACACTGTCTCTTATCGGAAATTCGTGATAGACGGCCGTCTGTACGCTGTCCCGCCACACGACCATCCGTTTGGCCGGCTCCATTCCCATCAGACTCACCATGCTGTTCACCAACCGGTGCGACGGGTCGAGCTGGTACTCTCCCATGGCCCACCTCTGGGCCGGATGTTTCTCATACTCCGCCTGACTCCATATCAGGTCGTCGATATCGAATGTCATCACCGTACGGGTCATATCGTCATACATCGTCATCACTCCGGTAAAAGGGTTCAAATCGGCCTGTTCCGCCCACACCACTTCTCCCGGACCGCGACCCTGACTCACTCCACGGGACACGAGCCCCCCACTCTGCTTGTCATACACCTCGATGAAATGGCCGTAGAAAGCGCCGAACGCCACGATGTAATCTTTGTAGGGAAAGAGTGCGAAGACCCGCTGAGCCGCAATATCGCGTTTCGACGGGAATACGAAATCGCCCTCCCGCTCCTCTTCGAAAACCGGAGGCCCCACATAAACCGACTCCGCCGGCTCTTTCCGGTTGCAGCCAGTCAAAAGCAGGAACGTCAAAAGAATGAAAAGCAACTGTTTCATAACATTCTCAATCAATTATGATTATAATAACCGCATTCAGGACACGTATAGGCATAACTGATAGGATAGCCAGGGTAAACGACATAGCCAATTTCATAAGGGGGTATTCCTATTAATTCGCGTCCGCAAACTAAACAATAATGACGACATCCCAAATGGGTATCATTCTCGTCGCACACCCATCTTTCGACAATTACGGAATCATCCAGCGCGGAAAGGGTTTCGGGACAGACCGGCTCGGTGACGGACGACCGGGTAGACGAAGATACCATCGCTCCCAACAGAGCCAATGACAGACACAGAAGTTTTTTCATAATATAAAAGTTTTAGGTTTGAATATTCGACCGGAGGGACCGTACCGTTTTCTGTGGCAAATTAACGAATTGTTTCTTAAAAACCAAGAACAATCGCAAAAAAATCCCTCAACCACAAACAGAAAGGAGGGGGCAAGATGTGAAATTACCCGGCATCTCTCTACCGGATTCGAACGGCCGGCCCATCCGCCGGGTCGAACGCACCGTCAGCGCTTCCAAAAGCAGTCGCCGCAAACAGGAAGCGGGGATAGTGACCGATTATGAAAAGGAAAGTCAAGGTATTCTGTTCAGAGAGCCAACATATCCGACAGAATCATAATATCCCAGATTGTAGAAATAGTCCCTATATTCGTCGCGGGTCGCAGGGCGGAAGTAGCGGTAACCGTCGGGAAGCGGGTGCCGGAACCGGAAACCGTGCAAATCCCGGCTGCTCGACTCCAGACGGATGACTCCCACTTCGCTCCGGTCGAAAAGGCCCCACAGGCTGCCCGACGGCGGACAACCGGCATTGCTGCGGTGAAACAGATAAAGTTCGCCCGGGACGAACCGACCCGGAGTTATCGGTGTTATAACATTCATGCCTGCACACTTTTGTCGTTATCTAAAAAAGTGCGCGAAGCCCGACTGCCGCATTACAGTTCACCCGAGGTCCAATTCGGAAACAGCAGAATGCAAACCAGCCGGGAATCGCGCATTTCGGTTACGCGTTCCCGACTGTTTGTCTGCCGTTTTATTTTGTTTGGACCTTCGTGAACTGACAAACAGCCGCGACCTCTCTCTTTGCAGAGCTTCAGCCGCCTATCTTTCTCTTCTAACAAAATTAGCAATATTTTATTTACTTACAAATGATTTATGCCTTTTTATTTTATCGTGCAAAATGATTCGAGCCATGTACCGTTTTCTTGTCGCATTTCGTTTCGGCGATTATAGTTTCTCGGCAGGGGTGCAGGGGAAGCGGCGGGCGGGAGCCGGTCGGGAACGGTCGGGGACGGGCATGAAAAAGGGGCGCCCGACCTGCCGTCGGACGCCCCTCGGGGCGGAGTGCGGCACTTATTCGGTGAAGACGAGGTCCTCCTCCAGGTAGCAAAGCGGGGCGGAGGCGTAGGACATGGTCTGGGCCACGGTGCCGAGGGTGGAGGAGTGGATGCCGGCCAAAAAGAAAGCGGGCGCTTTATCACAAAGAGCCCGCCTATCAGGTTAGGTTAGTTAGGTTAATGAGATGCGAGTTAGGTTTCTCGCTAATTGCATGACGAAGATAGCATAATATTTTCTAACCGCCAAAACTTTTTACTAAAATAGACCTTTTTTCCTGCAATTTATTACACAAAGGGGCCATTCCGGCTAAAAAACTGAAATTCGCAAGGCGGAATCCCCCATTTAGTCAAATTTTGAAAAACGGTCGTCAAGCCTCGGCCATGCTCTCCGGTCTCGATTCCACGAACGATTCCCGGATGCGTTCCGCCGCCGCAGCGATGCTGTTGCGATGACGATACCCCGCAGGCGTCACCCCGTACTCCTTCTTGAAAAGTTTGATGAAATGGGACGTATTGGGGAAATTGCACTCCAGGCCTATCTCCGAAATGGACTTGCCCGTGGATATCAGCAACAGCCGCGAGTGCATCAGACGCTGGCGGATGAACCATTTGTGAGGCGGCTCGTAAAAATGTTTCTTGAACTCCTTTTTGAACGAGGTGAGACTGCGGTTGCACTCCCGGGCCAGTTCGTCGATGGAGATGTCCTTGAAGATATGTTTGTAGATGGTCTGCTCGAAATTCTCCTTGTTGGTATCTATATTACTCAGTATCTTGCTCTTGATGCAGCAGTCGGACTGCGACACCAGCAGATAGAGCAATTCGGTCATCTTGATGCTTTCGGCCGTCTGGTCGTTGGTGAAAAACTCGTCGCGGATGTATTGGTTCACCGTGGAGAAGAAGTTCCGCACGCTGTTCGACGCCTGGCAAATCACGTGATTCCGGTTGCGGCAGTTGTCGCACGAGTGGTCGTTCACGATGTTCATCTTGTAGGTCAGGCTCAGATGCGAGAGGATGTTTCCGAGCTGCTCGGGGCTGTAATAGAAGATGATTTGCTCGAACGAGCGTCCGCTTTCGGGTACATCCTCCGTGTAGTGGTTTCCGGTACTCAGATAGAACACATTGCCGCGCACCACCTCGCGACGCACGTCCCCGTCGTAGATATACTTCTTTCCTCGCAACACGTAACCGATGGCCAGCCGCTGGAGATTGTGCGACTGAATGCCGTTTCTGAACGGCTGACTATACTTTACGATGTTCGGATGTTGCTGGAGCGGGAGGTAATTGCTATTCATAATACAAACCGATTAAAAGTTTTAGTTTTCGCCATCAAAAGTACAATCTTATCTTCAATTATGCAATTTTTAATTGTAGTAATATCCAACATCCCCGGGCCGTATTACTTAAAACATTTCTTTCCAACGAATTAAATAGCATTTGTCTACTTGCCGGAAAATCAAACGTATTCGAAATAAACCCTTTTGCAGTCCCTTTCACCCCCATCCGGAAAGATATACGACATTATAATACTATATTTTAAATCCGATTCGAACCATATTGAGCCCATTCGGCTAATTCCGACCCCTCGCGCAAGCCGCATCATACACGAATCGACCCCCGCCGCTACGGCTATCGGCTCCGAATTTACAGACCTAAGCCGCCGGACGGCACAAAAAAATCCGGAGCCGATAACGTCTCCGGTCCTCCCCAATCGTGCGGGGAAAGCACCCCGCCCACGCACTCCTCCGCCCGACACGGCCGGCCCTCCTCCCCCGCCCCCGGCGCAAACGACCCCCGCGCAAACAAAGCCCGGCGCAAACAAAGCCCAGCGCAGACGACCCCCGGCACAAACACCCCCGGCTCAAACAAAGCCCGCGCAAACGCCCCCCGGCGAAGCAGGTTGCCGAAATTTCGCTATCTTTGCTTCAGAAACCGACCCGCACCCGAAATACGAAAATGAAAGAGACCATCACCTACCTCACGGACGAACGGAACCTGACCGAGGCGCTCGAAATCATGACCTCGGTCTCCACCCTCTATCTCACCACAATCGACAGCGAAGGATTTCCCTCGACACGCGCCATGCTCAACCTGCGCAATCCGCGTCTCTATCCCCAGTTCGCGGAGGAGTACGCCGGCGAAACGAATCCGCTGACCGTCTATCTCTCCACCAACACCTCCTCGGAGAAGTTCTCCCAGATAACGGCCTGCGACAAAGCCTCGCTCTACTTCTGCAAGCCGCAGCAGTTCCGGGGAGTCATGCTCCGCGGACGCATCGAAATCATCCCGGATATGGAGTTCAAACGCCGGATATGGCGTCCCAAATGGAAGATGTACTACCCCGGAGGAGTCGAAAGCGACGATTTCACGATGCTGCGCTTCGTGCCCGATTCGGTCAAAATCTACTCGAATTTCTCCGTCCGGAAGTCGCAGATATAGGCCATTAGATTCTTCTCGTCCGCCATCGCCAGCCGCACCGTCACCCGCCTGCCGTCGGGCAGACGCCCTTCGATGCGCATGCGGCAGGGGTCGAACGCCTCCACCCCGATATCTTCCGAGAAATCGACGCCGGACACACCGCCGTACTTGTAGAGCGCCTCTTTGGCGCACCACGCCGCCGCACGGAACAGCGGATGTCCGCACGCCGCCTCATGCCGCTCGGCGGCAGAGAGATATTTGCTCTCGGCCCGCACGAAGCTCCGGTCGGTGCGCTCCACATCGATGGCGCAGCGTGCCTGCCGGTCATATATCACCGCCACGTAATCGGCGTCGTGCGACACGCCGATGCAACCCGTTCCGACCACAGGGGCGCCGTTGCCGTCGTAGCCGATGACCGCCTCCATCCCCAGCCGCTCCCGTGCGACCGCCCGCCACGACAGCCACGCCCGGCGGCGCAGCCCGGACAGACGGCGGGCCGCATACTCCCACTCCGCAGCCGAAACCCGGCCGCGCAGCTCCTCGTCCGAAGCGGCGATTCTTCGGACGACAATCCAATGGGAGGCATTGTTATTCATGACGATTGACGACCACTTTCACCTTGTCGATGCGACGGCCTTCGAGCGAGGCGACGGTGAGCGCGGCATCGCAGACCGAAAGGCTCTCCCCCTTTTTGAGGAAGTCGCGTTTGATTTCGAGCATGAGTCCCGCCACGGTCTCGGCCTCGCCGCTCAGCTCGTGGAGCTTCGACTCGTCCAGTCCGGTCACCTTGGCGAAATCGACCAGATGGGTCTTGCCGTCGAACAGATAGGTATTTTCATCGAGCCGGGTGTAGAACGACTCGTCGTTGTCCGATTCATCGGAAATTTCGCCCACAATCTCCTCGATGATATCCTCCATGGAGACCAGTCCCATGGTCGAGCCGTACTCGTCCACCACGATGGCGAGGTGCACCTTGCGGCTCTGGAACTCCTCCAGCATGTCGTTTATCTTCTTGTTGTCGGGCACGAAATAGGCCGGGCGCAGATAGCGCGTCCAGTCGAACGAGTCCTCCCGTCCGATGAAGGGCAGCATGTCCTTCACGTAAAGCACCCCCTTGATGTTGTCGAGCGTCTCCTCGTAGACCGGAATGCGCGAGAATCCGCTCTCGATAATCAGCCGCTTCACCTCGCGATAGCTGTCGGTCACGTCGAGGGCCGTCATATCGACCCGCGGCTTCATAATCTGCCCCACTTCGGTATTGACCAGACTGACGATGCCCGTCAGCATCTGCTTCTCCTCCTGGGTCGGCGTGGAGGTCATCTCGATGGCGTTCGAGATTTCATCCATCGACAGGTTGTGCTTGCCGCCGGGCGCCGAACCGCTCACCCGGCTGGTGATTTTCACCACCACAAACGAGAAGGGATAGAGCAGCTTGCGCAGCACCAGCAGCAGCGGAGCTCCGTTGCGGGCGAAAGGCAGGGAGTTGTAGGTGGTGTAGAGCTTGGGGATTATCTCGCCGAAAAGCAGCAGCAGGAAGGTGACGATGACGGTCTTCACCACGAATTCGAAGACCGTCGAATTGAAGACCACCAGCTCGTTGATGATGTTGTTGGAGAGCATCACGATGCAGATATTGACCAGGTTGTTGGCGATGAGAATCGTCGCCAGCAGATACTCCTGGTCGGAAAGCAGCGCCAGAATGGCCCGGTCCTGCCCCGTATCGCTTTCGCGCACGCGTTTGATATCGACGGGCGTGAGCGAGAACAGCGCCGTCTCGGACCCCGACACGAACGCCGACACCGCCAGCAGCACCGCTACCAGTACGAACAGCAGGATGCAGTGCGCGGAAAATTCATTGAATGTTACAAAATCGGTTAAAGTTACCAAAATTCGGGTGTTTAATATCCATGCGAATCCGAGCCGGGGACTCGCTTCATCAAAATTCCGGCCACCGCCGGCCGTCGCTCCGCCTTCGCAGGGGACCCGCCCCCGGAAGAGCGGCAGCCTCCGGTTCCGGCCCGAAGGCTTCGCGCAAAAATCCGGCTCCTGCGGCTAACCGAACAGCGTGTTGCCCTCCTCTTTGGGAGCCTGCTGCTCGTTTCCCTCCTTGAGCGACACCTTCCCGACGCGCTGTCCTCCGGTGTTCTCGTCCACGAATTTCGCCTTGCGGCGGATGTAGGCCGGCGACTTGATAATTTCGTCTATGTCGGCGTATTTGTCGTTATTGCTCAGTTTCAACACATTGCCCGGTGTAACAGGACGCACCGGCTGACGCTTCTCGACGGGAGGCACGAACGGCGCCCTGCGCGGAGTCTCCGCTGCCGGCGGCTCCGGCACCGCGGGCTTCGTCTCCTCCTCCGGCTCGCCGGCTGCCGCTGCGGGCTCCGCCTCCTTCTCTTCGGCCGGGATTGCAGGCTTCTCCTCCTCGAGGGGCTCTTCGGGCTCCGGTTCCTGCTCGGGCTGCGGCTCCGCGGTCACGGGTTCCGCCGCCGTCGTCTCGCCCCGGTGCAACGCCTCCTGAATATCCTCCTCGATATCCACGTCGCCGAATCCGGTGGCCACCACCATCACCTCGATGGCGTCGCCCAGGCCCTCCTTGTGACCGATACCCCAGTTGATGTTGGCTTCGTTGCCGCCGTTGGGCCGCGCCGCACGCTGGATGGCCGCGCCTATCTGCTGTGTCTCGGAGGCGAGGGTCTCCTTTTCGTCGTATTTGATGTTGAGCAGGATGTACTGTGCCCCCACGATGCCCTCGCGGTCCAGCAAGGGAGAGCTGAGCGCCTGGCGCACGGCCTCTTCCGCGCGGTCGGGGCCGCTCGCGCGTCCCGTTCCGAACAGCACGCGGCCGCTGTCCTTGGTCACGGCCTGCACATCGGCGAAGTCGATGTTCACGTCGCTGTCCTCGATGGTCACGATTTCGGCGATGCCCTTGGCGGCGCTGGCCAGAATGTCGTCGGCCTTGCGGAACGCCTCCTTGTTGGTCAGCTCGCCGTACATGTTGAAGACCTTTTCGTTGCTCATCAGCATCAGGGCGTCCACATGGGCGCTGAGGGCCTTGATGCCCTCCACGGCCTGTTTCATCCGCTTGGGGCCCTCCATCTTCAGGGGAAGGGTCACCACGCCCACCGTCAGGATATCGAGTTCGCGGGCCACCTCGGCAATCACCGGCGAAGCGCCCGTACCGGTGCCGCCGCCCATTCCGGCGGTGATGAACACCATCTCGATGCCTTCGGTCTCGAAGATGTTGCGGATGATATCGCGGCTCTCGTCCGCCGCCTCGCGTCCCTTGGCCGGGTCGTTGCCCGCGCCGAGGCCCTTGCCGAGCTGTATCTTTATCTCTACCTGGCTCTGTTTGAGCGCCTGCTTATCCGTATTGCATACCATGAACGTCACATCGTGGATACCCAGGTCGAACATATGGTTCACGGCATTTCCTCCCGCTCCGCCTACTCCGGCCACCATGATGATGGAATTCGATTTCTTCTGGAAACCGAACCCGCCCAGTTCCTCGTCGTCTGTCATACTCATCCTCCCCTTTTAAATTTTCTCATTACTCTCGTCTATCACCTCGAAACCGCTCACGATATTGTTCATCCAGTTTTTCAACCGGTCCGTAATACCCGGCTTCGCGGCCTTGTGCCTGGAGGCGGCTGCGGGGGCGGACTTCCGCTCCTCCTCTTCCGGTTCCGGCTCCGAGTCCCACGACTCGCCCTCCGGCTGCGGGGCCGCAGCCTCTTCCGGCTCGGGCTCCTGTTCCGGCTCCGCCGCAACGCCCGATATGGTTCTCATCTCCTCCACGTGGCTCATGCGCCCGGTGGCCTGCGCCTTGAGCAGCAGACCCGCGGCCGTGGCGAAACAGGGGTCGTCCATCCGCCGCTCCAAGCCTTCGGCACACTCCACATCGGGAGCCGCAATCCTTACGTCCAGGCCCGTATACTGTTTGAAAAAGAGGTCTATGTCCTTCAGGTTGGCGCATCCGCCGGTCAGCACGAGGCCCAGCCCCAGCTTGCCCTCGTAACCGGCGTCGGCAATCTCCTTGCGCACGTACTCCGCGATGTCCACCAGCCGCTGCTCGATAATCCGCGAAAGATTGCGCACCAGCACCTCCTTGGTCTCCTTGCTGGTACGGCCCGGGAGCAGAATCTTCTGGTTGGGAGCCTTGTCGGGGACCGCATATCCGAACTTGATTTTCAGGTCCTCGATATATTTGTCCATGATGCTGTAAGCCCGGATGTCCTTGTTGATGGCATCCGCACCCAGCGGAATCACGCCCACGTAGCGCACGATGTCGTTGTGGTAGATGCAGATGTCGGTGGTTCCCGCACCGATGTCCACCACGGCGACGCCCTGTTCCCGCTCATCGGGCAGGGTCACCGCCTCGGCCGAAGCCAGGGCATTGACGAATATGCGGCCCTGCTTCAGTTCGACGCGGGTCAGCGCCTTGTTGAGACGCTCGATGGGGGTGTTGGAGCCGAGCACGAAACTGAACGTGGACTCCAGCTTGCGGCCGAACATGCCCACCGGGTCGCTCACCTCTTCGCCCTTGCCGTCGATGATGTAGTTCTGAGGTATGCGGTCGAGAATGCTCTCCCCTATCGGTGCCTGCATGTTGCGCATGCCGTCGTTCAGACGTCTTACCGCCTCCTCCTTCACCTCGCCGTCGCCGCCCACGAAGACATAATAGGGATAATTGGCGCACTTGATGTGCCGGCCCGATATGCCCGTGTAGGCGTCCATAATCTTCACTCCGAGTCGTTGCTCCACTTCGCCCACCGTCTCCTTGATGGCAGCGGCCACGTGTTCTATGTTCATTATCTCGCCGCCCACGACGCCCTTGACCTCGTTTCTGGCGAAATCGACCACCTTGAGCCGGCCGTCGGCCACACAACCGACTGCCACCACCACGCTGCTGCTACCCAAGTCAATAGCTACCAAATAGTTCTCCTTTTTCACAGTAACCTCTTGTTATTTTGTGCAGATAATCTGATTCTCATATTTCAGGTTGATATACCTCTGATTGTCCCAACCCTCCCAGTCGAGGGCGTTGCGGTAGAAGAGCATCAGCCGGTCGAGTTTGCTCTCGGCGTCGTCCAGCTTGCCGAGCATCACCACATGATTACCGGCCCGCGGAACAATCTCCACGTCCGGCTCCCTGTACCTCGACCGTCCGCCTCCGCCGGCGGCCGCCTCTTCGCTGCGGCCCCACTCGTCCACCACCGCATCGGCACCGCCCAATACGTTGATTTGTACGATTTGCGAGCTCCAGAAATCGTCGGATTCTATCAATTTTACAAAAGTAATCAGTTTGTGGAAGAATTGGTAGCTTTTCGACGATTTTTTTTGTTCTTCGGACCCTTCCGCTTCGAAATCGCCGGTGAAATCGCGGGCGAACGGAGGCGTGAAACGCCCCGTTATCACCGGCACGTAAACCGGCGCATTTCCCTGCGTGGAGAGGATGTAGTGGTCGTCGGTGACGTAGAAGCTGTAACCGTTGGAGGTGTGCACGCGGGCTATGGGACGCCGCTGCGCGATGCGTATGTGGAGCGTTCCGCGCAGGTCGGTGTAGACGTCGGCGCTGCGCACGAAGTTGCGCGAACGGATGAAGCTCTCAATCTCCTCCGTATTGACCTCCTCCACCGGACGCCCCTTCACATCCACGCCGTCGCTACGCAGCCACCGTTCCACCATCGCCCGGCTGACGATGCCGAGTTCGGCGCTGTCGCGGATTACGATTTCCACCTCGCCTATCGTCAGTTTGCCGCGCTCCGTGTCGCAATGATTGACGGCCAGCAGCAGATAGACGACCAGCGCCGTCCACCACAATCCGTTGAGCAATATGGTCCGTCTCCTATTCATCGGCTCGCTTCGAACACATCGGTTTCAGTTTTTCGGCCACGGCGGCGCAGCAGGCGTCGATGTTGCCCGCGCCGAAGGTAATCACCACGTCGGGGTTCATCCCGGCCAGCGTGTCGGCCAGGTGCTCGCGGTCGCTCATCGTGCACGGCACGCTCACCCGCTCGGCTATCATCTGCGACGACACCCCCTCGATAGGCAATTCCCTTGCCGGATATATCGGAATCAGCACCACCCGGTCCGCTTCGGACAACGCCTCGGCGAATCCGGCATAGAGGTCGCGCGTGCGGGTGTAGAGGTGGGGCTGGAAAACCGCCGTCACCTCCCGTCCCGGGAACATCCGCTTGACGGAGGTGATGGTCGCGCTCAGTTCGCGCGGATGGTGGGCGTAGTCGTCCATGTAGACCCGCTGCGGGGTGTTGATATAGAAGTCGAACCGGCGTCTGACTCCCGAAAACGAGGCCAGTCCCTCGCGCAGCTTCTCTTCGTCGAACCCCCTGTCCGCCGCCCAGAGCATCGCCACGGCCGCCACGCTGTTCTCGATATTGACCCAGCCGGGAATGCCCAGCCGGCAGCCGGTTATCACCCGGTCGGGGCAGACGATGTCGTAGCGGTAATAGCCCCCTTCGAGCAGCTCCGCATTCCGGGCGTAGAAATCGCCGCCCGCGTCGTAGGAGTAGCGATAGACGCTTATCTGTCCGTTGCGCATCGCCACATCGACCCCCTGCTTGATTATCAGCGTGCCGCCCGGGCGGATGCGCTCGGCGAACTGGGCGAACGCCTCCTTCACCGCCTCGTGGGTGCCGTAGATGTCCAGATGGTCGGCGTCGGCCGAGGTGATGACCGCCACATCGGGGTCGAGCCTCAGGAACGAACGGTCGAACTCGTCGGCCTCGACCACCATGCGCCGGCCGCCGCCCAGCACCAGGTTGCTGTCGAAGTTCTTGGATATGCCGCCCAGAAAGGCGCTTCCGCCCTCCGCCGTGCAGCAGCGGTTGAGCCACGCGGCCAGGGTCGAGGTGGTGGTCTTGCCGTGGGTTCCGGCCACGGCCATCACGAACTTGCCCCGGCACAGATGCCCCAGCGCCTGCGAACGCTTCACGATTTCGAAGCCCTGCGCGACGAACCAACGCCATTCGCTGTGGTCGGCCGGGATGGCCGGCGTGTAAATCACCAGCGTATCGGCCGGATTGCGGAATTCGCTGCCGATGAGCTCCACCCGGTCCTCGTAATGAATCCGCGCCCCCTCCCGCTCCAGCGCCGCCGTCAGCGCGGTCGGAGTCCGGTCGTAGCCGCCCACCCGTTTGCCCTGGTGCAGGAACCAGCGGGCGATGGCGCTCATGCCGATGCCGCCGATGCCCAAAAAATATACGTTTGCAATCTCCATCTCTACCAAACTTTTACGATTTCATCCACCACCCGGTCGGCACTGTCGCCGATGGCCAGCGCCGCGATATTCCGCGAGAGCGTCTCCAGCCGCTGCCGGTCGCCCAGCAGCTCCAGCGCCGCCGGCACGGCCTTCTCCACCGCCTCGGCATCGCTCACCACCAGCGCCGCTCCCTTGTCGGCCAGCGCCCGGGCGTTCTTGGTCTGGTGGTCTTCGGCCACGTTGGGCGAGGGGACGAACAGCACCGGCTTGCCCACCAGACAAAGCTCCGACACCGTGCAGGCGCCGCTGCGCGAAATCACCGCGTCGGCCGCCGCATAGGCAAAGTCCATGCGGTCGATGAACGCGTTGCGCCACAGTCCGTCGGTGCGGCGGCCCTGCATGAAGGCGGTCATCTCCCGCTCGTAGAACTTGCCGGTCTGCCAGATTACCTGCACCTTTCCCGAGGCGGTCAGAGAGTCCGTCCACCGTTTCATCATCTCGTTCAGCGTGCGGGTTCCCAGGCTTCCGCCCACCACCAGCAGCACCGGTTTGTCGGCCGTGAACCCGAAATAGTCCAACGCCTCGCCGCGCTCCACGCCGCCGGCCGAGAAGTTGCCGCGCAGCGGATTGCCCGTCAGCACGATGCGCTCTTCGGGGAAGAAGCGCTCCATGCCCTCGTAGCTGACGCAGATACGGCGGGCCCGGCGGGCCAGAATCTTGTTGGTCACCCCGGCATAGGAGTTCTGCTCCTGAATCACCGTCGGCAGTCCCAGCCGCTGGGCGCTCCACAGCACGGGGGCGCTCGCATAGCCGCCGAATCCCACCACCACATCGGCGCCGAACTCCCGAATCGTCCGCCGCGCCTTCACGATGCTGTTGGCCACCTTGAACGGCAGCAGCAGGTTCTGGCCCGTGGCGCTCAGGCGCCGTTGCAGACCGGCCGTGGGCAGGCCCACGATGCGGTATCCCAATGCGGGCACCTTGGTCATCTCCATCTTGCCTTCGGCACCCACGAACAGCAGCTCCACCTCCTGGCCGAACCGCCGCACGAGGGCTTCGGCCACAGCCACGGCCGGGTAGATGTGACCGCCCGTGCCGCCGCCGCTGAGTATGACTCTCTTCTTTTCCATGTCTCTTCCTTTTTTTCAATCACTCCGTCAGCGATTCGGTCCGGGGCTTGTCTATCGACTGCTCCTCTATCTGACGGCTGATACCCAACATGATACCCAGAGCCATCGACATGAACAGCGACGAAGAGCCTCCCTTGCTGACCAGCGGCAGGGTCTGTCCCGTCACCGGCAGCAGCGTCACCGAAACGCACATGTTAATCAAAGCCTGAAGCGTGATGAGCAGCCCCAGTCCGAGCACCAGCATGCTCGGGAAGGCCGTTCCGCACTTCTTGAATATGATAATCGAACGATAGAATATCCACAGATAGAGCAGCAGCACCACCACGGCGCCCACCAGTCCGTACTCCTCCACCACGAACGCATAGGCGAAGTCCGAATAGGAGTGGGGCAGGTTGGCCCGCTGGGTGCTCAGTCCCGGCCCCTTGCCGAAGAGGCCGCCCGAGGCCACCGCAATCTTCGCCTCGCGGCTCTGCAGGTCGTCCTCGTCGGGCTCCGCGGCGGCGCCCGAAGCGTCCGTCTGCTCCACGGCCGCAAAACGCTTCACGCGATTGACCCACGTGCGCGAACGCCCGATGTTGAAGGTCGCCATGAGCGACACGGCCAACGCCACGGCCACGGCCACCAGACCCAGCAGCTTGAACAGCTCGCGCACCTTGACGCGCCCGATGTAGAGCATAATCCAGCAGGTGACGAAGGTGAGGGCCGAAGTGGAGAAGTTCGAGAAGAAGATGAGCGCGCACGAAAGCCCGATGGGCAGCAGCAGCGGCAGCGTATGCTCGAAGAGGATGTTGCGGTTGGTCACGGGGTCGTCCTTCCAGTCCCACGGCGAGAGCGAGGGCAGAATCTTGATTTTGTCGATGACGTTCTGCCGCTTGGCCAGCTGGCGGGCCAGCACGATGACCAGCGCCACCTTCAGGAAGTCCGACGGCTGGAAGGTGATTCCCACCACCGGCACCCGCAGCCAGCGATGGGCGTCGTTGAGATTGGTCCCCACGAAGAAGGTCATGGCCATGAGCACGATGGCCGCCCAGAACATCAGCCGGGTCACCCGCTTGCCGTGATAGAGCTGGTAGTTGAAATGGGCTAGACCGGCTATCACCAGCAGATTCATCACCACGATGCAGAACTGCGAAAACAGATAGTGGGTCGTGTTGCCTCCGTTGGTCTTGTAGGCCAGCGAAGCCGTGGAGGAGTAGATGACCAGCAGCGACAGCACCGCCAGTGCGACCACCACCACCCACAACGACCTGTCGCCGCAGAAAATCCACGCCAGCACACGCCTCTGCTCCCGCTCCGGAGCCGTAGTCCCGTTCTCCATGACCTATCTCCCCTCTTTTTCGTTTTTCACCCCGCCGTGTTCCGCCACCCAGGCCTTGAACCGTTCGCCGCGGTGTTCGTAATTCCTGAACAAATCGAAGCTCGCGCAGGCCGGCGACAACAGCACCGCATCGCCCGGACGAGCCGCCCGCCGGGCCGCCGCCATCGCCTCCTCCAGCGACGAGGTGTCGAAAATCTCGGGCACCACGCCGGTAAAGCTCTCCACCAGTTTGCGGTTATCGACGCCCATGCAGACCAGCGCCCGCACCTTCTGCGCGGCGAACTCCCTGAGGGGGGCGTAGTCGTTCCCCTTGTCGGTGCCTCCGGCTATCCACACCACGGGCCGGGTCATGCTCTCCAGGGCATACCACGCCGAATCGACGTTGGTCGCCTTCGAGTCGTTGATATACTCCACTCCCTCTATCTCGCCCGCCGGTTCGAGCCGGTGCTCCACGCCGCCGAACTCCGTCACGCTCCGTTCGATGGAGGCTTCGGGCACTCCGGCGGCCATGGCCGCCAGCATGGCCGCCATCGCATCGTAGCAGTTGTGCAGCCCCTTGATTTTCATCTCCCGGCTGTCGAGGGTCATCGCCTCGTCCTCGGTTTCGAGCCGCATCACGCCGTCGGCTCCCAGGTGGGCCGCCCCGCCGCCGGTGCGGGCGGTGAAGGGCAGCAGCCTCATGGGCAGGGGGTACTTGCTCAGTTCGGCCCCTATCACCGGGTCGTCGCCGCAATAGATGAAGGTGTCGGCGGGACCCTGGTTGCGGATGATGCGCATCTTGCTGTCCACGTAGTTCTGCATCTTGTATTCGTAGCGGTCGAGGTGGTCGGGGGTGATGTTCATCAACACCGCCACGTCGGCCCGGAAGTCGGTCATGCCGTCCAGCTGGAAACTACTCAGTTCCAGCACATACCAGTCGTAAATGCCCGTCGCCACCGAATAGGCGAAGCTCTCGCCGATGTTTCCGCCCAGGGCCACGTTGTAGCCCGCGTCCCGCAATATCTTGTAGGTGAGCGAAGTGGTGGTGGTCTTGCCGTTGGAGCCCGTTATGCAGATGGTCTTGGCGTTGGTGTAGCGTCCGGCGAACTCGATTTCCGAAATGATGGGCACCCCCTTCTCCCGCAGCGCCTTGACGATGGGGGCCTTCTCCGGAATACCCGGACTCTTGACCACCTCGTCGGCATTGAGTATCAGCTCGGGAGTATGGCCGCCCTCCTCGAAGGGGACCTGCCACTCCTCCAGACGCCGCCTGTACTTGTCGGCGATGCGCCCGCTGTCGGAAAGGAAGACGTCGTAGCCCTCGCTGCTGGCCAGGATGGCCGAACCGTAGCCGCTGATGCCGCCGCCCAAAACAACAATTCTTTTCATAGCTCTATCTTCTTTTTATCTTATTTTCAGGGTTACCAGCGTCATGGCCGCCAGCAGAATCTGCACCAGCCAGAAACGCAGCACGATGCGGGTTTCGGGAATCTCCTTCTTCTGGTAGTGGTGATGCAGGGGCGACATGAGGAAAATGCGCCGTCCCTCGCCGTATTTCTTCTTGGTATACTTGAAGTAGGAGACCTGTATCATCACCGAGAGGCTCTCCATGAGGAAGACCCCGCACAGCAGCGGCAGCAGCAGCTCCTTGCGGATGAGCAGCGCGAAGACGGCTATCACGCCGCCGATGGCCAGCGAGCCCGTATCGCCCATGAACACCTGCGCCGGATAGCCGTTGTACCACAGGAATCCGAGCAGCGCGCCGGCGAACGCCGCGGCATAGACCAGCAGCTCGCCGCTGCCGGGTATGTACATTATATTAAGGTAATCGGCATAGATGGCGTGGCCCGACAGATAGGCCAGCACCCCGAGCACCACCACGATGGGGGTCGAAACCCCGGTCACCAGGCCGTCCAGGCCGTCGGTCAGGTTGGCGCCGTTCGACACCGCCGTGATGACCAGCGTCGCCACCACCACATAGAGTATCCAGGTCAGCGCGTCGCTGGCCTCGCTGTCACCCGGAATGAGCCAATGATAGTCGAATTCGTTGTTCTTGTGGAAAGGAATGGTGGTCTTGGTGCTCTTCTCCCCGTCGGTCACATAGACCGACGTCGTGAGCCGCGGCTCCTCTATCACCTCGATTTCGGCATCGGGGGTCTGCGCCGTCGCCTTCTCGCGGATGACGATGTCGGAGTTGAAACACATCACCGTGCCCACAATCAGGCCCAGGCCCACCTGTCCCACGATTTTGAAACGGCCCTTCAGCCCCTCTTTCCGGTGGCGGAACACCTTGATGTAGTCGTCCAGGAACCCGATGAGCCCCAGCCACACGGTCGCCACCACCATCAGCTGCACATAGACGTTGGTCAGGTCGCCGAACAGAAGTATCGGAACCAGAATGGCCGCCAGAATAATCAGGCCGCCCATGGTGGGCGTACCCTTCTTCTGGAGCTGTCCCTCCAGTCCGAGGTTGCGTATGTCCTCTCCGATTTGTTTGCGAACCAGTACGTTGATAATCCAACGGCCGAATATCATACCTATCAGCAGGGCGCAGATGATGGCCATCGCCGAACGGAACGACAGATAACGGAACATACCCGCGCCGGGGATGTCGAAAAACCGCGACAAATAGTCGATTAACGCATATAACATAAAATCCGAACTCTCTCTTTACACTTACAACATTATCTTAAAAGCCTCGGCCACCTCTTCGTGGTCGTCGAAGTGCGACTTGCACTCGCCTATAATCTGGTAGTTCTCGTGCCCCTTGCCGGCGACCAGCACGATATCGCCCGGAGCGGCCATCGCCACGGCGGTGCGTATCGCCTCCCGGCGGTCGCGGATGACCAGATAGCGTTCGCCTTCGGTCACCCCCTCCCGCATCTGGGCCAGAATCCGGTCGGGGTCCTCCTTGCGCGGATTGTCCGAGGTGAAAACGGCCAGGTCGCCGCCCGCGGCCGCAATGGCCGCCATCACGGGACGCTTGGTCGCATCGCGGTTGCCTCCGCACCCCACCACCACATAGAGCTTCTGCCCCGGGCGGCGTATTTCGTTGATGGTATCTATCACATTCTGAAGCGCATCGGGCGTGTGTGCGTAATCCACGATGGCGGTCACCCCCTTGGGCGAACGTATCGCCTCGAAACGGCCGCTCACAGCCCGCAGAGCCGATATGCCCCGCAGCACCTCCTCCCGGTCGGCACCCAGCAGCACCGCCGCCGCATAGACGCTCAGGGTGTTGTAGGCGTTGAAGCGTCCCAGGAATCCGACCCACAGCTCCCGGCCGTCCACCCGCAGCTCCATCCCCTCGAGGTGCATCTCCACGATGCGGCACCTGAAATCGGCCGCGCCGCACAACGAGAGTGTGCTGACCCGGGCCGCCGTGTTCTGCACCATCACCCGGCCGTTGCGGTCGTCGATGTTGGTCAGCGCGAACGCCCCGGCGGGCAGCCCGTCGAAAAAGAGCTTCTTGGCACGGATATACTCCGCAAAGGTCTTGTGATAGTCCAGATGGTCGTGCGTGATGTTGGTGAATATGCCGCCGGCGAACTCCAGTCCGGCGATGCGGCGCTGCACCACGCTGTGCGAACTCACCTCCATGAAGCAATAGTCGCACCCTCTGTCCGCCATCTGCGCCAACAGCCGGTTGAGGGTCAGCGCATCGGGCGTGGTATGGGTCGATTCCACCCGCTCCGTGTCGATGCGGTAGACTACGGTCGAAATAAGTCCCGCCTTGTAGCCCAGCCCCCGGAACAGGTCGTAGAGCAGCGTGGCGGTGGTGGTCTTGCCGTTGGTGCCGGTCACGCCCACCAGCTTGAGCCGCCGGCTCGGATATCCGTAAAAGGCCGAGGCCATCCGGCCCATCGCCTCGTGGCTGTCGGCCGTCACCACGTAGGTCACGCCGGGCAGACACTCCTGCGGCAGACGCTGGCACACCACGGCCGCGGCGCCCCGCTCCACGGCGGCGCCGATGTAGTCGTGCCCGTCGCTCTGCTCGCCCTCCAGGGCGAAAAAGAGGCTGCCCCGCTCCGCCTTGCGCGAGTCGAAGGTCAGGGCCTCTATCTCCACCCCGGCGTCGCCCGCTATCCGCAAGGGCTCGACCCCCTGCAACAAATCTTCGAGTTTCATTTCTTCGTCTATCTCTTTTCTATCTCAGTTCCAAAACGATTGTATCGCCCCGGCGAACCTTTCCGCCCGCCCTGAGCGACTGCGACACCACCCGGCCCTTGCCGCTGAACGACACCCTCAGGCCGCGGCTTTCGAGCAGATAGAGCGCATCCTTGAGCCCCATGCCCACCACCGACGGAACCGTCGTGTCGTCTCCGCCCAGCGCCGTCACCTCCACGAAGGTCGAATCGCGCGAGGTCTGCGCCCACCCCTTCAGGCGGTCGCTGTGACGGAGCTCCACGTCGAACTCGTCGCCCACCTCCCGGATGGCCCGGGCGCTGCCGCCCTTAATCTGCATGGGTCTCGACGCCCGCTCTCCGGCGTTATCCTTCACCGTGTTCTGCCAGTCGGTGTGCGAGGCGTAGACCCGGTCGGCCACCGCCTTGAAGACCGGAGCGGCCAGCGAGGCTCCGTAGTAGGAGTTGTAACGGCCGTTGCCGTAGTAGGTTTTCATCACCACGATGCAGCTGTAACGCGGCTCCTCGGCGGGGAAATAGCCCACCAGCGTAGCCAGGTAGTGACGTCCTCCGTAGCGGTCCACATAGCCGCTGCCGCCCCCCTTGACCGCCTTGCTGAGCGGAATCTGGGCCGTACCGGTCTTGGCCGCCACCGTATAGTAGGGATTCTTCAGCCGGCTGGCCGTACCGTCGTCCACCACGGCCTTCAGGCTCTCGCGCACCTTGTCGATGGTGCGCTGGGAGCATATCTTCGAATTTATCACCTCCGTTTCGAACTCCTCGACCGTCCGGCCGTACTCCACCAGCCTCTTGACCAGCATGGGACGCACCATGCGTCCGTTGTTGGCCACGGCGTTGTAGAGCGAGAGGGTGTGCAGCGGGGTTATCTCCAGTCCGTAGCCGTAGGAGAGGTTCATCAGCGTGAGGTTGCTCCACTGTCCGGTCTTGATGTAGGCGTCCGTCGGCCGCGGCAGCACGGGGCTCACCTCGCCCGGAATCTGCACCCCTATCGGACCGCCCATGCCCAGGTCGGCGATGAAATCGACGAAGCGCGACGGCTTCTTGCCGTACTCCTCGCCCACCGCCTTCACGAAACCGATGTTGGACGACACCTCGAAGACCCGCTTCAAGGTGATGATGCCCTCTTTGTGGGAGTCCACCACCGGTTTGCCGTTTATCACGGCCCGGCCGCCCTCGGTGTCAATCATGTGGTCGAGACTCATGCCCGCATCCTCCAGCAGGGCTATCAGCGACGCCAGCTTGAAGGTCGAACCCGGTTCGAGCCGCATGCCGATGGCGTAGTTGAAATCCTCGCTGTAACGTCCCGCGCCGTAGCGCGTGAGGTTGGCCATGGCCCTTATCTCGCCCGTCGCCACCTCCATGAGCACCACGCTGCCCCAGTCGGCCTGGCAGTATTCGAGCTGGTTCTTGAGCGCCGTTTCGGCCACGTCCTGTATGTCCACGTCGAGCGTGGTCACCACGCTCATGCCGTTCTCCGGCTCCACGTTCTCGTTGTCGTCCACCGGCACGCGGAACGTACCCGAAATCTTGCGGGTGAGCGTATTCCCGTCCGTACCGCGCAACTGCTCGTCGAACGCCCCCTCGATGCCCAGCTTCGTGTCCGCCAGATTGACGATGCCTATGGTGCGGCGGGCCAGCGAACCGTAGGGGTAGACCCGCTCGCTGAACTGTTCGGCGATGAAACCGCCCTTGTTGGCTCCCAGACGGAAGATGGGGAACTTCTTGAGCTCCCTGAGTTCGAGGTAGTTCACCTTGCGCGGAGCCACGCGCTTGTTTCTGAATCCGGGTTTGTGCTTCGAAGCCCGGTAACTGCGCAGCATGCTCTTGTAGGCCGCCTTCGACTTGTCCCTGAAGAAACCGGAGAGACAGTAGGCGAGCGAATCGACGTTCTTTTCGAATATTTCGTCGGTGAATCCCGGAGCGGCGAAGTCCATCCTTATCTCGAACATGGGCACCGAGGTGGCCATCACCCGTCCGTCGTGGGCCATGATATCGCCCCGGTCGGCCGGAATGGTCTCCCGGAAGTAGGTCCGCTTGTCGGCATCGGCCTTCAGCTCCGAGCTCTCGGGGCCGTACTGCAGCCACACGATTTTGCCCACGATACAGACCCCCGTAACGAAAAAGAAGACGTACAGGAGTCTCACCCGGTTCAATATGGCCCTCTTTATGGGCCTCTTTTCCTGTTGTTTCTCCGCCATCGTCCCCCCTATTTTTTCTCAATCACCTTCACCGGGGTCACCGACTCCTCCAGTCCCAGCCCCCGGGCCTTCACCTCCCGCACGATGCTGCTCTGCCGGGTCGCCTGCATGCGGGCCGACGAAAGCGCCATGGCCTCCGTTCTCAGCTCCTTGACCTCGCGGGTCAGGCGTGCCTGCCGGCGATAGAGCTGCTGCATGTAGAAGACGTTGTAGATGTACAGAATCGCCAGAGCGGCCACGAAAAGCATGTAGGGATAGCGCCTCTGCACCGCCTCGCGGGTGAGGATGTTGCCCGAAATGATGCCGCCTATCAGCGACCGGCGCTTGCCGCCGCGCGGCCGGACGCCCTCGGCGTCCCCCGCTGCGGAACCCGCACGCTCCGAGGACTCCCGGCCGCTTTGCGAGTATCCGGGACCCGCCGTGCGAGACGTCGCCCCGCCGCGGCCCTCCGCACGCACCGGCTCCTGCGCCGGCGCCGAATCCCCCCGCGCATCCCCTGCCGGTCCACCCGGCCGGGCATCGTGCGCGGCAGCCGGTCCGGACATGCGCTCCGGCTCCCGCCCCTGCTCCTCCTCCGTAAACCACGGAACCTCCTGCCGGGCATCCGCTTCGTCCGGGTCGGAACATCCGGACTCCTCCGCAGCTCCGGCGTGCGGCGTACCCTGCGTCCACACCACCTCCTGCGGCTCCTCGTCGTCCCACGCCTCCCGTTCCGCCAGCGAACGCAGCCGCTCCCGGCTCTCCAGTTCGCGGCGCACCTCCAGCCGAA
This sequence comes from Rikenellaceae bacterium, assembly GCA_017935625.1. GTDB lineage: Bacteria > Bacteroidota > Bacteroidia > Bacteroidales > Rikenellaceae > RGIG9113. The sequence goes on along the minus strand of JAGBHC010000024.1, from coordinate 43,357 downwards.
TCTCCTCCTCGCGGCGGATTCGCTCGCGGAGCTGCCGCTCCTGCTCGAGCCGTTCGCGCTCTTCCCGGAACGTGGGGTCTATCTCTATATCGTCGTACATGGTTCTGCTCTTCTTTCTCAATCCGTTTCTCCGCTCCGCTTACGCGCGACACGCAGCTTGGCGCTGCGCGAGCGCGGATTCCGCTCCACCTCCTGCGGCGAAGGGACTATCGCCTTGCGGGTCACCGCCTCGAACGGAGTCACCGCCCGTCCGAAAAAGTCCTTCTCCACCCGTCCCTCGAAATTCCCGCTGCGCATGAAGTTCTTCACCAGCCGGTCTTCGAGCGAGTGGTAGGAGATGACCGAAAGCCTGCCGCCCGGCGCAAGCACCTTGAGGCTCTGCTCGAGGGCCATCTTCAACGCCTCCATCTCGTGGTTCACCTCGATGCGCACCGCCTGGAACAGCCGCGAGAGAAACCGGGTCTCCTCCTTGCGCGGCGTGCAGGGCGCCACGGCCTCCACCAGCTGGCCGGTGGTGGCGATGGGAGCCGCACTGCGGGCCCGTTCGATGCAGTTGGCAATCTTGTAGGGGGTCTCCAGTTCGCCCCAGTCGCGGAACACCCGCGTGAGCTCGGCATTGGAGTAGCCGTTGATGAGCTCCGCGGCCGAGAACGAGGCCCGGCGGTTCATCCGCATGTCGAGCGGCGCATCGCCTCGGAACGAGAATCCGCGCTCGACGCTGTCGAAATGACGCGACGAAACCCCCAGGTCGGCCAACACGCCGTCCACCTGCCGCACTCCGTGCAGGCGCAGCGCGCCGCGCATGAACCGGAAGTTGCTCTCTATGAAAGTGAACCGCGGGTCGTCGAAGGCGTTGCGGGCCGCTTCCCGGTCCTGGTCGAACGCGAAGAGCCGCCCCGCGGGGCCGAGCGCCGAGAGGATGCGCGCCGAGTGTCCCCCGCCCCCGAAGGTGAGGTCCACGTAGGTCCCGGAGGGCTCTATTTCAAGCCCTTCGACCGACTCTTCCAGCAGTACGGGTATGTGATATTCGGACATAATTCGTTGCGGCATATTTGGGTGTAAAAGTACAATCTTTTCGACGGTTTTCAAAACCGATTTCGTATATTTGCATAAATTTTTTCAAGCCCGTCGAGAATGAAGATAGAGATAGAAAAAGTGCTCCGCGACAAAAACCCGCGCCTGGCACGGTTCACCCCCCGCTTTCTGTTGAACTACCTGCGCCGCATCGTCCACGAGCGGGAGATTAACGAGGTGCTGGAGCAGTGCGAAGGGCTCCGGGGAGCCGACTTCGCGCGCAAGGCGCTCTCGATAGCCGGCATCGGATACACGGCCCGCGGACTCGAGTCGCTCGACGGACGGGGACGCTACCTTTTCGTCTCGAACCACCCCTTCGGCGGAATGGACGGCATGATGCTCATCGACCTCATCGAAGCCCGGTTCTCGGACGTAAGGGTGGTGGTGAACGACCTGCTGATGAACATCGCGCCGCTGAGCCCCATCTTCATCCCCGTCAATAAACACGGCCGGCAGAACGACCTCTACGCCCGCAACTTCAACGACGCCTTCGGCTCCGACATCCCCATCCTCACCTTCCCGGCCGGACTGGTCTCGCGCCGCATCGGGGGTAGGGTGACCGACCTCGACTGGCGTCCCAGCTTCGTCAAGCGGGCCGTCGCCTCGCGCCGCGACATCGTGCCCGTCTACATCGACGGCCGGCTCTCCGATTTCTTCTACCGGCTGGCCTCCGTCCGCAAAAAACTGGGCATCAAGGCCAACATCGAGATGCTCTACCTGGCCGACGAGATGTTCCGCCAGCGCGGCAGCCGCTTCGAAATCCTCTTCGGCGAACCCGTTCCCTGGCAAACGCTCTGCTCGGGAGCCTCTGCCGCCGCCACGGCCGCCGAGATACGGAAACGGGTCTACGAACTGGGAACCCGCTCCGGCTCCGCGCCGCGGTGATGCAAAAAAAGGGATGCGCCTCCGCACGATTCTCCCGTTTATTATTAACTTTGCGGCGAGAATTACCAGACTGACCATGCAACCCATCATCGACGCGATAGAGAGAGAACGGATAGAAGCCGAACTCACCGAAGAGCGGTTCCTACGCAATACGAACAACGCTGACAACAGGATATACGTGATTACCGCCGCCGACAGTCCCTGCACCATGCGCGAAATAGGACGTCTTCGCGAAGAGGCGTTCCGCAGCGCGGGCGGAGGCACGGGCGCCGCATTGGACATCGACGGGGAGGACCTCGCGCCGGACGGATACAACCAGTTGATTGTGTGGGACCCCGTTCATCGCGAAATCGTCGGGGGCTACCGCTACATCATCTGCCGCACACCCCACCCCGCACACCTCTCCACAGAGCACTACTTCGAATTTTCGGAGCGCTTCCGCCACGAGTTTCTCCCCTACACCATCGAGCTGGGACGGGCGTTCGTACAGCCCGCCTACCAGGGTACGCGCACCAATCCCAAAGGCATCTACGCGCTGGACAACCTGTGGGACGGACTGGGCGCACTCATCGTCAATAACCCGGGCGTGAAGTACTTCTTCGGCAAGGTGACCATGTACGACCGCTTCCGCAAGGAGGCCCGCAACATGCTGCTCTATTTCCTCTACCGCTATTTCCCCGACCGCGACGCCCTGATGACACCCCGCGAACGGTTCGACCTGGAGATGGACACGGCCTACTACGACACCCTCTTCTCGGGCGCCGACTACACCGAAAACTACCGGATTCTGAGTCGAGAGATGCGCAATCTGGGCGAGAACGTCCCGCCGATGATAAGCGCCTACATGGGTCTGTCGCCCTCGATGCGGGTCTTCGACACCGTCCGCAACCCCGACTTCGGCAACACCCTCGAAACGGGACTGCTCATCACCATCGACGACATCTACCCCAAAAAGAGCGAGCGCCACACCCAGGGCCTCGCCATCAAGCACTTCGAGTGCATCTGACCCTCCGCCCCGGACGCCGCGCCGCGGCGTGCCGCTACGCCGACACGCAATTGACCCCCTTCGAGTCGCGGGCCCACAGCCCCTTGGCACGCAGCACCTGTTCGATGATATCCCGCACGCATCCGTGTCCGCCGGGATACTGCGACACGTACTTCGACACCGCCGCCACCTCGTCGGCCGCATCGGCCGGACAGACGGGAATCCCCACCGAGGCCATCGCCTCCAGGTCGGGAATGTCGTCGCCCATGAAGACCACGTTGCGGCGGTCCAGCCCCTCCTGTTCGATGTAGCTGTCGAGCACCGCCAGTTTGTCCGAAATGTTGATATAGGTCTTTTCGACGTGCAGCATGTCGAACCTGCGCTTGAGATTCTCGCCGCGACCGCCGGTGATGATGCAGATTTTCATGCCGTTCCGTATGGCATAGGCCACCGCGTAACCGTCTTTGGCATAGTATGTCCGCTGGAAGTCGCCGTCCGAGAGGGGAGTGATGCCCCCGTCGGTGAACACGCCGTCCACGTCGAAGACCAGCGCCTCCACGTCGGCCAGCCGCTCTTTGAAATTCTTGTCCATTTCCTAAGTTTCGTTTTAGTTCGTTTTCAGGCAATTGTCCGGCAGACGACAGCGCTCGCCGCCCTGCGTTCCGCAGCCGGGGGAACGCCCTGCCGGGCATGGGTCTACAAATGTAACGATTTTAATCGGATTGCCCAAAGCGTACCGGCCGTTTTTGTGAACGCGAAACAGGTTTCGCCGCCCTCCCGGACTCCGAGAGCCGCCGCAATGCGGTCGGCCGGCAGCGGAAAATCGCGTTTGAACACGGTGATGCGCCTCACCCCCTCGGCCTTGAACCGGCGCTTAAGCGTCCTGGGGGCATAGGGCTCCAGGCTCTCTATGGCATACACCCGGCCGATGAAACCCTCGGGAATGCGGGTGTCGAATCCGTAGCCGTTGTCCGATTCGATGTAGGCTCCGGGAGCGACCCGGACCGTGTGGCGCCGCGCCACACGCGCCTTGAGCAACGCCGCATCGGGAATCAGCAGATAGCGGCAGCTCTCCGGCCGGAACTCCGCACACGCCATCCCGCCGCGCAGCTCGTCCGGCGAAAACTCCGCGCTGCCGATGCCCACGGCCGTGGCCCTGAGCAGCGGTTCGCCCACGCAGCGGCCCGTCTCCGCCATCACCTCCTTGCACTCGCCGCCCAACGACACCACCTCGACCCGCGCGGGAGCGAAGAGCCGGAAAGCCTCGTCCACATCGAACAGCGGCGAATTCTTCACCACGATGCGCGGCGCCAGCTCGCGCAGCCGCGGCAGCAGCGCCGTCATGTCGGGCGAACACTCCTCCAGCCGCACCAGCTTGCGGCCCGCCTCGCTGCGGCGGTCGGGGTCGGCATAGACCAGGTCGAACCGTTCGGTGCAGTTCCGCACGTACTCCTCGGCCGGAACGCACGCCACCTCGACGTTGGAGATGCCCAGCCGCGCAAAATTCTCCCGCGCCACGGCCGCCAGCACGGGGTCGCGCTCCAGGGCGACGACCCGTCCGAACGAACGGGATAGAAAACAGGCATCGACCCCCAGTCCGCAGGTGAGGTCGAGACACCGGCTGCCGGAGTAGCTTTTGTGCCGGGCGCACTCCTCGCTGCTCGACTGTTCGAAAGCCCGCGGCGGAAGAATGCAGCGGGCCCGGTAATAGGACGGCAGCTTGCGGCGGGCCCGCTGCAGGTATTTGACCTGCGTGGCCACCAGCGCCGCATGCGGCACCCGGCCGTCGAGCGCCACCGTCGCGGGGTCGAGCTCCAGGCAGCGTTCGACGGCCTCGCGGCACTCGGGCGTGCAGAGCCATGCGACATCTTCCTCTCTCCACTCCGTCATGGCCTGTCGTTTTCGGGCGGCGCGGACATCGCGCCGACTATCGGTTTACGAGGGGACATCTCCCCGATTCGCACCTCCGGCGAAGGGGCCGTCCTGCGGCCTCCGCAGCCGCGGCAGATGCCGAACCGGGCGTCGAGCCGCAGCGGCACGGAACAGAGCGGCGGAATCTCCGCCGCCATGCGCGACATGCGGGGAAAGCCGCCCGGGGCGGGCGCAGGAAAATTCGACTCGACGGGCATCATATATCCGCTCATTCATGGATTTCACAGACGCAAAGGAAACGAAAAATCCGCTTTATTGCAAACCGTGCGCGAAACGGCCAAAAAAGCCCGCTCCCGCACCGGCAGCCTCCCCCCAAGAGCCGGCTCCGGCTTGCGGCGCGGATTTTGCAGTCCTTCCGGAATATGAAAAACGGATTCGGGCCCGAATCCCATTGTCGAACCTAAAAACAGCAACACGCTATGGAAAAGAAAACGAACCAGTGCGACCCCTGCCAGGAACAGTTCCGCCGCGGGGTGGACCAGGTCGTGGACCAGGTCGAACATTATACCCAGACCGAGCACCAGTATAAGGAGCGCGAAGTGGAATCGGCTTTCAGCACCTCGCAGCCGGGACAAAAAAACCAGCCGGAACAGCCGACCGGCGCCGCACGGAGCGGCATCCGCAACGACGGCCGCAGACAAGAGGGGCAGCACGGACAGTACGGCATCCCGACTCCGGGCGACCGCAGCGGCGAGAACCGACAGCAGGGCGCCCCGGGCCGTCAGACTCCGACCGGAAGCAAGGAGTGGCAATCTCCCGCCGACCGGCGGCAAGGCAATCCGAACCCCTCTGCCGACAAGCGGAAGGACGGCATCGGGAAATAGGCTCCGCCGCCTGCTCCGACCGAAATACAAAGGGCCGTCCGAGTGTTCCGGACGGCCCTCGCCTTATCGCTTCCGGTCCGCAGCTAATCCACGAACACCACCTTGGAGGCATCCCTGGGCTTGGCCTCGGGCTCCTCGTCGGGATAACCGAATCCGATGGCGTACAGCAGCGAATAGCCCTCCGAGAAACCGAGCCGGCGGAGATAGTCGGCCGCCTTTTCGCTGCGCATGAAGGCCACCGGGCCGCCCAGGCACACCGAACCGATGCCCATCGACCGGGCCGCCAGAATCATGTTCCCGCCCATCAGTCCGCAATCTATCTGCCCCGACCCGTCGGCCTTGTTGGCGATGAAGACCACGGTGGGCGCATTGCGGAACATGTTGCGGAACCCTTCGCCGGTCATCGCCTCGCGGCGTTCGGGGTCCATCTCCTCCAGCTGCAGGGCGGTCACACCCTCCAGAAACTCCGGGTCGTCCACCACGCGCACCTCCCACGGCTGGGCGTTCATGCCGTTGGGGGCGTGGATGCCGCACTCCACGATGGTGCGCATCACCTCGCGCGGCACGGGCTGGGGTTTGTACTTCCGCACGCTGCGCCGTACCATGATGGTCTCCACGACCGGATTCGCCTGCGTCTGCTCCGTCTCACTCCGGGATGCGGTGTCGCACGCCGCCAGCAGCAGCGCGGCTCCCGCCCATAAAATCGTCCGTCCTTTCATAATCTCAATATTTGAATTCGTATCGTTTGAGGAACTCCTCGATGTCGTCCTTGAGCCGCTTGTAGAGGAAGCACTCCTTGTAGTTTTCGTTGAAAAGCAGCGTGTCGCGCACGCTGCGCAGCGAATTGTTGTAGTTGCTCATCTCGTTGCGCAGGGTGACGCCCTTGCGCTCCGAGTTGGTGATGGTGTTGTTGGTCATCATCTTCAGCTTCTCGCACACGGCATTGAGCACAATCATCACCACGTTGTCCATCAGCGTGTGTCCGTGCATGAACAGATAGGCGTTCTCGGGGGTCACCCCGTGGTCGGCGAGCGATTGGCGGAACTCCTCCACCTCGCGCTCCGTCACGTATTTGTGGCTGCGCAGACTCTGCTCCCTGCGCTCCACCTGCCGCCGGAGCCACTCGATGGTGGAGCGGCCGTTCTCCTCCACCTCCACGTAGTTGAGCTTGACGCTGCTCTTGAAGTCGATGAGCGGAAAGAAGTTCTCGCTCCGCCGCTTGGCCGAGAGGGCGTAGCGCACGAAAAGCGGATAGATGGTCCGCGAATAGTCGGCCATGAACCGCTCGAAATCGAAGATGCGGGTGTCGTTCTTGGTCGCCTTCACGCAGACGTTGTGCAGCGAGGGGGCGTAACAGAGATAGTTCTCCGTAGCGTAGGCGTAGGTGTGGAAGATATAGGGAGAACGGTTCACCAGCCTCGACTGGTCGTTGGTGTCGTCGAACAGGAAGTCGAAGTCGCTGTCCATGCACAGCAGCAGATTCTGGCTGCTCCGCTCGAGCATGTTGAGCAGCACCTTCTTTCCCTTGGCCAGGTCCTGCCGCGGCGGCACCGAAATCTCGAACGTGTGGATTCCCGATTCGAAATCGTCGAATATGCCGCGCCAGAAGGCGACGTCCTCGTATCCCTCCACGAACACCCTTATCAGCTGCCGGTGGCGCGGCAGAGGCAGCCGGAGCGGCAGGGCCGTTCCGGTGTCGGGTTTCGTCCATTCCGTTTTTCTGTACTCTCTCTCTTTCGTTTTCCGGGTCATTGCGCAAATATAATAAATCTCGCGAAAAGATGTTATCTTTGCATAGACAATAAAGTATTCGTTATGGCAGACAACGACTGGAAAGCGCGGCTGGGCATGGTCTATTCGACCAATCCCGACTTCGCATACGACACCGGCGGGCAGGCCGAAGAGCAGACGCTCCCCCCCGAACGCCAGGAGCTGAGGGTGTGGCTCGACCGCAAGCACCGGGCGGGCAAATGCGTCACCCTGGTACGCGGATTCGCGGGTTCGGACCAGGCGCTCCGGCAGCTGGCCACCCTGCTCAAGAGCCGCTGCGGCGTGGGCGGCACGGCCAAGGAGGGCGAAATCATCATCCAGGGCGACTTCCGCGACCGGGTGGTCGAACTGCTCGTCAAGGCGGGTTACAAAGCCAAAAAGGCGGGAGGATAACCGGTGGCACGCACAGGCAGACTGGCGGGCATCCTGTTCGCACTCGCGGCGCTTCTGACCGCCGGCAGGGCTTCGGCCCAGTACTACGACTGGGGGCCCTCCCCCGCATCGGTACGCTGGCGTATCCTCCGCAGCGACGACCGCACGCTCATCTTCCCCGACACGTTCGAGAGCGGCGCCCGGCGCGTGATGGGGTACATGGACTCCGTCCGCCCCTTCATCGGATACGGCTTCCGCTACGGCCCCATGCCCACCCCGGTGGTGATGCACACCCAGAATTTCCGCTCCAACGGACTGGTGATGTGGGCGCCCAAACGCATGGAGCTGCTCACCGTGCCCCAGACCGACACCTATTCGGTGCCGTGGCTCAAGCAGCTCTCCATCCACGAATACCGCCACACGGTGCAGTACAACAACCTCAACAAGGGCGTCATACGGGTTCTGAGCTACCTGCTGGGACAGCAGGGGTCGCTGGTGGGCGTGGTCTTCATGCCCGTGTGGGCCATCGAGGGCGACGCCGTGCAGGCCGAAACCCAGATGACCACCTTCGGACGGGCCCTGCAGCCCTCCTTCAACATCGAATACCGGGCCGTGGGCGACGTGGCCCGACGCGGCTACGCGCTCGACAAATGGTTCTGCGGCTCCTACCGCGACAACATCCCCGACCACTACCAGCTGGGATACCAGCTGTGCGCCCGCAGCTACGACCGTTTCGGCGAAGTGATATGGGACAAGGTGGCCGACTTCTCCTCGCGCCGCCCCTATCTGCTGCTCTCGACCCGCATCGCCCTCAAGAAATACTACGGAATCACCGTCCGCAGCCTTTTCCACGACACCTTCGACTCGCTGCACCGGTGGTGGCAGTCGCTGCCGCCGCGCAGCGACTCCTCGCGCATCATCCCCACGCCGACCACCTCCTACACCACCTATTCGCACCCCCAGTCGCTGAACGACACCACGATAGTGGCACTCAAAAGCGACTTCGACCGCCCCTCGCGGCTGGTGGCCGTCCACCCGCAGACGGGCCGCGAACGGATTATCCGCCACACGGGCTCGGTGAGCTCCCGCCCCGCGCTTCAGGGACGGCGCATCTGGTGGACCGAATACCGCAGCTCCTCGTTCTGGGAGGAGCGGGTCGATTCGCGGCTCCGCTACCTCGACCTCGACGCAGGGCGCATCCGCACGGTGAAGGGCAAACGGCGCACGCTCTACCCCACACCCATGGGCGAACTGGGGCTGGCCACGGTCGATTACGACATCTCCGGCCGCTACACCATCGATGCGGCGGGCCGGGAGTTCGAACTCTCCGACTCGGTGTCGGTGCACGGGCTGGCCTGGGACGAGCGGAGCGCCCTGCTCTATTACATCGGTCTGAGCGACAGCGGCATGTGGATAGGGAGCCTCGACCCCCGCGACGGCCGGCAGCGCACGGTGACCGCACCGGCCCACATCACCCTGAGCGACCTGCGGGCGGGCGGCGGACGCCTCTGGTACGGCTCCGTCGCCAGCGGCTACGACGAGGTGCACACCCTCGACCTGAGCACCGGCCGCCGTGCGCGCGTCACCACCTCGGCACTCGGCTCCTTCGACCCCGCCCCGACGGATTCGGGCGCCGTGACGACCACCTACACCGCCCGCGGCTACCTGCTGGCCCGGCAGCACGCCGACCCCGACACGCTGCCCGAGGAGCCCCTCCGCAGCATCCCCCCCGATATCGTCAATCCGCCCCACCGCAAATGGGCCGTCCCCAACCTGGACCCGGTGCGCTTCACCGACCGGGACGACTCCCTTTCGCGGGCCGGGATGCCCGCCCGCAAATACCGCAAGGGGCTCCGTCTGTTCCACATCCACAGCTGGGCGCCGGTGGACATCGACCCCTTCAACATCACCGCCGAATACGACTTCGGCACCCGCATCGGACTCACGCTCCTCTCGCAGGACCTGCTGAGCTCCACCACGGCGGCCTTCAACTTCGGATGGACCCCCGAGGGCGGCGCCCGCGGCAAGGCCAAAATCTACTACGACGGACTGGCCCCCAAGTTCGAACTGGAGACCACCTTCGGCGGCGGAGGACAGCTGGTCTACACCTACAAGGACGCAGAGCGCCCCGCCGACCGCAAACGCTACTTCCACATCAACCTGGCCGCCTACCTGCCCCTGATACTCGACAACGGCTACCACACGCGGGTGCTCACGCCGCTGCTCAGAATCGAACACCTCAACGCGCTGGTCTACGACAAACGGGCCGGAAAATACCGCAAGGGACTCGACAAGCTCACCGCCTCCCTCACCTTCTACGACAACGTCCGCCGCGCCTACCGCGACTTCCTGCCGCGGTGGGGCTATCTGGTGCGGGGCAGCGCCTATTTCGAACCCTTCCGCAACGACTTCTCCACCGTGTGGAGCCTCTACGGCCGCACCTACCTGCCCGGCATCTTCCGCCACCACTCGCTCATGCTGCGTGCCAACTACCAGTACCGCACCCGGGGCGAACTCTCCTTCCGGGAACGGGAACTCGCTCCGCGCCAGTCGCTCTACGGCCCCGTGCCGCGTCACTACACCGCCCTGGCGGCCGACTACCAGCTGCCGCTGTGCTACCCCGACGGAGGAATCCCCTCGATTCTCTACTTCAAGCGCATCCGCCTGAACCTCGGCTTCGACTACGCCCGCGAAGTGCGGCAGGACGGCACCCGGCGCCACCTCACCAGCTGGGGCGGCGACCTGATTTTCGACCTCAGCCCGCTGCGCATGCCGGCCTCCAAGAACACCTCCTTCAAACTCTCCCTCTACCGCCCCGGCGACCGCCGCACGTGGGTGGCCTCGGCCGCCCTGACACTGCCGCTGTAAGCCGGCGGATGCAATTTTAGACCGGACGGTACGTTATATTTCGTAATTATTGTTGTACTTTTGCGTCCGGAAGTTGCGCGCGTGCGCGAACGACGAATTTTTAAGAATCTGTGTCGGAAATGGATAAGAAACGGAACAAGGAGAGCGGCATCGGCCTGTGGAGCCTGCTTACGGGCAACGGCGACCGCAAGCTGCGCAAATATGTCAAATGGTTCTGGATTGCGGTCTGCGTACCGGTAGCCGCGGTGCTGCTGCTGTTGCTCTGCACCGCCCTCGGAGCGTTCGGCAAGCTCCCCTCGTTCGAGGAGCTGGAGAACCCCAAGAGCAACCTGGCCACGGAGATTTACTCCGAGGACGGCGAACTGATAGGCAGCTTCTTCGTGCAGAACCGCTCCTACGTCGATTACGACGACCTCTCGCCCGCCCTGGTGGCGGCGCTGGTCTCCACGGAGGACATGCGTTTCTACTCCCATTCGGGCATCGACTTCATCTCGCTGGCCCGCGTGGGCATCAAGACCCTGGCCATGCGCAACAGCGCCCAGGGCGGCGGCAGCACCATCACCCAGCAGCTGGCCAAAAACCTCTTCCCGCGCGACACGACGGTCTACAACAGCTCCATCGCCCGCAATGCCAAGCTGGTCACCTTCAAGCTCAAGGAGTGGATAACGGCCGTCAAGCTCGAATACAACTACACCAAGGAGGAGATAATCGCCATGTACCTCAACACGGTGGCCTACGGCAGCAACGCCTACGGCATCAAGTCGGCCGCCCGCACCTTCTTCAACAAGAAGCCCTCGCAGCTGACCGTTCCCGAAGCGGCGCTGCTGGTGGGCGTGGTCAATGCCCCCACCCGTTACAGCCCCGTGCGCAATCCCGGCAACGCGCTCACGCGCCGCAACCTGGTGATGTCGCGCATGGCCGACAACGGCTACCTCTCGCGCACGCTCTACGACTCGCTGAAGCTCACCCCCATCGAACTCGACTACAACCCCATCTCCCACAACGAGGGCAGCGGCACCTACTTCCGCGAGATGCTCCGTCTGGTGATGAACGCCGAGCGGCCGCAGCGCCGCCAGTTCCTCAACGACTGGGACTACGAACAGGAGCTGGCCCGCTGGGAGTCCAACCCCCTCTACGGCTGGTGCCACAAGAACGTCAAGGCCGACGGCACCCCCTACAACATCTACCGCGACGGACTCAAAATCTACACCACCATCAACGCCTCCATGCAGAGCTATGCCGAGGAGGCCATGCAGCACCAGCTGGAGAAGGTGATACAACCGGCCATGGACGCCCAGTACCGGCGCACCAAAGTGCTCTTCCAGGAGACCTCCAAAGAGGATGTCGAGAAGATAATATTCAACGCCATGCGCTACACCGACCGCTACCGCTCGATGCAGAAGCAGGGAGCCACCCGCGCCCAGATTGAGGCCGAATTCCTCAAACCGGTGCAGATGAAGATATTCACCTACAAGGGCGAAATCGACACGCTGATGACCCCGCGCGACTCGATTCTCCACCACAAGCGCATGCTGCGCGCCTCGTTCATGGCCATGGACCCCGCCACGGGACACGTCAAGGCCTACGTGGGCGGACCCGACTTCAAGTATTTCAAGTACGACATGGTCAAGCAGGGCAAGCGGCAGCCCGGCTCCACCATGAAACCCTTCGTCTACACCTTCGCCGTAGACCACCTCGGCTTCACCCCCTGCACCATGGTGCCCAACCTGCCCGTCACCATCGAGACCGAAACCGGCGAGCCCTGGTCGCCCAAGGAGGCCGGCAAGGTGGAGTACGACGGCGTGCTGCACCCGCTGCGCTGGGGCCTGGCCCGCAGCCGCAACAACTACTCGGCCTGGATAATGAAACAGTCGAAACAGCCCGCCGCGGTGGCCGACTTCATCCACAACATGGGCATCCGCAGCTACCTCGACCCCGTCTACGCCCTCTGTCTGGGCACTTCGGAGGTGACGCTCTTCGAGCTGGTGGGCGCTTTCGCCACCTTCGCCAACAAGGGCGTGCACACCGAACCGATATTCGTCACCAAAATCGAGGACCGACAGGGCAACGTCATCTCGACCTTCGTGCCGACGACCACCGACGCCATCAGCGAAAAGACGGCCTACACCATGCTGGGCATGCTGCAGGGCGTGGTGCAGATGGGTACGGCGGGCCGTCTGCGGTCGGTCTACAAAATGACGGGCGAAGTGGGCGGAAAAACGGGCACCTCGCAGCGCAACCGCGACGGATGGTTCGTGGGCCTCACCCCCCGTCTGGTGGGCGGCAGCTGGGTGGGCGGCGAGGACCAGAGCGTCCATCTGAGCGTGGCCGGCGAGGGTTCGGTGGTGGCGCTGCCCATCTTCGGCGAGTTCATGAAACGGGTCTATGCCGACCCCCTGCTGGGCATCAAGCCGACGGACACGTTCGCCCGGCCGCTCGACGCGGTGGACTACTCCTGCGAGAACGACGTGCAGCCGGAGGGCGAGACCGCTTCGCAGGGAGCCCTGGTCCCCGACGACGAATTCTTCGATTAGCGAAAGAACGAACAATCAAGATAAAAACGAAACGGACATGAAAGTAGCGATAGTGGGCGCCAGCGGCGCCGTAGGTCAGGAATTCCTGAAAATCCTGTCGGAACGGGAACTACCCATCGACGAATTGGTACTCTTCGGTTCGCCCCGCAGCGCCGGACGCGAATACGACTACCGCGGCCGGAAGCTGACGGTCAGACTGCTTCAGCACAACGACGACTTCAAGGACATCGACGTGGCGCTGGTGTCGGCCGGAGCGGGCACCTCGCGGGAATTCGCCGAAACCATCACCCGACACGGCACCCTGATGATTGACAACTCGAGCGCCTTCCGCATGGAGGCCGACGTGCCGCTGGTGGTTCCCGAAGTGAACCCCGGCGATGCCGTCAATCCGCCCCGCCGCATCATCGCCAACCCCAACTGCACCACCATCCAGATGGTGGTGGCGCTCAAGGCCATCGAAAACCTCTCGCACATCCGGCGCGTGCACGTCTCCACCTACCAGTCGGCCAGCGGCGCGGGTGCCGCGGCCATGGACGAGCTGGTGAAGCAGTACGCCCAGCTGGGCGCGGGCGAGGAGCCCACGGTGGAGAAGTTCGCCTACCAGCTGGCCTACAACGTCATCCCCCACATCGACGTCTTCACCGACAACGGCTACACCAAGGAGGAGATGAAGATGTACCACGAGACGCGCAAAATCATGCACTCCGACATCGAGGTGAGCGCCACCTGCGTCCGCGTGCCGGTGATGAGGGCCCACTCCGAAAGCGTGTGGGTGGAGACCGAAAGCCCGGTGAGCGTCGAACAGGCCCGCGAGGCATTCGCTTCGGGCCAGGGACTGGTGCTCATGGACGACCCGCAGAACAAGGTCTACCCCATGCCGCTCAAACTGGCCGGCTGCAATCCGGTCTACGTGGGCCGCATCCGCAAGGATTTGACCAATCCCAACGGACTGGCTTTCTGGTGCGTAAGCGACCAGATAAGGAAAGGTGCCGCCCTGAACGCCGTCCAGATTCTCGAATACCTCCTGGCCGACGGACACATTTAGCCCTCCGCCGGCCCGGCCGCCGCGGTCGGAAGAGAAAAGAGTTCAATGAAAAATCCGTCGGTTTCGACGGATTTTTCATTGAAACTGCCGCCCGGCCCCGAGGCATCCGCCCCCAAAGGGGCGCACCAAGCCGCAGCGGCCGGGAATCAGAACACCTCCGAAAGGATTCTCACGGACTGCACGCAATGGATGGCATCGAGGTGGTAGCCCACGTAGACGAGCACCGAATTGAGAAAATCGACCCGGCCGGAACGCGAGAGCGGCAGAGCGGCCAGCTCGTCGGGACCGCAGTCGGAGAGCAGGCTCAGAATCCGGGCGTTGTCCCGGTTCATGGCCACGCCGTGCACGGGTGCGTGGGGGGTGAAAAGGCCCTCCTGGATGTCGAACCAGTCGCCGGGAGCATACTCGTTGCCGGGAGCGAATCCGAGCAGGGCGCTGAGCCGCACCAGAAACCACAGATGGAAGTTGGCCACCCCCTGCTGCATGGCATCCAGGGCCGCGACGCTGGCGCAGACGAAGTCGAAAAGCGGCGAATTGGCCTCGCTCTCGCGTATCAGACGGTAGAGCACCTCGGCCATGAACAGGGAGATGGAGCTCTTGCGGATGTCGAACGGCAGCGAAACCAGCGGCAGGGCCGAGGAGAGGTCCTTGAGGCGGTGCATCTGCGATTTGGGGCTCTCGAGCCCCTCGAACTCCACCACGAACATCGGCTGGAAAAGCGCCGACCGGTTGCCCCGCCCCGTCCGGCTGCGCACGCCGCGCACCAGATAGGTCTGGCGTCCCAGCACGTCGGTCAGCATGTAGACCACCAGTCCGCTGTCGCCGTAGCGCAGGGTGTGGAGCACGACGCCTTTTGCCTTATAACTTCTCATAGATGACGCGAAAGTAACAAATTTTGAAACAAATTAGTATCTTTGTGCTGCATTAAAACGAAACTTAGAGTATGGAGACCGATTTTCTGGTTATCGGCAGCGGCGCTGCCGGTCTCTGCTTCGCCCTCAAGGCGGCACGACACGGCAAGGTGACCGTGGTGACCAAAGGCGAAATGAACGAGTGTAACACCAACTACGCCCAGGGCGGTATCTGCTCGGTGACCTACGAACCCGACACTTTCGAGAAACACATCCGCGACACGCTGGTGTGCGGCGCAGGCAAATGCGACCCCCAGGCGGTGGAACTCGTGGTGAGACGGGCTCCGGAACTCATCCGCGACCTCATCGAATGGGGCACCCGGTTCGACAAGACCCCCGACGGGCGGTTCGAACTCAACCGCGAAGGCGGACACTCCGAGCATCGCATCCTCCACCACGAAGACCTCACGGGAGCCGAAATAGAACGGGCCCTCATCCAGCAGGTCAAAAGCCACCCCAACATCGAGGTGCGCGAGCACCACTTCGCCATCGACCTGCTCACCCAGCACCACCTGGGCGAATTCGTCACCCGCCACACGCGCGGCCTGGCCTGCTTCGGCGCCTACGTGCTGAACCTCGACACCCACGAAATCGAAACCATCCTCTCCAAGTTCACCGTCGTGGCCACCGGCGGCTGCGGCAATATCTACAACTCGACCACCAATCCCGTGGTGGCCACCGGCGACGGAATCGCCATGTGCCACCGGGCCAAGGCGGTGACCGAGAACATGGAATTCATCCAGTTCCACCCCACCTCGCTCTACAATCCCGGCGAACGCCCCTCGTTCCTCATCACCGAAGCGATGCGCGGATTCGGCGGCATCCTGCGCCTGAAGGACGGCGAGGAGTTCATGAAGAAATACCACCCCATGGCCTCGCTCGCACCCCGCGACGTGGTGGCCCGCAGCATCGACCACGAGCTGAAGATACACGGCGAGGATTTCGTCTACCTCGACATCACCCACAAGGAGCCGCAGGCCATCATCAGCCACTTCCCCAACATCTACGAGAAGTGCAAGTCGATAGGCATCGACATCACCCGGCAGTGGATTCCGGTCACCCCTGCGGCCCACTACTGCTGCGGCGGCGTGAAGGTGGACACCAACGGCGAATCCTCCGTCAAGCGGCTCTACGCCCTGGGCGAGACCTCCTGCACGGGATTGCACGGCGCCAACCGCCTGGCATCCAATTCGCTCATCGAAGCCCTGGTCTATGCCGACCAGGCCGCCCGGCACGCCGTGAGCCGGCTGGAGAGCGTACACATCCAGGAGGGGATTCCCGACTGGGATTTCGAGGGCACGCAGCACACCGAGGAGATGCTGCTCATCATCCAGAGCAAACGCGAGATGCAGCAAATCATGTCGAACTACGTCGGCATCGTGCGCTCCAACCTCTCGCTCAAGCGGGCCATGCGGCGGCTGGAGATTCTGTGGCTCGAGACCGAAGAGCTCTACAACAAGACCAAGCCCAACCGCCAGTTGTGCGAACTGAGAAACATGATTACCGTGGCCTACCTGGTCATCAAACAGGGCCGCGCCCGCAAGGAGTCGGTGGGAACCCACTTCTCGACCGACTATCCGCAAGCCACCTATACGGAATAACACACACAAAGAGAACTGCACAGAATGACATTACAGGAGGAGATTCGACGCCGACGCACATTCGCCATCATCAGCCACCCCGATGCCGGTAAAACCACCCTCACCGAAAAGCTGCTGCTCTTCGGCGGAGCCATCCACGTGGCGGGAGCGGTCAAAAGCAACAAGATTAAGAAGGGCGCCACTTCGGACTTCATGGAAATCGAGCGGCAGCGCGGCATCTCGGTCGCCACGTCGGTCATGGGATTCGAATACGAGGGCGTGAAAATCAACATCCTCGACACCCCCGGCCACGAAGATTTCGCCGAAGACACCTACCGCACCCTCACGGCCGTGGACAGCGTCATCATCGTCATCGACGGCGCCAAGGGCGTGGAGAGCCAGACCCGCAAGCTGATGAACGTCTGCCGCATGCGGAAAACCCCCGTGATGGTCTTCATCAACAAGCTCGACCGCCCCTGCAAGGACCCCTTCGACCTGCTCGACGAGGTGGAGAAAGAGTTGCAGATAAGGGTGCGTCCGCTCTCGTTCCCCATCAGCTGCGGCCCCACCTTCAAGGGGGTCTACAACATCTACGAACAGAACCTGTCGCTGTTCCTCACCAACGAAAAACAGACGGCCGACGCCGAGACCGTGGACGTCACGCTCGACGACCCGGCCCTGGACGGCTACATCAAGCCCTTCACCCGGCATCTGAAGGACGATATCGACCTGGTGGAGGGAGTCTACGAACCCTTCGACCGCGAAGCCTACCTGCGCGGCGAGCTGGCCCCCGTCTTCTTCGGCAGCGCCATCAACAACTTCGGCGTGCGGGAGCTCCTCGAGTGCTTCATCCGCATCGCCCCCTCGCCCCGCTCCGCCACCACCGAGACGCGCACCATCGCTCCCGAAGAGCCGAAAATGACCGGATTCGTCTTCAAGATACACGCCAACATGGACCCCAACCACCGCGACCGCATCGCCTTTCTGAAGATTTGCTCCGGCATCTTCGAGCGCAACCGCAACTACCTGCACGTGCGCAGCGGAAAGCAGATGAAATTCTCGTCGCCCAACGCCTTCATGGCCGAAAAGAAGTCGATAGTCGATTTCGCCTATCCGGGCGACATCGTGGGTCTGCACGACACCGGCACCTTCAAAATCGGCGACACCTTCACCGAAGGCGAAAAACTCAAGTTCACCGGCATCCCCTCGTTCGCTCCGGAGCTCTTCCGCTACATCGAGAACGCCGACCCGCTGAAATTCAAACAGCTGGCCAAGGGAATCGACCAACTCATGGACGAAGGCGTGGCGCAGCTCTTCACCTCGCAGATGAACGGCCGCAAAATCGTGGGCACGGTCGGCGCACTCCAGTTCGAGGTCATCCAGTACCGTCTGGAGCACGAATACGGCGCCATGTGCCGCTACGAACCCATCCAGATTTACAAGGCCTGCTGGATTGAGAGCGACAACGCCGAGCAGCTGGCCGACTTCAAGAAGCGCAAATTCGCCAACATGGCCACCGACAAGCACGGTCACGACGTATTCCTCGCCGACACGAGCTACGCCCTGCAGCTGGCCATCGAGAAGTTCCCCGACATCCGCTTCCGCTTCACCTCCGAGGTGTAACCCGGCCGGCGGCGCATCCGGCGGCGAGAACAGACCCCGACCCGGGTCCGCCCTGCGGGCGGCGTACGCCCCCGTTCGGCGGAAAGGTGCCGGAATCAATAGCATAACAACCTGAAAACAAATACCGTATCGAAATGAAAAGATTGCTCTTTCTATCAGTGATTCTCCTTTTCGGATGCCGACTCTCCGCGCAGTCCCCAAGCGGAGAGGTACGCGAAAACCTCCTCTTCAACTTCGGCTGGAAATTCCGGGCCGGAGAAGTCGAGCAGGGCGAACGTCCGGCCCTGGACGACAGGCAGTGGCGGCAGATAGACCTGCCGCACGACTTCCAGTTCGAACAGCCCTGGGACGAATCGGCCAGCCGCGGCCGCGGATTCAAGGCCATGGGCACGGGCTGGTACCGCAAGACGTTCGACGCCGACCCCCGCTGGAGCGGCAGGCGCGTCCTGCTCGACTTCGAAGGCATCATGCTCCACGGCGACGTGTGGCTCAACGGCACCCGCATAGGCGGCACCGATTACGGCTACCTGGGCTTCGAGGCCGACATCACCGGCCTGCTCCGCTACGACGGCCCCAATGTGGTGGCCGTGCGAGCCGATACGGGTGAAAACGGCGATTCGCGCTGGTACACGGGCGGCGGCCTCTTCCGCGACGTGCATCTGGTGGTCAAGGACACCGTAGCCGTAGCCCGCCACGGTCTGTTCGTCACCACGCCCCGCATCTCGGAACAGAGCGCACAGGTGAACGTACAGGTCGAAATAGAGGGTATCCGCGACCGGGAATACGACCTGGTCATCCGGAGCCGCATCCTATCGCCCGAAGGCGAAACCGTCGCGGAAACGAACACGCCGGCCCCCAAAAAGCCGAAACAGCCCACCGTGGAGGTAGCGCTGCCCCCCATGGAGGTAAGCGCCCCGCGGCTCTGGTCGTGCGAAGACCCCGCCCTCTACACCGTCGAGGCCGAACTGGTGCTGGACGGACGGGTGACAGACCGCGTGAGCGAACGATTCGGCATCCGCACCATCGAATTTTCCAAAGAATACGGTCTGAAACTCAACGGCAAGAAGGTCTTTCTGAAAGGCGTGGCCAATCACCACGACCTGGGTGCCGTGGGTGCCGCCGCCTACGAAACCTCCATCGAACGGATGATGGACCGAATCAAGGAGTTCGGATTCAACCACATACGCACTTCGCACAACCCCTACTCCGAGGCTTTTCTCCGACTGGCCGACCAGAAAGGCATCCTGGTAGTGGACGAACTCTACGACAAATGGAGCAACACCGTCGCCTGGGCCGGACGCAAACCCTGGACCGAACTCTGGTGGCAGCATATCATCGAATGGGTGAAACGCGACCGCAACCACGCCTCGGTCATTCTGTGGAGCCTGGGCAACGAACTGCAGTTTCAGGAGGAGCGATGCGGATTCCCGACCCGCGACTGGGGCGTGACCACCTACCGGATGATGGATATCCTGGTAAAACGGCTCGACCCCACGCGCAAGACCACCGTGGCGATGTATCCGGCCCGTGCGGGCGGCATCGTCAAGCACAGCCCCGAATTCCGCATCGAACGGAACATCGTTCCGCCCGAGCTGGCGACGGTGACCGACGTAGCCAGTTTCAACTACTGCTGGGACGATTACGCCGCCTATCTGAAACACGCTCCCGACATGATTGTCTACCAGAGCGAAGCGGTGACCAACGAACTGGCAGCCCCCTACTTCGGCATGGACCGCGAGCGGATGGTCGGACTGGCCTACTGGGGCGCCATCGAATATTGGGGCGAATCGAACGCCTGGCCTAAAAAGGGGTGGAGCTACTCGTTCTTCAATCAGTCGCTGGAGCCCTATCCCCAGGCCTACCTCGTCACGGGAATCTTCACCGAAGAGCCCATGGTGCAGATAGGCGTGGTGGACAGCGAGGGCGACGCCCTGCTGTGGAACGATATCATCGTGGGCCAGAAAAACATATCGGCCCACTGGAACCGGCAGCCGGGCAGCCGCCACAACATCTACACCTACACCAACGCCGAAGAGGTGGAGCTGCTGGTGAACGGCCGCTCGCTGGGCGTGAAGAAGAACGCAGAGGAGGTGACCCGGCGCAACGTCATCCTCTGGGAGGGGGTTCCCTACGCTTCGGGGAACATCACCGCCATCGCCCGCACCGCCGGCAAGGAGGTGGCACGCCAACGCATAGAGACCACGGGCAAGGCCGTCGCGCTGGAGGTCGAAGCCGAAAACGCGGCATGGAAAGCCGACGGCATGGACCTGCAATACGTGAAGGTGTACGCCGTGGACAGCCGCGGCCGCCGGGTAGCCACCGCCACCGGAGAGCTCACCTTCGAAGTGGAGGGCGCGGCCCGTCTGATAGCCCTGGACAACGGCAACCACTCCAGCGACGACCTCTTCGACGGAAACAGCAAAACCCTCTACAAAGGCTTCGCAATGGCCATTCTCAGGGCCGACCGGACCCCCGGCGCCGTCACGCTCAAAATCACGGCCGAGGGTTACAAACCGGTGGTAAAACGATTCGAGGTAAGGTAGTCCCCGCCTCGGCCGGAAAACGGAAAGGGTCGGAGCCTTCCATCGAGGCTCCGACCCTTTTTTCCGATTCGAATATCCGCCGCCCTATTCCTTTTTCTCTCCGGCGAAGAACTCCGCCACGCACTTCTTGTAGTATTCGACGGTCTGTTCGACGGTGGTGAACGACTTGCCGCCGGCCGCGTTCTTGTGGCCGCCGCCGTTGAAATAGCGACGGGCGAAGAGATTCACATCCACGTCTCCGCGCGAACGGAGCGACACGCGGATGAACTTGCGGGTCTGGAGGAACATGGCCGACATCCGGATGCTCTTTATCGACAGCGGATAATTGACGAATCCCTCGCTGTCGCCCAACTGGAAGTCGAAGCGGCGCAGTTCGCTCTCTTTCAGCGCGATGTAGGCCACGGTGCCGTGTTGGATAACCCCCATCTTCTGATAGATGGAGTAGCCCAGCAGGCGCACCCGCCCCTCGGAGTAGGAGTTGTAGACGCTGACGTTGATGCGCGGAATGTCGATGCCCTTCTCCAGCAGCACCGCCACCGAACGGTAGAGCTCGGGGGTCAGGTTGCTGAACGAGAAGTTGCCCGTGTCGGTCATCATGCCCACGTAGAGCCCCTCTCCCATCGCGGTGTCGATGAGGTCGATACCCGCGTAACTCTCGATGATTTTGTAGACCAGAAAGGCCGTGGAACACGATTCGGGATGGGAGAAGGCCAGCGCATACTCCTCCAATGGCGGATTGAGGTGGTGGTCGATGAGCACGCGCGGGGCGGCCGTATTCTCCATGAGCACGTCGCTCAGGTTCTCGAGCCGCGAAATCTGGTTGAAATCGAGGCAGAAGACTATTTGCGCCTCGCGCACCCGGGCGGCCAGCACCCCCTCTTTGTCCTCCTTGAAGATACCCACCTCGCCGATGCCCTCCATCCACTCCAGAAACGAGGGATAGCGGTTGGGAACCAGGCAGGTGACCGTATGTCCCTGACTCTCCAGCACCCGTTTCCACGCCAGCGACGAACCGATGGCGTCGCCGTCGGGGTTGGTGTGCGTCACGATGACGATGCGCTGTGCGGGAGCGGACAACAACTCGCGCAGTTTCGCTATTTTATCCGAATCTATATTCATCAATCCTCTGTTATCAAGTTAAACGGCCCCGGCCGGCCGGAAGGCTAACGCTCCTTGTCGGAAAGCAGAATCTTGGCACCCGCATCGCGGACCTCCACCCGGCGCACTTCGGCGCCCGGCACCTCGAAGCGGTTGCCGCTGCGGGTTCCCGACGAAGCCCTCAGGGTGGGCGTCTTGCCGTCGATGAGGTCGAGCGCCACCTTCAGCATGGGCTCGCGCTTCTCTCCGAAGTCGCAGACGTCGTTCTGGAACTCCAGCTCCTCGATTTCATACTGGGGCGTGAATCCGTCGTTGTAGTCGCTCTCGCCCTTGGCGTTGTAGCTGCGGAAAGAGATGGGCCAAAAGGTGTAGGTATAGCTTCCGATGGGCGCATTGTCCTTGGGGGTGAGGCCGTACATGCCCACGTCCTTGCCCTCGGTCACGGTGCCGATGTGCACCACCTCGACATCCACGCCGCGCAGTCCGTTGATGAGCAGCTCGCTGCACGAAGCCGAAGCTTCGGTGGCAATCACATAGACCTTGCTGCGGTCGATGTTGTAGACCGCCATATCCTTGTCGAACATCTTCACGTCGTCGCCGCCCTCCCGACGGGTCACCTTGTCGTTGCGCTTGTTGGTGCAGAATACGGTCGAACCGTTCAGCACGCCGCTGCGGGCAATCATCGAGGCCAGCTTGACGCACGAGGGGACGTTGCCGCCCGGGTTGTAGCGCAAATCGAGCACCATTTCGTCGATGCCCTGCTCCTTGAAGCCGGTGAAGATGCGCTGCAGCTCCTGGTCGTACTCGTAGGTCTGGAAGTCGGTGTATCCGCTCACGAAATGACGGTAGACCAGATAGCCCACCTTCTTGCCGCCGGCGGTGGTAATCACGCTGCTGTGCGCGATGGGAGTGTCGGGCAGGTTGGTGACGGCGGTGAGCGAAACGGGGTTGCTCTCGCCGTACTTGGTGACGGTCAGGGTGCCCGAAGCCTGCGAAGTGAGCTTATAGTAGCTGGAGGCGTAGTTGGCATTGGTGAGTGCGGAGCCGTTCACCTTGGCGATGAAGTCGCCGCGGCGGAATCCGGCTTTGGCGGCCGGCGAGTCGGCCATCACGTCCATCACCATGAACACGTAGCTGGTATGCTGCGAGTCGGCATAGAGGATGGCGAGGTGTTCGAATCCGAACGTGGCCGGGAAGGAGTTCGCCGCACGGGAGGCCGCCTGGCGGTTCACGTAGGAGTAGATGTAGCGCGACCGGTCGGAATAATACCCGCCGTCGCGGTCGTTGGTGGTCATCTTGCCCAGGTGCGCACCCAGGAACTTGTCGTAATCCATGTTGAAGTCGAGCTTCACGGCCGACGACCTACCGGCCACGATGTCGTCCCACTCGTCGCAATAGAGGTAATATTCGCTCAGCGCGGCGGACATCCATTCGTTGGCCTCGGCATCCTTGTGGGCGGAGACCTCCGTGTCGGCGGCACTCTGGACCACCGAAACGTTCTTGGTCTTTCCTCCCGCCGTCACCGTGACCGTCGCGGTGCGCTCGGCGCCCGAAGCGTTTTCGGTCAGAGTCATCGTCACGGTCGAAACACCGGGACCGCCTTTGCTCTTGTCGAAGGCAATCCACCCCTCGCTGGAGCGGTTGCAGGAGAGGGTCCAGGCCATGTTCGTATTGATGGTCAGTTCATAACCCGATTCGGGGGTTTTCTGTGCGGTTATCGAAGCCGGCGTTACGTTCAATGCGGCATCCGCCTCCGGGTCGTCTTTCTTGCACGACACGACGGCCAGACATGCGACTGCCGCCCAAAGTAAAAATTTTCTCATGATACAGTCTCGTTTAATCCGTTTTTCGGAACTCTTCAACGGCAAATGTAATAAATAATTCCCAAGACGCCATCCGGCGGCCGATTATTTCTCCGCCGCAGGCGCCGTTCCCACCTCTTTCGGGGCCGACTTGCACCACCTGCGGATGCCGCACTCGCCGCAGCGGGGGTTGCGGGCCGTGCAGACGTAGCGGCCGTGGAGTATGAGCCAGTGGTGGGCGACGGGCAGCAGGTGGGCCGGAATACGGGCCGTCAGCTGCTGCTCGGTCTGCAACGGGGTCTTGGCCCCGACGGTGAGTCCGATGCGGGCCGAAACACGGAAGACGTGGGTATCGACCGGCATCACGAACTTGTTGTATATCACCGAAGCCACCACGTTGGCCGTCTTGCGGCCCACTCCGGGCAGGCGCTGCAGCAGCTCCACGTCGTCGGGCACCGCCCCGCCGAACTCTTCGCACAGCCGGCGGGCCATGCCCGCCAGGTTGCGGGCCTTGTTGTTGGGATAGGAGATGGAACGGATGTAGGGATAAATCTCCTCCGCACCGACCGCCGCCATCGTCTCGGGGGTCGGAAATCGCTCGAAGAGCGCAGGGGTGGTCATATTGACCCGTTTGTCGGTGCATTGCGCCGAAAGAATCACCGCCACCAGCAGCTGATAGGGATTGTCATAGCGCAGCTCGCTCTCGGCCACCGGCATCTGCTCGCTGAACCAGGCGATGACCCCCTCGTATCTCTCTTTTCTGGTCATATCGTCGAAAACGTTTAAGTCCGGATTTTTATTTCATGTCGTCGTCCGCCCTCCGCAATCCGCACTCCCCGCGCCGGACCCCGTCGCCGCCTCATCCGATTATCTCCAGCCGGGCGAACTTGCTGAGCAGCGTCTTGCGGCCGATACCGGGGTCGAGAAAACGCACGGTGAGCTTGCTGTCACCGTCGGAGGCCGTCGCGACCTGTTCGACGACTCCCGTACCGAAGCGGGCGTGACGCACCCGCACCCCCACGGCGTAACCGCCCGACGACGGCGCGGCCGAGGCTGCGGGGGTCGGAACCGGCGCTTCGGCGGGCGAAGCGGCTGCCGGCGTTCCGGCCTGCCGGCGCAGACCCATGCTGCGGAATCCCGCACCCGGAGCCGGAACGACGTTCCGCGCCGGAGCCGAACCCCGCCCCTGCGAGACCCCCGGCGCCGGAACGCCCGCACCGGGACGACCGCCGCCCGACCTGTCGGAACCGAAACGGACGTCGGAACCGGCTCCCCTGCCCCCGTAGCCGCTGCGGGAGAATTGCGGACGGCCCGATTCGCCGTAGTCGCGGCTTTCGCAGCGGCGCCTGTCGAAGGTGCGGTGCATCGGCTGCTGCCGTTCGCGCAGCCCCTCTCCCTCCGCCTCCTCGTCCAGCGCGCACGACACGTCGAGGTACTGCTGGTCTATCTCGGCCAGAAAGCGGCTCGGCCGGCAGAACTCCATGTTCCCCCACTTGAAGCGGCTCTCGCAGAAAGAGAGCATGACGCTGCTGCGGGCCCGCGTCAGAGCCACGTAGAAGAGGCGGCGCTCCTCCTCGATGCCCTCCTCCGAAGAGACGGACAACAGACCGGGAAAGAGATTTTCCTCCAGCCCCACGATGAATATGTGGTCGAACTCCAGACCTTTGGCGGCATGCACGGTCATCAGGGTCACGTGGTCCTTCGACGCGCCCTCCTCCTTGTCCATGTCGGTCAGCAGGGCGATGTTCTGCAGCCACTCGTCCAGCGTGGGCTCCTCGTCCGTCTCCTCCGTCTGGCCGCCGTAGGTCAGCTGGCTGCGCTGCTCGCGAAAGAGCAGCATGGAGTTGAGCAGCTCCTCGATGTTGTCCAGCGCACTGGTCGCCTCGGGAGTCTGCTTCATCTTGTAGCCGCCGATGATGCCCGAGCGGGTGGCGATGTCGAGTCCCAGTTCGTAGAGTCCCTTTTCGTTGCGGCCCAGCGAAAACGAGCGGATGAGTTCCACGAAACCCTTCACCTTCTTGGCCGCGGTGCGCAGTTCGGTGCTATCTTCGGGGAGACGGTCCACCGCCTCCCACATGCTGACCCCGTCGCGGGCCGCCAGTTCGGCGATGCGGGCCACCGTCACGTCGCCGATGCCGCGCGAAGGGTAATTGACCACGCGCCGGAACGCATCGTCGTCGAGCGGATTGACCACCAGCCGGAAATAGGCCAGCAAATCCTTCACCTCCTGCCGCTGGTAGAACGACGTGCCGCCGTAGATGCGGTAGGGAACGTCCCTGCGGCGCAGCGCCTCCTCCAGGATGCGCGACTGGGAGTTGGTGCGGTAGAGCACGGCGAAGCCGCTCCACTCGTCGCCCGTCTGGCGTTTCAGGCGGCGGATTTCGTCCACCACCAGTTCGCCCTCCTCGCGGTCGGTGTAGGCCTTGACCACCTTGATGCGCTCGCCCGCCTCGCCCGTGGCGAAACACTCCTTGGGTATCTGGCGCGTATTGTGCCGGATGATGCTGTTGGCCGCATTGACGATGGTCTGCGTAGAGCGGTAGTTCTGCTCCAGCTTGAAGGTCTTCGCTCCCGGAAAGTCGTTGCGGAAGCGGAGTATGTTCTCGATTTTGGCGCCGCGGAACGAATAGATGCTCTGGGCGTCGTCGCCCACCACGCAGACATTGGAGTGCTGCTCGGCCAGCCGGCGGATGATGATGTACTGCGCGTAGTTGGTGTCCTGATACTCGTCCACCAGAATGTAGCGGAACCGGCGCTGGTATTTGGCCAGCACGTCGGGATGGTCCCGGAACAGGATGTTGATATTGAGCAGCAGGTCGTCGAAATCCATCGCGCCGTACTCCTTGCAGCGCCGGGCGTAGGTCTTGTAGACCTCCGCGAACTGGGGGCGGCGGCGCTCCCGGTCCTCGCCCGTCAGCACGGCGTTGCCCTCGTAGGACTGGGGGGTGACCAGGTTGTTCTTGGCCAGCGAAATGCGGGCGTATATCTCGTTGGGCTTGTAGGTCTCGTCGCTCAGGTTCATCTCCTTGACGATGTTCTTCACCAGGTTGCGGCTGTCCGCGGTGTCGTAGATGGTGAAGGAGGCGGGGTAGCCCAACCGTTCGGCTTCGTTGCGCAGGATGCGGCAGAAGACGGAGTGGAAAGTCCCCATCCAGAGCCAGCGGGCCGTCGCTTCGCCCACCAGCGAAGAGATGCGCTCCCGCATCTCGCGGGCGGCCTTGTTGGTGAAGGTGAGGGCCAGCACCGAATCGGGAGCCACGCCCTGCGAAAGCATGTAGGCGATGCGGCAGGTGAGCACACGGGTTTTGCCCGACCCCGCACCCGCTACGATGAGCGACGGGGAGTCGTAGTTTTCGACCGCCGCTCGCTGGGCGGGGTTGAGATTATCCAACAGGTTCGACATCCGAAAAAAAACTAAAAAAACAATCCGTAAGACAATGGACCGGCGGAGAGACGGGAGCCGCAGCCCCGGAGGGGTCGGCCGCCCGCCGGCGGGCGAAGCGACGGCCCGGCGGCGCATCCTGTCACGGATTTTGCACTCCTGCCTCAGCCGGGAGTTCCGCCGGAGGCTCTCCAATCCGGTTCCGGGCAGACAAAGGTAGGGAGAAAAGCGGGCAAAAATTTGACAAATTCTGTTTTTTTGTAATATTTTTGTATGATTTTTCGTTATGTCCTGCTGACACCGGAATCAAGAAATTAAATGTCAATAGAATATGAGTGAGGTTATCAACATCAAGGAGCTGAACGAACGCATCGAAAAAGAGAGCGTCTTCGTCGATACGCTCAACCTGGAGATGGGCAAGGTCATCGTGGGCCAGAAACATCTGGTGGACACGCTGCTCATCGGACTGCTCTCCAACGGACACATTCTGCTGGAGGGTGTGCCGGGACTGGCCAAGACGCTGGCCATCACCACCCTGGCCAAAGCCGTGGATGCCACCTTCAGCCGCATCCAGTTCACCCCCGACCTGCTGCCCGCCGACCTGATAGGCACGCTGATATACTCCCAGAAGAACGAGGACTTCACGGTCCGCAAAGGCCCGGTGTTCGCCAACTTCGTGCTGGCCGACGAAATCAACCGCTCTCCGGCCAAGGTGCAGAGCGCCCTGCTGGAGGCGATGCAGGAGCGGCAGGTGACCATCGGCAACGACACCTATGCGCTGCCCTCCCCCTTCCTGGTGCTGGCCACGCAGAACCCCCTGGAGCAGGAGGGCACCTATCCGCTGCCCGAAGCCCAGGTGGACCGTTTCATGCTCAAGGCCAAAATCTCCTACCCCCGCAAGCAGGAGGAGCGCGACATCGTGCGCATGAACCTCTGCGGAACGGGCATGCCCCAGGTGAACAAGGTGATTTCGCCGGAAGACATCGTCAAGGCCCGCCAGGTGGTCGGCGACGTCTACATGGACGAGAAAATCGAACGCTACATCATCGACATCATCTTCGCCACCCGCGAACCGCAGGAGTACAAGCTCGGCAAGCTCAGTTCGCTGATAGCCTACGGAGGTTCGCCCCGCGCCAGCATCTCGCTCGCCCGGGCGGCCAAGAGCTACGCCTTCATCAAGCGCAGGGGCTATGTGATTCCCGAAGACGTGCGGGCCGTCTGCCACGACGTGCTGCGCCACCGCATCGGCCTCACCTACGAAGCCGAGGCCGAGAACGTCACCACCGAAGAGATTGTCACCGAAATACTCAACTCCGTGGAGGTGCCCTAACCCCGCACCGCCGACCGAACCCTTCAACCGCAGCAGACGATGGCCGAAAACGAAAGCGACATACTCAAACGGGTCCGACGAATCGAAATCAAGACCCGCGGACTGAGCAACGAAATCTTCGCCGGAAAGTACCACAGCACCTTCCGCGGACGGGGTATGTCCTTCAGCGAAGTGCGGGAGTACCGCATCGGCGACGACGTGCGGGACATCGACTGGAACGTCACCGCCCGCAGCCGCAAGCCCCATGTGAAGATTTACGAGGAGGAGCGCGAGCTGACCATGATGCTGCTTATCGACGCGAGCGGTTCGCGCATGTTCGGCACCACGGAAAAACTCAAAAAGAACATCATCTCCGAGATAGCGGCCGTACTGGCCTTCTCGGCGGTCCAGAACAACGACAAGGTGGGCTGCATCTTCTTCAGCGACCGGGTCGAGAAGTTCATCCCCCCGAAAAAGGGGAAAGCGCACGTGATGAGCATCATCCGCGAACTGGTGGGATTCGTGCCCGAACACCGGGGCACCTCCCTCTCCGAACCCCTGCGCTACCTGACCAACGTCGCCAAAAAGCGCTGCACGGCCTTCCTGCTCTCCGACTTCCTGCTGCCCGAAACCGACGCCGCCCCGTTCGAGGAGGCGCTCAAAATCGCCGGCGGGAAGCACGACGTGGTGGGAATCAGGGTCTACGACCGGCGCGACGCCGAAATGCCCGACGTGGGCATCGCGGAGCTCTGCGACGCCGAAAGCGGCGAGAAGATGTGGGTGGACACCTCCTCGGCCGCCGTGCGCCGGCAGTACGCCGAACGGTGGCGGGAGCGGACGCAGCGAATCGACACCGTGCTCAAACACCACCGCATCGACTGCGCCACGGTGGACACCTCGGACGAATACGTCACCCAGCTCATCAAACTTTTCAAACAACGATAACGGAACAAGGAGCGGACCATGAGATTGAAAAGAGTCATAAAAACAGCGCTGACCGCAGCCCTCGCCGGTGCCGTCGCGGCCGCCTCCGCCCAGAATCCGGCGCAGCCCCGCGTGCGGGCCGCCGTCGAACCCGACAGCATCGCCATCGGCGACCGGTTCGTGCTGAAGGTCGATGTCGAGAAGGACCTGATGCAGGTGGTCGATTTCCCGGAGTTCGAAAACAACCTCATCGGCGACAAAATCGAGATTCTCGGCTGGCAGGTGGACACCACCCGCCGTCAGGGGCGCGACCTGGTGCTCACCATCCGCTATCTGATGACCGTTTTCGACGAAGGGACCTACACGCTGGGCCGCTTCCCGGTGCTCTACGCGGACAAGAACATCACCGACACCCTCTGGAGCGAAGACTCGCTCACCCTCGAGGTGGGCACCTTCGAAATCGACTCCACCAGCGTGCCGAAAGATATCAAGGCTCCGCTCGACGCCCCCCTCAAGGCGGGCGAGGTGAGCGGCTACATCCTCTACGGCCTGCTGGCCGCGGCCCTGCTCGCCGCACTCGTCTACTATTGGGTCAAACGCCGCCGGCAGATGCCCCTGTTCGGGAAACCGAAGCCCGCGGAACCGCCCCACGTGATAGCCATCAAGGCGCTCGAGGAGCTCAAGAACCAGAAAGTATGGCAGAACAACCGGCACAAGCTCTACTATTCGCGTCTGACCGATATCCTCAGGGAGTACATCGACGGCCGCTGGGAGATTCGCGCCCGCGAAATGACCTCCGACGAAATCATGGAACGGATGAACGGCGTGGAGCTGCCCGACACCCGCAGAGAGGAGCTCCGGCGACTGCTCTCGCAGGCCGACCTGGTGAAATTCGCCAAATACATCCCCGAAGCCGAGGAGAACGAAAACGCCTATCTGGAGGCCTACTACTTCGTGGAAGAGACCAAACCCGCATCGCCCGACCCGGAGCAGACTCCCGCCGGCCCGGAGCCCGAACGAAAGGAGGAACGGCCATGAAACGCATGCTGACCCTTTTGCTGGCCCTCGCGGCCGTCGCCCCGCTGCGGGCACAGAAATACCCCGAACGAAGCCACGTGCGCTCGGGCAACCGCCACTACCACAAACAGGAGTACGTGGAGAGCGAGGTCGAGTACCGGCGGGCCCTGGAGAAGAATCCCGCCTCGGCGGAAGCGGCTTTCAATCTCGGCGACGCCCTCTTCAGAGAGGAGCGGTTCGCCGACGCCGCGCAGCTCTTCTCCGCCATAGCACAGGACTCCACCCGTTCGGCCGAGATGACCGCCCAGGCGCACTACAACCGGGGCAACGCGCTGCTGGCCGAACAGAAGCTGCAGGAGGCGCTGGAGGCCTACAAACAGTCGCTGAGGATAAACCCCTCCGACATGGAGGCCAAGTACAACCTGGCCTATGTCAAAAAACTGCTCGAACAGCAGCAGAACAACCAGAACGACCAGAATAATCAGGACAACAACCAAGATAACGACCGGGATAACCGGGACAACCGCAACGGCGGGCAGAACGGCGACGGAGAAAACGACGACAAACGGCAGAATCCCGAGCGCAACGACCCCGGGAACGACGGGCAGAATCCCGACAAGCCCGACGACTCCGATTCGAACGGAGCCCAGCAACCGCCCCGCAACGCCGCGGGCGGCATCAGCGAGGCCGAAGCCGAACGGATGCTGGAGGCGATGCAGAACGAAGAGGACAAGACCCGCGACAAGGTCAATAAACGAAAGGCCGCCACGGTCGGAAAAAGCGGCAAGAACTGGTAACGGCCGCCCGCGGAGCGATTGAACCCGGGGGGCGATTGAAACAAACCGAAGCACGAGATAGAGAGAAAAAGAGATGACACAATTCGCGAATCCATATCTGTTGTGGCTGCTGGCCGTCCTGCCGCTCATGGCGGCGTGGTACGTGATTCGTCTGCGGAAAGGGGGCGCCACCCTCCGCATATCCACCGTGGAGGGATTCCGCAAAGCGCCCCGCACCCCGCGCTACTGGCTCCGTCACCTGCCGTTCGTCCTGCGGTGCGCCGCCGTGGCGATGCTCGTGGTGGCGCTGGCCCGTCCGCGCAGCAGCGAGCTCAACAGCACCACCACCGTGGAGGGCATCGACATCGTGCTGGCCATCGACGTTTCGGGCAGTATGCTGGCCCGCGATTTCAAACCCGACCGAATCACCGCCGCCAAAGAGGTGGCGGCCCGCTTCATCGCCGACCGGCCCGCCGACCGCATCGGTCTGGTGGTCTTCGCCGGCGAGAGCTACACCCAGAGCCCGCTGACCACCGACCGCAGCTCGCTGCTCTCGCTGCTGTCCCAAATCCGGGAGGGAATCGTGGAGGACGGAACCGCCATCGGCAACGGACTGGCCACCTCCGTCAATCGCCTCAAGGAGAGCGACGCCAAGAGCAAAGTGGTGATACTGCTGACCGACGGAGTGAACAACAGCGGCCAAATCGCCCCGCTGACCGCCGCCAAAATCGCCGCGCAATACGGAATCCGGGTCTACACCGTCGGCGTAGGCAGCCGCGGCACCGCCCCCATGCCCGCCTACGACATGTGGGGAAACCTCATTCTGGAACAGCGCAAAGTGGAAATCGACGAACAGACGCTGACCCAAATAGCCGAAGATACCGGCGGAGCCTATTTCCGCGCCACCGACAAGGATAGCCTCAAGGCCATCTACGACCGCATAAACACCCTGGAGAAGTCGAAAATCGACACCAACGAATTTACCCGCTACCACGAACTCTTCGCAAGGTGGCTGCTGCTGGCGCTGGCCGCCCTACTCGCCGAGTTCCTGCTAACGACACTATATTTAAAGAGAATACCGTAATGGGACTGTTCCGATTCGCCAATCCGCACTATCTCTATCTGCTGGCAGCGCTTCCGCTGCTGGCGGTTCTCTTCCTCTATGCCGCCCGCAACCGACGCAAGCGGCTCGAACGATTCTCCGAAAGCAAACTGCTGCACGAACTGGCCCCTGCGGTCTCGACGCGGCGGGTCAGAAACAAATTCATCCTGTTTCTCTGCGCGGCAGCCCTGCTCATCGTGGCGGCAGCCCGCCCCCAGTTCGGCTCCAAACTCAAGGAGCAGACCCGCAAGGGCATCGAAATCATGCTGGCCGTGGATGTGTCGAACTCGATGCTGGCCGAAGACTTCGAACCCAACCGGCTGGAACGCAGCAAATACGCCATCAACCGGCTGCTGGAGGGGATGCAGGAGGACAAGGTGGGGCTCATCGTCTTCGCCGGAGACGCCTACGTGCAGCTGCCCATCACGGCCGACTACGTGACGGCCCGCAACTTCACGCGGCAGATTTCCACCGACATGGTATCGCGGCAGGGTACGGCCATCGGCGCAGCCATCGACCTGGCCGCCTCCTCCTTCAGCAGCGAGAGCGAAGGCAGCCGGGCCCTGATAATCATCACCGACGGCGAAAACCACGAAGACGATGCCGTGGCGGCGGCCCGTGCGGCGGCAGAAAAGGGCATCACCCTCTACACGATAGGAATCGGCACGCCGGAGGGAGCCCCCATTAAAATCGGAAACGACTACCTGCGGGACGAAAAGGGCGAAATGGTGGTCTCGAAACTGGACGAACAGACCCTGGAAAGCATCGCGCTGCTCTCCGGCGGCGCCTACATCCGCTCCAACAACAAAAGCATCGGTCTGGACGAAATCATCGAAAAAATAAACCGAACCGAAAAGAGAGAGTTCAAGACCATGGCCTTCGACGAGTTCAACGAACAGTACCAGTACCTGACGGCCGTCGCCCTGCTGCTGCTGATAGGCGAATGGCTGATGCTTCCGCACAAGAATCCGCTGCTGGCCCGCTTCAACCTCTTTAAAAACGCAAACAACGAGGAGTAGGGTCCGCGAAGGCGCCCGAAGCGCCCCGCCCTGCCCTGCCCCCGCCCAATAAAAACATTCGTAAAAATGAACATGACAGATGAAATACGCGAGCTGCTGCGGGCCGTCATCCATCCCGAAAGCGGGGAGAACATCGTCGATGCCGGCATCGTGGAGAGCATCGCGGCAGACCGCGAGAAGATTACCGTAGCCCTGCTGTTTGCAAAAAGCCGCGACCCGTTCGCCGCCTCGATTAAGAGACAGGTACAGGGAGCCATCACGCAACTGGTGCCCGAAATGGCCGACCGCATCACCGTGCTCATCAAGGAGGCGGCTCCGCGCAAGAACACCGAAACGCAGCCCAAGCGCAGCGACGCCAGCCGCATCGCCCACGTCGTGGCCGTGGCCAGCGGCAAGGGCGGCGTAGGCAAATCGACCGTCACCGCCAACCTCGCGCTGGCGCTCGCGGCGGCCGGATACCGGGTGGGCATACTCGATGCCGACATCTACGGCCCCTCGCAGCCCAAGATGTTCGGCGTGGAGGGATACATGCCCGACGCCGTGGAGACCGAAGGGGGCGAATTCATGGTTCCGGCCCAGTCGAGAGGCATCTCGCTCATGTCGATAGGTTTCTTCATCAAACCCTCCGACGCCCTCATCTGGCGCGGTCCGATGGCCACCAACGCACTCAAACAGATGATACACCAGACCCGGTGGGGCGTGTTGGACTTTCTGTTGATAGATTTGCCTCCCGGAACCGGCGACGTCCACCTGAGCGTGCTTCAGGAACTGAAACTCTCGGGTGCCGTCATCGTCAGCACCCCCCAGCAGGTGGCGCTGGCCGACGTGGTGAGGGGCATCGCGATGTTCCGGGCCCCGAAGATAGAGGTTCCGGTCCTGGGAATCGTCGAAAACATGGCCTGGTTCACTCCGGCGGAACTTCCCGACAACCGCTACTACATTTTCGGCAGGGAGGGAGCACGCAAACTGGGCGAAGAGACGGGTCTCGAACTGTTGGGTCAAATACCAATCATACACTCTGTTATGGACGGAGGCGAACGAGGCGTGCCGGCTGCTGCGGTCGATGCTGCGGTCGAAAAACACTATCGTGCCATCGCCGACAGGATTGTGGATAAGCTCCGCAAAGAGTGTTGAAAACCGAAACAGAACCTGTCGGTAAATAATCGCGGATTTCATTTGCAAAAACGGCGAATCGGTATATACGACGGAGCGGAGTAAAAAAGCAAGAGAAAAATTTCAAAAAATACGAAACACCGAAAAGGGGAAAAAGAGAGAGGAGTGTCGATAAAAAAAGAGTTGTTCATTTGTTGATAACCCCTATGAACAATTGTCGATAACCCGTCGGCGCACTTTCGCCCAACCCGCTGAAAAAGCCGGGCGAAAGCCAATCGAC
Organism: Rikenellaceae bacterium; assembly: GCA_017935625.1. Classification (GTDB taxonomy): domain Bacteria; phylum Bacteroidota; class Bacteroidia; order Bacteroidales; family Rikenellaceae; genus RGIG9113. The sequence goes on along the minus strand of JAGBHC010000024.1, from coordinate 8,589 downwards.
CGAAATATCGCTCGATGTCGGGAACTTTTGGCAAAAAGAGGCCCGGAAATTTGAGCAGGAGTTATCGACATTGTGAACAGGCATTCTTTTTCTTATTCCTTTTTAAATTTAAAACTTATAAAAAAGAAAAAAGAAGAAACCGGCTCCGCCGTTCGGCTTTCGTCGGGGGTTCCGCTGCGGCGGGCCGCCGCCGGAACTTTCCGCCGGGCGGAGAAGCATTCACGAGGGGGCTCCCCGAGGGCCTCCGTTTAAAATAAAACGCCATGGCCGATACAACCCTCATTCAAAAAATCGAAGCCCTGAAAAAGCGTAAGAACGCCGTTATCATGGCCCACTACTATACCCGTCCCGAAGTGCAGGACATCGCCGACTTCATCGGCGATTCGCTGGCGCTCGCCGCCCGGGCGGCCGACATGGAGGCCGATATCATCCTCTTCGCCGGCGTGCACTTCATGGCCGAGACGGCCAAGGTGCTCGCACCGGGAAAGAAAGTGCTCATTCCCGACCCCGAGGCCGACTGTTCGCTGGCCCGGTCGTGCCCGGCCGGGGAGTTCGCCGAGTTCCGGAAGCGCTATCCCGACCACCTGGTCATCTCCTATGTCAATACCACGGTGGAGGTGAAGGCGCTGACCGACATCTGCTGCACCTCGTCCAATGCGCTCAGAATCGTGGAGTCGCTGCCGGCCGAGCAGAAGATTATTTTCGCTCCCGACCGCAACCTGGGTTCCTACATTCGGAAGATGACGGGGCGCGAGAATATGGTGCTGTGGGACGGCGCGTGTCATGTGCACGAGGAGTTCTCGGTGGAGAAAATCCTGGAGCTCAAGCGGCAGCATCCCGAAGCCGAGGTGCTGGCACACCCCGAGTGCAAGGCGTCGGTGCTGGCTGTGGCCGACGTGGTGGGCAGCACGGCCGCCATTCTGGCCCATTGCGGACGCAGCGCCGCCCGGGAGTTTATCGTGGTGACCGAGAGCGGCATCCTGCACAAGATGAGGCAGAGCTATCCCGACAAGGTGTTCATTCCCGCGCCGCCCGTGGATTCGACCTGCGGCTGCAACGATTGCGCCTACATGAAGCTGATTACCCTGGAGAAGATTTACCGGGCGCTGGAGAGCGAGTCGCCGGAGGTGACGCTCGACGAACGGGTGAGGGCCGCGGCCGAAGGCTCGATACGCCGGATGCTCGAGCTGAGCGAGTAGTGCGGCGGCGCACGACGGAACGAGGACGGTGTCCGGACTCCCGGCTGGGAGCGGGCGACCGTCCTTTTTTTTTCGTCGCGCGGGCAGCGGACGGGGCATATTTTTGCCCGACGGTGAAACTAATCGGGCCTGAGGGCGTCTTATGTGGTAAAAGAGTCTGAAAAAAGGATGGAAAACAAAGAGAAGGAGGAGCGGTTCGCGGCCCTGCTCGACGAGTACGGGGGGATGATACGCAAAATCTGCTACATGTACGCTTCGGACGGCGACCATTTCAAGGACCTCTGCCAGGAGGTGGTGCTCAATTTGTGGCGGGGATTCGACGGATACCGCGGGACGGGGAAACTCTCGTCGTGGATATACCGGGTGGGGATTAACACCTGCATTTCGTTTTACAGGCGCTACGGTCGCAACGCGGGACACGTCTCCCTGGAGGAGTTGTGCGGCGTGGCCGAGGAGGAGAGCGGACGGGCGCTCCGGCTGGAGGAGATGTACCGGCTGATTTCCCGGCTCGACGGCTTCGAGCGGGCGCTCATCCTGCTGTGGCTGGACGAACACACCTACGAGCAGATAGCCGAGATAACCGGTCTGCCGCGCAACACCGTGGCCACACGCCTGCGGCGCATCCGGGAGAAGCTTTCGGAGCGGGCCGAACGGTAGAAAGACCGGGCGGAAAGTGCGGCGCGGAGGGGCAGCATTCCTTTGCAGGGGATGATTCACGGAGACGATAACCGATAGAAAATGTTTGTATTATGGAACTGGAAGAGATGAAAGAGAATTGGCGTTTCATGGAAAAGAGATTGGAGCAGCTGGAGATGGACAATCTGCGGCTGGTGCACGAGAACGTAAGGAGCAAGGTGGAGCAGCTGCGCAGACGGTTGCTGCTGCGGCTGTGGTTCGTGGTGCTGCTGCTGCCGATGGTGCTGTATGGGATGAACCGGAATTTGGGGTTGGATTTCAGTCCTTTCACCCGGTGGGCGATGACGGTGTTCGTTGTGTTCGTGGCGGTGCGGCAGCTGGTGTTCATGACCCTGCTGGAGCGAATCGACCCGGTGACGATGACCGTGCGCGAGGTCGTGCTGGCCGAAAACCGTTTCCGGATGAGCTTCAAGCTCGGGGTCATGGTCGGTCTGGGGCTGGCGGCCGGAATGCTGGCGGGCATGATTCACGATTTCTACGGCATGGGAGACCGCATGTTGGTGGCGGGAGCCTGGTGGGGCCTCGGAGTGGGGGTTATCGTCGGGCTGCGGGTGTTTTTGAAGGCCTGGCGCTCCATCGGCGAACTGAGGCGGGCGATTGCCGACCTGAGGTGACGTTCCGCCGGGGCCGGAAAGGCGCGGCGCCTGTGCAAAAAGGGTGGAGACGGCCGGCGGAAAGGGGGCCGGAGATTTGATGAAACGGATTTTTATCACTATCTTTGTGAGGATAACGGACGTTTAACTCAATCGAATGGAAATGAAAAAATTATTTGTATCCATCCTCTTGGCTCTCTGCGCTATGGGTGCGGTTGCCGATGAAGGTATGTGGTTGCTGCCCTATCTTCAGAAGATGAACATAGGAGATATGAAGGCCAAAGGTTTCAAACTTTCGGCGGAAGATATTTACAGCGTGAACAATCATTCGCTCAAGGATGCCGTCGTGATTTTCGGCGGCGGATGCACCGGCGAGGTGGTTTCGCCCGAGGGATTGGTCTTCACCAACCATCACTGCGGTTACGGCTCCATCCAGGCGCTCAGCAGCGTGGAGCACGACTACCTGAAAAACGGTTTCTGGGCCATGACCCGCGAACAGGAGCTTCCCGCCGAGGGACTGTCGGTTACCTTTATCCGCAAGATTTACGACGTGACCGAGGAGCTGCTCGGCAATGTGCCCGACACTGCGGGCGAGGAGGAGCGCACCCGCATCATAAGGGAGAATGCGAAGGCTGTGGCCGCACGGTTGAAAGAGGAGACCGGCGGCATGCGCATCGTGTTGAACGAGTTTTTCGGCGGAAACCAGTATTTCGCTTTCGCCACCGAAGTCTACCGCGATATCCGTCTGGTGGGCACTCCTCCCACTTCGATAGGCAAGTTCGGCGGCGACACCGACAACTGGATGTGGCCGCGCCACACCGGCGACTTTTCCGTCTTCCGCATCTACGCCGACAAGGACGGCAAACCGGCCGAATACTCCAAGGACAATGTCCCCTACCGTTCGCCGGCCCATCTCAAGGTGTCGCTCAAAGGGGTGAAACCCGGTGATTTCACCATGATTATGGGTTTCCCCGGTTCGACCGACCGGTTCATGACCTCGTGGGAAATCGACCAGGTGCTGGAGCACACCAACCCCAACCGCATCTTCATCCGCGGCCAGCGGCAGGAGATTCTGATGAACGACATGCTCTCCAGTGACAAGGTACGGATTCAGTATGCGTCGAAATACGCCAGCTCGTCCAACTACTGGAAGAACGCGATAGGCATGAGCCGCGGTCTGAAGAAGCTCGATGTCAAGGCGAAGAAAGAGGCCCAGGAGGCCGCTTTCACCCGCTGGGTCGAGCAGGGCGGTTACGAGGAGTATGCCGATGCGCTGCCCGCCATCCGCGAGGCGGTCGGCAAGCTGACCCCCGTCAGCCACGTCAATCAGTATATCGCCGAGGCGCTGCGCACGCCGCTCGAAATGGTCGCTTTCTCGAGCCGTTTCAAGACGAGTATGGAGCAGGGTGCCGAGAGCGCGAAGAGCGCCGTGGAGGCCTTCTATAAGAACTACAACGAACCCACCGAACGCAAGGTGGCCAAGCGGATGCTCGCGCTGGTGAAGGAGAACCTGCCGGCCGTGGACCTGCCCGGTTTCTATGCGGAGGTCATAGACAAGGATTTCGGCGGCGATATCGATGCCTATGTCGATTATCTCTACGACAATTCGCTCTTCGCGACCGAGGAGAAGGCGGCCGCTTTCGCCGACAACTTCTCGCAGGAGCTCTTCGATGCCGACCCGGCGACGGTGCTTGCGACCAGCATCCGGGAGAAGATGCTCGAATGTTCGAAGGCCGCCGTGGAGTGGTCGTCGAAACTCGCCGAGGGACAGCGCAAGTATATCAAGGGTCTGATGGCGATGCAGCCCGATAAGATGTGGTATCCCGATGCCAACTTCACCCTGCGGCTCACCTACGGCAATGTCTTCCCCTACAATCCGGCCGACGGCGTGACCTACGACTACTACACCACCCTGAAGGGCGTGATGGAGAAGGAAGACCCGTCGAATCCCCTGGAATTCACCGTGTCAGACAAACTCAAGGCCCTCTATGCGGCCGGTGACTACGGCGATTACGGCGAGCAGGGCGAAATGCACACCTGCTTCATTTCGAACAACGATATCACGGGCGGCAATTCGGGCAGTCCGGTGCTCAACGACAAGGGCGAACTCATCGGTCTGGCTTTCGACGGCAACTGGGAGGCCATGAGCGGCGATATCGCTTTCGAACCCGATTTGCAGCGCTGCATCAATGTCGATGTGAGATACGTGCTCTTCGTGATTGACAAGTTCGCCGGGGCCGGTCATCTGCTGGAGGAGATGACGCTGGTGAAATAGCGCTTCGGAGCCGAAGAACGGAACGGGCGGGCGACGCGGAAAGGAGCGTACCCGCCCGTTCGCGTACCCGTAGGGGGTCGGCGTACCCGTAGGGGGTCGGCGTATCCGGACGGGGCGTGGCGGTTTTGCCGGCGGATATGTTATTTATCCGTTTTTTGTTATCTTCGCACCAAATTAAATGAACCGATGATTACGTTTTCGATATGTTTCGTGTTGCTCGTGACGGCTTACTTCACCTATGGGAAGTATCTGGAGCGGGTTTGCGGCGTGAATCCCGCCCGGCGGGTGCCGTCGGACACCGAATTCGACGGAGTGGACTACATTCCCCTGCCCCGTTGGAAAACCTTTCTCATCCAGCTGCTCAACATCGCCGGGCTGGGACCCATTTTCGGTGCCGTGCTGGGTGCGATGTACGGCCCCGTCGCCTTTTTGTGGATAACCCTGGGCGGTATTTTCATGGGGGCCATGCACGACTTCGTGGCCGGCATGATTTCGGTGGAGAACAAGGGGTTGAGTTTGCCGGAGATTATTGGCAAATATCTGGGAGTTAGCGTGAAACAGGTTATGCGCGGATTCACCTGCCTGTTGATGGTGCTGGTGGGGGCGGTGTTTCTGCTGGGTCCCGCCGGAATTCTCGACGGCATGACGCCCGGCATATCGAAAAATGCCTGGGTGTGGATAATTCTGGTCTATTACGTGCTGGCCACCCTGCTTCCGGTGGATAAAATCATCGGGCGCATCTATCCCCTGTTCGGGGCCGCGCTCATCTTCATGGCATTGGGACTGTTCGCGGTGCTGCTCACGGGCGGATACACGGTTCCGGAGCTCACCTCGCTGCACAATTTCAGGGCCGATGCCGCCGATTTTCCCATCGTCCCCACCCTGTTCGTGACCATCGCGTGCGGAGCCATCTCCGGATTCCACGCCACCCAGTCGCCGATGATGGCCCGGTGCATACGTAACGAACGCGACTGCCGCAGCGTGTTTTTCGGTGCGATGATAAGCGAGAGCATCATCGCCCTGATATGGGCCGCCATCGCGATGGCCTTTTTCGGCGGCGTGGAGGCGCTCAACAGCCAGCTCATCGCCCACGACAACGACGCATCCTGGGCCGTGAAGGAGATAGCGACCGTTACCTTAGGCACTTTCGGCGGCATTCTGGCCCTGGTCGGCGTGGTGGCGGCCCCCATCACCAGCGGCGACACGGCGTTCCGCAGCGCACGGCTCATCGTGGCCGATTTTCTGAAGGTGGAGCAGCGGAGCCTGTGGAAAAGGCTTGCCATCTGCTTGCCTCTGTTCGTGATAGGATTCGGCATCACGCTGGTCAATTTCGAGGTGGTGTGGCGCTATTTCGCCTGGGTGAACCAGACGCTGGCAGCCATCACCCTGTGGGCCGTGACGGTCTATCTGCACGACAAGGGCAAGCCGGCGGTCATTTCGTGGGTTCCGGCCCTGTTCATGACCTTCATCTGTTCGAGTTATCTGTTCATCGGCCGCGAGATGCTGCACACCGACCGGCTGACGGGATATGCGGCCGGCGGTGCGATTACCCTGGCCGTGGCGATTTTATTCATGCTGAAACTGAGAAGAAATGACAAAAGAAGCGCGGCTTAGCCCCACGGCCGACCAGACTTACGAAATCCTTTTCGACCGGCGCAATCCCGCGTCGCGCTACGATTTCAGACGCATTCTCGACCTCTCTTACCGTCAGGAGGAGCAGGGAGACGCGGAGGCGGCCTGCAATACGCGCTACGCCGCTTTTCAGGACCTCTACGCCCTGATTCCCGACGACGAGGAGATTGAGTTGTCGTGGGAGGACGACAATTCGCAGGCGGCGCTCATGCTGCTCGACTGTTCGGCCATCGACCACTTTCTGATAGGCGACTGGGAGATGTGCGCCGGCATGTGGGAACTGCTGCTGGAGCTCGACCCCGAAGACCATCTCGAAGCCTCCGCCCGACTGGCTTACGCCTATCTGGCGGCCGGCGATTACGAGTCGTTCGACGAGGTGATTAACGACGTGAGCGACAAGCATGTGGACAAGGTGATACTGGCCTTGTGGAGCGAACAGCGGCGTACGGGGCGCATGTCGGACGGCGATTTGCTCCGCTTCAAGAGGCGCTTCGGTCCCTACTACGACGAGTTCGTGGCGGACGAGCACCCCGTGACGGACGGATATGTGGCCGACATACGCAGCGGACACCCCTCGCGCGAATCGCTGGCCCGCGAACTGTGGTTGCAGACCGAGCATCTGTGGAGACTCTTTCCCGACTTCATCGAGGGGCTGAAAAGCGTCGGAAACCGATAAAAAAAGGGGGAGAGTCGTGTCGGAGCAGGTCGTATACGAATGGGGCGACGCAAGGCGCTACAACAGCTATTCCGGCTATTTCCGCCGGCTTTTCGGCGGCCGCATGCAGAAGGTGACCGTACATGCCGGTTTCACCTGCCCCAATCGCGACGGAACGCTCGGCCGCGGCGGATGTACCTTCTGCAACAACGAAGCCTTCACGCCCGGATATTGTTCCCCGTCGAAGAGCGTGGAGCGGCAGATAGAGGAGGGTATCGAATTCCATCGCAACCGCTACCGCAGCGCCGACCGTTTTCTGGCCTATTTCCAGTCCTATTCCAACACCTATGCGCCGTTGGAGCAGTTGAGCGAGCTCTACGACCGGGCGCTCTCCCACCCCCGGGTCACGGGCATCGTGGTGGGAACCCGTCCCGACTGCGTGGACGAGCGCAAACTCGACTATTTCGAGCGCCTTTCGCGCCGGAAATTCGTAGCGCTCGAGTACGGTATCGAATCGTGCTCGGACGAGACGCTGCGGGCCGTGAACCGCGGTCACGACTTCGCGTGCGCCCGCCGGGCGGTGGAGATGACGGCCGAACGCGGAATCCACGTGGGCGGGCACTTCATTCTGGGATTTCCGGGCGAGAGCGAGGAGCAGCTGCTGCGGCAGACGGAGACCATAAACTCCCTGCCGCTCAATACGGTGAAGTTCCATCAGCTGCAGGTGTTCCGGGGAACGGCCATGGCCCGCCTCTACGAGGAGCATCCGGAAGCCTTCTCTTTCTGGGAGTTGCCCGATTACATCGCCTTTTTCAGCCAGCTGCTGCGCCGGCTCAGTCCGAAATTCGTGCTCGAGCGTTTCGCCGGCGAGGCGCCGCCGCGCTACCATCTCAATCCGGGCTGGGGACTGATTCGCAACGAACGGCTGTGGACGCTGCTGGAGGAGTATCTCGCCCGTCACGACTTCTGGCAGGGAGAGCTCTACAGAGGGTGACCGGCAGGCTTTTTATCTCGGAGGGATGGCGCCGCGGTCGGTCTGGCGTATGCGTTCCGCATCAATAGGATATGGGAATTTTATATCGGGCCTGAATGATTTTCAGGGAGTCCGCGACGATGTCGTTCCGGTCTATCATGTAAAGTTTTTTGTCGTGCAGGCTCTTCAGCCACGCTTCGATTTGCCCGGCGGTCATTTCAGGCAGCATCACATCGAGGTCCACGGGTTGGATTGTTTGAAGGAAACGGATGGATTCCATGCGTATTTCCATGGTGTCTGATGGTTGTATCGCTCTTATTTTCTTTAATTTCTCGATATCGAAATGAAAGTGTTGTATGGGAAGGATGGTCATTCTCGCATCGTCCTTTTTTATGTAGAAAAACAGGGACGATTTATATATGCTGTCATAGATTTTGTCGCTCTTTTTTATTCCGGTGGTTGGATTTTCGTGCGAGGTGAAGATGATGTATACGGGTTCCGAAGTCTGACCATGGGAAAAGATGGAATTCAGAATGATTACAGAAAGGAATAATATTTTTTTCATG
>JAGBHC010000023.1 GCA_017935625.1 Rikenellaceae bacterium | reverse complement strand
CTCCCGCAGACCGCTCTTCACCCCGTGACAGCCCATCACCCGTGCGGACCGCTACCCAAACAAACCTCTGACCCCCGAAAGTCCCCCGAGAAAGCACCCCCTCTCTTTCCTCGCGCCGGTCCCGCATCCCGAAAGAGCCACCCTTTCGCTTCCGTCCGGAATCCCCCGCCCCGGCACTCCCGACGCAAATCCCCCCTCCCGCACCGGGACACCGGAAGCGGGAAGTGCCGGACGCATGCCCCCGACAAAAAAAAGGGGAGCGAAATCCGCTCCCCCCGTTCGTTCGAAACTCCGTCAGAGTTTTTCGCCGTAGGCCAAATCGCCGGCGTCGCCCAAACCCGGCACGATGTAGGACTGAAGAGTCAGCTCCTCGTCCACGGTCGCCGTCCAGAGCGTGGTCTCCTCCGCGGAGACGTGTTTCTTGACATACTCCAACCCCTCCTCGCTGGCTATCACCGAGGCGAAATGGGTGTGCTTGGGCTTGCCGCCCCGCTCGCACAACGCCTCGTAGGCCAGCACCAGCGACGAACCGGTGGCCAGCATGGGGTCTACCAGAATGAGCGTCTTGTCGGTCAAATCGCAGCAGGAGATGTACTCCACCTTGATGTTGAACGTGCCGTCCTTGCTGTATTTCCTGTACGCCGAAACGAACGCATTCTGCGCATTATCGAAATAGTTGAGAAAACCGCTGTGGAAAGGGAGGCCCGCCCTGAGAATGGTGGCCAGCACAATCCGGTCGTCTATCACCTCCATCTCCGCCTCTCCGAGCGGAGTCTCCACCACCCGTTTCGTATAACTCAACGTTTTGCTTATCTCATAAGCCATGAGCTCGCCGATTCGTTCCAGATTGCGGCGGAACCGCATGCGGTCGGTCTGCACGTCGATGTCTCTCAACTGGGCGAGGAAGGTGTTGAGCAACGTTTTCTGTTGGTCGATAATGTGTAACATAAGTGTCAGTATAAGAAGTTATTAAAAGGAAATCTTCCGGCATGAATCTCCCTGACCATTCCGTAGAGGTCGCGACGGAACTTCTCGATATTGAGCTTCTCGCGGGCCGAAATGAAGATGCAGGGTTTGTCGCCCCGGGCCATCCAGCTCTTCTTGAGGTCGTCCAGCGAGAGGTTTTCGCGGGTGGCGGGAGTGAGGTCGTCCTCCTCTTTCCTAATATAGGTATAGGAATCTATCTTGTTGAAGACCAAAAAGACGGGTTTGTCGCCGGCCCCAATCTCCTGCAGGGTCTGCCCCACCACCCGCATCTGCTCCTCGAATCCCGGATGGGAGATATCCACCACATGAATCAGCAGGTCGGCTTCGCGCACCTCGTCGAGGGTCGATTTGAACGACTCCACCAGCTGGGTCGGCAACTTGCGGATGAAGCCCACGGTGTCGCTCATCAGAAACGGGATGTTGTCGAGCACCACCTTGCGCACCGTGGTGTCGAGGGTGGCGAAGAGCTTGTTCTCGGCGAACACCTCGCTCTTGCTGATGAGATTCATGAGGGTCGATTTGCCGACATTGGTGTATCCCACCAGCGAGACCCGCACCAGCGAGCCGCGGTTGCCGCGCTGGACGGACATCTGCCGGTCGATTTTCTTAAGGTCCTCCTTCAGTTTGCTGATGCGGTTGCGCACGATACGGCGGTCGGTCTCGATTTCCCGCTCGCCGGCTCCGCCTCGGGTTCCGGTACCGCCACGCTGCCGTTCGAGGTGCGTCCACATGCCGGTCAGCCGCGGCAGCATGTACTCCAACTGGGCCAGCTGCACCTGCGTCTTGGCATAGGCCGTCTGGGCCCGCTGCACGAAGATTCCCAGAATGAGACTCGTGCGGTCGAGCACGCGGCACGGCATGGCCTTCTCGATATTGCGGGTCTGCGCCGGAGAGAGTTCGTCGTCGAAAATGACCACATCCACCTGCTCCTGTTCGCACCAGGCGGCTATCTCCTCGAGCTTGCCGGGCCCCACGTATATCCTCGCATTGGGCATGTCGAGTTTCTGCACGAAACGCTTCACCGCCACGATGTCGGCCGTGAGAGCCAGAAATTCGAGTTCGTCCAGATACTCCTGCACCTGGCTCATCTCCTGCCGCTCCCGCTGTACGGAGACGAGCACGGCCCGCTCCCGCATGTCGGTCTGCCTGTTTTGCTGTTCTTCCACCAAACTTTCCGATTTATCGCTTTTATCAATCATTTTTCAACTCTCCGCCGCATCCTTTCCGGCGTGTTCCGGACGTCTCTCCGGCTGCCCACGGCTTCGACTGTCCCCACTCCCGGCTGTCCCCGGCCCCGGTTGCCCGGACCAGCGAGAACACCCCCTGCGGGGAGAGATGCGCCGCACCTCTTCTGCAAAAGCTGCGCCGCGTCTTCGGTCCGGCCGCCACTTCCCCGGCCCCGAAGGGAGAACCGCCGGCCCCGGAAGAAGAGCCACGGTCCCCGGATAGGAAGAGCCGTGAATCCCGGATAAGCCGGGCTGCGGCCATTAGGTTCGCAAAAAGAGGGAGCTTAGAAAAACTCCCTCATTCCACGGTTATCGTTGCCTGTGGCCTTCCGTTAGTTGTCCAGACGGAACTCGACAGGCAGCGTAAAGTATACCTTCACAGTTCTGTTCTGCTGTTTGCCGGGTTTCCATGCGGGCGACGCATTGAGCACGCGCACGGCCTCCTCGGTGAGCGAACGGTCGGGAGAAGCGAGCACCTGAATACCCTCGATTTTACCCTCGCGGTTCACCACGAACTTGAGCGTCACCTTACCGGAGATGTTGTTCTCGGCGGCGATGGTCGGGTAGTTGAGCTGCTTCTGCACCCAGGTACGGAACGTATTGAGGTCACCTCCCTGGAAGGTAGGCGGCTCCTCCACGCTGTAGAACGGCGCATCGTCCTCCACCTTCTCCTCCTCTACGGGAGCGGCCTGAACGAACACGGCTTCCTCGTCGAACTCGTCCGAGAAATCGAAGTCGGTTTCGATTTTGGTATCGTTCTTCACGACATTCAGCATGTCGGCCACGGCCTGGATGGTCTGCTTCACGGGTTCGGGCGGTTTCTGCTCCTGACGCGTGATTTCGGTGATTTCCTCCTCTATCGGAGCCGCTGCTTCTTCAATCTTCTGGACGACTTTCTCCTTCTGGCTCCAGCTGAAGAACGCGATTACTAACAACAGAGACAGGGCGAGACCTATCTCGAGGAACAAAGCGCGTTTGTTCTGAATGTTGGCTTTCGGTGATTTTTTAAGTTCCATTTTATGAATTATTAATGTTTTCGGTTCTGTTCCAACTCCGTGCCGCATCGTCTATCCGGCACTCCGGAAGAAAATTCCGCTCCGGGTCACTCTCCCCCGCATCTGCATCTCCCTCTCTTCT
>JAGBHC010000022.1 GCA_017935625.1 Rikenellaceae bacterium | reverse complement strand
TGACTACTTATTATCCTTAAGGTAGGAATTGATAAATACTACATTTCTTTTTCTCTCTTGTATAACCAGTAATTCAAAGAACCTAATTTGGTATCGCTCGTTTTCACTCGGAAAACTTTGAGAGCGAAATGGACTACAAAGGTATGACTTATTTTTGTAATCTCCAAATCTTTTTTAAAGAACTTTTGCAACTTTTTCGTTTCGGCCTCTTTTCTTCGACTTTCGGCTCCCTTATTGTAAACCTCAAGCCTCGGAGTGAACTGCTTTGTTTCTCAATTGCGGATGCAAAGGTAGCGACTTTTTTGTTACCTGCAAATTTTTCGCACACTTTTTTTCATATTTTTTTCGCCCTTTCTTTTCATACCCCTCTCAACACATTGCTAACAAGCACGTTACGGGCGTATGTAAAAATGAGGCGGGAAGCGCAAAAAATGCGCTTCCCGCCTCCGATTCCCGTTCCGGCATCAATAACTCCGGGCGAAAAGCACGCGCCGGTGCGACGGTTTTCCCGAATAGATGCAGACGCCCTCCTCTTCGGGAGCATCCACCGGAATGCACCGGATGGTCGCTTTGGTCTCCTCCTTGATGGCCACTTCGGTCTCCACGGTGCCGTCCCAATGGCACAAAACGAATCCGCCTTTCTCGTCGAGCACCCGTTTGAACTCCTCGTAACTCTCCACAGGAGTAATCATGCTGTCGCGGAAACGCTTCGCCTTGTCGTAAATATTCTGCTGAATTTGCTCCAACAATCCCTCTACCCGTTCGGTCAGGCCCTGCTGCGGCACGCTCTCCTTGTCGAGCGTATCGCGGCGCACCACCTCGATGGTGCCGCCCGCCATGTCGCGCGGCCCCATCGCGAGCCGCACCGGAACGCCCTTGAGCTCGTATTCGGCGAACTTGAATCCCGAACGGACATTGTCCCGGTCGTCGATTTTGACGCTGATACCCCGGCTGCGCAGCTCGGCCGCCATCTCCTCCAGACGGGCGGTGATGGTAGCCAGCTCCTCGGCACCTTTATATATAGGTATCATCACCACCTGTATCGGCGCCAGCTTCGGAGGCAGCACCAGGCCGTTGTTATCGGAGTGAGCCATGATGAGCGCACCCATCAGTCGGGTCGATACGCCCCACGAAGTGGCCCACACGTATTCGAGTTTTCCCTCCCGGTTGGTGTACTGCACATCGAACGCCTTGGCGAAGTTCTGTCCCAGGAAGTGGGAGGTTCCGCTCTGGAGCGCCTTTCCGTCCTGCATGAGCGCCTCGATGGTGAGCGTATCCTCCGCACCGGCGAAACGCTCGTTGGGGCTCTTGTGTCCCACGATAACCGGCACGCCCATGAAGTTCTCCACGAAATCGGCATAGACATGAATCATCTTCTCGGCCTCGGCTATCGCCTCCTCGCGGGTTTCGTGCGCCGTGTGACCCTCCTGCCACAGGAACTCGGCCGTGCGCAGGAACAGACGGGTGCGCATCTCCCAGCGCACCACGTTGGCCCACTGGTTGCAGAGAATGGGCAGGTCGCGATACGACTGAATCCAGTTCTTATAGGTATTCCAGATGATGGTCTCCGAGGTGGGTCGCACGATAAGCTCCTCTTCGAGCTTCGCATCGGGGTCCACCACCACGCCGCCGCCGTAGGGGTCGTTCTTGAGGCGATAGTGCGTCACCACGGCGCACTCCTTGGCGAAACCCTCCACATGATGGGCCTCCTTGCTGAAGAAAGACTTGGGAATGAACAGCGGGAAGTAGGCATTGACGTGCCCCGTATCCTTGAACATCTTGTCCAGCGCGTCGTGCATCTTCTCCCATATCGCATAACCGTAGGGCTTGATAACCATGCAACCCCTGACGGCCGAACTCTCGGCGAGTCCGGCTTTGACGACCAAATCGTTGTACCACTGCGAATAGTTGGTCTCCCGATTGGTCAATTCTTTTAGCTCCTTAGCCATATCGTATCTTTATCTGTTAAAATTATGTTCTCTCCGAGTCCGCGCACTGCGGCCGCAGCTTCGCCTCAGACCGGCGACTCCGCCGTTCGGAAGAGAGCGGCCGGCGGCGTCCAGCGGCCGGAACCCCGCGGACACGACTTGTCATATTGTGTGCAAATGTAGCTATTTTCCAGCAAAATTGCCGTTAATTAAGATATTATATTTATATTTGATGTGCGAAATAGTATCTTTTCCCTGCCCCGGTGCAACATTCGGAGCGCTTTGTCCGTCTTATATATAAGACGGAGGCGGGATTTGGTACGGTTTTCGTGGATTTTCACTTCCGGAACAAGAAGAATAACAGGTAAAGAGGAGCAGCTTTATGAAAAGCAGGAATTTCATCTGGGGAGCGATTGCGGCAGCCGTCCTCCTCGCAGTACAGGGTTGCAGCGGAACGCTTTACAACGCCTCCGCAGGAAGCGACGACCTCTATGCAGTACACAACCGGCAGGCCATCGCACAGCGCCAGGCCGCAGAAGCCGAAGCCCAGAAGGCCGAGGCGATAGCCCGCAGGGCGAAACTCGAAGCGCTGCTCGCGCAGGCCGAGGCCGACGCGGCCCAGAGACAGCTGGAGGGGGCGGACGGCAACCTTTCGTTCGACAACATGCTGGCCGACGACTTCGAAAGCGCCTACGAGCGCCGGCTGAGAGGGTTCAACTCGCTCTCCTACAACATGCCGTCGAGCTATTACAACTACCGCTACGGCAATGCCTCGTTCTACGCCTCGGCCTACGACCCGGCATTCTACAACGTAATGGTCATGGGCGACCAGGTGTGGGTCGAGCCCAAATACATCACCTCCATGTTCGGCACGTGGGGCACCTCGCGGTTCTCGGTCAATATCGGTTTCGGCGGTCCGTGGTGGAGCGGCTGGTGGGGCGACCCCTTCTACAACAGCTGGCGCTGGAACTGGGGCTGGAACTCCTGGTACTGGGGTTGGGACCCGTGGTACGTCGGCTGGGGATGGGGATATCCTCACTGGGGCCATCATCACTACTGGGGCCCCGGCTGGGGCTGGGGAGCGCCTCACCGCAATCCCAACGTGGTCTACCGTCCGAGCTACCGCACCTACAACAACGGATACGCCAACACCTCGCGGCCGCGCCGCGACCCCTACTACAACTCCGGCAACAACGGAGCGGTATCGGGTCCCGGACGGGGCAATGCGACCGGCAGCTACCGCAACCGCAACAGCGGCTACGGCACCGACAACTCCGGCAACCGCTATAACAACAACGGCAACTCCAACTCGGGCAACCGCTACAACTACAACAACAATAACAGCAACAGCAACAACTCCAACCGTTACAACTACAACAACGGCAGCAGCTACAACCGCGGCGGAAGCTACGGCGGAGGCAGTTACGGAGGAGGAAGCGGAAGCTACGGCGGAGGCAGCCGCAGCGGAGGCGGCTCGGGCGGCGGACGCAACCGATAACGGGCGGTGCGGATTTTGCATCCCACGATTCGTTCTTCGCGGCGCCGGCGGGAGGATAGGCTCCGCCCGCCGCACCGCAAGGACCGGAAACCGACAAAAACACGACAACGTAAAAACAACACGATTATGAAAAGGAGAATCTTATGCGGCATGCTGGTCGCCACGACACTCATCTCCACCCGGGCGTTTTCGCAGGCCTACGGCGTACTGATGTCCCAGTCCGACTTCAAAACCACGGACATGCTCCAGTTTTCGCAATACAACTACGGCTTCACCACGGCCCGCAGCGCCGCCATGGGCGGAGCCTTCGCCTCGCTGGGCGCCGACCTGTCGAGCATCACCATCAACCCCGCCGGTCTGGGCATGTACCGCTCCTCGGAGGTGGGCATCTCCCCGTCGCTCACCGTCTCCCGTTCCGACAACGGGGCGTTCGGCGGCGGACGCAACAACCGCACCCGGTTCGCACTCAACAACTTCAGCGCCGCCATCAACGTCTACGAAGGTTCGGGCTCGCTGGTGAGCGTCAATCTCGGATTCGGATACAACAAACTCGCCGACTTCAACTACCGCAGCGGAGCCGGCAGCTTCACCAACGACATGTCGATTGCCGAAGTGTTCGTCAATCAGCTGCGCGGAATCCCCTCCGCATGGCTTTCGGACAGCAATTCGCCCTACGACAACTCCAACATCGGCATCGACCAGTGGGGTTCGGTGCTGGCCTACAAGAGTTCGCTCATCGACCCGGCCGGCGAAGACACCTACACCATCGGCGCCTTCGACATGAACACCGCCAAGAGCCACTTCGCCCAGATTAACAGCCGGGGAAGCATCGGCGAATACTCGCTGGCCGCAGGATTCAACATCAACAACGTGGTCTACCTGGGAGCTTCGTTGGGCATCCAGGACATCTACCAGCTCCAGACCGTGGGCTACGACGAAGCCTACACCGACAACGCGGTGGCCGACCCGATGCTCAACATGATGTACGACCAGCGGGTGAAGGTCTACGGCACGGGCGTCAATTTCAAGCTGGGAGCCATCGTCCGCCCCACGGCCGGACTGCGCATCGGCGTGGCCGTGCACTCGCCCACCTTCGTCTCGGTGGACCGCGAGTACAGCGGCTGGATGTACACCCATTTCGCCGACAACAACAACGGCAACCAGACCACCAAAACCGATGTCTACACCTATGAATATACGGGCCCGACCCGCCTGCAGGCCGGCGTCTCCTACACCTTCGGCCAGACGGCCATCCTTTCGGTAGATTACGAGCGCGTGTGGTACAACGGCATGCGGCTTTCGGATGCCAACAGCTGGGTGAAGAACAACTTCAAGAGCATGATTAAAAACGACTTCCAGGGCGCCAGCAACGTCCGCGCCGGATTCGAAATCAAGCCGATGCCCGCTCTGGCCCTGCGCGGCGGATTCGCCTACTACGGCACCATGCTCCAGAACAACGACAACGTCTTCGACATGCCCATCGACTACGAGACCTACAACGTATCGGCCGGCCTGGGCTTCAAGTTCTCGAAATACGTCTCGCTCGACCTGGCCTACGTCTACATGAACAGCACCTACTCCGAGTACGACCTCTTCTACTACTCGGGCAAGGGCAACGACGGAACCGACGTCGAGATAGGCAGCAGCTACAATCCGGCCACCGGCCGTTTCGAGGGTGTCAATCAGACCCGCAAGCGTCACAACATCACCCTCTCGCTCGGGTTCCGCTTCTAAGGCAGCGAGCCCGAAACGCACTTCGCAAAAAACGGCACCCGCACTTTTTCGGTCGGGTGCCGTTTTCTGTCGGTGCCTCCAATCGCGGCAAACGTGCGCAGCGAAGCGCAAAAATGCCTATTTTTGCATCGGCATGAACCGCATAGCACCCATACTGCTCGAATGGTACGCCCTCAACGGGCGCGACCTCCCGTGGCGCCGCACCCGCGACCCCTACCTCATCTGGCTCTCGGAGGTGATTCTCCAACAGACGCGCGTGGCCCAGGGGACGGAGTACTATCTGCGCTTTACGGAGCGCTTCCCCGACGTGCGTTCGCTGGCTGCGGCAGCCGAGGACGAGGTGCTCAAACTGTGGCAGGGACTCGGCTATTACAGCCGGGCCCGGAATCTCCATGCGGCGGCCCGGCAGGTCGTCGAACGGTTCGGCGGGCTCTTCCCTGCAACCTTCGAGGAGGTGCGCTCGCTGCGCGGCGTGGGCGACTACACGGCCGCGGCCGTCTGTTCGGCAGCCTTCGACACGCCGTGCGCCGTGGTGGACGGCAATGTCTACCGGGTGCTGGCCCGCCTGTTCGACCTCGCGGAGCCCACGGACACCGCCGCCGGCAAACGGCTCTTCGCCCGACTCGCCCGGCAGGAGCTCGACCCCGTCCGGCCGGGACTCTACAACCAGGCGATTATGGATTTCGGCGCACTGCAATGCACGCCCCAGTCGCCCCGGTGCGAGGGTTGTCCGCTCTCGGAGCGCTGTCTGGCCGCCGCGGCCGGAACGGTGGCCGAACGGCCCGTGAAACGGGGGCGGGCCAAAATCCGCGACCGCTGGTTCAACTACCTGCACATCACCTGCGGCGAACGCACCCTGCTGCACCGCCGCGAAGCGGGCGACATCTGGCAGGGGCTCTACGAATTTCCGCTGATAGAGACTCCCGCCGCCGTCGATTTTCTTCCGCTGTGCGATTCGGAGGAGTTCCGCCGGCTGCTGGGCGACACTCCGTGGCATCTGCGCGGCAGCCTCGCCCTGCCCCGGCACCAGCTCTCGCACCAGAGCCTCCACGCCGTCGTCCACAGAATCGAAACCGAACGGCTGCCCGCAGGCTCCGCCTTCGACCGGGAGCTGAAAGCCGTTCCCTCGGCCTCGCTCGGCGACTACGCCGTCCCGCGGCTGCTGGAGCGCTACCTCGAGAGCCTGTAACAGAATCTGAACCGCAGAATCGGAACCGAGACACCCGACCCCGGTTCCGGCTTCGGTTCCCG
Source organism: Rikenellaceae bacterium (assembly GCA_017935625.1). Taxonomy (GTDB): domain Bacteria; phylum Bacteroidota; class Bacteroidia; order Bacteroidales; family Rikenellaceae; genus RGIG9113. Next base: position 17,726 of record JAGBHC010000022.1, on the reverse strand, counting down.
GTTCCTGCTCCCCCTCTGCGCACCGTCTTCGCGCCCTGCAGGTACCCCGTGCATCATCCCCTTCATCCGTCCCGCACCCCATCCCCCGTACTCACGCCGCCTCCGATGCTCTCCCCTTTTCGGTTCCCCCCCCCTTTCGGGTTCCGGAATCCGTCCTTTCTGTCCTTTCGTCCGGCGTTCCTCCCCTCCCCGCCGGACCGCACAAAAAAAATCCGGGCGCCTCTCTTCAGCGAGAGGCGCCCGAACCATTCTACCGGATAACCCGATTACTTGGGCTGCTTGCCGATGTAGGCGAGGATACCGCCGTCTACATAGAGCACGTGGCCGTTCACGAAATCGGAAGCCGACGAAGCGAGGAATACGGCCGGACCCATCAGGTCTTCGGGAGTACCCCAACGCGCAGCCGGAGTCTTGGCTACGATGAACGAATCGAACGGATGACGCGAACCGTCCGCCTGACGCTCGCGCAGCGGAGCGGTCTGGGGAGTGGCGATGTAGCCCGGGCCGATGCCGTTGCACTGGATGTTGAACTCGCCGTACTCGGAAGCGATGTTGCGGGTCAGCATCTTCAGACCGCCCTTGGCGGCAGCGTAAGCCGACACGGTCTCGCGACCCAGCTCGCTCATCATCGAGCAGATGTTGATAATCTTGCCGCCGCCCTTCTTAATCATCGAGGGAATCACGGCCTTGGAAACGATGAACGGACCGTTCAGGTCGATGTCGATGACCTGACGGAACTCGGCAGCGCTCATCTCGTGCATCGGAATACGCTTGATGATACCGGCATTGTTCACCAGAATGTCGATTACACCGACCTCTTTCTCCACCTGAGCCACCAGTGCGTTCACCTGCTCCTCGTTGGTCACGTCGCACACATAGCCGTGGGCTTCGATGCCCTTCTCCTTGTATGCGGCCAGACCTTTGTCCACCAGCTCCTGCTTGATGTCGTTGAAGACAATCTTGGCGCCGGCAGCCGCGAATGCGGTCGCCAGAGCGAAACCGATACCGTAAGAGGCTCCGGTCACCAGAGCCACCTTACCTTCCAATGAAAAGTTTACCATAAGTTTTCTCTTTTATCGAATGTTTTTGACATGATTTCTTTTCGCACTCCAAAGATAGAATATTTTCGCGGTCTTTCAAAATTTATTCGGTCCGAACTCGCCGCGCTCTCTTCCGCGGCGACCGTTCCGGCCATCCCTGCGCCCGAAAAGAGAAAGTTCCGCCCACCGGAAGGGAGAAGAACCGTTTTTTTTGCTTAACTTTGTGAGTATAGAACCAAAACAGAATCCGAACGATGAAGAAAACTCTCGTTATAATCGCTTCCGCGGGCCTGCTGTTCGTCTCGGCCTGCTCGCCCGCCGGCGGCCCCGCCGCCACCGCACCCCAGACCCTGACCGCCGCGGCCGACCCCGCCGCCCTGGGATTCTCGCCCGAACGGCTCGCCCGTCTCGACTCGCTCGGTGCGGGCTACGTGCGCGAGGGCAAGGCCCCGCAGGCCGTGATGCTGGTCGCCCGGCACGGCCAAATCGTCTACGACAAGGCTTTCGGCTGGAAAGACCGCGAAAACGGCACCCCGGCCGGCACCGACGACATCTTCCGCATCGCCTCCATGTCCAAGGCCATCGTGAGCGTAGCCCTGATGACCCTCTACGAACAGGGGCGCTTCCTGCTCGACGACCCGCTCTACGCCTATCTGCCCGAATTCCGGGAGATGACCGTGCTCGAACATTACGACAAGGCCACCGGCCGCTACACCGTGCGCCCGGCCAAACGGCCCATCACCATCCGTCACCTGCTCTGCCACAGCTCGGGCATCTCGTACGGCAATCCCGCCTACGACGAGATTTACATTCCCCGCACCAGCACCCTGGAGGACATCTCTCTCGAAGAGACCGTCAGACGGCTGGCCACCCGCCCGCTCAACCACGACCCCGGCGAGAAGCACACCTACGGCATGAGCGTCGATGTGATAGGCCGCCTCATCGAGGTGCTCTCCGGCCAGCCGCTCGACCGCTTCCTGCGTCAGGCGGTGCTCGACCCGCTGGGGATGGACGACACCTGGTTCTACCTGCCCGACGACCGCCGCGACCGGCTGGTGACCCTCTACTCCAAACGCGGCGCCCAGGGACGGCTCGAACCCTCCGACAACCGGACGGAGCAGAGCTTCCCCGTGGCCGGACCGCAGAAGTGCCTGCTGGGCGGCGCGGGTCTGTGCAGCACCATCCACGACTACGCCCGTTTCTGCCAGATGCTGCTCAACGGGGGCACCTTCAACGGCCGGCGCATCCTGGCGCCCAAGACCGTGGAGACCATGACCCGCTACAACCAGCTCGCCTACAACGACAATCCCAGCCTCGACTACGCCTGGGGCCTCGGATTCCAGATACACACCCCCGCCGACGCCGCACGCACCCTGACCAGCGTGGGCGAATACGGCTGGTCGGGCATGTACGGCACCTACTTCGGCATCGACCCGCAGCAGGACCTCTTCTTCATCCTCTTCTGCAACGCCAACCCGTGGCACGAACGCGATATCATCAAGCGCTACTTCCACGTCGCCGTCTACCAGGCGCTGACCGAGCTGCAATAGTCGGGCTGCCATAAGACCCGGCGGCGACGCCCGACCCGCCCTGCGAGCCATTCCCGGTTCCGTTCGCTATTCGTCGAACGGAGCCGGGAATCGACATGCAGCCGCACTCCGAATCCTGCCGGAACCGGGCCTCAGCGCCAATCCACGCAGGCGGGGTCGCGGTCCACGTAGTTGTCGAAACGCAGGGCCGGCATGCCCAGCGCCATGGCCGCATGGATGGTTCCCCCGATGCCGAGCCGCTTCTCCAGACGGCCTTTGCTCATCCGCACGGCATTGCAGACGAATCCCATGTAGAACTGACTCACGCCCAAGGCCTCGGCCATGAGCGAACCGTTCTGGTAGGCCAGATTGGCATTGTCGGCGGGCATGGAGCTTCCCTCGGGCGAATGAATCAGCAGGGCGGCCGTGGCTCCCCGCATTATCTGGTCGTTTCCGGCATCGAACTCACGCTGCAACCGCTTCAGCACGGGCAGATAATCGTACAGGTGGGGCTTGAGCGGCTTGAGCCAGAAGCGCACCAGCGGATTTTCGAGCATCCGCGCGGCACGTCCGAAGACCTCGAGCGTGAAGAGCGACAGCGAGCGCACCTCCTCCGGCGAGACGACCACCGTAAAGTGCACCCCGCGGCCGTTCGACGCGGTGGGGGCCCGATGCGCCGCCTCGACGATTCGCTCCAGCGCCTCGCGCGGAACCGGCTCCGCCGACAGGGCCCGATTCGAGCGGCGTGCCTTCATCAGCGTCATCAACACCTCGGGCGAAGGCAGCTCCCCGCGCGAAAAGCCGTGCACCCGCTCGGGCGGGAAATCGGCGTGCAGGAAAGCTCCCGTCGGACAAATCGCCACGCAGTGTCCGCAGGAGATGCACCTGCGCAGGTGGGTCGCCACGGGGTGTCCCGCCCGGCCGCTCTCGATGACTTTCGACGGGCACACCCTCACGCACCGCCCGCATCCGATACATGTCTCTGCAATTACAATCTTCTCATCCATGATTCGTTGGCTTTATTGAAACGTTTATCCGGGTCAAAAGTAACAAAAAGAGAGGGAGCGTCAAAAGCCCCGGAAAAGAAAGTTCCGGACCGTGCTGCCGCCCGGAGCCGGGCGAGACGGGGGCCCCGAGCGAGACGGGGGGCCGGACGGGAAGTGGACTGGACAAGGCGGGGAGTAGGCCAGGCCGGGCGCGGAGTGAACCGGACCGGACGCGGCACCCGGCCCGCACCCGCATAAGAAAGGCGGCATCTTCCGAAAGATGCCGCCGCCGGTGCGGATAAAGGGACTCGAACCCCCACGCCGTAAGGCATTAGATCCTAAGTCTAACGTGGCTACCAATTACACCATATCCGCAACTGAATTGCAAAGGTAACGATTTTTATCCGATTTCCAAATCGGGCGGAACACCCCCGCCGAAGGGGCGCTCCGCATCCGGCACTCGCATCACTCCTCCCGCAACAGGACGCTCCCCACGCCCAGGTAATCTATCTCCAGCCCACCCTGCTTGTCGGGACTCACATTCATGTATTCGATGATGACGGCGACCCGGCCGAAATCGCAGAACAGCAGCTCGTTCCGATGGCTCTGCCAATCGTTCCTGCCCGTCGCGGCATCGAGTCCCGCGGCGGCCAGCTGATGCGCCAGAAGCTCCGCGAACGGAATATCGACCAGCACCTCGTCCCGGAGGGTCACCTTCAGCCGGTCGTCGGAGGTCGAGACATCCAGTTCGTCGTATCCCGTGTTGTACATCCTGTCATAGCCGCGGATATCGAACTTGCATCCCATCTGGGACAGATAGTATCCCAGCGACACGGCCTCCACCTCCGTCGTATCGAGCGCATAATGCAATCTGAAGAGATACTCCTCCCGCAGACGCCGGGCGTCGAGGGAGTCGCCGAGGCCGGTCGGAGCTTCCCGGTCGGCCAGATAATCGACCGCTTCGTAGAGCTCCTCCAGCTGCGTCCGCTCCTCGGCCGAAAGGCTCCCGACGGAGAGTTTCGCCAGCGCGACCGTATCGAGCCTCGACTCCGCGTCCACCAGTCCCAGCCGGCGGCCGAGGTCGGCCGTCCGCGACTGCTGCGAGCGCAGGGCGATGCGAAGAGCCGACACGGGCGGCAGGAAGGTGAACAGCGCGAGCAGCACCGCAGCCACTCCCGCCACATAGTTCCAGCGGCCGAACCTCCGGGTGGCCATCATCGCCAGTCCCAGGGTCATTATCACGCCGCACACCACCAGATAGACCCGCCAGGCGGTGAATCCGTAATCGCCGACCCGCCGGCAGACTCCCCACCAGAAGAGCGCCACGGCCGGCAGGGTCCAGAGCTCCAGCCGGTCGAAGAACCACCCGTAGATGCGTTTTCCCAGCAGCGGCTGGGTTATCTTCACCCACAGGGCCACCATCGCGAATGCGAAGACCATGTAGGCGACTCCGCCTTTGGGCAGCTCCCACACAATGGCAATCTTTATCATGTAGACGTAGAGAATGACCGTATAAATCAACAGGGCCGGCGTGATGATGTAGTTGAAGAGCACGTCCAGGAAACGGGCCGACACCGGCTCCTCGCCCACGCTGTCGCGGTAGCACGCCAGAAAAAGCAGGGGGACCACCGCCAGATAGCAGGTTATCGACGAATAGAAAGTCAGCTGGTTGAACCACCGGCCGGGCATGCCGAAGATGTAGTCCATCGACCAGAAGATGAGCATCAGCAGCACGAAGGCCACGGTTCCGAAAGTGAAGGCGGTGGCCGTATTCCAGAAGACCCGGGCGCCGTTCACCGCGAAAAGCCGGTTGTCGGCCGGTCGCTCGCAGAGCAGCAACAGCAGCAGGGCGTCGGCCACCGCCACCGCCAGGCGCGGAGACTGGAGCCACGCCCGTCCGTCCATGAACCACACGGCCGCCACGAGCGACAGGGTGAGCCAATAGGGCCACTTGAACGGCATCTTGCGACACAACCGATTAATGGCCAGCGCGATGCAGAACATCATGGGCACCAGCGCCAGATTTCCGTCCAGCCGGGCCTCCTCGCACACATCCTCGTACATCAGCACCGCCATCAGCCATCCCGACAGCACCAGCAGGGTCTCCACCGGAAACTCCATCCACACTTTCGACAACGAGCGCAACAGCCCGGTCACTTTCTCCTTGATTTTCATAATCTCCGCTTTTGAGGAGGCGCCTACGTCCTCCGGTTTTCCTTCATGATTTCCTCTTGAGGCGCCTACGTCCTCCGTTTTTATCTCATGATTCCCGCTTCCGGCCCGCCGCCGCGCGACCCGAGCGCACCGTTACCTCTCGAATTCGAGCATCCGGCCCCGGCGCGGAGCCTCGCTCAGGAAACGGCCGTCGCGCACCGCCGCCTCGCCGTTCACAATCGTGCAGACCACGCTGCGGCTCAGGCTCTCGCCCTCCAGCGGCGACCATCCGCACTTGTAGAGCAGCCCGGAGCGTTCCACCGTCCGGCTGCGGGGAGCCACGACCACGATGTCGGCATAATAGCCCGGACGCAGGAAGCCCCGCTCCTTCACCGCGAAACGCACCGCCGGCGCATGGCACATTTTTTCGACCAGCTCCTCGGGCGACAGCAGGCCCCGGTCGCACAGGGTCCACATCGCCGCCACCGAGTGCTGCACCATGGGCATTCCCGAGGGGGTGTTCCAGTAGACGCCGTCCCGCCGCTTGGCCTCGTGCGGCGCATGGTCGGTGGCCACCGTGTCGAGCTTGCCGCTGCGCAGCGCCTCCCGCAGCGCCTGCCGGTCTGCGGCGCTCTTGACGGCCGGGTTGCACTTGATGAGCATTCCCAGCCGCTCGTAGTCCGCATCGCAGAACCACAGGTGCGGCACGCACACCTCGGCGGTAATCTTCTTGCCCGCCACGCCGCCCCGGTCGAAAAGGGCCAGCTCGCGGGCCGTGGTGACGTGGGCCACATGCAGCTGCGCACCGTAGCGGTCGGCCAGCTCCACCGCCGCGGCCGACGAACGGTAGCAGGCCTCGGCATCCCGTATCTGCGGATGGGCCGACGCCGGAACCACATCGCCGTAGCGTGCCCTGAACTGCGCACTCCGCTCCCGGATGCGGGCCTCGTCCTCGCAATGGGCCGCAATGGGCAGTTCGCACTGCTCGAAAAGGGCCGAAAGCGCCCGCCGGTCGTCCACGAGCATGTTGCCCGTCGAGGAGCCCATGAAGAGCTTCACGCCGCACGTGCGGCGGAGGTCGGCCCGGCGTATCTCCCCGATGTTGTCGTTGGTGGCCCCCAGCCAGAAGGAGTAGTTGGCCGCCGAACGGCCCTCGGCCGACTCCGTTTTCCGCTCCCAGAGCTCCCGGGTGACGGTCGCCGGCAGGGTGTTGGGCATCTCCATGTAGGAGGTGACCCCTCCGGCCACAGCCGCAGCCGATTCGGTGGCGATGTCGGCCTTCTGCGTCAGTCCCGGTTCGCGGAAGTGGACGTGCGCGTCTATCGCTCCGGGCATCACCGTCATGCCCCGGGCGTCGATGCGCTCGCCGCGGAACTCGCCGCGGAACGCTCCCCGGCCCATCTCCGCGATGCGGTCGCCCCGCGTGCGTATCCATCCCGTCGTGCGGCACCCCTCGTTGAGGATTTCGCCGCCCTCTATCAGCAATTCCGTCATGATATCGAACTATTGTTTTCCGCGAATGGTTCTCAGGCGCAGCTTCATCACGCCCCAGAAAGCCTCGCCGAAGATGCCGCTGCTCATCTTCGAACACCCCAGCACGCGCTCCGTGAAGACAATCGACACCTCCTTGATTCTGAATCCCAGCTTCCAGGCCGAGTACTTCATCTCAATCTGGAATCCGTAGCCCTTCATCCGCACGCCGTCCAGGTCGAGGCTCTCCAGCACCCGCCGCGAGTAGCAGACGAAACCGGCCGTGGCGTCCCGCACCGGCATCCGGGTGACGATGTGCACGTAACGCGATGCGAACCAGCTCATCAGCAACCGCCCCATGGGCCAGTTCACCACATTCACCCCGGTCACGTAGCGCGAACCTATCACCACGTCGTTGCCCTCCAGCGCGGCCCGGTAGAGACGCACCAGGTCGTCGGGGTCGTGCGAAAAGTCGCAGTCCATCTCGAAGACATAGTCGTACTCCCGCTCCAGCGCCCAGCGGAATCCGGTCAGATAGGCGGTGCCCAGCCCCAGCTTGCCGCTGCGGCAGAGCAGATGCAGACGCCCGGGGAACTCCTGCTGCCGCCGGCGCACCACGTCGGCCGTTCCGTCCGGCGAGCCGTCGTCGATTATCAGCAGGTCGAACTCCTCCTCCAGGGAGAAGACTTTGTCAATCATCGCCGACACGTTTTCCAACTCGTTGTATGTCGGTATAATCACCAGTTTACGCATCCGTTTTCAGGTTAAGGGTTTAAGATTTAGAACAAAAATAGTAATTTTGTGCAAAAATAACGACAAAAACACCTGCAAATTATGCCCCGCAGCATAAACCTTTCGCTCTCGCCCAAACAGGCGGCCGACCGCGAGCTCTACCTGACGCTGGCGGCCCGTGCGGCCGGCGTGGAGCGTTCGCGCATCGCCCTGGCCCGCATCGTGAAGCGTTCCATCGACGCCCGCAAGCGCTCGCCCAAAGTAAATCTCACCGTCGAGCTCTTCATCGACGACGAACGGCAGCCGGAACCCGTACGCTTCGACTATCCCGATGTCAGCGGCGCCACCCCCGTGGTGGTGGTCGGTTCGGGGCCGGCGGGACTCTTCGCTTCGCTGCGGCTCATCGAGCTGGGATTCCGCCCCCTGCTGCTCGAGCGCGGACACGACGTGTCGGCCCGCAAGCGCGACATCGCCGCCATCAACCGCAACGGCGACATCGACCCCGACTCCAACTACGCCTTCGGCGAGGGAGGGGCGGGAACCTTCTCCGACGGCAAACTCTTCACCCGCAGCAAAAAGCGGGGCGACTACCACAAGGCGCTCCAGACGCTCGTCTTCCACGGCGCCAGTCCCGAAATCCTCTACGAAGCCCACCCCCACATCGGCACCGACAAACTGCCGCGCATCATCTCCCGCATCCGCGCCACCATCGCCTCCTGCGGCGGAGAGGTGGTCTTCGACGCCCGCGTCACCGACCTCGAACTGCGCGACGGGCAGCTGACTGGCGTATGGTGCGGCGACACGCTCATCGAGGGTGCGGCCGTGGTGCTGGCCACGGGCCACTCGGCGCACGACATCTACGAACTGCTCCACCGCCGCGGCATCCGGCTCGAAGCCAAGCCCTTCGCCATGGGCGTGCGCATCGAACACCCCCAGCCGCTCATCGACTCCATCCAGTACCACGCCCCCCGGCGCGACGAATGGCTTCCGGCCGCCTCCTACTCGCTGGTCTCGCAGGTCGGCGGACGCGGAGTCTACTCGTTCTGCATGTGCCCGGGCGGATTCATCGTTCCGGCCATGACCGACGCCGCCCAGTCGGTCATCAACGGCATGTCGCCCAGCCACCGCAATTCGCCCTACGCCAATTCGGGCATCGTCACCGAAATCCGGCTCTCCGACTTCGAGCACCTGCGCCCCGAACACGGCGAACTGGCCGGCCTCCGCTTCCAGCAGCAGCTCGAACAGGCCGCCCGGCGGCACGGCGGCGACCGGCAGATAGCGCCGGCCCAGCGGGTGGCCGACTTCGTGAGCGGACGGCGCTCCGCCGACCTGCCCCGCTGCTCCTACATTCCCGGCATCACCCCCTCGGAGCTCCACCGGTGGATGCCCTCCTTCCTGAGCGGCGCCCTGCGCGAGGGCATCGCCTCGTTCGGACGGCGCATGCGGGGTTTCGTCACCAACGAAGCGGTGGTCGTGGGAGTCGAATCGCGCACCTCCACCCCCGTGCGCATTCCGCGCGACCCCCTCTCGCTCATGCACCCCGTCACCCGGGGACTCTTCCCCTGCGGCGAGGGCGCCGGCTATGCGGGCGGCATCATCTCCGCCGCGCTCGACGGCGAACGCATCGCCGAAGCCGTGGCCCGCTACGTCAAGTAAAGCGCCCCGGCCGTTTCCCCTCGGGAACATACCTCCCTTCCGAAGCCACTCTCCGGCACGCACCTCCCTGTCGGGACCCTCAGGAACATACCCTGCCCTGCGACCATTCCCAAGAATCCCCCCCTGCGGCCCGGACTATTCTCCGAAACGTCACGTTCCCCGGCTCTCATCCGTCCCCTCCACTCCGGCACGCCGGCGGCATACCGGGCGGGCGCTCCTTCCCCGGCAGGCTCCGGCATCTGCATGCGACTGGCGGTCCTCCCCCCCGACAACGACTCGGCGCGGCACCCGAACCCTCGGATGCCGCGCCGCGCTCTCTCCCCGCACGCGACTCGCGCGCCGGATGTCACTCCTGCGGATTATAGGCCGAGACATAACCGTCCCACTTTTCGACCAGGGCGGCGAAATCGGCGGGCAGCTCGCTCTCGAAATAGACCTCGCGCCCCGTGGCGGGATGTACGAACCCCAGCGAACGGGCATGCAGCGCATGACGCGGGCAGAGAGCGAAACAGTTGTCTATGAATTGTTTGTATTTTGCGAAAGTGGTCCCCTTCAGGATGCGGTCGCCGCCGTAGCGCTCGTCGTTGAAGAGCGGATGGCCGATATACTCCATGTGCACCCTGATTTGATGGGTGCGGCCCGTTTCCAGACGGCACTCCACCAGCGTCACGTAACCGTAACGCCTGAGCACCCGCCAATGGGTCACGGCATGTTTTCCGTCGCTGCCGTCGGGGAAGACGCACATCTTCATCCTGTCGCGCGGGCTGCGGCCGATGTTTCCGGTCACGGTGCCCTCGTCCTGCTCGAAGTTGCCCCACACCAGCGCCACATAGCGGCGCGAGATGGTGTGGTCGAAGAACTGCTTGGCCAGCCGGGCGTGCGCACGTTCGTTCTTGGCCACCACCAGCAGCCCCGAAGTGTTCTTGTCGATGCGGTGCACCAGTCCGGCCCGCATGTCGCCCTCCTGGAACAGAGGCAGCTCCCGGAGGTGGAACGTCAGCGCATTGACCAGCGTGCCGGAGTAGTTGCCGTGTCCGGGATGCACCACCATGCCGGCCTGCTTGTTCACCAGAATCACGTCGTCGTCCTCATAGACGATGTCCAGGGGGATGTCTTCGGGAATAATCTCCACCTCGCGCCGCGGATAGGGCATCACGATGGAGATTCTGTCCAGCGGCTTGACCTTGTAGCTCGCCTTCACCGCCGTGCCGTTCACCAGGATATTGCCGCAGTCGGCGGCGCTCTGTATCCGGTTGCGCGAACAGTGTTCCATGCGGCAGGTCAGGAACTTGTCGATACGCATCATCGTCTGGCCGCGGTCCACGGTCAGCGCGAAGTGTTCGTAGAGTTCATCCTGCTGTCCGCCGGACTCCTCGTCCAGCTCGTCCAGCAGGTCATCCGTTTCGTATTCCGCCATCTTCTCGTTCGATTCCATGTTTTTCACCTCCGCGGCATTCGCGCTCCCGCGGCTCCGCGCCCTGCTCACTCCTCTTCGGCCACCCGGGCGGCCTCCTCGCGCGCACGCTGCCGGGCCAGCTCCTCGGCCCGTTTGGCCGAAGCCTCCGCCGCCTTCGAAACCTTCACCTCGTCGAGGGAGAGTTTGAGCGAGACGCTGCTGCCCAGCGAAGCGACGTTTCCGAACGCCGGGCTCTGTTCATAGACCTTGGCCTCCTTCTGGTTCACCAGATTGATGCCCTCGTCGAAGGAGACGTCGCCCACGTTGATGCCCAGCTCCCACAGCCGGCTCTTGGCCTCCTGCAGGGGGAATCCCACCAGGCGAGGCACGCTCACCGGACCGCTCTCGGCGTCGCGGCCCACCACCAGGGTGATGCCCGAGCCCACCTCCACCTGCAATCCGGAGTTGCGGGTGACGGTCTGTCCCCCGTAACGCTGCTCCAGCACGTAGTTGGTGGCTATGTCGTCGCGGTAGACCAGCTTGTCGATTTCCAGTCCGGCCACCTCCAGGCTGTTCTTGGCCTGCCGCAGCGAGAATCCGGCCACGTAGGGGACCTCCACCAGCTTCTGCTTGTAGGAGTTGGTGGTCACGTAAATCTTCCGGCCCGACTTCACCCGCTTGCCCGCCGCCGGATTCTGGTCGAGCACCGTGCCGCCGTCGTAGATGGGCACGTAGAGCGAATCGTTCACCACCGCTTCCAGCCCGTTGCGGGCGGCCAGCGTGCGGACCTGTTCGATGCCGATGCCCACGAAGTCGGGCACCTCCCGGTAGTTGTTGTGACGGGTGAAAAGGTTGAGCGCCATGGCCACGAGCCACACGCACACCACGCACAGACACGCCGCCAGCACCGCCTGCCGGAGTATCACCCTCAACTCGGGGCTTTTTGCTATTTTCTTAAAGTCCATAAATCCTATCCTCTCAGACTTGTCATACACTCGCATTCGTCGCGGGACGCACTCCGCCCCGTCCGTCATCCGCCTATCTCGCGATAGAACGTGTCGCGCTCCACGGCCCGCAGGCCGGCCGCTGCGGCCATCCGCTCAATCTCTCCCAGCGTCAGCCGCGGCTTGCGCTCCTCGACTCCGGCCATGGAGTAGATTTTGGTCGAATCCTCGATGGTGCCGTCTATGTCGTCGGCTCCGAAGGCCAGCGCCAGCTCCGTGATGCTCTTGCCGTACATCACCCAGTAGGCCTTGATGTGGGGCACGTTGTCCAGAAACAGCCGGCTCATGGCCAGCATCTTCATATCCTCCACCACGCTCACCTCGCCGATGCGGCTCATCGAATTGCCGAAGTTGCGGTACTTGAGCGGTATGAAGGCATTGAACCCGCCCGTATCGTCCTGCAGCTCGCGCAGCCGCCGCAGATGGTCCAGGCGGTGTTCGAGACGCTCCACATGACCGTAGAGAATGGTGGCGTTGGTCTTGATTCCCAGCCGGTGGGCCGTGCGGTGAATCTCCAGCCACTGGGCCGTGCTCCCCTTTTCGGGGCATATCTCCGCGCGAAGCCGTTCGTCGAAAATCTCGGCGCCGCCGCCCGGAATCGCCTCCATGCCCGCATCGCGCAGCCGCGAGAGCCCCGTGCGGTAGTCCACCCCCGCCTTGTCCATCATCCAGCCCAGTTCGATGGCGGTGAAAGCCTTTATCGCCGCCTCGGGCAGCACCGACTTCACCCGCCGGACCAGCTCTACGTACCAGTCGAACCCGTGCTGCGGATGCACGCCGCCCACGATGTGCACCTCCGTGGCGCCCTCGCCCCGGTGGCTGCGGGCAATCTCCTCTATCTCCTCCAGCGAATAGTCCCACGCCTCGGGGTCGCCCGCCGGACGGCGATAGGAGCAGAAGCGGCAGTTGAAGACGCACAGATTGGTCGGTTCGATGTGGAAGTTGCGGTTGTAGTAGACCTTATCGCCGCTCACCTTCCGCTTGCGCTCCGAGGCCAGCTGCCCCAGCAGCCACAACGGCGCCTCGCGCCACAGCTGCGCAGCCTCCCGGCAGCCGAGCCGCTCGCCCGCCCGCACCCGGGCCGCTATTTCGTCGATACTCATGCCTGTCTCTCTTTTTCCGGGTGCAAAGATACTCCTTTTCATCCTCTTTTCCATCAGAAGTAACGTCCGAAATTGACGTATGCCGTGATTTTGCGGTTGAGCGACGAGCGTCCGATATTTATCTCCACCGGTCCGAGCGGACTGCCGTACGACCAGCCGATGCCGTATCCCCATTCGCCGGTGCCCCTGCCGGAGAAGAGGCGGGCGAAACGGTTATCGAACCGGCCGTAGCGGCTCCGGGCGAAGAGGTAGTTGTTCCGCGCCACCCGCACCCGCAGGTTGAGCCCCACGGTGAGCATGGCGTTTTCGGCCGGCTGCATGTGCAGCACGCCCACGAAGGGAATCTGCTGGCTGACGAACCGGCCCGCCACGTACCCGCCCAGGGCATTGCGGAATCCGAAAGGCACCTCTCCCCGGCCGCCGAGCAGTACGCGGCCCGCCACCGACGGCAGCAGCGCCACCGACGGGCTGAGCGGCACGGCCATGCCGAACTCGCCCGAAAAGGCGCTCAGGGGAGCGCCGTCGTTCAGTCCGGTCAGGTCGTCCGTAATGAGTTCGTACCGCAGCTTGAAGGCCAGTCCCCTGGTGGGCAGGTAATAGTTGTCGTAGGTGTCGCGCGCGGCGCTCACGTAGTAGACCGGATAGCCGTGCGATTCGACGGCCCGGGCGCCCGAAGCCGAAAAGAGCGACTTGTAGTCGATGTACTCGAAGCGCAGCCCCACGTCGAAACGGTAATTGTCGAGCATGATATTGGTGTACCCCGCCTCCGCCGTATGCCGGCTCATGGTGACGTTCGACTCCTTGTGGCGTCCCGCATAGAGGTCGTAATCGAGATAGGCATAGCGGTACGAGAGGTTGAAACGCCCCATCAGGCTGCGCCCCACCGAGTAGCCCGCCTGCACGTAGGGGTTGCTGCTGAGCCGTGCGGTGAGTTCGGCCATGCTGTATCCCCTGCGGCCGAACGAGACGGTGGAGTTGAGCAGAATGGCGGCGAACTCCTCCGAGTCGAACCGCACGCCGAGATTGAGCGAGTTGATGAAGCGCTCCTGCACCTGGACCACCAGTTCGTAGGGCGCGGCCCCCCGAAGCGAATAGGTCACCTGCGAGAAGGTGCCCATCCCCCGCAGCCGGTCGATGGCACGCGAGAGGTCGGAGAGCCTCACCTCGCTCCGCTCGTCGATGCCCATGCGTTCGAGCAGCAGTTCGGGAGCCTGGCGATGCAGCCCCTCGAAACGGATGCCGCCGATGGCCACGCGGTGGGTGTTTCCGTCGTAGACGCTCCGCTCCACGGCTCCGCTTTCGCGCGGGATGCCTATCTTCTCCTTGAGCGCGAGCAGCTGCCCGTACTGCCGCTCGCCCGCGGCCCGGCCCCGTTCGAGCAGCGAATCGATGGCCGCGGCCGAAAAGCTGGCCGCATTGTAGGGTTCGATGTCGGGCTTGATATAGAGGTCGAGCAGCTCCATGTTGGTCTCGTGCTTCTCTCGGCCGAGAATGGTGGTAATCTGGTCAAAAATCCCGGCTATCGACTGCAATCCGTCGGCCCCGTGCATGCCGGCCCCCACGTCCACGCCGATGACCACCTCGGCCCCCATGTCGCGCACCACATCCGCGGGAAAATTGTTGTAGATTCCGCCGTCCACCAGCACCATGCCGTCCCGCTCGACGGGCGTGAAAGCCCCCGGTATCGACATGCTCGCCCGGATGGCCTGCGCCAGCACGCCGCTGCGCTGCACCACCTCCTCGCCGGCCGCCATGTCGTAGGCCACGCACGCGAAAGGTATCGGCAGCCGGTCGAACGAGACCGAATCGTGATAACCCACGGTCATGTCCAGCAGCAGGTTGTATACGTTCACCCCGCCCACGGCCCCGCTGGGCATCTCCACCCGGTGCCGCGAGCTGAGCGGCACCGAAAGCAGGTAGCGGTCGCTGCTCTCGCGCCCCGTGAAGAGCTTGTCCAGACGCCGCACCCGGTCGCTGAGCAGCTGCGCCCAGTCCTGCGTGCGCACCATGCTGTCGAGCTGGTCCACGCTGTATCCGATGGCATAGAGTCCGCCCACGATGGAGCCCATGCTCGTACCGGCAATGTAGTCGATGGGAATGCCGGCCCGCTCCAGCTCCCGCAGCACGCCGATGTGCGCGACTCCCTTGGCCCCGCCGCCGCTGAGCACCACGCCCACCTTCTTCCGCCCGGCGACCGTGTCGGCCGCCGCCCAGTCCGCTCCGGCCGGCGCATCCACAGCCCGCACCGGCCCCGCAAGACACAGCAGGGCCCAACAGCCCAGCACCATTTTTCTCACATATCCGTGTTTCATAACCGCATTCGATTTGCTCCGAGAGCAAAGATAGCGAAAAATGCCGTCGTCCGCACGCCGCGCCCGCGCCGAATGTCCGGACACCCTACAAAAAAGGAGTTTTCGACAACCCGCGGCACTCCCGCCGTCGCGCTTACGGCACCGCGCACCGCCGAGCTCCGGCCCGCCCGCGACACACGCGCAATACACCGCGACACACGCGCAATGCACCGCGGCACACGCGCAATACACCCGCGATGCTCCTACGATGCACCCGCCGGTCCCCGCTCCTCCGGCATCCGGCTCCGCAGCCGCACGCCGCCCTTCCGCTCTTTCCCGCACCCCCTTTCGGCCCGAAAACGACATTTTTACGCCTTTTCTATCGCATTCCGCACACAACGAAACGAAAATATCCTATCTTTGTAGTGATTCGCCACCGAATATTCACACGCTCAATAATTCGAATCATGAAAACACACGCCCTCCTTCTGCTGTCGGCCGCCCTGCTTCTCGCCTCCTGCGCCGACAACCGTCCCCCGTCGGACATCGCGGACGCCCGCACCTTCACCGAAGCCGATTTCCGGCAAACCGTCGTCTCGCCCCGAGGCGAAGCGGTCGGACCCCGGCAGCTGCTCAACCCCATGCGCATCCTGGTATTCGACTCGCTGCTGCTGACCGTCGATATCAACACCGAAAAGGCAATCCACGTCTGGTCGCTGAAGACCGGCGAGCTGCTCAACGAGTTCTGCGTCAGAGGACGGGCCGCCAACGAAGTGTTCGGCATCGCATCCTTCACCCGGCATCCCGACGGCGCCCATCTGAACGCAGGCAACGCCTCCCGCATACTCTTCTACCCCCTCGAGGGGCTGCTGACGCCCGACCTGCAGCCCGATGCGATTTACAATTCGCCCGAGCCCTTGCTCTCGCCCCAGCTGACCGCCGACGGAAACCTGCTCGGAGCCGTCGAAGTTCCCCTTTTCGGCGGCGACACGCTCTCCGCACCCGCACGCTTCAGGATACAGGACCGCGACGGCAGGCTGCTCGACACCTTCGGCTCCTACCCCGAGGTGCTCCGCGCCCAGCTCAACGAGCGGGTAGTGCGTCACCTGATGGGCGGATACCCGCTCATTTCGGAGGACGGGAAACAGGTCGCCCTGCTCGGCCTGGCCATCGACTTCCTGGAGATATACGACCTGGACACCCGACGGCGCACGGCCCTCATGCACGGTCCCGAGAT
This sequence comes from Rikenellaceae bacterium, assembly GCA_017935625.1. Taxonomy (GTDB): domain Bacteria; phylum Bacteroidota; class Bacteroidia; order Bacteroidales; family Rikenellaceae; genus RGIG9113. The sequence continues at coordinate 1,128 of JAGBHC010000022.1, read as the reverse complement.
AATTCCGCCCGGCAAGAAACCGGATGCCGACGCGCCGGCCATAGGCCCCGTCCAGCAAATGTGCTACCTCTGGCCGCAAAGCGCCGGCGGCCGGATATGGGCCCTCTACAAAGGCCAGCGCTTCTATCGCGAAATAGCCGAAGCAAAGGATTTCCGCCGGAATGCGACCGTTCTCCTCTCTTTCGACTGGAACGGACGGCCACACACCCGCTACCAGTTCGACCACGGCATCATCCACTTCGACATCGACGCCCGCAACCGCTGCATCTACGTTCTCCACGACATCGACGGCGAACACAGAATCATGCGCTACGCCTATTGACGCACCGACTCCGCAAAGGGGAGCGGACATCTCTCCTCCGCATGCCGTCCGCTCCCCCTGCCGGGTTTTCCCCGACCTTCCCCTGTCACGAGACTTTTCCAACTCCCCGGCCGAACCTTTCCTTAATCTCCTCCGGCCGGAAGTCCCGACGGCCACCGGGCCCGCGGGATTCTCCGCACCGCATACGTGCACACGAAAAAAGGGCACGCCAGAAAAGGGGACACGAAAAAAGCGCGACGGGGTTGCCGTCGCGCTTTTCGCGTTCTCTCGACAGAGGCCTATTTGTTCGCCACCATCGAATTGTATTCGTCCAGAGAACCCACCACGAGGTTGTCGTAATCGCGCATACCCGTACCGGCCGGTATGAGGTGTCCGCAGATGACATTCTCCTTGAGTTTCTCCAGCGGGTCCACCTTGCCCTGGATTGCAGCCTCGTTGAGCACCTTGGTGGTCTCCTGGAACGAGGCGGCCGAAATGAAGCTGCTGGTCTGCAATGCGGCGCGGGTGATACCCTGGAGTATCTGGTTCGAAGTGGCGGGAATGATATCCCTCACCTCCACCAGTTTCATATCCTTGCGTTTGAGCACCGAGTTTTCGTCGCGCAGCTTGCGCACGGAGATAATCTGACCGGGCTGTACGTTGGGCGAATCGCCCGCATCGGTCACGACCACCTTGTCGAACAGTTCGTCGTTCACCTCCATGAACTCCCACTTGTCCACAATCTGGTCCTCGAAGAAACGGGTGTCTCCCGGGTCCTCAATCTGCACCTTGTTCATCATCTGGCGGACGATGACCTCGAAGTGCTT
>JAGBHC010000021.1 GCA_017935625.1 Rikenellaceae bacterium | reverse complement strand
TTCGCTGCCGGGGGCAGGACGAAAGCCCACAATTTACTTTTTCGACCGGAGGTCCCGACCCCAAATCGGCGAGCGGTCAGTATACGAGAGATATGCGGACAATGCGGCCGGGGCGCGGCGCCGGTTTCTTACATAGAAACCTCCGTTATCTTTTATTTTCATAAATCAATGTTTTGTTCGCCGCCCTGCGGCCGCTCCGCAGGAGTGCCGTCGCCGGAATCCCGTCACACGCATTCGGGGCTCCTCTCCTGCGGAGCGGCCGTCGTCTCCAGCAGCTCCAGAATCCGGCGGTTCGCACAGTCGATGACCGAATTGCCGAGCGTGGCGAGGTAGATTTGCGTGGTCCGTTCGGAAGTGTGTCCCAGCCCCGCACTGATGACCGAGAGCGGGATGTGATGGTTGCGGGCCTCGGTGGCCCAGCTGTGGCGCGGAGTGTAGGAGGTGAGACGGCACTCCGTATGCAGCAGCGCAGCGAGCCGCCGAAGCTGCCGGTTGTGGAGATTCAGGGCCGTAAGATACTCGCGATAAGCGGCGGAGGTTTCGGTAGCGGTGAGAATCGGAAATGCGTAGGGCGTACCGGCCGCCGCCGGACGATAGCGGTCGAGAATCGCACGGATGCAGGGTTCGATGCGGATTGAGAGCGGCTGTCCGGTCTTGTGGCGGGCATAACGGATGCAGTCGCCGCGGATGTCGGTTTTGCGCAGGTAGGCGATGTCCACGAAAGCCATGCCGCGGGTGCAGAAGCTGAAGAGGAAAAGGTCGCGGGCGAAGCACAATGCGTCGCCGGGAGGCAGGTCGAGCCGGCCGAGCCGGGCCACCAGTTCGCTGCCCACGGCCCGGTTCCGCGTGCGGTCCACACCGGTGTAGACGTTGCGGAAAGGGTGGGTTTGCTCCACCAGACGCAGATTGACGGCGTGGTTGTACACGGCCCGCAGATTGCGCATGTAGAACGATACGGTGTTGCGCGTCACGCCCCGTTCAATCAGGTAGATGTTGTAACGCCCGACCACCTCGTCGGTCAGCTCCCGCAGCGAGAGCTCTCTCCCGGCCAGAAACCGGGCGAAGCTGGCAGCGGTCCGCGCATAGTTGCGGGCCGTGCCGAAGTGCATGCGGCGCTGCCGCTCCTCGATTCGCAAGCGGAGGAAATGGAGGACGGAGAGTTTCTCGCCGCACGCGCACAGGTCGGCGGTCGGAGGATGCACTGCGGATGCCGCATCGCGGATTTCGCTCCCGGAGAGCATACGGACAGTGCAATCGGCCGCCGGGTGCGATGGTTTCGCAACGGCCGAAGTGTCGAATCGGACTTTTTTCGTTGTCATAATCGTATGGGTTTGTCCGGCAAATAAAGAACGAAAGTCGCAAATATGGAAAACAACGCCGCACAAGTTTGCACAGCCCCCGCCCGCCATGCGCATGTCCGCCTTTCCCCGCCCCACAAGCCTGCCGCACACAGCCGTCCCGAAAACAGACCTCGCCGCAGAATATCTGCGGCGAGGTCCTCTCACTTCGTAAACGCCCCGGCCTCACCTGTCATAGGCATGCTCAGCCATGTGGTCAGGAAGGTCGCTCGTTTTCAACTCCTTGCTATATACTTTATCCAATCTGTATTCGACCGGACTCCGGTCCATCATGCCCTCCGTGTCCACTTCGTACTCTTTCACCCGGATGCGATATTCGTATCCCGGTTCATAATCGAAACCATGAATATATCCCCATAGTGTCCATCGGTCCTCGCCGTCCACTTTGACAATATAATAAACACTACCATGTTCCCACACGAATCCCGAATCATAACGCGTACTGGCTACCGTCATATCATACACCTCGATAGCCTTGTCATCGCTACATCCCGCGAACACGCAGCAGAGCAACGCCGCGAAAACAAACAAAATTCTTTTCATCGCTTTATCATTTTAAAATCCGGCACCTACGAACGAATAGTTATTATATTCGTAATCGATTAAATCGCCATACGAATTCTCCTCCAACATATAGGTTTCGCCCAAATCGACATATTCGGCACCCGCTTCCACAAGGAAACAGGAATAGATATAATCCGGAATCATATGTTCGTCATCCCGATGCTCCAGACGAACGGTTATCAACCTGGGACTATTCAAAATCGTCGGAATCGTACGCTCTTTGTCTTCATAGAAATAAATCTTGTTGCTGTACGTTCGCTCCGTTTTATCCCAGGACCATGTCTCCGAATAATCTTCGTCTATCAACTCCGTCTCGATTTTTCCGTACGGAGGTCCGTACAGCACCTTGATTCCCTGCACATCTTCCCACGACAAACTTTGCGCATCGAGGAAGATATAGTGGCCCTCCTTGTCCACTATCGTTGGAGAGGAAAGAGAAGTCGTATCGACTGAAAAAGCCCACGAAGGATACATCATAATCGAATTGAAATCGAAGTATCCGATATCCAACCCCGGGTCTCCTAACGCCGTATACTTTTGAAAATCATAAGCTTTACCGGGAAGTATATTTTCAGGGATAATCGTCACGTAGTCGTCCCTGTCGGACCGCGCATGCTCATGATACAAACCGACGGTATGCCCTATCTCATGAATCACCACACCTTTTTTTATCGGATACGCCAATCGAATCTCCTGTCGCCCTCCGATTTTTCCGACATAAGAATTATTGGAATCCGCAGTCTGAACAAACTCCACATAATCCCCGGTCTTCTGAGTAATCTCGACAAAAGAGATACTGGTATACATTTCCCAGTGTGCGATAGCCGCATCGATATTGGTTCTGTCCTGCACATTCGCATTCACGCAATACGGAATTCTCCCCCATGGCCATTTCGCCGCGAAATCGGTGTTCACCGCCGAACGCGAACCCGAAGCCTCCAGCCGGGCGACCTGCTCGGGCGACAGAATGATATCGCCGCCCAGAATATAGATGCTGTCGGGAGTCATCTCGACCTCGATGCCGTTGGGGAACGTGTGCAGCGTTTTCGGCACATCGGGGTAGGCCTGCGCCGGCTGGGGATAGCTGTCGGGGAGGTTCAGCACACCGGCGGCCGCCGAAACGGATTTCCGGCCCGAAGCAGCTGCCGGGAACTCCTCCACAGATTCATCTACGCTATTGCACGCCGCAAAAGCCAATGATAGGATTAGAAAAACTAATGATTTTTCATGATACAATTTCTTATGTTCTACAAACATACAATTATTATTTCGAATTAACCACCCCTCAACCCGATAAAAATCAACGAAAAATCCCCAATCGGCCTCTCAGGCGCACCGGAGGGGGATAAGGCGACGGAAGAAAATACGAAAAAACCCGGAGACCCTCACGGGCATCCGGGCTTACAAGGAAAAATAAGAGTTAAAAAAGTCCCCGTGCACACACTTCGCTGTCTGCTGCGACATCCGTTGCGGAGACGGGGATGGAAACGGCCGGTACGCGACCGGCTTTCTCAAAAGAGAAGAGCAGCTACTATCGTTTCGAGTTGCACTGCGAGTTCTTCGTCTTTGCGCTGTCGGTCGTGGTGTTGTTCTTGGAACCGTCCGAGGGGCGGCCGGTGCCGCAACCGCAGCCCTTGCTGTTCTTTTCGTCTTTCATAGTTGTAAATGTACCTTTTGTTAATAAAATGGAGTTATGGAATGCAGGTTCCGGGCCGGCGGCCCTCGCCTTCAATCTTCTCTTCGGTCTGAGCGCATACTTCATAAAACGTGCCATACCGCCGCACGAAACGCATGCGGCTCCGGTCCGCATTCCGTAAAAATCGTCCGAAAAGAACCATTCTGTCGCCCAAATGGGCTGCGGCGATTGGTTTTCCGACAAAAATGCCTACCTTTGGTTCCGCGAATCGGGCCGCACGACCGACACGGGAGCCAAACGCTCCGGTCCGGCCGGCTCTGCCAGGCGGCCGAGAGAGACGACTTAATACATCATGCAGCACACATTCGATATCTTTCTGTGGGTCATGGCGGCCACGGCGCTGGTCGTTTTCATCGCCCTCTACTTCGTGGAAGCGGGCTACGGAATGCTCTTCAACCGCAAGTTCGGCCCGCCCGTCCCCAACCGCATCGGATGGATAGCGATGGAATCCCCCGTGTTCATCGCCATGACCGTTCTGTGGCTCTGCTCCCAGCGCACCTGGCAGGCGGCGCCGCTGACGATGTTCCTCATCTTCCAGAGCCACTATTTCCAACGCTCGTTCATCTTCCCGCTGCTCATCCGCGGCAACGGCCGCATGCCGGCAGGCATCGTGGTCATGGGAGCCCTGTTCAACCTGCTCAACGCACTGATGCAGGGCGGATGGATATTCTACCTCTCGCCCGAAGGGATGTACTCCCCGCAGTGGCTGCTCTCGCCGCAATTCCTGACCGGCACCGCCGTCTTCTTCATCGGCATGGCCATCAACCTCCACTCCGACTACATCATCCGCCACCTGCGCAAACCGGGCGACACGCGCCACTACATCCCCCGCGGAGGGATGTTCCGCTACGTCTCCTCGGCCAACTACTTCGGCGAACTGACCGAATGGATAGGGTTCGCCCTGCTCACCTGGTCGTGGTCGGGAGCCGTGTTCGCCTGGTGGACATTCGCCAACCTCGCACCCCGCTCGGCATCGCTCTACCGCCGCTACCAGGCGGAGTTCGGCGAAGAGTTCACCTCGCTCAAACGCAAGAACATCATTCCCTTTATATATTAACCGTCCCCGAATCATGAAGGAATCCAAGCTATTCACCCCCTACAAACTGGGCAACCTCACCCTGCGCAACCGCACCATCCGTTCGGCCGCATTCGAAAGCATGTGCGCAGACAACGCCCCCACGCAGCAACTCAAGGACTACCACGTGAGCGTGGCCCGCGGCGGCATCGGCATGACCACCGTCGCCTATGCTTCCGTCACCCGCAACGGACTCTCCTTCACCCGCCAGCTCTGGCTGCGGCCCGAAATCGTCCCCCAGCTCAGGGAGCTCACCGACGCCATACACGCCGAGGGTGCCGCCGCCTCCATCCAAATAGGCCACTGCGGCAACATGACCCACATCAGCACCGCCGGCCAGATACCCATCTCGGCCTCCACCGGATTCAACCTCTATTCGCCCACCATACACCGGGCCATGAAACCCTCCGAAATCGAGCAGATGGCCCGCGACTACGGCAAAGCCGTCCACACGGCCGCCGACGCAGGATTCGACGCCGTGGAGGTGCATGCCGGACACGGATACCTCATCAGCCAGTTCCTTTCGCCCTACACCAACCGCCGACGCGACCAGTACGGAGGTTCGCTCTCCAACCGGATGCGGTTCATGCGCATGTGCATGGAGGAGGTGCTGGAGGCGGCCCGCCGACGCGGACTGGCCGTGCTGGTAAAGACCAACATGCGCGACGGATTCAAAGGAGGCATCGAAATCGACGAAGCCCTCGAAATCGCCCGCGAGCTGGAGCGGCTCTCGCCCGACGCGCTGGTCCTCAGCGGCGGATTCGTCAGCAAGGCGCCCATGTACGTCATGCGCGGCGCCATGCCCGTGCGTGCCATGACCCACTACATGACCTGCTGGTGGCTCAAATACGGCGTGAGAATGGCCGGCCGACTGATGATACCCGCCATCCCCTTCCGCGAGTGCTACTTCCTGGAGGACGCGCTCAAATTCCGCGAGGCGCTCAAAATGCCGCTCGTCTACGTGGGCGGACTGGTGAGCCGCGAAGGCATCGACCGGGTGCTGGAGAGCGGATTCGAACTGGTGCAGATGGCCCGCTGTCTGGTCAATGAGCCCGACTTCGTGAACCGGCTGGCCCGCGAGGGAGCCGACTGCCGCAGCCGCTGCGACCACAAGAACTACTGCATCGCCCGCATGTACTCCATCGACATGAAGTGTCACAAACATTGCGACGACCTGCCAAAAAGCATCGTCCGGGAGCTGGAACGACTGTAACATGAGACGCGGAGAGGTAAAAAAGGGGACGGCCACGGCGCTGGTCACCGGAGCCAGCAGCGGCATCGGCTACTGCATCGCCGAACGGCTGGCGGCGTTGGGCTACGACCTGATTGCGGTGAGCCGCGACGAGCGGGAGTTGTCGCAGGCCGCCGCACGCATCGGCGAGAAACACGGCGTGCGGGTCGATTCCTTCACCCTGGACCTGGCCCGCGAAGGGGCGGCCCGCGAGCTCTACGAGCGGTGCCGGGGACGCGAAATCGACGTGTTGATAAACAATGCCGGCATGTTCATTTTCAACGACATCCTCCGCTGCGAACCCGAACGGCTGGAACGCATCGTCTATCTTCACGACATGACCAACACCCTCACCTGCCGTCTGTTCGGCGCCGACATGGCCCGCCGCGGAAAGGGCTACATCCTCAACATGTCCTCCTATTCGATATGGATGCCCTGGCCGGGACTGGCGGCATACAGCGCCAGCAAGGCCTATCTGAAGAGTTTCTCCGTGGCCTTCGCCAAGGAGGTGCGCGAACGGGGCGTGCGGGTCACGGCCGTCTGCCCGGCAGGCGTCGCCACCGAACTCTACGGACTTCCGCACCGGTTCCAGAGACTGGGCGTGCGGCTGGGCGTGCTTATCACCGCCGACAAAACCGCCCGGCAGGCTCTGCGCGCCCTCTTCCGCGGACGCCGGCTAATCGTTCCGGCGTGGTACAACCGGCTCTTCATTCCGCTCATCCGGCTCATTCCCCCGGCGCTGCTGCGCTTCGCCCGGCGTAAGACCATGCAATTCCAAAAATAAAAGAGATGATTCGCAACCTGCTTTTCGACCTGGGCGGCGTGCTGGCCGACCTCGACCGCGAACGGTGTATGGCCGCATTCGCACAGATAGGCCTGCCCCAACTGGGCCAGCTCGTGGACCCCTACTACCCCAGCGCCATCTTCAACGACCTCGAACGCGGAATCATCGGCAAACAGGAGATACTCGACTACGCACGCACCTTCTCGCCGCAGGCCGACCTCGAACGCATCGAGTGGGCCTACTTCCAGCTAATCGGCGAGATTCCGGCCTACAAGCTCGACCTGCTGCGCGACCTGCGCAGCCGTTTCAAGGTCTACATGCTCAGCAACACCAATGTCATGGTCTACCCGTCGATGCTCGAAAAGCAGTTCCGCAGCCGGGGGCTCACGGTGGACGCCTACTTCGACAAGGTCTACCTCTCCTACGAAATGAAGCTGCTCAAGCCCGACCCCGCCATTTTCGAAGCCGTGCTGGCCGATGCCGGAATCGAGGCCCGCGAGACCCTTTTCATCGACGACGGAACCCGCAACATCGAGACCGCACGCGCCATGGGATTCCGCACCTACCAGGCCGCCGCACACGAAGACTTCCGCCATCTGTTCGCCGGTCTGGAGTGACCCGGCGACAAACGGTCTCATTTTACCCCGGTTCCGATTTGTTTTTTACGAAAAAATAGTTTACATTTGCACCGCAAAACCGAAGAAGAGGGTTACGACGTGCGGCCGAAGCCCGGTCCGCAGAACCCCATTCTCAGCAGATTCGGGGTGTAGCGCAGTCCGGTTAGCGCACCTGCTTTGGGAGCAGGGGGTCGTGGGTTCGAATCCCGCTACCCCGACACCGTAAGACAGGCCGCCGCGGGACACTTCGGCCACCGGCTGCCAATCGGCAGAGCGAACGAGAACGAATACGTCGCACAGGACGTAACGACATAAAAGACTAACGGCATCGGGCACCTTTCGAGGGAGCGATGTTTTCGGGGTGTAGCGCAGCCCGGTTAGCGCGCCAGCTTCGGGAGTTGGAAGTCCCGGGTTCGAATCCCGGTACCCCGACCAAAGGCCGCAGAACTTTTCGTTCTGCGGCCTTTTTCATTCCGGGCCTCCGCGCCTTCCCCGAGCACCGGAACCCGCCCCGACATCGGCCGCCGAACGGTTCCGAATCCGCCGAGGCCCGCCGTTCCACAGGACAAAACGCACTGCGCCCCGCCGCCCGAATCGGGCTTCCGCCACCCGGCTGTCCCGGTTTCCCGTCCGCATCCGCCGCGCTGTGCCACAAGACACAACAGCCTGAAACCAGCTGACAGCCCGCCCCGCCAATCTCCGCAAAGACGCATCCGTCCCCGATTCGAGCATTCCGCCGTACCGACAGCCCCGCTTTCCTCCCACTTCCGACACAGCGCAGCCCCTGCGGCCTCTCCGTATCCGAAAAGGGAAAAGGGAGAGAGGACGCCGACAAAACTCACCCCATCCCCAACGACCCCGCATCGCATCGCCAGCAAAACCATATCACATTCCCAACGACCCCACACACATCGCCAGCAAAACCCGCCGCATCGCCAGCAAAACCATATCACATCCTCAGCGAACCCACACCGCATCAGGAAAAAATTCGGGAACATACTCTTTTGCACTCTGCGAACGCACTATTTATCGTATATTTACCGGCCGGATGAAAGCCCGGTCGAAAAACCGTCCCGAGAACATGCGAAACGACACACACGAAAGTCTGAAAGGGCTCTCCTTAGAGGAGCTTTGGCAACTGTTTCCCATCGTCCTGACCGCCCATCGGGCCGAGTGGGCCGAGTGGTACGAACAGGAGGCCGAAACGTTGAAAAAGGAGCTGCCCCGACTGTTGCGCATCAGCCACATCGGCAGTACGGCGATTCGGGGAATGCGGGCGAAACCCACCGTGGACCTGCTCGCCGAGGTCGCCCCGGGACAAAAACTCGCCGACCTGAAGGCCCCCGTCGAGGGATGCGGCTACCTCTGCATGGCCGAAACCGACCGCCGCATCGACTTCAACAAGGGCTACACGCCGCAGGGATACGCCGAACGGGTGTTCCACCTCCACCTGCGTCACGCCGGAGACAACGACGAACTCTATTTCAGGGATTACCTGCGGACACACGCCGCGGCGGCCCGAGCATACGAACGGCTCAAGGTCGATTCGGCGAGACGATACGAGCACGACCGCGATGCCTACACGCGCTGCAAAAGCGAATTCGTAACCTTTTATACGCAAGAGGGGAGACGGCTCTTCGCCGGAAAATACGACTTGTAGCCCCCAGCGGCCTCCACTCCCGGTGCCGCTCCGGAATCCGCTGCACCCCTGTCCGAACGGTTCCGAATCCGCCGGGGCTCTCCGTCCCACACGACAAAACACACTGCGCCCCGCCACCCGAATCGGACTTCCTCCGCCCGGCTACCCCGCAAAAAAATAACCCGCCGGAAATATCCAACGGGTTTGTTGAGCTACCTGGATTCGAACCAAGAAAAACAGGACCAGAATCTGTTGTGTTACCATTACACCATAGCTCAATCTCTGTTACGTTTCATTCTCAAACGCGGTACAAATTTAAGGCAATATTTTTTATCCTGCAAGGATTTTTTCAAAAAAAAACGTATTTTTGTTTTACTTTTTTCCGGCACGAAGACCGGCGAACCGAACAGAAACCTAATATTCAACAACTTATGAACATCAAAATTCGACTGACCTTCATGAACTTTCTCCAGTTCGCCGTGTGGGGTTCCTACCTCACCTGCCTGGGCAACTACCTGGGTCCCGCCGGACTGGGCGACCGCATCGCATGGTTCTACTCCATACAGGGCGTGGTCTCCATCTTCATGCCCGCCATACTGGGCGTGATTGCCGACAAATACATTCCCGCCCAGAAGCTGCTGGGACTGAGCCACGGACTGGCCGGAGCGTTCATGCTCGCAGCCTGGTACTACGGATATTCCCATCCCGAAGGGCTCGCCTTCGCCCCCTTCTTCACGCTCTACACGCTGAGCGTCGCCTTCTACATGCCCACCATCGCACTCTCCAACACGGTGGCCTTCTCCATCCTTTCGCGCAACGGCTACGACACGATTCGCGACTTCCCGCCCATCCGCGTCTGGGGCACCGTGGGCTTCATCGCCGCCATGTGGTTCGTCAATTTCGCCTACATCACCCCCGAGGGGTGGCTGGGATTCAGCGCCGACGCACCCTCGCGCTTCCAGTACACCTACATGCAGCTGTTCGTCTGCGCCGTGCTGGGCTTCGTGCTGGCAATCTACGCCTTCACCCTGCCCGCATGTCCCGTGGCCGACCGCAACGCCGGAAAGAAGAGCCTCTCCGAGGTGTTCGGCCTGAAGGCTTTCGCACTCTTCAAGCAGCGCAAGATGGCCCTCTTCTTCATCTTCTCCATGCTGCTGGGCGTCTCGCTCCAAATCACCAACGGCTACGCCACCCCCTTCATCACCAGCTTCAAGGGAACCGCCGAATTCGCCGGCACCGTCGGCGCCAACAACGCCACGGCCCTCACCTCCCTTTCGCAAATCTCCGAAGCGCTCTGCATACTGCTCATCCCCTTCTTCCTCAAACGCTTCGGCATCAAGAAGGTGATGCTCATCGCCATGTTCGCCTGGGTGCTCCGCTTCGGTCTGTTCGGACTGGGCAATCCCGGCAGCGGACTGTGGATGTTCATCGGTTCGATGATAGTCTACGGCGTGGCGTTCGACTTCTTCAACGTCTCGGGAGCATTGTTCGTGGAGCGCGAGACCGACTGCTCGATTCAGGGCGCGGCCCAGGGACTTTTCATGCTGATGACCAACGGCATCGGCGCCACGGTCGGCACGCTGGCCGCGGGCGCAATCGTCAATCGCTTCTGCACCTGGACGACCGTGGGCGAAGAGACCTACCTGCTGGGCGACTGGAGCGCCACGTGGCTCATCTTCGCCGCCTATGCGCTCGTGGTGGGTGTCGTATTCGCACTGGTGTTCAAATACAAACATACGCCCGCGGCGGACGGCGGACGCTGATTCCGCCACACCCCGGCAAAACGACGAGGCATCCCGGACCGACGAACGGCCGGGATGCCTCGTTTTCCCCTCCCCGCCCCTACTCGCGGCGGCAGATGGCTTTGAAATCGCAATACTGACACGGCTTGGAGTCGGCCGCCTGGACGAAAGGCCGCTCCGCATCGAACAGCTCCTCGAGCAGCGTGCGCAGCTGCGTCTCGAACTCTTCGCGATAGTCGGCATAACTGCGCACCGGACCGCGGCTCTTGTCGTCGAGCAGGGGCGAATAGTCGCGGCGGTTGATGCTGCGGGCATAGTAGAGCGTGGGCGTGACGCTCAGCCCCTCGCCCCGGTCGAGCATCATGGCGTAGAGCAGGGTCTGGAGCACGGCGCTGTTGGCCGTGCGCGGGTCGAACAGGGACGGCACCCCGTCGAAGACGATTTTGTCGGCCCCCGACTTGTAGTCCACGATGCGCATCGAACCGTCCTCCATCCGGTCGATGCGGTCGGCCTTGCCTCCGAAATAGACCTTCCGGCGCTCGCCGCCGCAAACGATGTCGAATTCGCAGCCGATGTTCTTTTCGAGGTCCACCACGCTGAACGCCTCGTGGGAGGCGTCCCACGGCAGATAGCAGCGGTCGATGTATTTGGTGGCGATATCCTTTATCAGCAGCAGGTTTCCGCCCCAGTCGCGCTCGTCGGCCGTCTCGTCGTGCAGATACTCGCTGCGGATGGCATCGCACACCGCCGTCACCACGGCCCCGTCGCCCCGCAGCGCTCCGATGGCCGCACGCGGGTCGCCCGCCCCCACGAAACGGCGGTAGAGCGTCTCCATCGCCTTGTGGAGGATATTGCCGAACGTGGGCGAATCTATCTCCTCGCCCACCTCCTCTTCGCCGCGCAGGCGCGCCACCGAATGGAAGTAGAATTTGAGCGGACACTGCACGTAGTTGAACAGCGCCGTCGGCGAGAGCGTCCGCTCGGGATTGTCGAGCCACGCGAAGAGGCGTTCGCCCGCCTCGCCGCTTTTGGGCACCGCGATGGGTTCGGCCGAGGCCAGATTGACATCCACCCCGATACTCCGCCGGGCGATGCGTCCGCGGTGGGGCGACTCGTACAGCAGCTGATAGATGTAGCGGCTCGGCTCGCCGGTGCTCTTCTCGTCGCTGCTCGAGCAGTAGACCATGAAGACCCGCCGGGCCCGCTGGACGAGCCGGTAGAAGTAGTAGGCATAGACGCCCTCGTGATGCAGCGGCGTGGGCAGCCCGTAGGCCATGCGCAGATTGTAGGGGACGAACGACGACGAAACGGTGCGGCTGCCGGGGAAGTTGTCGTCGTTCATCGACAGGATGACGACATTCTCGAAGTCGAGGTTGCGGGTCTCCAGAATACCCATCACCTGCACCCCCGCCAACGGTTCGCCCTGGAACGGAATGCGCACGTTCTGCAACACGCGCCGCAGCAACGAGGAGAAGACCCCGTCGGTTATCTCCTCGCCCAGCCCGCAGGCATCCAGCGAATTGACCAGGCGGCGCAGGTTGTCGGCCACCACGGTCAGAAACTCGGTCCGCTCGCGCCGGTCCTCGCCCGCATAGGGCATCGACGCCACCGCCGACAGCATCTCGATGAGATAGCCGCCCAGTTGTCTCCACCCCTGGCAGGGAGTGAAGATGCGCTCCAGCAGCGCGTCGCCCGCCAACCGCCGCGAATCGACGTAGGCGGCCTGACGGCGGGTGAGCTCGGCGAGCAGCGCCTCCGCTCCGGGGCAGGCCCCGCCGATGTAGGGATGGGAGAGCAGCCCCGCCGCATCGCTGTAATAGAACACGGTACGCACCTCGCCCGAACGGGTCGTGCGCACCTTCTTGCGGCGCTGGAGCTCCAGCAGCCGCTCGGCGAAAGAGTAGGCCAGCGTCTGCCGCAGCGGATAGCCCATGGTGATGTTCACGTTATCGACGCACTCCGGCAGCGAATAGAGCAGCGGCATGAGCAGATTCTCGTCCGTCAGCACGATGGCCGTCTCCTTGTCGAGTCCGCCCCCGCGCGCTTCCGCTCCGGCAGCTCCGGCGGCCCGCTCGCTACGGAGCCTTTCGAGCAACCGGCCGGCGCACTTGCACTGCATCACCTCCGACACCGTGTCGATGATTTCGATATGTTTCTGCGCGGCGAAATTCTCGCAGTCGAAAACCGCGGCCGGCGGGAACCGGGCGATATTCTCGCGCATGAAAAGCCCCGCCTCCTGCCGTTCGTCCTCCAGATAGTAGCGGTCGTAATCCCAATAGAAATCGGTGCCGAACGCATGGTCGAGGTAGGTGAAGAGTATCTTTTCGCACTCGGTCAGCGCATTGAATCCCGCCACCACGTAGCGGCGCGGCCGGGCCGTGAATTCGCCGGGCACCTGCCCGTCCTTTATTAGGTCGGCCGCCCGGCGCTGTATCATGCCGTTGTAGCCCGTCTGCTGCGCCGAGAGCCGCTCGCGCAGCCCGTCGTAGATGGGCTGCAGGGTGCGCCAGATGGAGAGGAACTCCTTCTTCTGCTGCGAGAAGCCGCTCTGCTGGCCGAAACTCTCCCAGAAACGGCGCACCACGGCCAGCTGGTCGGGCGTGAGATAGCGCCAGTCGTCCTCGATGCTCTTCAGGTCGAAGATATTGGAGAACAACATCTTCGCGTCAATCCGGTATTTGTCCACGGCATCGAAGTCGGCCAGCAGCATCTCGCCCCAGAAATAGAAGGTATCGAAACTCTCCTTGTGGAATTCGGAGTAGACCTTGTAGAGTTCGGTCACCATCCGCAGCCTGTCACCCTGGGCGAGTCCGGCGATGGCCTCCATCAGTTCGTCGATGGTGGTGTAGCGGGGCTGCCACATCGGCCGGGAGGCGATGCGGGCCAACGCATCGGCGAAAAAGAGCCTCGCACGACGGTTGGGAAAAAGAATGTGCAGCTCGCTCACCCCCTCGCCGTAACGGGCATAGAGGTCGGCGGCCACACGATAGAGGAAACTCTCGCCCGAAGCCATCTTCCTACTCGGCTATCGGAGAGAACACGCCGCCCAGCGACTGGCTGCCGCGCACCAGCGGCGGATTGCCGGCATAGAAGACCTTGGCGCCCGTCTGCACGTTGGAGACGATGCGGTCGGTGGCACGCACGCTGGCCACGGCACTCGCCGCCGCACGCACGTCGAGGCTGCGGCTCACGAACCCGAGCAGCTCGACCTGGGAGGTGTTGGTGGCCGTGAGCGTCAGGTAATCGGCCTCTCCGACCAGCTCCACCGCCGACCCGCTCACGGCTTCGAGCTTCAGGTCGCGGCACACGACCGCCCCGTAGAGCTTGCCGCCGGAGAGGGAGATATCCATCTTGGTGCCCCGCAGCGTATCGACCCGCACGTCGGCATCCGAGACCGAGAGTTCGTCCAGCTCGCAGTAGCGTATCTTCACCTGAGGGATGTTGCCGTTCCCCCTGCCCAGCCGGGTCTTTATCTTGAGTTCGCCTTTGGCCACGCTCCACGACATGCGGTCGGCCGGTTCGCCGTTCAAATCGACGCTCACCGAACAGGCCTCCGTCGAATCGACCCGCTCCAGCACCACGCTCAAACGTCCCGAAAGCGAAATTCGACGGAATTCGGCCAGATTGCCGCCCGACACCGTCTGCTGACCCCGCACGCCGGCGGCGCCCAGCAGGATAAGTAGTGCAAATAGAAACCTTTTCATCATCTTCGATATGTTAAAATCCGTAGCAAGATAACCATTTTTCAAGTTTTAATCAAACACCCCGGGCTTTTTAGAAAATTAATTCCTACCTTTAGTCCTGATTTTTCGGGTACAGACGCCATGGGAGAAGTTAAGATATACAACGCATCGGCCGGGTCGGGGAAGACCTATTCGCTGGCCTACGAATACGTCCGCAACGTGATAGAGAGCCCCGTGCTCTACCGCCACATCCTCGCGGTGACCTTCACCAACAAGGCCACCGAGGAGATGAAGAGCCGTATCCTGAGCGAAATCAACAAGCTGGCCAACGGCGAACGGACCGGCTACCTGCGCGACCTGGGCCGCGAGCTGGGCCTGAGCGAAGAGGCCATCCGCAGCCGGGCGACCGAGGCCCGCACCTACATCCTGCACGATTACAGCCACTTCGCGGTGCTCACCATCGACAAGTTCTTCCAGCGCATCATCCGCTCCTTCATCAAGGAGCTGGGCATCGAACTCAACTTCAACCTCGAACTCCAGACCGACACGCTGCTCTCCGAGGCGACCGACGCCCTCATCGAACGCATCTCCTCGGACGACAAGCTGCGGCGCTGGATTTTCGAACTGGTGGAGGAGCGCATCGACGGCAACGCCGCCTGGAACATCAAGAAGAACATCGAGGAGATAGGCACCGAAATCTTCCGCGAGGAGTACAAGGCCGCCCCCGTCGCCCTCGACCGCGACCGGCTGCGCGAAATCGTGCACCGCGCCTCGGCACAGGCCGCCGAAATCGAGAAGCGGATGGGCGAACTGGCCCGCCGGGCCACCGAAATCATCGACGGCGCCGGACTCGCCCTCGGCGACTTCACCGGCGGCAGCCGCAGCGGCGTGGGCTACTTCTACCGGGTGGCCGCCGGCGAAATCGGCCCCTACTCCAAAACCACCGCCAACCTGCTGGAGGCCGAGAGCTGGCACCCCAAGAAAGGGGCCAACAACGCCGGCGTGGAGGCGGTGACCCCCGCACTGCGCAGCCTGCTCGGCGAACTGTGCGGCATCTACGACGACAACTACCGCTTTCTGAACAGCTGCAGGCTGTTGGCCGGCGGACTGCGCGACTTCGCGCTGCTGGCCGACCTGGCCCGGCAGGTGGAGACCCTGTGCCGCGAACAGAACCTGATGCACATCTCCGACACCAACGACACCCTCGCCCGACTCATCGCCGGAAACAACGACACCCCCTTCATCTTCGAAAAGGTGGGCAACTACTACCACCGCTTCATGATAGACGAGTTCCAGGACACCTCCGTCAAACAGTGGGAGAACTTCATTCCCCTGCTGCACAACACGCTCTCCGAGGAGCCGGGAACCCCCGTGCTGCTGGTGGGAGACGTCAAGCAGGCCATCTACCGCTGGCGGGGCGGCGACTGGCGCATCCTCTCCTCCGAAGTGGCCCGGCGGCTGGCCACCCGGCCGCCCCGGCCGCTGACCACCAACTGGAGGAGTCTGCCCGCCGTGGTGGAGTTCAACAACGAGGTCATCGGCTCGATAGTCGATGCGGACAATGCGGCGCTCGACGCACTGACAGACAAAGGACTCGAGCAGGGCGACATCGGCCGTCCCATGCACCGGCAGCTGCACGGGGCCCTGGCGGCGGCCTACCGCGACTTCCGGCAGGAGTGCGCCCGCGACCAGCAGCCGGGCTACGTCACCCTCACCACCTATCCGCGCCGGCCGGGCGAACCCGTCGTGCCGCCCGTCGTGGAGCGAATCAAGGCCCTGCAGGACCAGGGCTATGCCGCGGGCGACATCGCCATTCTCGTCCGCCGCAACACCGAGGGCAGCCGCATCGCCCAGCTGCTGCTGGAGCACAAGAACAGCGGGGCCGACCCCGGCTACTGCTTCGACGTGGTGTCGAGCGACTCGCTGCAGGTGGGCAGCGCCGACATCTGCTCGCTGGTCGTCGCCTGCCTGCGGCTGGCCGTGAACAGCGACAACACCATCGCCCGCGCCCTCTTCAACCGCTGGTTCGACCGGCCGTTCGACGCCCCCCTCTCCCCGGAAGACGACCGGCTGTTCCGGCACCTGCGCCTGCTCTCGCCGCAGGAGGCTTTCGAACGCATCGTGCTCGCATTCGGACTCGGCGACCGGGAGCGCGACGTGGCCTACCTGCAGGCCCTGCACCAGCAAATCGTGAACTTCTGCACCAATTCGGTGGCCGACATCCCGCTTTTTCTCAAGGCGTGGGACGACCACGGCCACAAACAGCCCATCAACATCCCGCCGAGCCGCTCGGCCATCACCGTCACCACCATCCACAAATCGAAGGGTCTGGCCTATCCGGCCGTCATCATCCCCTTCTGCAACTGGTCCATGACCCCGGTGCTCAACCCCACCCTCTGGAGCAGCTGCGAGGGCACCCCCTTCCAGGAGCTGGGACGCGCCCCCGTCCGCTACGAACAGAAGACGGCCGAGTCGCTCTTCTCCGAGCGCTACTATCAGGAGACGGTCATGAGCCACATCGACAACGTGAACACCCTCTACGTGGCCCTGACCCGCGCCCAGAACGAACTGCACATCATGATTCCGCTCCAGAGCCGGCAGCGGAGCGGCATCCACGACCTGCTGCTGGCCGCCCTGAGCGGCGACGCGGCCTCGGGGCAGGCCCGGGCCGGCGCCTCCCTGAAGGGCACCTACGCCGAAGAGCCCGACCGGGAAATCGCCCGCTACGCCTTCGGCACCCCCACCCGCATGACCTCCGGCAAAACCGACCCGGCCGAGCCCCTGACCCGCTACGCCACCGGCGAGACGGCCGGACGGGTGAAGCTCAGACTTCCCTCCCAGCGCTACACCGACGAGCAGGAGAGCACGCCCGCCCTCTCGCCGCGCAACTTCGGCATCCTCATGCACCGCGCCTTCGAACAGTCCGAAACCCGCGAGGACATCATGCGTTCGGTGACGCTCATGGAGCGCCAGTCGCTCCTCTCGCCCCACGAAGGGGCCCTGCTGCGGGAGAAGATAGAGGCGGCATTCACCAATCCGCTCATCCGCAACTGGTTCGAGGGCGACTGGGACCAGGTGCGCAACGAAAACGAAATCATCTCGCCGCAGATACACCGTCCCGACCGGGTGATGACCAAGGCAACCCGCGCCGTGGTCGTGGACTATAAGTTCGGCATGGCCCACCGCACCCAGCACGCCGCCCAAATCAGGGCCTACATGCGCCTGCTGCAAGAGATGGGTTACACCGAGGTGGAGGGTTATCTGTGGTACGTCCAGCTGGACGACATCGAACCGGTGGCCGTCTGACCGCTGTTACGCAACATCGCCATGAACACCGACCGACACATCTCCCCCGCCGAACGGCACCGCATCGCCCGCCACGTCACGTGGGTGGGATTTCTGGTGAACCTCGTCCTCTCGCTGGCCAAGATAGCCGCCGGAGCCCTCGGCCGCAGCGGAGCCATGATTGCCGACGGCATCCACTCCTTCTCCGATTTCGTGACCGACGCCGTGGTACTGGTCTTCATCCGCATCTCCTCCAAGGCCCGCGACGACGACCACCCCTACGGCCACGGCAAATTCGAGACCTTCGCCACCATGCTCATCGGCGCGACCCTTCTGGCCGTCGGCGCCGGGCTGATATGGAGCGCCGCGGCTAAAATCATCGCGGTCCGGCAGGGCGAGGTGCTGCCCCGTCCGCGATACCTCGCCCTGGCCGCCGCGGCAGTCTCCATTCTGGTCAAAGAGGCGCTCTACCGCTACACCGCCGCCGCAGGGCGACGCATCGGCAGCGGTCCCCTGACCGCCAACGCCTGGCACCACCGCTCCGACGCCCTCTCCTCGGTGGGCACGCTTCTGGGCATCGCCGGAGCCATCTTCCTGGGTCCGCGGGGACGCATACTCGACCCCCTGGCTTCGCTCGCGGTGAGTCTCTTCATTCTCGGCGTGGCCTGGCGGCTGACGGCATCCAGCGTCGGCGACCTGCTCGACAAGGCGCTCCCCCGACAGACCGAACAGGAGATAAGCGAGTGCATCGCCTCGGTGGCCGGCGTCCGCTCGCTGCACAACCTGCGGACACGGCGCAGCGGCAACGACTACCTCATCGAGGTGCACATCCGGGTGGACCGCACCATCACCGTGGTGGCCTCGCACGACATCGCCAGCCGCGTGGAGAGAGCCGTCCGCCAACGCTTCGGCGACAACACCCTGGTCACCGTACACGTGGAGCCCGACCGCCCGTAACCCCCTGCCGCCGCAGCCGCCGCGCGACAAGCCCCGGCGCAGCGAATCCCGCCCCGCCTCCGACGCATACGCTCCGAAACGAAACCCGCACCCAGTACACCCGTCCTACCCTCTAAATGAATTCCATACCCCCGGGCATACTCCATTCGCACCTCTCGAAAAAAGCCGCCGCACCGCCTCGCAGTCCCCGTTTCTTCCTGCCTCCTACCATCAACACTCTCCAATACGCTCCGCCCCGGAACATCCCCTTGGCCCTCCAAACGCCCCCCGACCTCACCCCAGCTCCGCCCACCAAACAAGTCCCGCACTCCACGGCACAAAAAGCGTCGCCCGCAGCCACCGTCTCCCCTGCCCCTGTCCCCCGCGATACTCCCGACAGCCCCCTTGCAAACCCCGCGACATCCTCCCGGCACACCTACATCCCGGCACCCCACATCCCGGCACAAGCACAAAAAAGCCGTCCGCCGGAATCATCCGGCGGACGGCCTCAGACAAACGGTCCGGGTCCGAAGACCCGGCTCCGTCGAAACATTAGTCGTTGAGCGAGAAGCGCTTGTAAGCCACAACAGTAGCCTCGGCATCCGCAGCCTTGATGTAAGCGGCGACGGTCTGCTTGGGGTTCTTCACGAACTCCTGGTTGAGCAGGGTGCTCTCCTTGAAGAACTTGTTGAGCTTGCCTTCGGCAATCTTGTCGAGCATGGCTTCGGGCTTACCCTCCAGACGAGCCTGCTCGCGACCGATTTGACGCTCTTTCTCCACTACCTCGGCAGGGCAGTCGGCCTTGTCGATGGCAACGGGAGCCATTGCGGTAGCCTGCATGGCCACGTCATGCGCCACTTCGGCTGCGACCTCCTTGTTGAAGCCCACGATGGTACCCACCTTGTTGTTGATGTGTACGTACTGTGCGCAGTAAGGAGCCTCGATACGGGCGTAGAAGGGGATTTCCACCTTCTCGCCGGTCTGGCCGCTCTTCTCGGTCACGATAGCCTCCACGGTCTGACCGCCATCCACGGTAGCGAGCAACGAAGCCAGGTCGGCCACGTCATTGGCTACGGCGATGTCGAGAATGCGCTTGGCAGAAGCGGAGAACTCGGCGTTCTTGGCCACGAAGTCGGTCTCGCAGGCCAGACATACCATGTACGCCTTGCCGCCCTTGACCTCGGCAACGACCACACCCTCGGAAGCGGTGCGGTCGGCACGCTTGTTGGCAATCAGTTTGCCCTTCTCACGTATAATTTCCTGAGCTCTTTCGTAATCGCCTTCGGCCTCCTGGAGCGCTTTCTTGCAGTCCATCATACCGGCACCGGTCATCTTACGGAGCTTCATCACATCGGCAGCTTTGATTTCCATAACAGAATCTTTCTTTAACGGTTAGTAACTACTCGGCTGCCGCATCGTTCTGGGCCACCATTTCGGCAACCTCTGCCTCGACGTCAGCCTTCACAGCCTTTTTGATACGGGGTTTCGCCTCTTTTTCGGGAGCGGCAGCCTCGGCAGCAGCCTCGGCCTCCTTTTCTCTCTCGAGTTTGCGCTCCTCGAGACCTTCGGCAATCGCGCCGCACATCACTTCGAGAATCAAAGAAATCGATTTGGCCGCATCGTCGTTTGCCGGAATTACGTAATCGATATCCGTGGGGTCGCAACAAGTATCAACGATAGCAAATACCGGGATGCTCAATCTCTTTGCCTCTTTCACGGCGTTGGCCTCTTTCTGCACGTCCACCACGAAGAGTGCGGCGGGCAGACGGGTCAGGTCGGCGATGGAACCGAGGTTCTTTTCGAGTTTCGCTCTCTGACGCGAAATCTGGAGTTTTTCTCTCTTGGAGAAGTTGTCGAAAGTGCCGTCGTTGGTCATCTTGTCGATGGTAGACATCTTCTTGACAGCCTTTCTTATCGTGGGGAAGTTTGTAAGCATACCGCCCGGCCAGCGCTCGGTCACGTAAGGCATGTTCACGCCCTTGACCTGCTCGGCGACAATGTCCTTGGCCTGTTTCTTGGTTGCTACGAACAATACGCGGCGGCCGCTCTTGGCAATCTGCTTGAGGGCTGCAGCGGCTTCATCGATTTTCACCACCGTTTTGTGAAGGTCGATGATATGGATACCGTTCTTCTCCATAAAGATATATGGAGCCATCTTAGGATTCCACTTTCTCTTCAGGTGACCGAAGTGAGCTCCGGCCTCCAAAAGCTGATTAAAATCTGTTCTTGACATTTTTAAAGTCTTTTCTTAATTTTTCTTTAAATCTCTTTACTTCAACCAACCCGGTAGTGTCCTGGACAATCCGGCCGGTTTTCCGCAATGCGGCAACCGCGACGGTAATGCCCCGCGAGGGCAGTCTGCACGGTTTGAACCGTCATTGTGCTTCCCAGACAGAACGTAAAATTAACGCTTGCTGAACTGGAACTTCGCACGTGCACCGGGCTGACCGGGTTTCTTACGCTCAACCTCGCGGGAGTCACGGGTCAGGAAGCCGTTCTTCTTGAGTACGGGACGCAACTCGGCGTCAATCTCGCACAATGCGCGAGCGATACCCAAACGAGCAGCCTCGGCCTGACCTTTGATGCCGCCGCCATCCAGATTGATGGTGATGTCGTAGCTCTCGGTAGAGTCGGCAACCAGCAGGGGCTGCTTTACGACAAACTGGAAAATGTCCAGCGGGAAGTAGGTCTCCAACGGTTTGTTGTTGATGGTAATGTTACCCTTACCTGGTTTCACGTATACGCGGGCCACAGCAGCCTTTCTACGTCCAACGGTGTTTACAACTTCCATACTCATTACTTAATCTCGTTTAATTTGATTTCTTTCGGGTTCTGCGCCGCATGCGGATGCTCCGCGCCGGCATAGACCTTCAGGTTACGCAGAAGCGCCTCGCCCAGACGGGTTTTGGGCAGCATGCCCTTGACGGCTTTCTCTACGATGAATGTGGGTTTCTTCGCGAGATAATCCGCCGGAGTGGCGAATCTCTGACCTCCCGGATAACCCGTGTGACGAACATAGACCTTGTCGGTCATCTTCTTGCCTGTCAGCTTTACCTTGTCGGCGTTGATAACGATTACGTTATCGCCGCAATCGACATGGGGAGTAAAGCTCGGCTTGTTCTTGCCTCTGAGAATCTTCGCGACCTGCGAAGCAAGACGTCCCAGTACCTCGCCGTTGGCATCGATGACAACCCACTGTTTATCAACGGTAGCCGCATTGGCAGAGACGGTTTTGTAGCTTACTGATTCCACTGTCTTACGTTTAAATTAATACTTGTTTTATTGTGACCCAATACCCGAATAAATACTATTCGGGGCGACAAAGATAGCAATTATTTTCGAAACAAAAAACCGAGTGCAACATTTTTACGGTTTTCGGCCTCCGTTCCGACGGCCGATATCGGCCGGGATATCAATCGTTTTTCTCGTTTTTCCGTCAATCGCCCCGCCGCGCCGGAAACGCATTCCGTGAAAACGCCTCCCGGACACGCGGAAAAAAGGGTGTCCTACATGCAGGACACCCTTTTCCGTAATTTCCAGCGAATCCGCAGAGCGGGATAAGCCTCCACGCGGCAGGTCCGCATCAGAAAGCCACCACGCGCCACACGCCGTCCTCGTCGAACACCATCATGATGAAATCCGACTCCACCGACTTGTCCTCGTGCGTGAGCTGCACCTTGAGCATCGCGCTTTGGCCGTCCTCGTCGATGGACTCCTCGAGCACTTCGAACGAGGTTCCCTCGCGCAGCGAGAGCAGCTCGTCGTAGGCCTCCTGATTGAAGTTCTCCCGGGTCATCTTCACCATATAGTCTCTGACGGCCTGCTTGGCTTCGGCCGAAGACATCTCGTCCAGCCCCTCCACCAGGCCGTTCTCCTTGACCACTTCCACCATATCCTCGCTGATGTAGGTGAGCTGAATGGCCCGCTCCATCTTGTCGAGGGTGTAACTGTCGGAGTAGAGCATAAAGGCCTCGCTCGGAGTCAGCTTCTTCATCTGTTCGAGAGTCAGTGTCTTGGAGCCGCCGCAAGAGAGCAGGCACACGGTCGCCAGAGCGAGCAACAGGCTGTTGATTTTCTTCATTTCGATTTAAATTTAGTAAGTTGTAATTCGGATAATCC
Organism: Rikenellaceae bacterium; assembly: GCA_017935625.1. Classification (GTDB taxonomy): domain Bacteria; phylum Bacteroidota; class Bacteroidia; order Bacteroidales; family Rikenellaceae; genus RGIG9113. The sequence continues at coordinate 17,131 of JAGBHC010000021.1, read as the reverse complement.
GCCCTGCCGAAGCACACGGGCGGAGCGTTATAATCCGCAAATGTACGAATAATAACGGGACGGCCAAATTTCCGCCGCCGTTTTTCACCATCTCCGTCTCAGCTACTCCCGCCCGGCAAAATGCAAGCACCCTTGCTTTTGCCCTCGCTTAACCGTCATCTTTGGCTGCGCCTTAGATACTTCCGCTCGGCAAAATGCAAGCACCCTTGCTTTTGCCCTCGCTTGACCGTCATCTTTGACTCCGTCTTAGATACTTCCGCTCGGCAAAATGCAAGCGAGCTTGCTTTTGCCCTCGCTTAACCGTATCTTTGCACCCGCGACGGCACCGGAGGAGGCGCCGTGCGCTCCCGCACCGCCCCACCCGTCCGCATCCCCCGGACCAAACGCATTACGATTTACGACCATGAACAAACGCATTCTGGCACTGGCCATTCCGAACATCATCTCCAACATCACCGTCCCGCTGCTGGGCATGGTCGATTTGGCTATCGCCGGACGCCTGGGCAGCGACACCGCCATCGGAGCCATCGCCGTGGGGACGGCCATCTTCAACTTCATCTACTGGAACTGCGCCTTCCTGCGCATGGGCTCCAGCGGATTCACCGCACAGGCCTACGGAGCCCGGCGCCTGGACGAGTGCGCCAACCTGCTGGTGCGGGCCATGACCGTAGCGGTCGTACTGGCGGTGCTGCTGCTCGTCTTCCAGCTCTGGGTGGGACGCTTCTCCCTGTGGATAATGCAGACCGAGGGCGAAGTGCGGCGTCTGGCCGCGGAGTACTTCTTCGCCCGCATCTGGGCCGCTCCCGCCACCGTGTCGCTCTACGCCACCAACGGCTGGTTCATCGGCATGCAGAACTCCCGCATCCCCATGGTCGTGGCCATCGTGCAGAACATCGTCAATATCATCTTCAGCCTCTGGTTCTCCTTCGGACTGGAGATGGGCATCACGGGCATCGCCTGGGGCACGGTGGTATCGCAATACACGGCCGTGGCGATGAGCTGGGGCTGCTGGCTGCTCTACTACCGCCGCTTCGGCCGCTACATCAGCTGGCGCGAGAGCCTGCGCCTGCAGCCCATGCTCCGTTTCTTCAACGTCAATAAGGACATCTTCCTGCGCACGGCCTGCATCGTAGCCGTCTACACCTTCTTCACCTCGGCCTCCTCGGCCATGGGGCAGACGCTGCTGGCGGTCAATATGCTGCTGATGCAGCTCTTCACCCTCTTCAGCTACATGTCCGACGGCGTGGCCCACGCAGCCGAAGCCCTCACCGGCAACTTCATCGGCGCCCGCAACCCCGGCCTGCTCCGCCACGCCATACGCAACCTCTTCGGATGGAGCGCCGCCATCGCGGCACTCTACGTGGCCGTCTACCTGCTCTGCTGGCGCGGCCTGCTGGGACTCTTCACCGACTCGCCGCAAATCATCGGGCAGGCGGGCCGCTACGTGGTCTGGGTGGTGCTCATCCCGCTGTGCGGATTCGCTCCGTTCCTGCTCGACGGCATCATCCTCGGGGCCACCAAGAGCGCCGTGCTGCGCAACTCGATGTTCCTGGCCACGGCGGTCTTCTTCGCGACCTACTACGCCCTGCGCCCCGTCCTGGGCAACGACGCCCTCTGGCTCGCATTCATCGTCTTTCTCATCGCACGCGGCCTGTTCCAGTACTTCATGGCCGACCGCCTGCGCACGCTCATCCCCGAATAGGCCGGCGGCGATTGGAAAACAGAAAAGAGGCCGGGTCTTTCGAAAGACCCGGCCTCTTCATTACGGTATCCGCTGCGGAACCTATTCGAAAGCGATGTGGTAGAGCTTCTCGATATCCGCCACCGAAGTGGGACGCGGATTGCCGCCGGTGCAGACGTCGTTGAAGGCGGCTACGGCCAGCGCGGGAATGTCCTCCTTCTTTACGCCGATTTCGCAGAGGTGCTGAGGAATGTTGATGCTCTTCGAGAGGCTGCGCACCGCATCGACAGCGGCCTTCACGCCCTCTTCCACGCTCATGCCCTCGACATCGACTCCCATCGCACGGGCAATCGCCTTGTACTTGGGTGCCGCGGGCGACTCGGCGTTGTACTCCATCACGTAGGGCAACAGCAGCGCATTGGCCACGCCGTGGGGCGTGTCGTAGAAGGCTCCCAGCGGATGGGCCATCGAGTGGACGATGCCCAGACCGACGTTCGAGAAGCCCATGCCGGCGATATACTGCGCGGTGGCCATACCCTCGCGGGCCGCCTGGTCCTTTCCGTTCTCCACGGCATTCTTCAGATGGGTGGCAATCATCTCGATGGCTTTCAGCTCCAGCATGTCGCTCATCTCCCAGGCGCCGGGCGTGATGAAGCTCTCGATGGCGTGGGTCAGGGCATCCATACCGGTCGCCGCGGTGAGTCCCTTGGGCATCGAATACATCAGTTCGCAATCGACGATGGCGCAGGCGGGGATATCCTTGGGGTCCACGCACACCATCTTCTTCTTCGACTCCTCGTCGGTAATCACGTAGTTGATGGTCACCTCGGCTGCGGTGCCTGCGGTGGTCGGCAGCGCGAACGTGGGCACGGCCCGGTTGCGGGTGGGTGCCACGCCCTCCAGCGACTTCACATCGGCGAAGTCGGGGTTATTGGCGATGATGCCCACGGCCTTGGCGGTGTCGATGGACGAACCGCCGCCCAGGGCGATGATGAAGTCGGCTCCCGACTTCTTGAAAGCCTCCACACCCTGCTGCACGTTCTTCACGGTGGGGTTGGCCTTGATTTCGCTGTACACCTCGTAGGGGATGCCGGCGCCCTCCAGCACTTCGGTAATCTTCTCCGCTACGCCGAATTTGATAAGGTCCTTGTCGGTTACGAAAAACGCCTTCTTGTAACCGCGCTGCTTCACTTCGTCGGCAATCACCTTGCGCGAACCGGCCCCGTAGTACGAGGTCTCGTTCAAAATCATTCTGTACATAATTCTCTCTTTTCTATTTAGTTGAATACCACTGTCCGTTCCTGAGCCTTCCCCTCCGCCCTCTGCGGATTCGCCCGCCGGGAGCTCTCTCCGGGGCCAGTCCGGCGCAATGCCCGCAGCCTTCCGGCCGGGAAGTCCGCCCGCGGCATGCCGCGGAAAGCTCCGCCGGGCGACGCACGCCCGCACGAAAGCGGTGACAAAAGTCGCAAAAATTCACCATACGGACAACAGAAATCGCCTCTTTTTTCCCTCGGCGGAGTCTTCCGCCGCCCGCCGGGGCGACCGCACACCGCTCCGGACCCTCTCCGCACCGGACGTCCCCGCCCCGCGAGAGAACGACTGCGCCCCGCGAGGGAACGACTGTGCCCACGAGGGAACGACTGCACCCGCAAGGGAACGACTACACCCGCGAGGGAATGACTGCACCCGCAAGGGAACGGCTGCGCCCACGAGAGAACGGCTGTGCCCACGAGAGAACGGCTGTGCCCACGAGAGATACGACTGCGCCCGCGAGGGAACGACTGCGCCCCGCGAGGGATACGAAAAAGCGCATTCCGCCCCCGTTCGGGAGCGGAATGCGAAGAGGATGATTATTTTCAGGGGAGCACCCTATCCGGAATGTGCCCTACCCGGAATGCGCCCCAAGCGTCGCGGACGCTAATCGTCCAGCGCGACGTTGGTCTTGAAATAGATGCCCAGCAGCTCCTTGGCGGCCACGAACGAACTGATGCGGTCGTCGAGGATGCGGCGCTCGTAGTCGCCGATGACGGCCTCGATTTCGGGATTGCGGTAGAAACTGCCGCGCAGCGCCTCGTTGATGCTCTCGTACATCCAGTATTTGTTCTGACGGTTGCGGTTGCCGTGGTAGTAGCCGTTTCCGCGGGTGAAGGCGAGGAAATCCTCCACCCCTTTCCACACCTGGTCGAGCCCCTCGCCCGTCACCGACGAGCAGGTGTAGACCTGGGGGCGCCACTGCGACTCCGGCATGGGGAAGAGCATGAGGGCGTTGATGAACTGGGTGCGGGCCAGTCCGGCCTTGTGGACATTCTCTCCGTCGGCCTTGGTGATGACCACCATGTCGGCCATCTCCATGATGCCGCGCTTGATGCCCTGCAACTCGTCGCCGGCACCCGAAATCTGCAGCAGCATGAACATATCGACCATCGAATGGACGGCCGTTTCGCTCTGGCCCACGCCCACGGTCTCGATGAAGATGACGTCGAAACCCGCCGCCTCGCACAGCACGATGGTTTCGCGCGTCTTGCGGGCCACGCCGCCCAGCGAGCCCGCGCTGGGAGAGGGGCGTATGAAGACATCGGGATTGGAGGAGATGCTCTCCATGCGGGTCTTGTCGCCCAGAATCGAACCGCCGCTGCGTTCGGAACTGGGGTCGATGGCCAGCACGGCCAGCCGATGGCCCTCGGCGGTGACCTTGTTGCCTATGGCCTCGATGAAGGTCGATTTGCCGGCGCCCGGCACGCCCGTGATGCCGATGCGCACCGACCGGCCCGCCTTGGGCAGACACCGCTCGATAATCTCCTGCGCCTGACGGTAATGCACCGGATTGTTGCTTTCGACCAGCGTAATGGCCTGTGAAAGCACGGTGATGTTGCCCTGCTCGATACCGCGCACGTAGTCGTCGGTGGAGAGCTGCGGCCGGCGCTTGCGCACGAAACGGGGATTGACTATCGGCTGCTCGCCGACCCCTTCGGTCACCGACAGCGCACTCTGCTTATGATGCTCCCTGTGGTGAGCCTCATAGTGGTCTATTTTCGAAAATGCCATTACTCTATCAACTCTTTAATGAAATTCACATCGATACGGGAACTGTTGCCGAGCCACACCAGCCGGCCCCGCCGGTCGATGAGCGCCCCCAGCGGAACGTATTCGGCCTCGAAGGCGTCGAACGTCCGTCCCTGGCTGTCGGCCGCCAGGAAAAAGCGGTGTTTCCCGCCGCCCAGCGTCTTGGCCACATACTCCACCGGCTCCTTGAAGAGCACCACCACATCCACCGTTCCGGCCAGCTGTTCGGCCATCCGGTCGAGCATGGCAAGGTTGTTGATGCTGGCCTGGCTCGACGTATGGAAAAACTCATAGTAGGTGTAGCGTCCGCTCTGCTGCGGAGAGGGGCCTATCCACTCGGCAATCTTCACCTCCGGCGCCTTGCGTCCCATGACGTAAAGCTGGGCCGAAGCGGCGGAAAGCGACCAGGCCAGCAGCAACGAAATCAAAACTCTCTTCATACTTCCTGTTTCTCGCACATAGCTGCGATTCGAGAGCGAAGATAGACAAAATCCGTCGGATAAAAAAATAAAAGCACTCCATGAACATCGGTTTCGACGCAAAACGATACTTTTTCAACCGCAGCGGACTGGGCGCATACAGCCGCAACACCATCGACCTGCTGCTGCGTCACCTCCCGCAGCACCGCTACACGCTCTTCACCCCGCATCCGGGCGGGACGGCCGCACCCCGCGGAGTCGAGGTGGCGGGCCCCTCGGGAGTCTGCGCCGCCTTTCCCTCGCTGTGGCGCAGCTTCGCCCTCGGCCGTTCGCTGCGGGGGCGCATCGACCTCTACCACGGTCTGAGCAACGAACTGCCCGCCGACATCGCCCGCTCGGGCGCGGCGAGCGCGGTCACCGTCCACGACCTGATATTCGTCCGCTATCCCCGCCTCTACGGCCCCCTGGACACCGTCCTCTACACCCGCAAGTACCGGCAGAGCTGCCTGCACGCCGACTGCATCGTGGCCGTCAGCCGCCAGACCCGCGACGACCTGGTCGAACTGTGGGGCATTCCCCCCGAACGCATCCGGGTCATCTACCAGGGATGCCACCCCCGGTTCCGGCAACCGGTCGCCCCCGAGCTTTCGGCCGCCGTGCGCGGCAAATACCGCCTGCCGCAGGACTACCTGCTCTCGGTGGGCACCCTCGAGGAGCGCAAGAACCTGCTCACGGTGCTGCAGGCCATGCACATCGGCCGCATAGACATTCCGCTGGTGGCCTGCGGCCGCCGCACCCCTTACGCCGACCGGCTGGAGAAGTACGCCGCCGCCCACGGACTCAGCGACCGGCTCCTGCTGCTCGACCGGGTGGGCGACGACGAGCTGCCGGCCCTCTACCGCGGATGCCGGGCTTTCGTCTACCCCTCGCTTTTCGAGGGGTTCGGCATCCCGATACTCGAAGCCCTCTGCTCGCACGCCCCCGTCATCACCACCCGCGGAGGCGTATTCGGCGAAACGGGCGGCGACGCCTGCCGCTATGTCGATTGCCGCTCGGCCGAAGAGATGGCCGTGGCACTCGACCGGGTGCTCACCGACAGCGCCCTGCGCCGCCGCATGACCCGCCGCGGCATCCGCCACGCCGAACTCTTCCGCGACGAACGCATCGCCCGCCGCCTGGCCGCCCTCTACGACCAGCTGGCCCCCTGACCCCGCACCGGCCCGGCGGCCGGACCCGAAAAACACACTGTCCGAAAAGAGGGGGTGTCCGACCGGGCGGACACCCCCTCTGCACGAAACGGTTCGAAACGAGGTTACTCGATTTCGACCAGATTGCCGTCGGTAGGCACGGCATCGCCCGGCTTGACGAAAATCTGCTTGACGGTGCCCGAGCAGGTCGCCGTGATGCTGTTCTCCATCTTCATGGCCTCCAGAATCAGCAGGTCGTCTCCGTCCTTCACCTTATCGCCCACCTTCACATCGACGCTGAGGATGATGCCCGGCAGCGGAGCGGTCACCACGGTGCCGGTGATGGGGTCGAACTTGGGCTTGGCCGCCTCGATTTCGGCCTGACGGCGCGCCTCCTCCTCAGCCTGCGCAGCCGCATAGGCCGCGCACTTGGTCTTGGTCAAAAAGTCCTTGGCCACCAGCGGGAAGAGTTCGAGCAGCAGCACCTCCTTCTCGTTTTCGGCCAGCTTCACCCCGCCGCAGTTCTCCAGCACGGGATTGGGCTGCATCTTGTATTTCGAAGTGTCGTAAGGGGTCTCCTCCCGCACGCCCGCGATTTTGAGGCGGAACTCGGGGTCGATTTTCACCGGCGTGTGGCCGTATTCGCCCTTCACCAGATTCACGAACTGGTTGGAGGTGTTGGTGTACATGGCATTGCCCTTCATCTGGTCGATTGCGCAGTTCACCGCCTGGGCACCCACAATCTGGCTGGTGGGGGTCACCAGCGGGGGCAGACCGGCATCGAGACGCACGCGGGGGATGAGCTCCATCGCCTTGGGCAGGATGTGCTCGCTCTTGAGCTGCTTGAGCTGCGCCACCATGTTGGTGTACATGCCGCCCGGAATCTCCGCCTTCTTGACATTCTCGTTGGGGGCGGGGAAGTTGAAGTAAGCCTCGATTTTCTGGCAGGCGTCGATGGCGGCAGCCTCGTCGTCGGCCTTGGCGGCTGCGACGGCGCGGTCGAATTCGGCCTCGATTTCGGCGGGCAGCTTGTCGTTGAGCACGTCGAACTCCTTAGGCAGCGGCTTCACGGCTCCGAATATCTCGGTTTCGAGCTCCTGGCGGATGCTCTTCAGCTCGGCGTTGATTTTGGCCACGGCCTTCATGTCGATATCCAGCTCCACGCCCAGCTTCTTGCAGAAGAGGTAAATCAGCTCCAGCGCGGGAGCGGCGGGACCGCCCGCGAAGTACCAGATGTTGGTATCCACGATGTCGGCGCCGGCCACGATGGCCGCCAGCACCGAAGCCAGGCCGTAACCCGGCGTACAGTGGGTGTGGAAATCCACGGGCACGTCGATGTGCTGTTTGAACAGACGGATGAGACCGGCCACCCGCTTGGGCGGAATCAGACCGCTCATGTCCTTGATGGTAATCATGTCGGCGCCCAGAGCGGCCATCTGCTTAGCCTTGTCCAGGAAGTAGGCGTCAGTGAAGACCGGAGCCAGCTTCTTCTTGCCCATCAGCTTGGCGAAGAATCCCGGTTCGGGATACTTGGGGTCGATGGTGTAGCAGACCGCGCAGTCGGCGATGCCGCCGTACTGCTTCACATACTTGACGGTCGATTTGATGTTGTCCACATCGTTCAGCGCATCGAAGATACGCATGATGCCCAGTCCGCTCTCGATGGCGTTGCGGCAGAAACCGTCGATGATTTCATCGGTATAGGGACTGTAACCGAACAGGTTGCGGCCTCGCGAAAGGGCCGTCAGCTTGCTGACATCGCCCACGGCCTTCTTGATGCTCTCCAGACGGGTCCAGGGATTCTCGCCCAGATAACGCATCACCGAATCGGGAACGGCACCGCCCCACACCTCCATGGCGTAGAATCCGGCGTCCTTGTAGAAAGGAAGCACGCGGTCGATTTGGCTCTGCTTCATTCTCGTGGCGAAAGAGGACTGCTGACCGTCTCGCAGGGTCAAGTCTCTTATTTTCAATTTACTTACCATAACATAATAAGTTTAAGTTTCACAATCGCGTATCCGAATAACCGCTTCGGCCCGGAATCCGGCCCCGCACCCTCTATCGGGCGAAAAAACAGGCCGTTCCGGCTTCTGTTATCCGAATAACAAAGATATTGACATTTTTTAAAAATCCATATCTCCGCACGCAAAAATAGAAAAAATTTTCGGCTCCGCACACTTTTTGTTCTTTCCGCACGGGTCCGAGAGGTTCCGGTGCGGTTTGCCAGGGTGCGCTCCGCCCGCCGGACGCCCCGCCGAATCCGCCGGATGCGGGGCCCGTAAAAGAACGGATTTTGGGGTTATTATCTTTTTTATTAACTTTGTTCCACAGAAAACGATGACCGGCATACCGAACCGGACGAACCGGATAGAATCAGAAATCTTAAAAATAATCAAAAACGAACGAACAATGAGCATTATCAAAGAATTCAAGGCTTTTGCCCTCAGAGGCAACGTAGTGGACATGGCCGTCGGCGTCATCATCGGCGGCGCGTTCGGCAAAATCGTCAGCTCGATGGTGAACGACATCCTCATGCCGCCCATCGGCATGCTGCTCGGCGGCACCGATTTCTCTTCGCTGGCCGTCCAAATCGGCACCAACCCCGAGGGCGAACCCGTACTCTGGAAATACGGCGCCTTCATCCAGACCTGCGTCGATTTCATCATCCTGGCGCTCTGCGTCTTCCTGCTGGTGAAACTGCTCTCCATGGCCCAGCGCAAGAAGGAGGCGGAACCCGCACCCGCACCGGCCCCCTCCAAAGAGGAGGTGCTGCTGACCGAAATCCGCGACCTGCTCAAGGAGAAGAAGTAGAGCGGCGGCGCTCCCGGGCGGCGCATGCCCTCTTCGGGGAGCGCCGTCCGCTTCCGCCCCGGGGCCCGCAGCCCCCTCCGAATCCAACGACAACCCGATAAATGAAACGACCTATGAAACCGACAATCAGACTTTTCCTGCCGATAGTGGCCGCCATGCTGGTCACCGGCACCGCAGCCGCCGCTCCCGACAACGGCCTGTTCCCCGACGGCACCCCCATTCCCGAATGGTTCTCCCAGAGCCGTCCCACAGACATCAACGCCCTGGGGACCGTCTACAAGGCCACCGACCACGGCGTGAAGGCCGGCGACAGCACCCTGCTGCAGACCGCCGCCCTGCAGGCCCTCATCGACAAGGCAGCCGCCGAAGGCGGAGGCGTAATCCGCATCCCCGAAGGCACCTACCTCACCGGAGCACTCTTCTTCAAGCCCGGCACCCACCTCCACCTGGACGAGGGCGCCACGCTCAAAGGCAGCGACGACATCGCCGACTATCCGATTATCGACGCCCGCGTGGAGGGACAGAACCTCAAATACTTCGCCGCCCTCATCAACGCCATCGGCGTGGACGGGTTCACCCTCTCCGGCAAGGGCACCGTGAACGGCAACGGCGAACGCTACTGGAAATCGTTCTGGCTCCGCCGCCGGGTGATTCCCAACTGCACCAACATGGACGAGATGCGTCCCCGGCTGCTCTTCATCTCGCACAGCAACGACGTGCAGCTCTCCGACGTGCGGCTCATCAACTCGCCGTTCTGGACCACCCATGTCTACAAGTGCGACAACCTCCGGCTGCTGGGCCTGCGCATCTTCGCCCCCTCGGCCCCCATCCCCGCCCCGAGCTCCGACGCCATCGACGTCGATGCCTGCCGCAACGTACTCATCAAAGGGTGCAGCATGTCGGTGAGCGACGACGCCATCGCCCTCAAGGGCGGCAAGGGTCCCTGGGCCGACACCAATCCCGACAACGGCGCCAACGAGAACGTCATCATCGAAGACTGCTTCTTCGGGTTCTGCCACAGCGCCCTGACCTGCGGCAGCGAGTCCATCCACGACCGCAACATCGTCATGCGCCGCTGCAAGATGGACGGAGCCATCAAGGTGCTCTACCTGAAAATGCGTCCCGACACGCCCCAGAACTACGAGTACATCACCGTGGAGCAGATTACGGGCAACGCCCGCTCGTTCCTCGAGGTGGGCGGATGGATGCAGTTCTTCGACCTGCAGGGGCGTCCCGACAAGCCGCTCTCCTACGGCAGCCACGTCACCTTCCGCGACATCGACATGGAGTGCCAGGTGGTATTCAACATCCGTCCTTCGGACGACTACCGCCTCTCGGACTTCACCCTGCGCAACGTGCGGCTCAAGGCCTCGAAAGACGGCGAGCTGCAGAAGGGGGTCATCGAGAACCTGGTGCTCGACAACGTAACGGTGGAATAGCCCCCGCACAGCACGGGCCGGCCGCGGCGCATGCCGGCCGACCGCCCCGCGGCACGAACGGGAAAGGCCTCCGGCGAAATGCCGGAGGCCTTTCTCATGCGGCGGGCAGCTCCGTCACGATTCGAGTTCCTCGACCGGGCCCTTGCGCTTGCGGTCGTGACGGCGCTGGTATTCGGAGGTGACATAGACGGTGAATATGGGAAAGAGCATCATGCCCAGACCGGGCAGCAGCACCGAGAATATCTTGCCCACGGCCGTCACCGCGAATATCTCGGCTCCGACGGTGGTGACGCTCATCCAGGCCCACCACAGGCAGTCGCCGAAATTGTGGACGTGGCTGTTGGCCCCGTACTCGAACGAATAGAAGATGAGGGCCGAGAAATAGGTGAATCCCACCGTGGTGAACAGATAGGAGACCATCAGGTTACGCGTATCGTAGCTGACCATCCACTTGATTATGAGCCACATGGCATACAGCCCGCGGACCAGCGGGACACTCTTCAATATCAGATACCACTCGTGGCTCGGAGTGACGCCCGTCCAGTGGAGAATATTGAGGTAGGGGATGGAGACCAGCAGGAAAATGAAATTCCGGGCGAAGAAGCGCCAGCGCCTCTCCCCGGCCGCCGCGAGCGAGACGAAAAAGTCGAGAATGAAAATCAGACAGACCACCAGCTGAATGCCCAGATAGCCGGTCGAAAGGTCGTAATCGCCGTGATGGCGCATGATATCCACCGACAGCGACACGAATATCACGATGCTGCCGATGAAGGTGAGCAGGTTCATCATCCGAACCACAAACGAAGAGGATTGCGATTTTGCTTTCATAATTCACACAGCTCCGGGTCACGCCCCGGAAACGTTTCGTTGTTGGAATCCGTTCTCTGCGGACCGGCGCACGCCGCCGGTTCCGTCACAATCCGGCGCAAAAAGCAAACTCCGTACCCCTTTGTCCGGCCGCGGCAGCGCCCGGCCGCGAACAGCCGATAAAAACGACCGTCCGGCACACACGCAGCCCCTCTCCCGGCCCGGTTCCCCGGCGCCAGGCTCCCGGGCCCCGTTCCTTCCCGCATGAACCGGCGGACTTCGCAGTAGACCGGTTGCTTCACAACATACGATTCGTGGTCTTGTTTCCGATGCGACGAGGGCAAAACGAGCGGAACACCGGCAGAGGCAGCGCCCCGCCCGAAACAGCGGTTCACCCGGCTCCGGAAAGGCCTTCGACGGCATGCCGGCCGGGGAGGAGGGTTATTCGGCCCCGGGCACGGCGGTCCCGCGCGGCTCCTGCCTGCGGTCCGCGGCTTCGACGACGGCCGGACAGGCGTTCCTGAACTTGTTGAACGTGTCGCGGGAAAGTTTGTAACGACGGCACACGGCCGCAATGGAACAGCCGTCGTCCAGCATGCGCATCACCTCGTGCCGGTTCTCAATCAACACGTTCAGCTTGGTGCAGCTCCCCTTGCGGCGGCCGAGCACCACCCCCTCGCTGCGCCGCAGGGCCAACGCCTCTTTGGTACGCATCGAGATGAGGTTGCGTTCGATTTCGGCCACCAGCCCGAATGCGAAGCACAGCACCTTGCTGTTGATGGTGTTGTCGAAAGTATAGCCCTCCTTGGTGCTGTGGAGCACTATCTCTTTCTCCAGACACTGTCCCATGATGGACATGATGTCGGTCAGGGTGCGGCTGAGTCTCGAAATTTCCGTCACAATCAGGGTGTCGCCCGTCTTCAATCGCTTGAGCAACGCCCCCAGTTTGCGGTCCTTTTCGGTCTTCTTGCCGCTCACGACCTCCGTAACCCAACGGTCGATGGTCAGATTTCTGCTTTCGGCGAAACGCCGAATCTCGTCCTGCTGATTAGCCAGGTGCTGTTTTCCCGTACTAATCCTTAAATAAGCCACAATCATTTCGTATGTTTTTAAAAATTGCACCGGAAATAACAAAAATCCGCCGCCTTTTGAAAACGCCGAAAAGTCCTAACGTCGCCGTTCTCCGCCGATTACACTCGTTTCAGGAGCCCCGGACAGCCCTCCGCCCCGCCCCGGAAATCCAATGAATCATTTAAACGCGAACCTTTTACACCACGATACGGTCTTTTCGGAACATTCCGAATCCAATCCCGATACCGCAAAAAATATTCCTCGCCCGAAATTTTCTTTTTTTCGCGGCCGCAACCGGAAAATCCCGCCAACCGCCTCTCCGGGCACTCGCCCCTCCCCCGCCGTGACCGAAACGTCTCCGCCGCCCCGGTCATCCTCTCCGGCCTGCTGTGCCCCGCCCCGATTCCCCGCCGCAAAAGCCGCAGCCGGACCACCGGAACGCCCTTTCACTCCCCCGCAGCCGCACACTTCCCCCGCCGTGACCGAGACGTCTCCGCCGCCCCGGTCACGCTCCTGCCGCGCCTTTGTTGCCCCCGCTCCTGCCCGAAGCGACTTGCCGGCCGAAACGAAATCGAAATTTTTAACCGAAATATTTTGCGCAAATAAAAAAATAGCTTACCTTTGCACTCGCATTTCAGCAAAACGGCGAGATAGCTCAGCTGGTTAGAGCGCATGATTCATAATCATGAGGTCGAGAGTTCAAGTCTCTCTCTCGCTACAATAAAAATCAACAAGTTACGACATTCAGTCTCGCTTGTTGATTTTTTTATTTGCACACAAATCCGGCAGTCTCGGCATTTGCGCAATTATTTTACAGGCAATGACATCCGAGAAGAGAAATTAAGGCCGCCACTCCGGCGAGGAATCCCCAATGCCTTTTTCCATCCGCAGGCTCATCGCAAGGCGCCTCCTCCAAAAATCTCCATCAGAAAATTTCCATCGGTTCAACAGGTATCGATTCCCCCCCCGCATCGAAAACCCATCCGACGGAGACACGAAAAACCCGTGCGCGACGGATTCCCGACCCATCGCCGGGGCACCCGTCACGCACGGGCCGTTCGACTCCGCACATGCAGTAACTTGAAAAACACCGATATACCGGAGCCTCGCCGGGCGAGGCTCCCTCCGAGCTATGGAGGTCAGAGCTTCACGCCGTCAGCCGTGAGCGCCGCGTCGAAGCGTTCGCCGTCGAGCCCCACCGACTTGACCAGCAGGCGGCCGTCGCGGCCGATGAGATAGCAGGTCGGGGTCGCCTGACTGCCGTAGACCACCTTGATGGGGCTGCCGTCCCGCTTGAAATCGGAGACAGTCGTGCAATCGACATCGAATGCGCTTTTGCACCTCTTCAGTCCCTCCAAATCGGAAACGGGCCAATAGACCACCACGGTCAGGTCCCGGCGGTCGGTCTTGCCGAGCAGCTCCTTGAGGTAGTTGCGCCCCGGAGAGCCCATGCAGTCCAGTCCGCCGTAAAGCAGCAGCACGTTGCGTCCCGACATCGCCTGCCAGTCGAAGGGTTCGCCGCTGTCGGTCACGCACTCGAAAGGAACGCAGGCGTCGCCCTCTTTCAGCTGGTCGGTATCGATATGCCACCGGATGAGTTTCCCGTACTCCGACTCGCGCATCGATTCGGGGATGCGGGCCAGCACCGCCTCGAGGGTGTCCTTATGCTCCTTGAGCCGCACCATGTAGACCCGTTGCAGTCCGCTGGGAACTGTCGCGAACCGTTTGGCCAGTTCGACATTCTCCCGGCTGGCCTCCTCATAGATTCCACGGTACACCTTCTCGAGCGAATCGGCCTTATCGGGCAGCGAATCCATCAGGGCGAAAACGCTCCGGACATCCCGCTCGTATTCGGCCCACAGCACGCTGTCGGCACGCAGGTAATTCTCTTCGGTGATTTCGCCGCCCGCCGGACCGGGCGCACCGCACGATGCGAGAGCCGCCAGGGCCAGCCCTCCGCAAATCGGAAACAAAAACTTGTTCATAAGCATTGACAGTGATTGGTTTTCACAGTTACAAAGATAAACTTTTCTCATCGATATTCGGGGGGGGGAATTTTTGACCCATTTTTTCAAGAAACAGACGCCGTAAGCGTCCGAAAACAGCCATTCGGAACAGTGCCCGGTCCGACGACATCCGCAAAGCCGTCCGGCCGGAGGCCGCAGTCCCTCGAGGCAATCCTCTTCCACGCCTCGGGGGAAAGCGCCTCCGGAAGGCCGGTCCCGACGATAAAATCGCTATTTTTGCATCCGGATTTCAACCGCAGACCCCAAACGCATGGAGATACGTAATTTTTTGAAAGTCGAGTCGAGGGCAGAGTTGCGCCGGTGGCTGATGCAAAACCACCGGACGGCCAGCGAATGCTGGGTGGCCGTCAGACGCGGCAAGCCCCGGGACGACGGAACTTTCCGCTATCTCGACGCGGTCGAAGAGGCCCTCTGTTTCGGGTGGATAGACAGCACCGTCAAAAAAACGGCCGACGGCGCCACCGTGCAGAAATTCTCGCCCCGCAAGGCCAAAAGCAGCTGGACGGAGCTCAACAAGGAGCGGTGCCGGCGTCTGGAGCGGCTCGGCCTGATGACCGAGGCCGGGAGGGCCGTACTGCCCGACATGACGGACGGCGGGTTCGTCATCGACCGCGAGCTGCTGCACGAACTGCAATCCGACCCGCTCGTGTGGGAACATTTCCTCCAGTTGCCGGAACTCTACAAACGGGTGCGGATAGACCGGATTCAGTATCTGAAAAACCGGGAGCCCCGGCTCTACCGGAGCCGCCTGGACAAATTCATACGGAACACCCGCCAGGGCATCCTCTACGGAGAGTGGAACGACGGCGAAAGGCTGCCATAGCCGCCCGGACCGTTCCGGCTCCGCCGCTCAGCGCTGCGGAGCGAGCTGCTCGAAGAATTTCCAGAGCACCACCCCGCCGCTCACCGAGACATTGAGCGAATGTTTGGTCCCCAGCTGGGGAATCTCCACGGCGCAGTCGCACATATCGACCGCCTCCTGCCCCACGCCGAAGACCTCGTTGCCGAAGACCAGCGCATAGCGGCGGCCGGGCTCGCACCGCCATCCGTCGAGCATCGTCGCCCCGGCGACCTGTTCGACGGCCACCAGCGTGTAGCCCCGCTCACGCAGCCGGGCGAGCGCCTCCCCGGTCCGTTTTTCGTAGCTCCACGGAACCGTGTTCTCGGCACCGAGGGCCGTTTTGTGAATGTCGCGGTTGGGCGGCGTGGCCGTGATGCCGCACAGCACAATATGTTCCACGGCGAAAGCGTCGCCGGTACGGAAAAACGAGCCCACATTGTTCAGGCTGCGTACATTGTCCAGCACCACCGTCACCGGAATCCGCTCCATGCGTGCGAACTCCTCGGGGGTGGGACGTCCCAGCTGGTCGTTGGAGAGTTTCTGCATCCGATTCGTGTTTTATCGGGCCGGTCCCTGGCCGGGGTTCCCGTTCAGTTTGGGATTCCGTTTGTGCCGCTCGCTGTCGCGGGCGCTCTTTTTGGCGAAGTTGGCCTCCACGGCGGCCGTGAGGTCCACCCCCGTCTGGTTGGCCAGACAGACCAGCACCCACAGCACGTCGGCCATCTCGTCGGCCAGATTGTCGCGCTCGCCCTCCTTGAACGACTGCTCGCCGTACTTGCGGGCCATGACGCGGGCCAGCTCGCCCACCTCCTCGGTGAGGATGGCCAGGTTGGTCAGCTCTCCGAAATAGCGGACGCCGTAGCCGCGAATCCATTCGTCCACGCGCCGCTGAAGTTCACTCAATTCCATAACGATTCGTTTCTGCCCCGCAAAGATAGCGCTTTCCGGCCGAAACCCATCGCCTCCGGGCGGCTTTCCCCGCACCGGAAGCGATTTTCCGGCCCGACCGGCCCGGGAAGGCGCCTTTTCCCGGGAGAAAAGGCCCGAACGTGTTCCGCCCGGCATTTTTTTCGGGAAAGCATGCGCATAATTGCCGAATTTTCTTTAATTTTGTAAGAGTCCTGCCCCGGGAACCCCCGTCCCCGGAGGAAGATTTTCGTTTCACCTCATTTTAATTATCGACAGTTTATGGACATTCCTTCGATTTTCTGGGTCGTTCCCGCAGCCTCGCTGACGGCGCTCGGATTCGCAGCGTGGTTCTTCGTCCGCATGAAACGCGAGAGCGAAGGCACCGAACGGATGAAGACCATCGCCCTGCACGTCAGACAGGGCGCCATGGCCTATCTCAAACAACAGTACAAGATTGTGGGCATCGTATTCGTGGTGCTGGCTCTCTTCTTCGCCTACCTGGCCTACGGGCTCGGCGTGCAGAATCCCTGGGTGCCCTTCGCATTCCTCACGGGCGGATTCTTCTCCGGACTGGCCGGCTTCTTCGGCATGAAGACCGCCACCTACGCCTCGGCCCGCACGGCCCATGCCGCCAGCCAGTCGCTCGACCGCGGCCTGAGGGTAGCCTTCCGCAGCGGCGCGGTGATGGGACTGGTGGTCGTGGGACTCGGTCTGCTCGACATCTCGCTGTGGTATCTCATCCTCGACCGGTTCGTCGAGGCGACCGGCACCCAGAAGCTCGTGGTGATGACCACCACCATGCTCACCTTCGGCATGGGAGCCTCCACCCAGGCACTCTTCGCACGCGTGGGCGGCGGCATCTACACCAAAGCGGCC
>JAGBHC010000020.1 GCA_017935625.1 Rikenellaceae bacterium | reverse complement strand
TGCTCGGCTCGTCGAGAATGTAGAGTACGTTCACCAGCTTGGAGCCTATCTGGGTGGCCAGCCGGATGCGCTGGCTCTCTCCGCCCGAGAGCGAGCGCGAGGCCCGGCCGAGGGAGAGATAGCCCAGTCCCACCTCCACCAGGAAGCGGGCCCGTTCGCGTATCTCCTTGATTATCTCGTGCGCAATCTTGCGCTCCTTGTCGTTCATCCGGTTTTCGATGCCGGCTATCCATGTCGAGAAATCGTCGATGCTCATGTCCGAGACCTCGGCGATGTTCTTGCCTGCGATGCGGAAGTGGAGTGCCTGGTCGTTGAGCCGGCTGCCGCCGCAGTGGCTGCATTTGCGGCGTATGACGAACTGTTCTTTCCATTTGTTGCCCTTGCCGCTGGCGGAGTCTTCGTTCTGCCGGTCGATGTATTCGGCGACTCCCTCCCAGGAGACCATCTGCCTGCCGCCCACGTGGTTGTATTCGGCCATGTCGATGGCCAGCGGCTCCGCGTCGCCGTAGAGTACGGCGTTGAGTCCGTTTTCGGGCAGGGCGGCGATGGGGTCCTCGAGCGAGAATCCGTATTTCCGGCCGATGGTTTCGATGATGGCGAAGAGCATGTTGTTGCGGTATTTGCCCAGCGGGAGGATTCCTCCGGCGGCGATGCTCTGTTCGCGGTCGGGGATGATTTTGTCGAGGTCGAACACCGCCTCCTCGCCCAGTCCGTTGCAGTGGGGGCAGGCCCCCTGCGGCGAGTTGAACGAGAAGCTGTAGGGAGCCGGGTCGTTGAACGACACGCCGCTCGACGGGCACATCAGGTGGCGGCTGTAAAAGCGCGAGGCGTCGCTCTGGTAGTCGTAGACGGCCATCGTCCCCTTGCCCTGTTTCATGGCTTCGGCCAGACTCTTGGCCAGCCGGTCGGTGCTGCCGCGATTGACGGTCATGCGGTCGATGACCAGGTCGATGTGGTGAATCTTGTAGCGGTCGAGTTTCATGCCGGGCGAGAACTCCCGAATCTGACCGTCGATGCGGGCGTAGAGATAGCCCTTCTTGACCAGCGATTCGAACAGCTCGCGGTAGTGGCCCTTGCGGCCCTTCACGATGGGGGCCAGGAGCGCGATTTTGCGGCCGTCGAAATTCTTCAGAATGAGCTCGGCAATCTGCTTGTCGGTGTAGTGCACCATCGGTTCGCCCGTGACGGGCGAGTAGGCGCGGGAGGCCCGCGCGAAGAGCAGGCGCAGGAAGTCGCTGATTTCGGTGACGGTGCCTACGGTCGAACGGGGATTCTTGTTGGTGGTCTTCTGTTCGATGGCCACCACCGGGCTGAGTCCCGTGATTTTGTCCACGTCGGGGCGTTCCATCGACCCGACGAACTGGCGGGCGTAGGTGGAGAGGGTCTCCATGTAGCGCCGCTGTCCTTCGGCGTAGATGGTGTCGAAAGCCAACGACGATTTGCCCGACCCCGAGAGTCCGGTTATCACCACCAGCCGGTGACGCGGAATTTCGAGGTCTACGTTTTTGAGGTTGTGCACTCGGGCGCCGAGTATCGTAATCTTGTCCTGTTCCATCCGAAAAGCTCCTTTGCGGCGGGTCCGACCTGCTGCGGGACCCCGCCGAAAAACGCGTAAAGATAGTATAAAATTGTCTGAAAAGCAAAAAGAGGGCCGTATCCTCCTTGTGCGAAGATACGGCCCCTGAATCGGATTGGGCTCCCGTCCGGGAGCGGATTATTTCCGGGCAGCCTTGTCGATGTCCTCCAGCAGGGCTTCGACGGCCGCTTCGAGCTGCTGGTCGCGGCCGGCCACCAGCTGCTCGCTGTCGTTGGCCACCTTGATGTCGGGCTCCAGCTGCTGGTTCTCCAGGTAGCTGCCGTCGGGCAGGCGGTAGCCCACGATGGGAATGCCGAAGACCAGGGTCTCGTCCTGGAGCGTCTCCCACGATACGCTGGTCATGGTTCCCGGAACGGGCATGCCCACCAGCCGGCCGATGTTCTTGTGGCGGTAGACCCAGGGGGTGCCGTGGGCGTTGGAGTAGTTGGCCTCGCAGGTTATCATTATCGACGGTTTGTTCCACCGGCGGCTGGGCATGTCGCAGCTCTCCTTGCCGCGGATGACCTGCGTGAAGTACTTCTCGCCGCTGAAGAGCACTTCGATGTCCTCGTGCAGACGGCCGCCGCCGTTGAAGCGGGTGTCGATGACGATGCCTTCACGGTCGTTGTACTTGCCGAGAATGTCGGAGTAGACGCTGCGGAAACTGGGGTCGCCCATGCTCTGGATATGCACGTAGCCCAGGCGTCCGCCCGAGAGGCGGTCCACCTCCTCGGCACGCTGTTTCACCCAGCGGGTGTAGAGCAGCGCGTTGAATGCGGAGCGGGTGATGGCGGTGGTAATCTCCTCCCAGCGCTTGCCTTCGGCGGGACGGTAGAGCGAGACGAGCAGCTTCTTGCCCGACTGGCGGTTCAGCAGCGGGAAATAGTCCATTCCCCGGGTGACGGGGGTGCCGTTGATTTTCTCGATGATGTCGCCGGCACGCACATCGGAAGCCTTTTTGTCGAAGGGGCCCTTCTCGAGCACTTCGGCTATTTTCAGTCCGTCGCCGTCCCACTCCAGGTCGTAGAGCACGCCCAGGTCGGCCGTGGTCTCCGATACCGAGGCGTCGGCACGGGGCGAGTAGCGGCCTCCGGTGTGCGACACGTTCAGTTCGCCGAGCATCTCGCTGAGCATTTCGCTGAAGTCGTAGTTGTTGTTGATGTAGGGCAGGAACTTGCCGTAGTCGGCTTTCATGCGGTCCCAGTCCACGCCGTGCAGCGTGGTGGTGTAGAAGCACTTGAGCTCCTGGAGATAGACGTGGTCGAACATGTAGGCGCGTTCCTTGGCCTTGTCCAGCGCCAGTTCGGCGCGGAACGAGATGTTTTTCATGTCCTTGCCCTGGGCGTTCATCCTGGCCATGCGGCTGTATCCAATCAGGAAGAGGTTCTTGTGGTCCTTGTCCCAGATGAGGGCGCCGTTGCCCGTGCCCTTGTTGAGCAGGGTGGTGCTGCGGCTCTTGGTGTCGAGTTTCCACATGTCCATGCCGCTTTCGAACGAAGCCATGTAGAAGAGTTCGCTTCCGTCCTTGCTCAGGGTGGCGTTGCCCAGACTCGAGGAGCGGGTGGTGAGGCGCACGATGCGGTCCTCGATGTTGCGCAGCTCCACCTCGATATCCTTTTTCTCCTCTTTCTTCGCTTCGGTGCCCTGTTTCTTGTCGTCGTTCTTGTCGGCGGAGCGTTTCCTGAGCGCCTCCTCTTCCTCTTTCATCAGGGCGTACTCCTCTTTGGTCATGGAGAACTTGTCGTAGGCATCCTGGTTGAGGAAGACTATCATCACGTCGCCCATCGAACCCCACGAGGCGTGGTTGCGCATGCCGTAACGTTCGGAGTTGAAGAGTATGGCGTTGCCGTCGAGCACCCAGCGGGGGTTGCTGTCGGTGTAGCCGCTGTTGGTGAGGTTGTGTATCGTGCCTCCCTCCACGGCGCTCACGATGCCGATGTCGGAGTAGGGTTCGTGGCGGTTGCCGGTGTACTGGATGGCGAACCACTTGCCGTCGGGCGACCAGGCGTAGGGGGCCGAGCCGGTGGTGGTGTACTGCCGGCTGCCGTCGGTTATCTGGCGCACCTTGCCGGTTTCGAGGTTCTTGACCATCAGGCGGGAACGGTCCTCGATGTAGGAAATCTCCTTGCCGTCGGGCGAGAACTTGGGAGCCCAGCGTTCGGTCTTCGAAGGTTTGAAGAGCGGGGTCTCCTCGATGAGGGTGGCGTGGGCGAAATCGACCTCGCCGTCGCGTACTATTTTGGCGGTGTAGATGTTCCAGTTGCCGTCGCGCTCCGAGGCGTAGAGCAGCGTTCTGCCGTCGGGCGAGAAGCTGACGTCCTCTTCGGCTGCGGCGGTGTGGGTAATCTGCTTGGTGGTGGGGTAGTCCACGGTGGTGGCATAGACCTCGCCGCGCACCACCACGGCCACCTGCTTGCCGTCCTGCGAGACGGCCGCGTCGTAGCTGCCCGAGGTGTAGGTGTGGTATTCGATGTTGGGGACGGTCTGTTCGCCGCTTATCTCAATCTCCACGCGCCGGGGGGCGCCGCTGCCGCTTCGGGTGTAGATTTCGCCGTCATAGCCGAAGCAGAGCGTTCCGTCTGAGGCCATCGAGAGGAACCGCACGGGGTGGGTCTTGAAGTCGGTTACGCGGGTCACCTGCGCGGGGGCGTCCACCGGAAACTTGTAGACGTTGAACGACCCTCCGTCCATTTCGCTCAGGAAGTAGATTTCCCTGCCGTCGGGCGAGAGGCGCGGGTCGCGGTCCTCGCCGGGATTGGCGGTCAGTTTGGTGTGCTTGCCGCTCGCGGCGTCGTAATGCCACAGGTCGCGGGCGATGGAGGAGGTGTGGTGTTTGCGCCAGGCGTTTTCGAATCCCTTGTTGTCCTGATAGTAGAACGAACGGCCGTCGGCTGCGTAGCAGATGCTCTCGGCCGTGGAGGCGAGCTCCTGACGCGGACGTCCGCCGGTGAGCGCCACCGAGTAGAGCTCGGTCTGCGAGGCGGTGGGGAACTGGGCGCTGCGAGCGGGGTCCTGTATCTGGGCTGCGTACACGACCCGTTTGCCGTCGGGCGTGAAGGCATAGGGAGTCTCCTTGCCCGAGAAGGTGGTCAGGCGGGCGGGCTGGCCGCCGGTCGCGGCCACTACGAAGATGTCGAAGTTGCCGTAGCGGTCGCTGGCGAAGGCAATCTGCCTGCCGTCGGGCGACCAGACGGGGGCGTAGTCGTAGGCCGGGTGCACGGTGAGCCGGAAGGCCTTGCCGCCGGTTGCCGGCACGGTGTAGAGGTCTCCCTGATAGGAGAACGCGATGGTGGAGCCGTCGGGCGATATGGCCGGATAACGCAGCCAGAGCGGGGCGGCTTCCACGGCGGCGCCGCAAAGGAGCGCCGTGGCGAAAAACAGTAGTTTCTTCATAATTGGTTATTGGTTGTTGAATGATTTTGCAAAGCGTGTCTCATCTGCAAATGTAGTCGAAAAAAAGGAAAATCTTTTTTCCGGCTGCGAAAAAGGGGCTTCTGCTCCGCATTTATCCGGGTTCGGGGCCGGACCGGGGCCGAAAAACGGGGCCTGAAGGGGCGTCGTCGCTATTTTCCGGCCTTCCCGGCGGGCTGTCGCGTGTCGCCCGTGCGGGCCACGCCGCTCTCCACGGCGGCACGGGCCACGGCGGCGGGGATGTGCTCCCTGAGGCGCGGGTCGAAGGGGGAGGGGATGAGGTATTCGGGTCCGAAGCGGAGATTCTCGTCGTTCGAGATGTGCCGCACCTCCGCGGGGACGGGGCGGCGTGCCAGTTCGGCGAGCGCATGGGCTGCGGCCAGTTTCATCGCGTCGTTGATGCGCGAAGCCCGCACGTCGAGCGCTCCGCGGAAGATGTAGGGGAACCCCAGCAGGTTGTTCACCTGGTTGGGCGTGTCGGAACGTCCCGAGGCATAGATGACGTCGCTGCGGGCCGAGAGGGCTTCGCGGAGGGTAATTTCGGGGTCGGGGTTGGCCAGCGCCATCACCAGCGGACGCTGGGCCATGGTGCGTATCATGTCGGGGGTGAGCAGGCCCGGTTTCGACACGCCGAGGAAGACGTCGGCGTCGATGAGGGCGAGCTCCATGCCGGAGAGGGGTTCGTCGGTGGCGAATTCCGCCTTCTCGGGAGTGAGGTCGCCGCGCGAGCGGGTCACCACGCCGCGGCTGTCGCAGAGAACGATGTTGCGGCGGTCGGCTCCCAGTTTGAGGAACAGCCGGGCCGAGGCGATGGCCGCCGCTCCGGCTCCGCTCACCACGATGCGCAGCCGCGAGAGCTCCTTGCCGGTCAGGCGGCACAGGTTTATCAGGGCGGCGCAGGTGATGATGGCCGTGCCGTGCTGGTCGTCGTGCATGACCGGAATGTCGAGCTCCTGCTGCAGGCGCCGTTCGATTTCGAAGCACTCCGGAGCCTTGATGTCTTCGAGGTTGATGCCTCCGAAGGTGCGGGCGATGAGCTTGACGCACTCCACGAAACGGTCGGGCTCCGCGGCATCGACCTCGATGTCGAATGCGTCGATGTCGGCCATCTTTTTGAAAAGCATGCACTTGCCCTCCATGACCGGTTTGGCGGCCAGGGGGCCGATGTCGCCCAGTCCGAGCACGGCCGAGCCGTTGCTGACGACGGCCACCAGGTTGGAGCGTGCGGTGTAGAGGTAGCTGTCGTCGGGATTTTCGGCGATGGCCAGCGCCGGAGCCGCTACGCCCGGAGAGTAGGCCAGCGAGAGCTCTTCGCGGGTGGAGCAGGGCTTGGTGGGACGGATTTCTATTTTTCCGGGTCTCTGCTGCGCGTGGTAGCGCAGGGCCGCCCGATAGAGTTCGTGTTCGGTCATGGCATTTTCGGTTTTGGTTTGCGGTTCGCTCGTCGGGGCCGGACGGGCCCGTCGCGCAGGGAGTCGATGCAAATAAAGTACCGGACGCTAAAAATAGTATCGTTTAATCCCTTTTTATTTGTGGGGTACATGATAATATTGCAATTTTGAGCACCGAAAACAGTAAGACCATGAGTAAAAAAGAGAGATTGAACGTCCGGAACTGGCATATCAGACAGATAACCGACCTGCTCTACGAGCCCGGGCGTCACGACAGATGTCGCAAGTGGATATGGAGTTACTACATCAGACCGTTGTTCGGTCTCCAGTATCAGACCTACTGCCGCTGCCTGAGCGGAGGAGCGACGCCGGGCAGCGATTTTTTCAAGCTGGCGGCGAAACTGCTCGACATCCGCACCCGTGAAAGAAAATATATGGAGAGTCCCGACCAGGTCGATTGCCGGGTGGGCGAACTCTACTATTTCGACTGGGGCGAAAGGCGCGGGGGCATGTGGGGCATTTTCGACGGGGTGCGCGACGGCGCTCTCTGTCTGGAGGTAGCCAGCCGGGACATGCGCCGCTTCGAGTTCGGCTGCCGGCTGCCGGCCACGGCCCGGGTGCGGGTCGCCACGCACGACGAGGTGCGCGACTTCAGCTACAACCAGTGCTACTACGAAATGACCAGCCGGTGAGTGCGGAGAGCGGATGCGGGGAGCGGCGTCCGGCGAAGGGGCGGTTCGCACCCGGGCCCGAACGAAACAAGGCCGACTGCGGAGAGTCGGCCTTGCAAAAGGGGGGACGGAACGGTCGGTTAGGCCTTGTTGGCGGAGCCGAGTACGTTCACGACCTTGTGCATGTAGAGCTTCTTGAGCCATTCGCGGGCCGGACCCAGGTATTTGCGGGGGTCGAATTCGGCCGGCTTGGTGGCCATAATCTCACGGACGGCAGCGGTCATGGCCAGACGGCCGTCGGAGTCGATGTTGATTTTGCAGACTGCCGATTTGGCCGCTTCGCGGAGCTGGTCCTCGGGAATGCCGATTGCGTCCTTGAGTGCGCCGCCGTATTTGTTGATGATGGCGACCATGTCCTGGGGAACGGAGCTCGAGCCGTGGAGCACGATGGGGAAGCCGGGGATGCGTTTCTCCACCTCTTTGAGGATGTCGAAGCGCAGGGGGGGCGGAACCAGCACGCCGTCGGCGTTGCGGGTGCACTGCTCGGGCTTGAACTTGTTGGCGCCGTGCGAGGTGCCGATGGAGATGGCGAGGCTGTCCACGCCGGTCTTCTTGACGAAGTCCTCCACCTCTTCGGGGCGGGTGTAGGTGTGGTGCTCGGCCGAAACCTCGTCCTCCACGCCGGCCAGCACGCCGAGTTCGCCCTCTACGGTCACGTCGTGGGCGTGGGCATACTCCACCACTTTCTTGGTGAGGGCCACGTTTTCGTCGTAAGGCAGCGACGAACCGTCAATCATGACCGACGAGAAGCCCATGTCGATGCACGACTTGCAGAGCTCGAAACTGTCGCCGTGGTCGAGGTGGAGTACGATGGGGATGTTCTTGCCCAGCTCCTTGGCATACTCTACCGCACCCTGGGCCATGTAGCGCAGGATGGTCTGGTTGGCGTATTTGCGGGCACCGCTCGACACCTGCAGAATCACGGGCGAAGAGGTCTCGACGCAAGCCTGCACGATGGCCTGCATCTGCTCCATGTTGTTGAAATTGAATGCCGGAATCGCGTAACCGCCGGCAATGGCCTTGGCGAACAGTTCTTTGCTGTTCACCAGACCGAGTTCCTTGTAAGATACCATAATCAACTATTTTGTAGTAATTAAAAATCGTCCAAACCGCGATTGCCTTCCCGCCGATTCCCGGGCGCGGGCGGGCAATTGAAAAAAAACTCTACAAAAGTACGACTTTTTTTAGATATACGTCTCATCGCAGGCTGAAAAAAGGATACAAAAATCGAGCTTTTTTATCGTTGGCGCTATATTTGGTCGCAAGAAAATAGTTATCTTTGCGGTTGCGATAAGGCGCCGCCGCGGCTGCGGCCGTCGCCGGCCGTCGCCGGCCGCCGGGAAGGGCGCTGCGAGGGGCGGTCCCGAAGCCGGAAAGCGGGGACGGAACGAAGGAATGAAACGATAAACAACATAATAACAACAGCAAACCATGTCGGAATTCAAGTATCAGGAACCTTTCCCGCTGGGAGAGGATACCACGGAGTACAGACTCCTGACCAAAGACTACGTAAGTGTCAGCGAGTGCGGCGGACGCCGTATTCTCAATATCGACCCCAAGGGCATCGAACTCCTCTCCCGGGAGGCGTTCGCCGATGTGTCGTTCTATCTGCGCAGCGCACATCTGGAGAAGCTCACCAAGATTGTGAACGACCCCGAGGCCACCGACAACGACAAGTTCGTGGCCTACACCATGCTGCTCAATCAGGTGGTGGCGGCCGAAGGAGAGCTCCCCACCTGTCAGGATACCGGAACCGCCATCGCCATCGGCAAGAAGGGCGAGGATGTCTACACCGGTGCCGACGATGCCGAGGCGATAAGCCGCGGCGTCTACGAGACCTATCGCGACCGCAACCTGCGCTATTCGCAGGTGGTGCCCTTCTCCATGATTGAGGAGAAGAACAGCGGAAACAACCTGCCCGCCCAAATCGACATCTACGCCACGCGCGGCAACGAATACAAGTTCCTGTTCATCACCAAGGGCGGCGGTTCGGCCAACAAGACTTTCCTCTACCAGCAGACCAAGGCGCTGCTCAACGAGGAGTCGCTGACCCGCTTCATCAGGGAGAAAATCAAGGACCTGGGCACTTCGGCCTGTCCTCCCTACCACCTGGCCGTGGTGGTGGGCGGCACCTCCGCCGAGGCGAACCTCGCTGCGGTGAAGAAGGCTTCGGCCGGCTATTTCGACCACCTGCCCACCAGCGGCAACGAGGGCGGACGCGCCTTCCGCGACCTGGAGTGGGAGGAGAAGGTGCTCGAAATCTGCCGTCAGAGCGGTGTGGGCGCCCAGTTCGGAGGCAAGTATCTGGTGCACGACGTGCGGGTGATACGCATGCCCCGTCATGCGGCGAGCTGCCCGGTGGGCATCGGCGTAAGCTGCAGCGCCGACCGCAACATCAAGGCGAAAATCAACGAAGAGGGCATCTGGCTCGAGCAGCTGGAGAAGAATCCGGCGCGTTTCCTGCCCGCGGTGGCTCCCATGATGGCCCCGGCCGTGGAGATAGACCTCGACGAAGGCATGGACAAGGTGCGCGAAATCCTGAGCAAGTATCCCATCAAGACGCGCCTCAATCTGAAAGGTACGCTTATCGTGGCACGTGACATCGCCCATGCCCGCATCAAGCAGATGATTGACGAGGGCAAACCGATGCCCGAGTACTTCAAGAAACACCCCGTCTACTATGCGGGTCCGGCCAAGACGCCGGCCGGCATGGCTTCGGGCAGCTTCGGCCCCACCACGGCCGGGCGTATGGACCCCTACGTGGACCTCTTCCAGAGTCTGGGCGGCAGCATGGTGATGGTGGCCAAGGGCAACCGCAGCCAGCAGGTGACCGATGCCTGCAAGAAGTACGGAGGCTTCTACCTCGGTTCGATAGGCGGTCCCGCGGCTATTCTGGCCAAGAACAGCATCAAGAGCGTGGAAGTGGTGGACTTCCCCGAACTGGGCATGGAGGCCGTGCGCAAGATTTATGTGGAGAACTTCCCGGCATTCATCATCGTGGATGACAAGGGCAACGATTTTTTTGCCGACTTCAAACACTAAGAGTGTTCCGACGTCCGTTCGCGGATAGAGGCGGTATTTGAAAGAATCGGAGTTTCCGAATCGGATTGTCGTGGAGAGAGGCGGGTTCCTCTCTCCGCGATTTTCGGTGTGGGGCCCTGTGCGAGCGGGCGGGACGGCGCACGGCCGAACCCGCGCAGCCTGCGGCGGCTGCGGTCTGCCGGCGGGCGTGGAGAACGGGCCCGGCGGTTTGCCCGTGGCGGGTGCCGGGAGGACCGGCTCCCGGGGAGGAGCGGGTTTTCTGCGAATGTTGGATTTTTACGGTAAGCGTATTATATGCACAGACTGAACAAATATTTGATTCTCACCCTGCTGATGGTGATGAGCTGGGGAGTGGCCCTGGCTCAGAAGGTGGCTTTCGAGGCTTTGGCTCCCGGTGCCGTTGCGGCGGGAGAGGTGTTCAAGGTCGAGTTTTCGCTCAATGCCAAACCCGATGCCTTCACCCCGCCCCGAATCGAAGGGTTCGAGGTGATTGCTGGGCCGACCGTGTCGCGCAGCAGCAACATGAGCGTGATGAACGGGAACACCACCACGTCGGTGACCTATTCCTATATCTACGTGCTGATTGGCAACACCCCCGGTAAATTCACCGTGTCGGAGGCCGAAGCCACCGTAGAGGGCAAGAGTTACAGGACGCGGCCGCTGAGCATCGAGGTGGTCGATGAGGGAACCCGGCCCGAGGGCGCTGCGGCGGCTCCGCAGCAGAACCGCACCGCCATCTCGCAGGACGACATCTTCGTGCGGGTGGTCGTGGACAAGACCAATGTCTACAAGGGACAGCCGGTGCGGGCCGCTTTCAAACTCTATACGCGGTTGCCGCTGAGCAGCGTGGAGAGTGCCAAATATCCGGCGTTCAACGGATTCTGGACCCAGGAGATGGACAACTCGGCGCAACGCTGGCAGCAGGAGGCCTACAACAACAAGGTCTACAATTCGATAGTCATCCGCGAGTATCTGCTCTATCCCCAGCAGGCCGGCACGCTCTTCATCGAGCGGTTCGACCTGGTGGCCGTGGCGCAGATTGTCACCCAGCCGCAGCGGCAGACCATCTTCGACGATTTCTTCAGCGGCGGCCCCGACATCCAGGAGGTGCAGAAGACCGTTTCGGCCGGGCCGGTGAAGATTAACGTCAAGGAGTTGCCGGCCGGGGCTCCCGAGAGCTTCAACGGCGCGGTGGGCAAGTTCTCGCTCGATGCCGAATACCCGGCGGATGACATCGCGGCCAATTCGGCGGCGACCTACATGCTCAAAATCAGCGGCACGGGCAATCTGCCGCTGGTGCAGGCGCCGAAACTGGAGCTGCCCACCTCCTTCGAGCAGTACAACGTCAAGACGACCGAGAGCCTGAATGCGGGCAGCGGCGGAATTACGGGATACAGACAGTTCGAGTATCCGTTCATCGCCCGGGCGGAGGGCGAGTATACCGTCGAGCCGGTGGAGTTCACCTACTTCAATCCCGAGCTGGCGCAGTATGTGACGCTTTCGACCCGGCGGCTGACGGTACACGTGGCGGCCGACAAGAGCGGAGGCGCGTCGTCCGACGGACGGGGCATCGTGAGCGGCATCTCCAAGGAGGACCTCAAAATTCTGGGACAGGACATCCGCTTCATCAAGGTGGGGCCCGCCCACCTCGCGCTGCGGGGAAAGACCCTGATGGGCAGCGGCCTCTATTTCGGGTTGCTGGTGCTGATTGGCGCACTGTTCGTCGCGGCGTTCGTGTCGCTGAAAAAGCGCATGAAGGAGCTGCAGAACGTCTCGCTCATGAAGGGGCGCCGGGCCAACAAGGTGGCCTTGCAGCGGTTCCGGACCGCCGGACAGTATATGCGCGAGGGCAATCCGCGCGGTTTCCACGAGGAGATGCTCCGGGCGCTGTGGGGTTACATGGGCGACAAGCTCAACATTCCCGTGGCGGACCTCACCAAAGAGAATGTCCGCACGGTGCTCGGCGGGCGGGGTATCGCCGAGGAGTGCATAAACCGCTTCATCGAGGTGATTTCGGAGTGCGAGATGGCGCAGTATTCGCCCGGAGCCTCCACCCAGATGCAGGAAATCTATTTGGCGGGCGTGGAGATAATTTCGAAAATGGAGTCCGTAATCAAAAAGTAGGTAGACGATGAGAAAATACGTGTTGCTTTTGATATCGATGATTGGGCTTGGGGCGCCCTCGTTCGCGGCCGGAGAGCCCGGAGCGTTGTGGGACAAGGCCAATCAGGCATACATCGACGCCGATTACCGGAGCGCCATCGAGGGGTACGACTCCATCGTGAGAATGGGGTACGCCGGGCACAAGCTCTATTACAACCTGGCCAATGCCTATTTCAAGAACGGCGAGATAGGAAAGGCCGTTCTCTACTACAACAAGGCCCAGAAGCTGGCTCCCTCGGACGAGGACATCCGGCACAACCTGGCGGTGGCCAACGGCTATGTGAAAGACAATATCGAGGCGGTGCCCGAGTTCTTTTTCAAGACCTGGATTCGGACTCTGAGGGGGACCATGAGCAGCAACGCCTGGGCCGTGTGGTCCATCGTGCTGTTCGCTTCGGGGCTGGCGGCGCTGGCGCTGTTCCTGCTGGCCCGGGGGCTGGGGCTCCGCAAGGCGGGCTTCTACGGGGCGCTGGCGTGCCTGGTGCTATTTGCGGTGTGCGTGGCCTTTTCGAGCGCCGGAAAGCGGGAGTCCCGCGACGGCAGCTTCGCCGTGGTGATGGCCTCGGCGGCTCCGGTCAAGAGTTCGCCCGACGTCTCGAGCAAGGATATCTTCGTGTTGCACGAGGGAACCAAAGTGAAGGTAATCGAGCGGCTCAACGAGTGGCGGGAGATAACCATCGCCGACGGAAACAAGGGGTGGATTCTCGCTTCGTCGATAGAGACGATAGATTGACACAAAGGTAAGACGGTAAGGAGAAGAGACGATGTCGAAACTTTTGGATGATGTGGTGGGCGAGTTGGCCAAACTCCCCGGAGTAGGCCGCCGGACGGCTCTCAGGCTGTCGATGCACCTGCTGAGGATGGAACGCGAGCAGGTGGGCGACATGGCCGGGGCGATGACCCGCTTCCGCAACGAGATACGCTACTGTGTCCGGTGCAACAACCTCTCCGACGAGGAGCTGTGTCCGATATGCGCCAATCCGGCCCGCGACCGCTCCACGGTCTGTGTGGTGGAGCAGGTGGGCGATGTGATGTCGATAGAGAACAGCCGGCAGTACAACGGCCTCTACCATGTGCTGGGCGGTGTGATAAGCCCCATGCAGGGCATCGCCCCGAGCGATTTGAAAATCGACCTGCTGCTGGAGAACATAGCCCGCGGCGGCATCAGGGAGGTGATTCTCGCCGTGAGCACGACCGTGGAGGGCGAGACCACGCTCTTCTATCTGCTCAACAAGCTGAAGCAGTTCCCCGACCTGAAGGTCACCACGATTGCACGCGGCATCGGGTTCGGCGACGAAATCGAATACGCCGACGAACTGACCATCGCCCATGCCCTGCACAACCGGCGCGAAGTGAGCCGGTAGGGGCCGTAATGCGGTGGGGTTCCCGTAACGAATGAAAAAGGGTGTCCGGCAACGGACACCCTTTTTTGTTCGGGATTTTTTGTTCGGAATTGCGTCAGAGCGCCTGTTGTCGGGCTGTGGGGCTGTCGGGGGCGGCGAGGAAGCGGGGGCCTCGAGGAAGCGGGGGCCTCGTGAGAAGGGGCCTATGCCTTTCCGAATACACCCAGTTCGTTGAGAAAGACCAGTGCGATGACTATCGGTGCGATGTACTTTATCATGAAGACGAAGAGGCGGAACATCCAGAACCGGACCGTGCCGTGGTTGGTCATTTCGTCGTGCAGCAGGGTGCGGTCGATGCGCCAGCCGACGAAGATGCAGGTGAACATGCCGCCCAGGGGCAGCATGATTTTGGCCGTGACGTAGTCGAGCAGGTCGAAGAGGGTGAGCCCGAACACCT
The DNA here is from genome assembly GCA_017935625.1 of Rikenellaceae bacterium. GTDB lineage: Bacteria > Bacteroidota > Bacteroidia > Bacteroidales > Rikenellaceae > RGIG9113. The sequence continues at coordinate 11,670 of JAGBHC010000020.1, read as the reverse complement.
TGTAGCCGCTCCACACGCCCAGCGAGAGCGAGGCCACGATGCCCAGTGCCGTCACGATGGCCGTCACCGTCCGGGCCGCATTGCGCCGGCTCATGCGGTAGTGTTCGCTGACGTAGGCGGTGATGACCTCGTGGATGGAGATGGTGGAGGTGAGGGCGGCGATGGCCAGCAGCAGGAAGAAGATGGCCGACCACACCGAGCCCAGCAGCATCTGCTGGAAGATGTTGGGCAGGGTGATGAATACCAGTTCGGGACCTTTGGTGGTGGCGATGCCGAAACTGGCCGCTGCCGGGAAGATGATGACCCCGGCCATGACGGCGACCAGCGTGTCGAGCAGGGTCACCTGCAGGGCGGTCTTCTGAATGTCGGTCTCTTTTCCGAAGTAGGAGGCGTAGGTTATCATGCACCCCATGCCCACGCTGATGGAAAAGAATGCCTGGCCCACGGCGCTCAGCACCACCTCGGAGGTGATTTTGCCGAAGTCGGGCTTGAACAGGAATCTGAGCCCCGCGACCGCTCCGGGCAGGGTCACGGACCGGAGGCAGAGCACGAGCAGGATGACGAACAGCAGCGGCATCATGATTTTCGAATACTTTTCGATGCCTTTCTTGACTCCCGAGACGATGATGACATGGGTCATTATCATGAAGACGGCCATCCACAGCACGGGGCGGAACAGCGAGGAGCTGAAGTTTTCGAAATCGCGGGTGAAGGCCTCCGAACTTCCGGTGGCGGCGATGGTTCCGTCGAGCGACTGCCAGATGTATTCGAGCGTCCAGCCGGCTACCACGCCGTAGAAGCCGAGGATGAGCACGGCGGCCAGCACCCCGTTGTATCCCACCAGCTGCCAGTGGGAGCCGGGAGCCAGTTTGCGGAAGGCGCCGGCCGGATTGCTGCGGGCGGCGCGGCCGATGAAGAATTCGGTCATCAGCACCGGCAGGCCGAGCAGCAGCACGCTGAGGATGTAGATGAGCAGAAAGGCGGCTCCGCCGTTCTGTCCGGTTTCGTAGGGGAAACGCCAGATGTTGCCCAGGCCGATGGCGCTGCCGGCCGATGCGAGTATCACGCCGAGCGAACTGCCGAACGTGGCTCTTTCATGCTGGGTATGCTTCATAAAAGGTTGTCTCTCTTGTTTCGACGGGTAACAAAAGTAGCGGATTCCGGAGTGAAAACCTAACCCGGAAACCGGTTTTTCTTCCGCTTCTGACAGGTAGCAAGCAAAGTCCCCGATTCGGTTGTAAATCGTAATGCGAAAGAGGTGTCCGGCAATTATTCGTAAGCCGGTGCCGGCGGCCTCCGTAGGCCGGATGCCCGGAGTATTGCCCCTTCCGCCGCTCTGCGGACGGCGGCGGACTGCCTGTCGGGCTGCCCGAAGAAGTTCCCGCCGGTTGTTTTTGACGCGGCGATTGGTTATTTTTGCCTCGATAAAAAGAGTTTTCGAGATGGAAGAACGCAAGAACGAGACGGCCCGCGATGTTTCTGAAGCGGCCGGAACGACCGGCGGGGGCGCTGCGGAGCGGAGCGGCGCACATCCCCATCCGCTGGCCGATTTCATTTATTGCCCGCGCTGCGGCGGCGAGTTCCGCCCCAACAACGGCAAGTCGAACCGCTGCCTGAAGTGCGGATTTGTCTACTATTTCAATCCGTCGAGCGCGGTCGCCTGTTTCATTACCGACCCGCAGGGGCGTGTGCTGGTGTCGCGCCGGGCGTTCGAACCCGCTGCCGGTACGCTGGACCTGCCCGGCGGGTTCGTCGATTGCTTCGAGACGGTCGAACAGGCGGTTCACCGCGAGGTGATGGAGGAGACGGGGCTGGAGATTGAGTCGCTGCGCTATCTCTTTTCGCGGCACAACATCTATCCCTATTCGGGCTTCGAGGTGCACACCACCGACCTGATTTTCGAGGCCCGCACCGGGTCGTTCGAGGGGTGCCGTCCGCAGGACGACGTGGCCGAACTGCTGGCGGTGGAGCCGGAGGCGCTCGACCCGTCGCAGTTCGGATTGCGGTCGATAGCCGAGGCGGTGGCCGTCTACAAGGCCCGCCGGCTCGCTGCCGGACGGTAGGGCGGGTGCATTATCGACCCGGAAAAGGGGCGCTCCCGTGTGGGGCGTAGCGACCAAAAAGAGCGAACGACGGATGGAAGTCCGTCGTTCGCTCTTTTTTCGGTTGCCGGGGTTGCCGGCGACCGGCAGGTTCCGGGCCTATTCGGGCTGGATAGCCTCCGAAGGGCAAACGCTTGCGCAGGTACCGCAATCGGTGCAGGCAGAGGGGTCGATTACGTAAATATCGCCCTCAGAGATAGCCCCTACCGGGCATTCGTCGATGCAGGTGCCGCATGCAACACAAGCATCACCAATTTTGTAAGTCATGATAAATTCCGTTTTTAAAGTTTGTAATGCAATGCAAATATAGCGATTTATTTTATAATATCAAATCCTGTGAAGGGAATCAGCGCCCGGGGGATGCGGATGCCTTCGGGGGTCTGGTTGTTCTCGAGCAGGGCGGCCACGATGCGGGGCAGGGCCAGCGAGCTGCCGTTGAGCGTATGCGCCAGCTGGGTCTTTTTGTCGGCGGTGCGGTAGCGCAGCTTGAGACGGTTGGCCTGGAACGATTCGAAGTTGGAAACCGACGACACCTCCAGCCAGCGCTTCTGAGCCTCGGAGTAGACCTCGAAATCGTAGGTGAGGGCCGAAGTGAAACTCATGTCGCCGCCGCACAGACGCAGGATGCGATAGGGGAGTTCGAGCTCCTTGACCAGGCTCTCCACGTGGGCCACCATGCCGTCGAGCGCTTCGTAGGAGCGGTCGGGGTGGGCAATCTGCACGATTTCCACCTTGTCGAACTGGTGCAGGCGGTTGAGACCCCGCACGTCCTTGCCGTAGGAGCCGGCCTCGCGGCGGAAGCAGGGGGTGTAGGCGGTCATCTTGACGGGGAAATCCTTTTCGTCGATGATTACGTCGCGGTAGATGTTGGTGACGGGCACTTCGGCGGTGGGAATCATGTAGAAGTTATCGACCGTGGCGTGGTACATCTGTCCCTCCTTGTCGGGCAGCTGTCCGGTTCCGAATCCCGATGCCTCGTTCACCATGATGGGCGGTTCGATTTCCAGATATCCGGCGGCGGTGTTGCGGGTGAGGAAGAAGTTGATGAGCGCACGCTGCAAGGCGGCGCCTTTGCCTTTGTAGACCGGGAATCCGGCGCCGGTGAGCTTCACGCCCAGTTCGAAGTCGATGATGTCGTATTTGCGGGCCAGTTCCCAGTGGGGCAGGGCGTCTTCGGGCAGGGGGGGAACGTCGTTCACGAGTTTCACCACCAGGTTGTCTTCGGCGGTCTTGCCGTGGGGCACGATGTCGGCCGGGAAGTTGGGCAGGGCGACGATGGCGGCGTTCAGTTCCGCCACGACGGCACGCAGCCGTTCGTCGAGTTCCCTGGATTTCTCCTTGAGCTGGGCGGTGCGCTGTTTGGCGGCCTCGGCCTCCTCTCGTTTGCCCTGGGCGAAGAGCGCGCCCACCTGTTTGGCTATCGCGTTCTGCTCGGAGAGCAACGCTTCGTGTTGATTCTGGAGCGATTTGCGGAGGTCGTCGAGCTCTTCTATCTTCGCGATGACCGGTGCGGCGTCCACTCCCTTCACGGCGAGCCGTTCGGCAGCACGCTGCGGATTCTCTCTGATTTGTTTTATTGTCAGCATGGTCTCAACCTGTTTTAGTCGTTTCTGAAGCGCAAAGATACTATTTTTTTGTACCTTTGTCCCAACAAAAGCGCGAATTTTTATGAACTCTATCCTATTGGTTCTTCTGTTTTCGGCGGTTGCGGTTTCGTGCGGCGGACGAGGCGACGCAGAGCGGAGCGGGCGGACGCAGCAGACCGTTGCGGCCCGTCCCGCAGGGCCCGCATCCTATACCTATACCGTCAAGGCGGTCTATCCTCACCGCACCGATGCCTACACGCAGGGTCTCTACTGGCAGGACGGCAGGCTGGTCGAGAGCACCGGCCAGTACGGCCTCTCGAGTCTCAGGCGGGTGAATCTGGCCACGGGGGAGAGCGAACAGAGGGTGGAGCTGCCGAAGAATCTCTTCGGCGAAGGCGCCGCCGAGGTGGACGGACGCATCTACCAGCTCACCTGGATGGAGGGCAAGGCGCTGGTCTACGACGCCGCCACGCTGGACAAGGTGGACGAGATGGGCTATTCGGGCGAAGGGTGGGGACTGACCACCGACGGACGGAAGCTCTACATGAGCGACGGCACCGATGTCATCCGGGTGGTCAATCCGGCCGACTTCCGTGTGGAGCGCACGATTCGCGTCACCCGGGGGCGGCGGCCCCAGAACATGCTCAACGAGCTGGAGTGGGTGGACGGAGCCATCTGGGCCAATGTCTACCTGACCGATACGGTGGTGATTATCGACCCCGAAAGCGGACGGGTGACCGCCGAGATTGATTTCGGCGGGCTGCTTCAGCGGAGCGACTACGGCCCCGGGACCGACGTGCTCAACGGCATCGCCTGGGACCGCGAAAACGGACGCATTTTCGTCACGGGCAAAAACTGGGGCAAACTGTTCGAGGTGGAGATAAGGGAACGGTAGCCTGCGTACGGAAAAAGAAGAAGGGAAAATCATGGTAAAATATTCCATATACGAAGAGTTGGAGAAGCGTATCCTGGTGCTCGACGGAGGTTTGGGCACCATGATACAGGGATATGCGCTGGGCGAGAAGGAGTACCGCGGCGAGCGGTTCGCCGCGTGGAAGACGGAGCTCAAGGGGTGCAACGACCTGCTGGCGCTGACGGCTCCGGAGGTGATAGGCGAGATTCACAGGGCCTATCTGAGGGCGGGCGCCGACATCGTTTCCACCGACAGCTTCAATGCCAATGCCATCTCGCTGGCCGATTACGGGCTCGGCGACCTGGCTTACGAAATCAGTCGCGAGGCGGCCCGCACGGCCCGTCGCGCGGCGGACGAATTCACGCTGGCCAACCCCTCGAAACCGCGTTTCGTGGCGGGCTCCATGGGTCCCACCAACCGCACCGCCTCCATCTCGGCCGACGTGAACAATCCGGCGGCCCGCGAGGTGACTTTCGTGCAGCTGGCGGAGGCCTATGCCGACCAGGCGCGGGGCCTGCTGGACGGAGGCGCCGACCTGCTGCTCATCGAGACGGTCTTCGACACGCTCAACGCCAAGGCGGCGCTCTGGGCTATCGACCGGTTGCGGGAGGAGCGCGGCGGGCGTATCCCCGTCATGCTCTCCGGCACGCTGGCCGACGCCAGCGGACGCACCCTGTCGGGACAGACCGTGGAGGCGTTCTACGTCTCGGTCTCGCATGCCGACCTGCTGTCGGTGGGCTTCAACTGCGCGTTCGGGGCCCGTCAGCTGAGGCCCTATCTGGCCCGTCTGGCTGCGGTGGCCGACTGCCGTATGTCGGCGCACCCCAACGCCGGTCTGCCCAACGTGATGGGCGGTTACGACGAGACGCCGCAGATGTTCGCCGCCGATGTGGAGGAGTATCTTCGGCAGGGACTGGTCAATATCATCGGCGGATGTTGCGGAACCACGCCCCGGCACATCGCCGAGGTGGCGCGCATCGTTCCCCGCTACGCCCCGCGGCCGTTGCCGCATCGGCGCCGGGAGCTGTGCCTGAGCGGACTGGAGCCGCTGCGGGTCACCTCGCAGGCCAACTTCATCAACGTGGGCGAAAGGACCAATGTGGCCGGGTCGGCCAAATTCGCCCGGCTGATTCGCGAGAACCGCTACGAGGAGGCGCTCTCCGTGGCGCGGGCGCAGGTGGAGGCCGGCGCCCAGATTGTGGACGTGTGCATGGACGACGGCATGATTGACGGCGTGCAGGCCATGACCCGTTTTCTGAACCTGGCGGCGGCCGAGCCCGAAATCGCCCGGGTCCCCTTCATGATAGACTCCTCGAAGTGGGAGGTGCTGGAGGCCGGACTGCGGTGCGTGCAGGGAAAGAGCGTGGTCAATTCCGTCTCGCTCAAGGAGGGGGAGGAGAGTCTGCTGCGCCGGGCCCGGATGATACATCGCTACGGCGCAGCCGCGGTGGTGATGCTCTTCGACGAGCGGGGGCAGGCCGATACGTTCGACCGCAAGGTGGAGGTGGCGCGCCGGGCCTACGACCTGCTGACGGGCGACGGCTTCCCGGCCGAGGATATCATCTTCGACCCCAATATCCTGTCGGTGGCCACGGGCATCGAGCAGCACGACAATTACGGGCGCGACTTCATCGAGGCGTGCCGGTGGATAAAGAGCAACCTGCCCGGATGCAAGGTGAGCGGCGGAGTGAGCAACCTCTCGTTCTCGTTCCGCGGACACAACCGGATAAGGGAGGCGATGCACTCGGTGTTCCTCTACCACGCCGTGGAGGCGGGCATGGACATGGGCATCGTCAATCCCGCCATGTTGCAGATATATTCCGACATCGAACCGCGCCTGCTGGAGCTGTGCGAGGACGTGGTGCTCAACCGGCGCCGCGACGCCACCGAGCGGCTGGCCGCCTATGCCGAAGAGCTGCGGAGCAGCGGCGAGCAGGGGCCGGAAACCCAGCGGCACGAGCAGTGGCGCGACAAACCGCTGCAGGAGCGTATCGCCTATGCGGTGATGAAAGGGGTGACCGATTGCATCGAGGAGGACATCCTGGAGGCCTACCGCCTGCTGGGGGCGCCGCTCGGGGTCATCGACCGGATGCTGATGCCGGCCATGGAGCGCGTGGGCGAACTGTTCGGCGAGGGCAAGATGTTTCTGCCGCAGGTGGTCAAGAGCGCCCGGGTGATGAAACGGGCGGTGAGTGTGCTCACCCCCTTCATCGAGGAGGGCGCCGTCGAGAGTCCCGATAGCGGCAAAGTGCTGATAGCCACCGTAAAGGGTGACGTACACGACATCGGCAAGAACATCGTGTCGGTGGTGATGGCCTGCAACGGCTATCGCATCCGCGACCTGGGGGTGATGGTCGAGAGCGACCGCATCGCCGACGAGGCCGCGGCGTGGGGGGCCGATGTGATATGTCTGAGCGGCCTGATAACCCCCTCGCTCGATGAGATGATAAACGTGGTGCGCGAACTGGAGCGCCGCGGAATGAAGATACCCGTGGTGGTGGGCGGAGCCACCACGTCGCCCATGCATACGGCCGTCAAAATCGCGCCCGCCTATTCGGGAGTGGTGGTTCAGAGCCGCGATGCCTCGGCCAATGTGAAGATTCTCTCGCGGCTGCTGGGTCCCGACAGCGAGGCCTACGTGCGCGAGGTGAGGGATTCGCAGGCTTTCCAGCGACAGTTGTTCGCCCTCAGGGAGCGCCGCTCCGAACTGCGTCCGCTCGAGGAGGCGCGTGCGGCCCGCCGGGTCAAGCGCCCGGAGTGGATAACCGTGCCGCAGCGGACGGGAAGGGTGGTCTTCGACGACTATCCCATTGCCGAGGTGGAGCCCTTCATCGACTGGAACTTCTTCTTCTCGTCGTGGGGCATCAAGGGGCATTGGCCCGACATCTTCTCCTCGCCCAAGTACGGCGAACAGGCCCGCCGGCTCTACGACGACGCCCGCCGGCTGCTGGAGCGAATCAAGGAGCGCGGGGCGCTGCGCCTTCAGGGGGTGGTGGGCATCTTCCCTGCCGTATCGGAGGGCGACGACATCGTGGTGAGCGGCAGCGACGGAACCGTCGTGCGCCTGCCCCAGCTGCGCAACCAGTCGCGCGGGGAGGCGGCCAACCTGTCGCTGGCCGATTTCGTGATAGAGGCGCAGAGCGGAGAGCAGGATTATGTGGGGCTCTTCGCCGTGAGCGCCGGCATCGGCCTGGAGGAGCTGGCCGGGGAGCTGCGCCGCAGCGGCGACGACTACCAGGCCATCATGGCCAAACTGCTGGCCGACCGGCTGACCGAGGCGTTCGCCGAGGTGCTCCATTCGTTCGTGAGGCGGGTGCTGTGGGGCTATGAAACGGGCCCGGAGCTGACCCCGCGCAACATCGTCGCCGGCGAGTACCGCGGCCTGAGGATGGCTTTCGGCTATCCGGCTTCGCCCGACCATTCGCTCAAGCGCGAGGCGTTCGAGCTGCTGGGCGTGGAGAGCGCGACCGGCATGACACTGACCGACAACTACATGATTCGTCCCGGAGAGGCCCTGTGCGGCATGATGTTCGCCGACCGGGACATCCGCTATTTCTCGGTGGGCAAGATAGATGACCGGCAGCTGCTCGATTACGCGGCCCGCCGCGGCATCGACCGGGAGCGCATGGTCGTCCTATTGCCCCAGAATTTGTAAACGACACAGCGATTTCAAAAATGCAGATAACAGACATCATCGACCAGGCGCTTCGCAGCGGGCGGACCCGGTTCGCTTTCGAGCTGCTCCCGCCGCTCAAGGGCGACGGCACGGCCGGCGTGTTCGGGGCCATAGACCCCCTGATGCGTTTCGACCCGGCCTATATCAATGTGACCTATCACCGCGAGGAGGTCAAGTACGTGGGACGCGAGGGCGGCCTGCTGGAGAAGCACGTGGTCAGGCGCCGCCCGGGCACGGTGGGCATCTCGGCCGCCATCATGAAGCGCTACGGCGTGGAGGCGGTGCCGCACCTGATTTGCGGCGGACAGTCGCGCTACGACATCGAGGACGCGCTCATCGACCTGGACCTGCTGGGCGTGAACAACGTGCTGGCGCTTCGGGGCGACAACCTGCGCGGCGACCGGACCTTCGCGCCTCATCCCCAGGGGTTGAGCCATGCTTCGGAGCTGGTGACCCAGATTGCGGAGATGAACCGCGGACATTTCATCGACGGCGAGGTGGAGGAGTGCCACCATTCGCAGTTCTGCATCGGCGTGGCCGGCTATCCCGAGAAACATGCCGAATCGCCCAACATGGAGACCGACATGAAGTGGCTCAAGGCCAAGGTCGATGCCGGAGCGAGCTACATCGTCACCCAGATGAGCTTCGACAACCGCAAGATACTCTCGTTTATCGAGCGCTGCCGCGAGTACGGCATCGGGGTGCCGGTGATTCCGGGCATCAAGCCCTTCTCCACCAAGGCGCAGCTGACGCTGCTCCCGCAGACCTTCCATGTCGATTTGCCCGAAGAGCTGGTCCGCGAGGTGGAGCGGTGCGACGACAACCGCCAGGTGCGGGAGGTGGGGGTCGAGTGGGCCATCCGCCAGGGACGCGAACTCATCGAGGCGGGGGTTCCCGTACTCCATTTCTATACGATGGGGAAGACCGACAATGTGGTGAAAATCGCCGAAGCGCTTTTCCGATGAACAGGGGCCGCGGCGGGGCTTCCCGGCGGCCGGCAAAATGAAAATCCGATGATGAACGATTTCGAACCGAAACATTCCCTGCTCGCCGCCGCAGCGGCGGCTTTCGACGATACGGTGGCTTTCCGCCGCCGGCTCCATGCCCATCCCGAACTTTCGTTCAAGGAGACGCAGACGGCCGACTACATTCTCGCCCGGCTGCGGGAGGCGGGCATCGCCTGCCGGCGTGTGGCGGGAACGGGCGTGCTGGCGACCGTCGAGGGGCGGGGCGACCTGTCGCGGGCGGTGATTCTGCGGGCCGACATAGACGCCCTGCCGCTGCACGAGCAGAGCGGCGCGGCGTGGAGCTCGTGCAACGAAGGGGTGATGCACGCGTGCGGGCACGACATGCACGCGGCGGCTCTCTACGGGGCCTTGAGGCTGCTCAACGACCGCCGCGGGGAGTTGCAGGGCACGGTCTTCGGCCTGTTTCAGCCGGGCGAGGAGGTCAATCCCGGAGGGGCTTCGCTGGTGCTCGGCGAGCATCTTTTCGAGGGGTATCGGATTGCGGCCTGCGTGGGCGAGCATGTGGACCCGGAGCTGCCGACGGGAACCTTCGGGTTCCGCAGCGGGAAATACATGGCCTCCAGCGACGAACTCTATATCAAAGTGGTGGGCGTGGGCGGCCACGGCGCCATGCGTGCGAATCTGAAGGACCCGGTGCTGGCGGCCGCGGAGCTGATAACCGCGCTCAACGGGGTGATGGACATCAATCCCCAGCCGGAAGTGCCGCTGGTGCTCTCCATCGGACGGGTGGTGGCCGACGGCGCGACCAACGTGGTGCCCGATTGCGTGGAGATGGAGGGAACGCTGCGCACCTTCGACGAGGAGCTGCGCAGCCGGGCCCGGGCCGAGATAGAACGCCGTTGCCGGGAGGTGGCGGCCCGTCACGGTGTGCGGGCGGAGCTCTACATCGACCGCGGCTATCCGTGCGTGGTGAACGATGCCGGTCTGGCGCAGCGCGTGAAGGGGCTGGCGGCGGAGCTTTTCGGCGCGGAGCACACCCTCGAACTGGCCTTGCGTCCCACGGCCGAGGATTTCGGCTATTACACCCAGGTGTGGCCTTCGCTCTTTTTCCGCTGCGGCGTGGGCGGCAACGGCGGCGGAAAACTCCACACGCCGCGTTTCAATCCCGACGAGCGTGCCCTGTCGCTCGCTCCGGCTCTGCTGGCGCTCACGGCGTGGGATATTCTGCGATAGAATAGGGGGGGCGTTTGCCGGCGGGCGGTATCGGACGGAGGGGGATACCGCCCCTCGTCTTTTACCCGCAATTGGGAAAAATGCCGCTTTTTTTCTCCGGAAAGTACATTCCGCCCCGAATTGCGGGCGGGGGCGGGTTTCACTTCTCCGAATATTTCCTATCTTTGTCTCAACCGAATCGCGAACGGCGTCCGCAGGCGAACTGCAGGGGGCGCCGGTGCGCCGGCAGCGATGCCGTCGGGCCCCGGAACGATGTTTTTGTTCCCCGAGCGGCGGAGTCGGCGGGCGATTTGCATGGAGAACGGAACCAAAGAACGAAGGAATAAACAGAATAATCGATATTATGGCACAGTTACAAGGATACATATCCCAGATTATCGGTCCGGTGGTCGATGTCTATTTTCCCGATGCGGAGGAAAAGCAGCGTCTGCCGGCCATCAACGAGGCGATGAGCATCCGTCGGGACAACGGTGCGGAACTGATTGTCGAGGTGCAGCAGCATATCGGCGAACACACCGTGCGTACCATCGCGATGGATTCTACCGACGGTCTTCGGCGCCACATGCCGGTGAAGGTCCTGGGCGGACCCATCTCCATGCCGGTGGGCGACCAAATCAAGGGCCGTCTGATGAACGTGACGGGCGAGAGCATCGACGGCATGCGCGGACTGGACCGCACGCACACGGCCTCCATTCACCGCGAACCGCCCAAATTCGACGAACTGGCCACTTCGCAGCACGTGCTCTATACGGGCATCAAGGTCATCGACCTGCTGGAGCCCTATGTGAAGGGCGGTAAAATCGGTCTGTTCGGCGGCGCCGGCGTGGGAAAGACGGTGCTCATCATGGAGCTCATCAACAACATCGCCAAGAAGCACAACGGATTCTCGGTCTTCGCCGGCGTGGGCGAGCGCACCCGCGAGGGCAACGACCTGCTGCGCGAGATGATTGAATCGGGCGTCATCCGTTACGGCGAGAAATTCAAGAAGAGCATGGAGCAGGGACATTGGGACCTCTCCGAGGTCGATTACGACGAGGTGGCCCACTCGCAGGCCACGCTGGTTTTCGGACAGATGAACGAACCCCCCGGAGCCCGCAAGTCGGTGGCGCTGTCGGGACTGACCGTGGCCGAATCGTTCCGCGACAGCGGCGAAGAGGGGGTGCCCAGGGACATTCTCTTCTTCATCGACAAC
>JAGBHC010000019.1 GCA_017935625.1 Rikenellaceae bacterium | reverse complement strand
GTGGTTATAGCGATGGGGTTCCACCTCTTCCCATTCCGAACAGAGAAGTTAAGCCCATTAGCGCCGATGGTACTGCGTTTACTCGTGGGAGAGTAGGTAGCCGCCACTTCAAGGTCAGACTGCAAGGTCTGACCTTTTTTTGTGTATATGCCGTGCCGGAGGAGGAGGTCTCAGCAAGGCGGTGCGATTGAAGAGCTTTTCTTTGTCGGGTGCTGGGATTGCGGGTGCCGGAGGAGGGAGGTCTCAGCAAAGCGGTGCGGTTGAAGAACGCTTTTTTTGTCGGGTGCTGGGATTGCGGGTGCCGGAGGAGGCCGGTCTCAGCAAGGCGGTGCGATTGAAGAGTGCTTTTTTGTCGGGTGTTTCGGATAAGCGGGTGGCTTTTTTCGATAAATGCGTCCGAATAGCGGAAAAACAGGTGCGGCGGAGTATCATTCGACCGATTTTTTCATATCTTCGCGTGAGAATAATTTGCAATGCAAGGTTGTTGGTAAAACGGGAGAGGGAATGCGGAATCCGGATTACGGATTTTCGGGTGCTTGACCGGCTTTTGCTCGACCGGCTCCTGTCCGATTGGCCCGGCTCGGGAAAACGGTGCGGAAGTTCGCGCTTCGCGTTATCGATAGATAAAATAAAAGACAATGGAAACGATGAAAAATCTTTGTTTGGGCGTTTTGATTCTGTTGGCGGCCTGCGGGCCGGAGAGCGGCAACATCCGCGGGCGGATAGAGGGATTGACGTGCGACACGCTGCTGGTGGAGTATGTGACGGCGCGCGACATGATGGCAAACGAGCGGACTCGCGGTCATGATACGCTCATTGCGCACAACGGCCGCTTCGAGGGGAACATTGCGGTGGAGGAGCCGACTCTTTTCACCTTGTCTCCGCTTCAGCTGGCTGCCGTGCGCAAGCCCGGTTACTCCTACATACGGCCCGAGGCGCAGGTGAATTTCATGCTCGACCGGGATGAAAAGGTGAGAATCGATGTGAAAATAGAGGAGGGTTACGTGGTGACGCGCATGAGAGGGACGCAGAGCAATCGGGACCTGGCGGAGCTGTTCAACCGCTGGAACCCGATTTCCCGGGAGGAGGCGCTCTATTCGGAGCGGATTCGCAGCGGGGAGATTGCCCGGGACAGCGTGTCGAGAGAGACGCTGCGCGGTTACAAAGACCGGATGTCGCAGGTGTTCGTCGATTTCGTGCGTGCGAATCCCGACAGTCCGATAGTCGGCATCGTCTTTTCGAATGTGCCGGAGGGGCAGGTGGAGGAGTGCGGCGCATTGCTGGGCGAGGCGGCGCGAAGTTCGCTGTTCGCTCCGCTCATCGAACGCAAGGAGAGCCAAGCCGAGTACCGGCGGGTGTGGACGGCCGCTAAGGAACGGATTCGGGTCGGGGCCGAGGCCCCCGATTTCGCGCTTGCGGGTGCGGACGGGAACGAGGTGAGCCTGTCGGCGCTGCGTGGAAAATACGTGGTGCTCGACTTCTGGGGTTCGTGGTGCGGCGCGTGCCTCGATGCTTTCCCGAAGATGAAGGAGTATTACAGCCGCTATGCGGGGCGTTACGAGGTCGTCGGCATCGCCTGCAACGACGGCGAGCAGGCGTGGCGCAAGGCGATGGAGCGGTATGCGCTGCCCTGGCTCAACGTGTATGTTCCCGCGGGGACCCCTCCGTCGGCCAGTCTGGCAACCCTCTATGCCATCGGAGTCTACCCCACGCAGGTGTTGATAAATCCGCAGGGACGAATCGAACTTATCGGTGTCGGGTCGGAGAATCCGGCGATTTACGAAAAACTCGACAGCCTGTTCCGCTGACGGACGGAGCCGTAGAGTGTTGAAAATCATGTTTTTATCGAATAAATGAAGTCTCTATGAAAAGAAGATTGGCAGGAACGGTTCTGGTGCTGTGCATGACCCTCTCCGCCTATGCGGGCGGATTGCGGGTGGTGTTCATCGGCGATTCGATTACGGACGGGAACTGGGGCAGTGCGGGCGGACGCTCCAAACCCTCGTCGGAGCGCAACCACACCGACATGAATCACATCTACGGCAGCGGATACATGTATCTGTGCGCCACTTATTATCAAAGCGCCTATCCCGGTCGGGAGTATGAATTTTTCAACCGGGGCATCAGCGGAAACACGCTGGAGAATCTGGAGGCTCGCTGGCAGCAGGATGTCGTGGAGCTGGCGCCCGACGTGTTGTCGGTGTTGGTGGGAACCAACGACGTGCACTATTACCTGCAGCGCGGGACGGGCGAGCCGTTCGATTTCGAGGGGTGGGAGAGGCGTTACCGTTCGCTACTGGACCGGGCCCGGGCGGCCAATCCCGAGGTGCGTATCGTGCTCGGCGCTCCGTTCGTGGCTCCTGTGGGCAAACTGCGCGGCAGCGACGATTTCGCGCTCCGTGCGGAACTGGTGGAGCGTTGCGCCAGCGTCGTGAAACGGATAGCGGCGGATTACGGTGCGGTCTATCTTCCCTACGACGAGCTGTTCGAAAAGCTGCTGCGAAAGGAGGCGACGTCGAAGGAGACTTACTGGATATGGGACGGCATCCATCCCACCCCGGCCGGTCACCGGCGCATGGCCGAACTGTGGATAAGGCGCGTACGGCTGTGAGGGCTCAGAACCGCGGACCGGTCATCCGCAGGTGGTCGTCGTCCGCTACCACCAGCTGGTAGGTGCCGTTGAAAACGGTGAGCACCCCCTCGATGTAGCCGCATCCCGAGGGCAGGGGGCGCCGGGCGAAGGTGGCGTAGGAGCTCGTCCGGACGACGAGCCGGTTCCCCTCCCGGTCGATGAGCGTGCGGTCGGTGTCGAGGCCGGATTCGCACCAGGCCACGCCCGTCTCCCGGAACTCCACGTGGTCGAATGCCACCAGGCAGCCCAGCCGTCGGGGAGCCGTCTGGTCGAGCGAGAGGAGCGTGGGCGAGAGCTCCGCCTGCTGGTCGTTGGAGACGGAGAGGTGCGATGCGGCCTGCTGGGGCGAAAGCATGCCGACCTGATAGCCGCCGGCCGGGTCGCCGCCCAGTTGCAGCATGCCGCCGTAGGCGCCCAGCGTCAGCCCGTTGCAATGCACGGTGACGGCTGCCCCGGCGTAGTACCGTTCGAAGAGGCGGGCATCGTCGATGCGGAGCGGAATACCGCCCGAAGCATCCTCTACGACCAGCGTCTTGTAGAAGTTGCCGCAGCGGTCGCTGCTCACCACGCGGCCGCGGAGATACAGCTCGCGGTCGATTCTCAGCGGCGTGCGGTCGTAGAGCGACTTGAGATAGGCAATCGACACCTCGCCCGTCGGCCGGCCGGGTTTTTCGCCGGAGTCTTCCCCTCCGTATTCCAGGTTGCTGCTTTTGGAGCATCCGCAGAGGGCTCCCAGCGCGAGCACTCCGCACAGGAGCGTGCTAATCTTTGCGAACATCGTTTTCATCTCTTAATTTCAATAGGAATGTTTTTCGGCCCGAGTCGTCGCTTCCGTAGAGGAGGATGCCGGTCAGGGAGAGCCTCCCTTCGGGCACGGGGTGTCCGGCGAAGGAGGCGTAGGAGCTGGTAATCACGGTTATCGAATCTCCGTTTCCGTCGCGGAAAAGGCGATAGCCGTTGTACGAGTAGTTGTCTGCCTGGTCGGGTGCGGGGGCCCAGCATGCGCGGGGCGCGGCGTCGGAGGCGACGCCGCGGACGGTCACCAGCCGGCCGCACAGCTCCTCTTTCAGCTCTGCGAGGGATATTTCGGCGGCCTCGAACGGCTCGGCATGCAGGCTGCACCGCAGATGGGCTTCGAGCTGCGGACGGTGGAGGAAGTAGTCGCAGGGGCGGGCGCTCCAGTCGTCGCCCGCGCGGCCGAGCTGCATCACGCCGAGGCGGTATCCCGTTACCATCCCCTGTGCGGCGATTTCCACCCGGTGGCCCGTGGGGAAGAGGTTGTGCAGGTCGTAGAGTCCCGCTCGAATCTCCACGGCTCCGCTTTCGTCTTCGACGACCAGCGTGCGGTAGAAGTTGCCGGCCCGGTCGCTCGAGGTGACGATGCCGGAGAAGACGATGGGTTCCGTGATGCGGACACTCCGGTCGTAGTAGTGCTGGCGGAGCAGGGAAATCGGGGCGTTGGAGACCGGCTCCGGGACGGGTTCCGGCGCGGAGTCGCGGAAGGTGTCGTAGTCGCAGGCGGAGAGCAGCGCGGTCGCCAGCAGGAGAGTCAGCAGGTGTTTCATAGGCATCAGAAAGTGTAACCGAGTGAAACGTAGTATGTTCTCGGATAGGAATAGAGATATTTCGATTGGGGCATGGCATAGGTGCGGTTCACTCCGGAGCCGCGTTTGCGCACCCGCATCTGTTCGTAGGCCGAGTAGACGATGTCGCGCCGGTCGAGCAGATTGTTCACGGCCAGAAAGAGCGAGAGCCGTCGGGAGCCGATGTAGAACCATTTCGAGCAGGTCGCATCGAGCGTGAAGGCGTCGGGCAGCCGCTCCTGGGAGACGAACTGGGCGAACTGTTCGGGCGACGAGGCGAGGTTGGCCACGCGGGTCATGCGCCGTGCGGGGTCGGGGTCTGCGTATCTGCCGGCCACGTACCGTGCCGAGAGGGTCAGACGCCAGCTGCGCCCCAGCCACGACACCCGCCCCGTGGCGGAGCAGGAGGGCATGAAAGGCAGGCGGACGCCCGTCATGTAGCTGCGGCTGTCGGTCACCGTGGGGGTGTGGTCTATGTCGGAGAGGATGTCGGCGCGGGGGTCGGAACGCCATTCGCCGTGTCCCGCGCCCAGGGTCCCGTCCAGGGAGAGGGAGGGGCTCACGTCGGCCGAGACATAGGCCTCGATGCCGTAGCGCAGGCTCTTTTCGCCTGTCAGCAGCAGGTCGGAGTAGGTGGAGCTGAGGTCGTCGTAGTAGCGCAGGATGCGGCGGCCGTCGGTGGTGGCGAAGAGGTAGGCGGTCACGCCCGCCGTCATGCGGATGCCCGAAAAGGCGTATCCGGCTTCGGCACCCAGCGTGCGGGTGACACCGGCCCGGTCCGGGGCGTCGTTGGAGTAGTCGGGGGTGTAGAAAAGGTCGTCGTACTGCGGGGCCTGCCCTTCGGCGGCGGCCGAGAGACTCAGCCGGTGGCGCATGGAGAGGGCGTAGCCGGCCGAAAACTTGAAAAGGTATTCGGTGAACGAGTGTTCGCGGCTGCGTCCGGCCGAGGCGCTCTCGGCATAGCTCTCTTTCCAGTAGTGCCCCTCGCGCCGCAGCGATACCGCACCGATGCGTCCGCCCGCCTCGGCCGTCATCCGGCGGTCGCGGTACCGGAAGCCCGCTTCGGCGGCGAGCTCCCGCCGAAGGATGTCGTAGCGGTAGCCGAACCGCTCGCCGCGGCGGACCTGCCGGCCTGCGGTGTAGCGGTCGTTCTGATATTTGTCGCCGTAGCGTTCGTCGTCGGTCAGGTATTGGTCGATGTCGAGCAGATAGTCGGCTCCGAGCATATCTTTGGCCCGCTTGTAGAATGTCGAACGGTCGCTGCGTCCGCGCAGGCCGTAGTTTATCCGCGTGCGTTCTCCCGTGCGGGTGGTGAAGAGGGCCGCCGCCTGCAGGTTGAGCTGCTCCTCCACCCGCTCCTCGGCCATGTAGACGGCGCTGCCGGAGCCCATCGCGTTCTGGCGCCGGAGGTCGTCCCAGTCGATGCGGGTCACCGGGCCGTGTTCGCGCCACAGAGAGGCGAGGGTGCCGTCGTCGCCCGTGAAGCCGGGCAGGGAGCGGTAGTAGTCGGGCAGGGGCGAGCCGGCGTCGTACCAGTTGAGCGCCGAGAGGCTGCGCCGTCCGGTCTGCACCGCGGCGGCCAGCGAGAGCCGGGTGGAGGGGCCGAGGGCCGTGCGGGCCGAGAGCATGGCCAGGGGGCGCAGGTCGCGTCGCACGCGCGAGTTGCGGACCTTGCCTGCGTCGTAGCCCCAGGCCGGATTGTAGAGGTTGCTGCCGTAGAGGTCGAACGCCTCCCGGGTGGAGGCCATGCGCAGGCCCTGGCTCTGCGGTGCGGCGGCCACGAGCAGCGAGAGGGTGCTCAGGGAGTCGAAGCTGCGGGTGAGCAGCAGGGCCGCGGCGCTGCGGTCGGTGAATACGCCCTTTACGTGGGCATCGCGCCCCCACTGCCGCTCCAGCGCGGCGGCGTAGCTCCATTTGCGGCCCGGTTTTCCGGAGAGGGTGACCCGTGCGCCCCAGCGCGACCGGGCGTCCGTGGCCGAGAGGGTGACGTTGCGTCGGGAGAGTGCCTCGGCGGTCGAGGCCGACAGCTCCCTCACGCCGGCCAGACCGCCGATGCCGTCGGCGGGCATGCGCAGTCCGTCGAGCGGAACCACCGATGTGCAGATGCGTTCGACGACCGAAATCAGCCGGTAGTCGGGGTAGGGCGACAGGCGGCTGCCGAGGTGAATGCCGTCGAGGCGGTACAGAGGGGCGGTGTGGTCGAATCCGCGCCGGTGGAGCCGGACGAATCCGAAGTCGGAGGCGAGGTAGGCGTAGCCGCCGTAACGGCTGTTTTCGGGGCGGATGAAAAAGAGTTCTTCGTCGCTGCGGATTTCGGTTTCGGATTCCCGATAGGGGTCGTAGGGATAGTAGTCGGAGGAGGTCTGCTGGGCCCGCAGCGCGTCGGTGCAGACCATACAGAATAGAAACAGGACTGAATAGCGTATCATGGTCGTGGAGAAAACGCCTCGCGGAGAGGCGGCGGGAGGGGTGAGGGGTACTATATTTTTCTATTTGAACATTCGGTGCAGAGGGTGTATCGGGGGCGGAACCGCGGTCGGCGACAGGCGGGGCGGCCGCCGGAGGGTTCGTGCCGGGACAACTAATATGTTTTCAAGCTCGCTTTTGCGGTTCGCTTAGAGCAGCTGTCCGAATATCATCCGCCGACAAACGAGCAGACTGTCGGCCGAAAGCCGGAGGGTTGCTTTCGCGAAAGAGCTCAAGACGAATATGCGATATTCGCTGAAAGACGAGAGCACTGTCGGCAATGAGCCGGCGTGCGGTCGCCCGGCGATTCGTTTGAGACAAATGTAGCAAAAAGCCGGGACTGTTGCAAGAAAAACTTCATTTTTTGTTCCTTCTCCTTTCTGTTCTGGCGCATTTCCCGGCTGCGGGCGGGCTCTGCGGCCGGCGAGCGGGGCGGGGCACCCGCTCGTCTTCACGGAAAACATCGGCGAGCGATTGAGGCCCGCTTCGATTTCGCCTTAGATACTTCCGCCCGGCAAAACGGGGTGAGTTTGCTTTTGCTCTCGCTTATTCGTATCTTTGACTTCGTCTTAGATACTTCCGCTCGGCAAAATCAAGTGAACTTGCTTTTGCTCTCGCTTATTCGTATCTTTGCCCCCTGGAAAGCGTGCGGCGGAAGAGGGACCCGGTCCTGCGGAGGCTGGGGCTCGGGACGCTCCGTGCGGCGGAGACGGTCGCGGCATGCCGAATACTTTAATATCAGAGATTTATGGCTTCGTCTAATTTCGTGGACTATGTGAAGATTTTTTGCCGTTCGGGTCACGGCGGCGCGGGGTCGGCCCATTTCCGTCGCGAGAAGTTCGTGGCGATGGGAGGACCCGACGGCGGCGACGGCGGTCACGGCGGCAGCATCATACTCAAGGGCGACAGCCAGTACTGGACGCTCATCCACCTCAAATACCAGCGTCACATCTTCGCCAAGGACGGCGAGAACGGCTACGGCGCGCGCAGCAGCGGCAAGGATGCCGAAAACATCTACGTGAAGGTGCCGCTGGGCACGGTGGCCCGCGATGCCGAGACGGGCGAGGTGGTGTGCGAGGTGACCGAGGACGGCGAGGAGCAGGTGCTGCTCCGGGGCGGTCGCGGCGGACTGGGCAACTGGCACTTCAAGAGCGCCACCAACCAGGCACCGCGCTATGCGCAGCCGGGCGAGGAGGGGGCCGAGGGGGCTTTCATCCTGGAACTGAAGGTACTGGCCGACGTGGGTCTGGTGGGATTCCCCAATGCGGGCAAGAGCACCCTGCTGTCGGTGGTCTCGGCCGCCAAACCCAAAATCGCCAACTACGCCTTCACGACCCTCGAACCCAATCTGGGCATCGTGGAGTACCGCAACTTCAAGTCGTTCGTGATGGCCGACATTCCGGGCATCATCGAGGGTGCCCACGAGGGAAAGGGGCTGGGAATCCGTTTCCTGCGCCATATCGAACGCAACTCCATCCTGCTGTTCATGATTCCGGCCGACAGCGACGACCCGCGGCGCGAATACGAGGTGCTGCTCAACGAACTGACGCAGTACAACCCGGAGTTGCTCGACAAGCGGCGCCTGCTGGCCATCACCAAGAGCGACATGCTCGACCGGACGATGATGGCCGAGATGGAGAGCCACCTGCCGCCGGAAGTGCCCCACCTGTTCATCTCGTCGGTTTCGGGGCTGCATATCCAGGAGCTGAAAGACCTGTTGTGGAACGCCCTGCACGAGGGCGAAAACCAGTAGAAAAATGGAAGAGAAGAAGATACACCGTTCCGGTTTCGTAAATATCATAGGCAACCCCAATGTGGGCAAATCGACGCTGATGAATGCGCTGGTGGGCGAGCGGCTGTCGATTATCACCTCCAAGGCGCAGACCACGCGCCACCGAATCATGGGAATCGTCAATGGCGACGACTTCCAAATCGTCTACTCCGACACGCCGGGCATTCTCAAGCCCAACTACAAGCTGCAGGAGTCGATGATGAAGTTCGTGCGCGGGGCCATCACCGATGCCGACGTGATACTCTATGTCACCGACACCGTGGAGCAGAGCGACCGCAGTGCCGAAATCGTGGAGAAGATTCGTCTGAGCGGAATCCCCGCCATCGTGGTCATCAACAAGATAGACCTCTCCGACCAGCAGTCGCTGGAGTCGCTGGCCGAGAAGTGGAAAGCCCTGCTGCCCGAAGCGGAGATAGCTCCCGTGTCGGCGCTCAACAACTTCAACGTGGGCGGGGTGTTCGACCTCATCCTGAAGCATCTGCCCGAGGGCGAACCCTACTATCCCAAGGATGCGCTCACCGACAAGACCATGCGCTTCTTCGCCTCGGAGATTATCCGCGAGAAGATATTCCTCAACTACGACAAGGAGGTTCCCTACTGCACCGAAATCTCCATCGAGGAGTACCGCGAGGAGCCGTCCATCGACCGCATAGCGGCCACGATATACGTCTCGCGCGAGTCGCAGAAGGCGATTGTCATCGGCCGCAAGGGGGCCATGCTCAAGAAGGTGGGAACCGAGGCGCGGCTCGAGCTGGAGCGCTTCATCGGCAAGAAGGTCTTCTTGCAGCTGTTCGTCAAGGTGAACGACGACTGGCGCAACTCCGACAGCCAGCTGCGCCGGTTCGGGTACGAGGAGTAGCGCAGAGAGGGGAGTGTACGGCGAGACGCTCTTCGTGACGGAGAGGAAAAGCAAAAGAGCGGGAGTCTATGATTTTCATAGACTCCCGCTCTTTTGGCTCTTCCGCCCGCGGCGGGAGAGTAGGTGCGGCCCGCTATTTCGCCAGCCGTTCGCGGATGGCCTTGCTCTCGGCCTCGTAGCCGGGCTTGTCGAGCAGGGCGAACATGTTTTTCTTGTAGGCCTCCACACCGGGCTGGTTGAAGGGATTGACGCCGAGCAGGTAGCCGCTGATGCCGCAGGCCTTCTCGAAGAAGTAGAGCAGGGCGCCGATGTAGTATTCGTTGATGGCCGGAATCGAAATCTTGATGTTGGGAACCCCTCCGTCCACATGGGCCAGCATGGTGCCCAGCTCGGCCATCTTGTTCACCTGGTCGATGCGCTTGCCGGCCAGGAAGTTCAGCCCGTCGAGGTTCTCGCCGTCGGCTTCGATGACCACCTCGTGGGCGGGTTTCTCGACGCTGATGACCGTCTCCATCAGGGTGCGTTCGCCGTCCTGGATGTACTGTCCCATCGAGTGCAGGTCGGCGGTGAGGGTGACGCTGGCCGGGAAGATGCCCTTGCCGTCCTTGCCCTCGCTCTCGCCGTAGAGCTGTTTCCACCACTCGGAAACATACTGCAGCTTGGGCTCGTAGCTGGCCAGGATTTCGGTTTTGTATCCCTTGCGGTAGAGTGCGTTGCGGGCTGCGGCATACTGGCGGGCGAGGTTCTGCTCGTAGGGGACCTCTTCGCCGGTCTGGCGCTCCATCTCCTGGGCGCCTTTGACGAATGCGGCGATATCGACGCCGGCCACGGCCAGGGGCAGCAGGCCCACGGGGGTGAGCACCGAGTAGCGGCCGCCCACGTCGTCGGGAATGACGAAGGTCTTATATCCTTCGTTGGTGGCCAGGGTCTTCAGCGCTCCGCGCGCCTTGTCGGTGACCGCCACGATGCGCGATGCCGCTTCGGCCTTGCCGTAACGCTTTTCTATTTCGGCCTTGAAGAGGCGGAATGCGATGGCGGGCTCGGTGGTGGTGCCCGATTTGGATATGACGATGACGGCCAGGCTGTACTCCTTGAGAGCCTCCATGAGCTCGTAGGCGTAGTCCTCGGAGATGTTCTGTCCGGCGAAGAGCACGATGGGGTCGGTGCGTTTCTTGCGGAGCAGCCCGAAGCTGTCGCTCATGGCCTCGAGCACGGCTTTGGCACCCAGATAGGAGCCGCCGATGCCGATGACCACGACCGCTTCCGCCTTGCCGCGCAGCGATGCGGCGGTCGCCTTGATGTCTTCGATGTGGGCTTCGGTGATTGAGGAGGGGAGGTTCACCCAGCCCAGAAAGTCGTTGCCGGCTCCCTGTTTGTTGTAGAGCAGTGCGTTTGCCCGGGCGCTGTCGTCCTTGAGCGCTTCCACCTCGGCAGCGGAGACGCCGCATGCGGTTTTCGAGATGTCGAGTTTGATTTTTTCCATAACTTTATGCGTTTGTTTCGGTTCGTGTCTTTGTCGTGCTGAGGGCCGCCGGCTCATATCAGCTTCTTGGTGAGGGCCTGCATGGTGCGTGCGGGCGATGCCCGCTGGTAGAGTATGTCGTAGACGGCCTCTGCGATGGGCATCTGCACGCCGTGGCGGGCATTTATTATATGTATGCAGTTGGCCGCGAAGTAGCCCTCGGCCACCATGTTCATCTCCATCATGGTGGCCTTCACCGAGTAGCCCTTGCCTATCATCACCCCGAAGGTGCGGTTGCGGCTGAACTTGGAGTAGGAGGTCACCAGCAGGTCGCCCAGGTAGGCCGAAGCGTTGGTGTCGCGCTCGGTGGGAAAGGTGCGGGACATGAAACGGCTCATCTCCATCGCACCGTTGGAGATGAGCACGGCCAGGAAGTTGTCGCCGTAGCCCAGTCCCACGGCGATGCCTACGGCCAGAGCATAGATGTTCTTGAGCACCGCTGCATATTCCGTTCCGTAAATGTCGGTCGAGGGGGTGGCGTTGATGTATCTGGAGGCGATTTTGGTGCAGAGCACCCGGGCGTTTTCGATGTCCTTGCTCACGACCGTCAGATAGGAGAGCCGTTCGAGCGCCACCTCTTCGGCGTGGCACGGACCGGTGACGATGCCTATCCGTTCGAAGGGCAGGCCGTAGCGGCTGTTGAGGTACTCGGCCACGGTGGTGTAGTCGTCGGGCACGATGCCCTTGATGGCCGAGAGGATGAATTTTCCGTCGAGCGGAACGGTCAGCGGCGAGAGGGCCGATTTGAGATAGGCCGAGGGGATGGCCAGCACCAGTACGTCGGCCCGGGAAACCACCTCGTTCAGGTCGTCCGAAGGGGCGATGTCGCAGCCCTCGAAATCGACGTCGCACAGGTATTTCGGATTGCGCTTCTCGGTGCGCAGATACTCCAGCACCTCGGGGTTGCGCACATACCATCCGACCTGTTTTTCGTTCTCAAGCAATATTTTGACCAGCGCGGTCGCCCAGCTTCCGTGGCCGATGACCGCTACTTTCGCATCTTTATCAATCAGATAACCCATAGACGAAAAATGTTCCGCATTTTCAATTCAATCACAAATCTAATAATTTTTTTGAAATATTGGGTGTTTTTCTCACTTTTTTTTACCTTTGTAACTTGGTTGTAAACGATTAAAACAGGTTAGTTTGAAACAGATTAAAAGTGCTCTGATTTCGGTCTTTTATAAAGACGGATTGGACGATATAGTCAAGGAACTGGCGGCCGGCGGCGTGAAGATATATTCGACCGGCGGCACGCAGAAATTCATCGAAGGTCTGGGCGTGGAGGTCACTCCCGTCGAGTCGCTCACGGGCTACCCCTCCATTCTGGGCGGGCGCGTCAAGACGCTCCATCCGGGGGTGTTCGGCGGCATCCTGGCCCGCAGGGACCATGCGGGCGACGGCGAGCAGCTGGCGCAGTATGCGATTCCGGAGATAGACCTCGTCATCGTGGACCTCTATCCTTTCGAGGCGACGGTGGCGAGCGGTGCGCCGGAGCAGGACATCATCGAGAAGATAGACATCGGCGGTATCTCGCTCATCCGGGCGGGTGCCAAAAACTATAAGGACGTGGTTATCGTGGGCTCCGTGGCCCAGTACGGCGAGCTGCTGGAGCTGCTGCGGACGCAGCGGTGCGCCACCACGCTCGAACAGCGCCGCCGTTTCGCGGCCCTGGCATTCGGCGTGAGCTCGCACTACGACAGCGCGATTTTCAACTACTTCAACCGCCGGGAGCAGATTCCGGCGCTGCGCTGCAGCTACGATGCGGCCACCCCGCTGCGCTACGGCGAGAACCCCCACCAGCAGGCCACCTTCTTCGGCGAGCTGGAGAAGATGTTCACCAAGCTCCACGGCAAGGATATCTCCTACAACAACATGCTCGACATCGACGCGGCCGTCAATCTGATGGCCGAGTTCGACGGCCCTGAAGCCGCTCCCGCATTCGCCATTCTCAAGCACAACAACGCCTGCGGCGTGGCGGTGCGCGACACCCTGCTCGAGGCGTGGAACGCGGCTCTGGCTTGCGACCCCGTGTCGGCTTTCGGAGGCGTGCTCATCTGCAACCGCGAGGTGGACGGGGCGACGGCCGCGGAAATCAACAAACTCTTCTTCGAGGTGATTCTGGCCCCGGGATACAGCGAGGAGGCCCTGGGTGTGCTGGAGAGCAAGAAAAACCGCATAATTCTGATACTTAACGAGCGGGAGCGTACTCCGATGCAGTTCCGTTCGCTGCTCAACGGCGTGGCGGTGCAGCAGCGCGACCTGAAGGTCGGCGGCGTGGACGGCGAGGTGACTCCGGTGACCGAGCGCAAGGTGACGGACGAGGAGATGCGCGACCTGATTTTCGCCAACAAGATTGTCAAGCACTCCAAGAGCAACGCCATCGTGCTGGCCAAGGGCGGACAGCTCTGTGCCAGCGGCATCGGCCAGACCAGCCGGGTGGATTCGTTGCGCCAGGCCATCGAGAAGGCCAAGAGCTTCGGTTTCGACCTGCACGGTGCCGTGCTGGCCAGCGACGCTTTCTTCCCGTTCGGCGACTGCGTGGAGATTGCCCACAAGGAGGGCATCGACTGCGTGATACAGCCGGGCGGCTCGGTGCGCGACCACGAGAGCGTGGACTACTGCAATGCCCACGGCATGGCGATGGTCTTCACCGGCATCCGTCATTTCAAACATTAGTACCGCTCTTGCGGACCGCGGCGGCGGACAATGAAGGCGCCGCGGGGTCCGGGGCGGTGTAACAAGGAGATTCGCAAGAGGAATAAAGATACAGGAAAATGGGACTGTTTTCATTGACACAGGAGTTGGCCATTGACTTGGGTACGGCCAACACGCTCATCATCCACAACGACAAGGTGGTGGTGGACGAACCCTCCATCGTGGCCCTCGACTACCACACCGGACGTGTGGTGGCCATCGGCGCGCAGGCTCGTCAGATGCACGGAAAAACCCATCAGAACATCAAGACCATCCGCCCGCTGAAAGACGGTGTGATTGCCGACTTCAATGCGGCGGAGCTGATGCTCCGCGGACTGATTAAGAAAGTGAAGACCAGCGGTTCGCTCTTTTCGCCGTCGCTCAAGATGGTGATTTGCATCCCCTCGGGCTCGACCAACGTCGAGCTGAAGGCGGTGCGCGACTCGGCGGAGCACGCCGGCGGACGCGAGGTCTACATGATATACGAACCGATGGCGGCGGCGCTCGGGTCGGGTCTCGACGTGGAGGCTCCCGAGGGCCACATGATTATCGACATCGGCGGCGGAACTTCGGAAATCGCCTGCATCTCGCTGGGCGGCATCGTCTGCAGCGAGAGCATCAACGTGGCGGGCGACGTCTTCACCGAGGACATCCAGAACTACGTGCGCCAGCAGCACAACATCCGTATCGGCGAACGCACGGCCGAAGCCATCAAGATTGCCGTGGGCGCCGCCGTGCCGGAGCTGGACGACGAGCCGGAAGACTTCGTGGTGACCGGCCCCAACATCCTCACCGCGCTTCCCACCTCGGTGACCCTCTCTTACAGCGAGGTGGCCTATGCGCTGGAGAAGTCGCTGGTGAAGCTGGACGCCGCGGTGATGAAGGTGCTGGAGGTGGTGCCTCCCGAGCTCTATGCCGACATCGTGAACAAGGGCATCTACCTGGCGGGCGGCGGTGCGCTCATACGCGGACTGGACAAGCGTCTGACCGAAAAGACCGGCATCAACTTCATCGTGACGGAAGACCCGCTGCGGGCCGTCGCACGCGGTACGGGCATCGCGCTGAAGAACATCCACCGGTTCTCGTTCCTGATGAAGTAGGCGAGGCGGTGTCCGGGGCCGTGCGGTTCAGGCGCGCGGCGCGGGATGCGATGTTCCGGAAAGAGAATGGAATAAGAGCATGTTTTCAGACATTCGGCCTCTTCGGAGCGGGGCGGAATGTCTGAAACTGGTTAAGAACGGTAGAGTAAAACGAAGGTCCGGAGTCATGGTAAAGTTGATACTTTTTCTGAAAAAGTCCTATCTTTTCATCTTGTTCGCGGCCATCGAGCTGGTGGCGCTTCACTGCTACTCCAACTCGACGGGCTATACGCGGGCCCGCATGCTTACGC
Organism: Rikenellaceae bacterium; assembly: GCA_017935625.1. Classification (GTDB taxonomy): domain Bacteria; phylum Bacteroidota; class Bacteroidia; order Bacteroidales; family Rikenellaceae; genus RGIG9113. The sequence goes on along the minus strand of JAGBHC010000019.1, from coordinate 5,778 downwards.
TCTCCAACAAGCTGGTGGGCGGAGCCTATTCGGGCGTGTCGGGCGTGTCGGACTATTTCCATCTGCGCCGGCAGAACCGGGAGCTGACGGAGGAGGTGACCCGTTTGCGCAACGAACTGGCCGCCTATCAGCAGGCTCCGGCGGAGGAGGTGGTGAAACTTCCCGTGGAGGAGCTCAATCCCTATGTCTTCACTTCGGCCCGGGTGGTGCGCAACTCCATCAATCGCGAGGACAACATGTTCACCATCAACAAAGGCCTGCGCGACGGGGTGATGGAGAACATGGCCGTGCTGGCTCCCTCGGGGGCGATGGTGGGCTATGTGGTCTCGTGCTCCGACAAGTTCTCGGTGTGCATGTCGGTGCTCAACCGCGGCTTCCGGGCTTCGGGACGCTTCAAGGGGAGCGACTATTTCGGCAATCTGGTCTGGAACACCCACGACCCCCGGACGGTCACTCTCTCCGAAATTCCGAAGTATGCCGCCATCGAGGTGGGCGATACGATTGTGACCACCGGTTTCTCGTTCATGTTCCCGCCGGGGATTCCCGTCGGCGAGGTGGTCGATTACCGGGTGTCGGAGAATCCGGCTCTCTACGATGTGACGGTGCGGCTGGCCGCCGATATGAACACCGTCGGTAATGTGGTGCTGGTGAATTACACCGATGCCAACGAAGCGCTCGACCTCGAGAGCTCCGCGACCGGCCGCTGAGCCGGACCGCCGGAGAGCGGGGGCGCCGACCCTGAAAAGCGAGGGGCCTTCCGCTGGAGGGGGGAGAGAAAGAGGGGAGTGGCTGACGGCTCGTGGAGAGATGGACGTGAGGGAGACGGGACGGCCGACGGTCCGCAATGGTGGAGATGCGAGGAAGAGGGGAGTGGTTGGCGGCTCGTGGAGGGATGGATGCGAGGAAGACGGGACGGCCGACGGTCCGCAGCGGGCGGAACCCGTGCCGAATCTGCGGGGAGGGCCGCAGGTCGTGAATTTGTTTAACGGAAAAACGAAATGTACAGGATAGTCGAATATACGATTTTGTTCATCGTGGTGCTGCTGTTGCAGGTCTTTGTTTTCAATAACCTGACGGTCAGCGTCTATCTTACGCCGCTGGTCTATGTGGCGTTCGTGGTCCTGCTGCCGATGGAGACCCCTCCGGCGGTGACTCTGCTGACGGGTACGCTGCTCGGCGTGGCGGTGGACTATTTCATGGGCACGGCGGGCATCAATACGATGGCCACGGCTTTCATTGCCTTCATCCGGAGCGGACTGCTGGGACTGGTCGTCGGAAAAGACCTGGTGCACGACGGTGGGATTCCCTCGCCGAAACGCATCGGGGCCGGACGTTACTGGCGTTATGCGGCGATACTGATAGGGGTGCACGCCATTCTCTTTTTCCTGCTGGAGGCCATGACCCTGCGCTATATGCTCCACACGCTGGCCCGCATCGTGCTGAGCGGCGGGGTGACTCTGCTGCTGGTGAGGCTGGTCGGACTGCTCTTCGAGAGCAGAATCATACGCAAACGGATTTGACGACGGAGGGGCACGCAGATGGGACGAATCAGAATTTTGCAAATCGTGGTGGTGGCGGTCTTCGCGGTGCTGGCGTCGAGGCTGTTCTACATACAGGTCCTCGACAGCCGCTACAAGCGCGAGGCCCGCAACAACGTGCTGCGCCACGAGGTGCAGTATCCTCCGCGCGGAGAGGTCTACGACCGGAACGGCGAGTTTCTGGTGCGCAGCCGCGAGTCTTACGACCTGATGGTCGTGCCGCGCGACATGAAGCCGTTCGATACGCTGCTCATGAGCCGCGTGCTGGGCGTCACGCCGGAGAAGATTAAACGCAACATCGCCCGGGCGACCGCCTACTCGCGCCGCCGTCCGTCGGTGGTGCTGCCCATGCTCAGCAAGGAGGAGAAGAGCCGTCTGGACGAGTGCGACTTTCCGGGCTTCTACACCGTGTTCCGCACGGTGCGTTCCTATCCGCGCAAAATCGGCGGCAATCTGCTGGGCAGCGTGGGCGAGGTGAGCCCGCGGGTCATCGAACGCGACAGCTACTACAAGAGCGGCGACTACATCGGCGAAAGCGGTGTGGAACTGGCCTACGAAGAGGCGCTCAGGGGTGTGAAGGGTGTGAAGGTCAATGTGGTGGACGTGCACGGAATTACCAAGGGCTCCTACAACGACGGTGAGTTCGACACGGTGCCGGTGCCGGGAGCGGCCATCGTCAGCACGATAGACGCCGAGCTGCAGGCTTTCGGCGAGGAGCTGTTGGCCGGCAAGGTGGGCAGTATCGTGGCCATCGAACCCTCCACGGGCGAAATCCTGGTGATGGTGAGCAGCCCCACCTACGACCCCGACGAACTGGTGGGCCGCGAGCGGGGCAACCACTACATGGAGCTGCTGGGCAATCCGCGCCGGCCGATGTTCAACCGGGCGGTGATGGCCAAATATCCTCCGGGCTCGACCTTCAAGCTGGTGAACGGTCTCATCGGGATGCAGGAGGGGGTCGTGCGGCCCGAAACCACCTATCCGTGTCACAACGGCTACACCGTGGGTCGGGGCGTGAAGTGCCACTCCCACGCTTCGCCGCTCAACCTGATAGATGCGGTGAAGACCTCGTGCAATGCCTATTTCTGTTATGTGTTCCGCAACATCATCGACAATCCCAAGTACGGCAGCGTGAAGCGGGGGTTCGATGTCTGGAACGAATATGTCCGCAGTTTCGGTTTCGGCCGCAAACTCGATTCGGACTTCATCGGCGAACTCAACGGCAATGTGCCCACTTCGGAGTTCTACGACAAGCGCTACAACGGCCGCTGGAACTCGCTCACCACCGTGTCGCTCTCCATCGGGCAGGGCGAGCTGGGCTGCACGCCGCTGCAGATGGCCAATCTGGCCGCCATCGTCGCCAACCGCGGCTACTACTACATTCCCCACGTGGTGCGCAGCGTCGAGGGACGCGATTCGCTCGACATGCGTTTCTACCGGAAGCACTACACCAAAGTCGATACCAAGTACTTCGAACCGGTGGTGGAGGGCATGTGGCGGGCCGTGCACCGCGACGGAACGGCCCGGGTGGCCTACGTCGAGGGGCTCGACATCTGCGGCAAGACGGGCACGGCCCAGAATCCCCACGGCCGCGACCACTCCACCTTCCTGAGTTTCGCGCCGCGCAACAATCCGCGGATTGCGGTCTCGGTCTATGTGGAGCACGGCATCTGGGGCGCCACCGTGGCGGCTCCCGTCGCCAGCCTCATCATCGAAAAGTACCTCACCGGCGAGGTCTCGCGACCCGAACTGGTGGAGCAGGTGAAACAACTCAATCTCAACTACTCCTACTATGACAGGCAGCAGAAATAACGAGGGCGGCCGCCTCTTCGCGGGGGGCGTGGACTGGGTGTCGGTGGGCATCTACCTGCTGCTGGTGCTGATGGGGTGGCTCAACATCTATGCGGCGGTTTACGACGAGGCGCATGCCAGTATCTTCGATATCGGCCAGCGCTACGGAATGCAGGGCGTGTGGATAGGCGTCTCGCTCTTCATGGGGCTGGTGGTGCTGCTGCTCGACGACAAATACTATCACATTCTGGCCTATCCGCTCTACGGCCTGTCGCTGCTGCTGCTGGCGGCCACCCTGGTGGTGGGCCGCGAGGTGAACGGTGCCAAATCGTGGATATTCCTCGGTCCGGTGGCGCTGCAGCCCGCCGAATTCGTCAAGTTCACCACGGCCCTGGCCCTGGCCCGGCTGATGAGCACCTATTCGTTCTCCATCCGCAAGACGGGCGACATCCTGCGCATCTGCGTGCTGCTGCTGGTCCCCATGGCCATCATCCTGCTCCAGAACGACACCGGGTCGGCCATCGTCTACACCGCCTTCGCCTTCGTGCTCTATCGCGAGGGGCTCAACGGCTGGCTCTATCTGGCCATGATAATGGTCGTTTCGCTTTTCGTCTTCTCGTTCCTGCTCTCGCCGGCCTTCCTGCTCGTGCTGCTCATCGTGGCGTGCACGCTGTTCCAGGCGCTGGGCAACGGCAACTGGCGCGAGTCGCTGGTCTATGTGTCGGGGGTGGCGCTGCTCACCCTGGCCTTCTATTTTCTGGGGCGTGCGGCCGGATGGGGCTTCACCCTCCACGGGGTGCTGCTGGCCGTGTCGCTGCTGTCGCTGATTCCCGTGGCGATATACGCCTACCGGGCGCGGCTGCGCACCGTCTACCTCTATCTGCTGCTGTTTCTGGGGTCGATAACCTTCACCTACATGACCGACTTCGCCTTCGGGAAGATGCAGCCCCACCAGCAGGAGCGCATCCTCGACCTGTTCGGCATCGAGAACGACCTCCAGGGGGCGGGATACAACGTCAATCAGAGCAAGATTGCCATCGGTTCGGGCGGACTGACCGGCAAGGGTTTCCTGAACGGAACCCAGACCAAATACAATTTCGTGCCGGAGCAGAGCACCGATTTCATCTTCTGCACCGTGGGCGAGGAGTGGGGCTTCGCGGGCGCGCTCGTCGTGCTGGCTCTCTTCTGCATCCTGATTCTGCGTATCATGAAGATGGGAGAGCGGCAGATGGAGCCTTTCGGCCGCATCTACTGTTACAGCGTGGCGGCCGTCTTCCTGTTCCATGTCTTCGTCAATGTGGGCATGACCATCGGAGTGATGCCGGTGATAGGCATTCCGCTGCCTTTCTTCAGTTACGGCGGTTCGTCGCTCATTTCGTTTACGTTGTTGTTTTTCGTCGCGGTGCGGCTCGATGCGGGCAAACGCCGCGAACTACCTGTGGATTGACGGATGAAGAATATCGAAAAAATGGGCCTGACTTCGGAGCAGGCCGAAGAGAGCCGGCGCCTGCACGGCGCCAATGTGCTGACCCCTCCGCAGCGGGAGTCGGTGTGGAAACTTTTCGTCGGCAAGTTCGACGACCCGATAATCAAGGTGTTGCTGGCGGCGGCGCTGCTGTCGCTGGCCGTGGCCTGCATCGAGGGCGAATTCGCCGAGACGATAGGTATTTTCAGTGCGATTTTTCTGGCTACGGGCGTGGCTTTCTGGTTCGAGTACGATGCCATGCGCCGCTTCGAGGAGCTCAACAAGGTCAATGACGAAGTGGCCGTCAAGGCGGTGCGCGACGGCCGGGTGACGGAGATTCCCCAGCGCGATGTGGTGGTGGGCGATGTGGTGATTCTCGAAAACGGCGAGGGGGTGCCCGCCGACGGCGAACTGCTGGAGGCGGTGTCGCTGAAAATCAACGAGAGCACCCTGACCGGCGAGCCCGAGGTGGACAAGAGCACCGACCCGGCCCGTTTCGACGTCGAGGCGACCTATCCCACCGACCGGGCGATGAAGGGCACCACCGTGGTGGACGGCTATTGCGTGATGCGGGTGACGGCGGTGGGCGACGGGACGGAGTTCGGCCGCGTGGCCACCTAGTCGGCGGCCGAGAGCGAGGAGCCCACGCCGCTGAGCGTGCAGCTGACCCGCCTTTCGAAGGTCATCAGCCGGGTAGGCATCGCGCTTTCGGTGCTGATATTCGCGGCGCTGCTCATCCGCGACGCCGCGGGCGGCCTCTTTTCGACCGGGTGGGTGCACATCGCGCGCAACATGCTGGAGTATTTCATGGTGTCGGTGGCCGTCGCCGTGATGGCCATTCCGGAGGGGCTTCCCATGAGCATCACCCTGAGCCTGGCCATGAGCATGCGGCGGATGCTGAAGACCAACAACCTGGTGCGCAAGATGCACGCCTGCGAGACGATGGGGGCCGTGACGGTCATCTGCACCGACAAGACGGGCACG
>JAGBHC010000018.1 GCA_017935625.1 Rikenellaceae bacterium | reverse complement strand
TCGGTTCTTTTGTCCACACAAAAGAACAACACGCACACGCAAAGCGTGATTCATAAGACACATCTCCCCAAGTACGGAGAATCGGGGGCGGAGGTATCTCTTGTCTTGCTTCCCGATTTCCGCCTGGCGGTGGCTTTCGGTTCTTTTGTCCACACAAAAGAACAACACGCACACGCAAAGCGTGATTCATAAGACACATCTCCCCAAGTACGGAGAATCGGGGGCGGAGGTATCTCTTGTCTTGCTTCCCGATTTTCGCCTGGCGGTGGCTTTCGGTTCTTTTGTCCACACAAAAGAACAACACGACACGCAACCCACTATGTAGCAGTGAAAACTATTAAAATACGCATATTCTTCACCTGAACCGCCTTCGCCCACTCCTTCCGCGGTCGAGAAAAACATCCGCAAAACCAGGTCCGCACTATCCAGCGACAAAAACAGCGACAAAAACCCCCGGCGAATTCGGATTCGCCGGGGGAGTACGATGCCGCGAGGGATATGCCGCGGGCAGCATCTCGCAGGGGGCGCCGTTTTACCATGGCAGGTGCAAAAACGCCCTTCGCTCTGTTCCTATCGGATGCCGCACTTCTCGCGCAAAGCGGCGGGTACGGCGTTCTTATTCACGACCATGTTCATGGTCTTGTAGTATACGAACGGATAAGAGAAGTAGTAGTAACCCGCATAGGGACCTGTTTCGCCCCACGAGTTCTTCACCTTGTAGTACTTGTTTCCGGCCTGGTCCACCGCGGTGCCCACAATCTGCATGCCGTGGTCGTCCGTGGTCTGGTAGTTGTCATAGGCCTCCTGGCGCATCTGCTGGGTGACGGCCTTCTCCTTGCCGGGTTTGTCGAATTTATAGAGTTCGGCCTCCTTCTCGGCTTCGGTGAGCTTGCCCCAGCGTGCGGCCTCGGTGTCGTCCATGCTCTGCACGTCGGCTTCGGGCACTACGGCCATCGCCAGCTGACGGCTGAATCCGCGCTCGCTGACATCGGTAGCCCAGTAAATCGAGTAGCCCTGCTCCACGGTCTGCTCGAAGAGCGCCTCCAGCTCCTCCAGCGGCACGTTGTAGGAGAGACCGTAAGCCCAGTTGTCGGGCACCTCAATGGCGAACTGCGAATAGAAGGGGTGGTGGGTATAGGAGGTGAACGAAACGTAGTCGTCCATGTCGAGACCCAGCGATTCGGCGTAGCTCTTGGGGGTGTACTCCTTGCCCTTGTAGGTGAATTTTTCGGGCAGCGGGCCGAGGTATGCGTCCAGAATGCCGTTGATGCCCTCTTTCCAGGCGGTGGTAAGGGTGCGGTTGGGATTCTTGACCACGGCGTTCACATAGGCGGTCAGCACGGCATCCAGTTCACCGTGCCGGTGCAGGTCGGTTCCGTAGTTGAGTCCGGTGTAGACCTCCTCGGGGACGATACCGTACTCCCGGACCACGTTCATCACGTCGTGCGTCGCACCGCCCTGACCGAAATTCAGCGCTCCGTGCATGCGCACGTACTTCACAGCCTTATCGAAATAGGTATGACGCACGATGAACATCTCGGAGAGGTCCACCTCGGGGCCTCCGTTGCGGAGCACTTCGCTCTCCAGGAAAGCCACGCCCGAGAAAGCCCAGCAGGTACCGCTGCTGCTCTGGTTCTTCACCGGGGTGACGCCCACGGTCTTCACATCGGTAAACCGATAGCCTTCGGGTTCGGCGGCCTCCTTCTTGGCCCCTCTCTGCGCCCATGCGCCCATCGACACCGCGAGGCACATCGCTACGACAAAAAGTCTCTTCATAGTTCCAGTCTGTTTTATGGTTTCGGGTTATAAAGGTAGTAAAACAAATCGCGAAAAAACAATCTCCGTCCTATTTTTATTATTTTTTCTGTTTGGCGACGATTTTCAAACAATCCTCCAGGGTGAGCGACTGCGGGTCGGTACCCTTGGGAATGCGGTAATTCTTCCCCTTGTAGGCGATGTAGACGCCGTAGCGGCCGTTGAGCACGAGCATCTCGGGCTCCTGTTCGAAACTCTTGACCGGCACTTTGGCCGCGGCCTGCTGCGCGGCTTTCTCCCGGATGAGCTCCGCCGCCCGTTCGAGGGTGATGGTGTAGGGGTCGTCGCTCTTGGCCAGCGAGGTGAACTTGCCGTCGCAGCGCACGTAGGGGCCGAACTTGCCCAGACCCACGACCGCCTCCTTGCCATCGATTTGGCCGAGGGTACGCGGCAGGGCGAAGAGTTCGAGCGCCTCCTCCAGGGTGATGGAAGCGATGAGCTGGCCTTTCCGCAGACTGGCGTACCGAGGCTTTTCGCCCTCCTTCTCCGGCTCAATCTGCACCATGGGGCCGTAGCGGCCGATGCGTGCCGACACCTGACGCCCCGTCTTGGGGTCCGTGCCGAGCACCCTCGCCTGGCCGGCCGTGGAGAGCTGCGTTTCGAGAGCCGCCTCCACCGAACGGTGGAATCCGTGGTAGAAGGCGTCTATCATCTTCTCCCACTGCTTGTCGCCCTCGGCTATCTCGTCGAACTCCTTCTCCACGCTGGCCGTGAAGTTGTAGTCGAGAATCTCCTTGAACTGGCTCTCCAGATAGTCGTTCACCACCATGCCGATATCCGTGGGCGAGAGGCGGTTCTTCTCCTTGCCGACCGTTTCGGTCAGGTTCTTCTCCGTTATCTTTCCCTTCTCGAGGGTCATCTGCGCATAGCCGCGTTTGACGCCCTCGCGGTTCTGCTTGACCACGTATCCCCGGTTGATGATGGTGGTGATGGTCGGCGCATAGGTCGAGGGGCGTCCGATGCCCAGCTCCTCGAGCCGCTTGACCAGCATCGCCTCGTTGTAGCGCGAGGGGCTCTGGGTGAACCGCTGGGTGGAGGTCACACCCACGCACTCCAGCGCATCGCCGGCGTGCATCTCGGGCAGCACGGTCTGCGCCTCCTCCTTCTCGTCGTCGGTCGATTCGGTGTAGAGCCTCAGAAAGCCGTCGAAGCGCACCACCTCGCCCGTGGCCGTGAAACGGTGCTCGGCATCGCCCGCCTTGCCCACGGTCACCACGGTGCGGTCTATCTGCGCCGGGGCCATCTGCGAAGCCACGGTGCGTTTCCATATCAGGTCGTAGAGCCGGCGCTCGTCGTTGCTGCCCTCGATGGAGGTGCGGTCGAAATAGGAGGGGCGTATCGCCTCGTGCGCCTCCTGCGCCCCCTTGGTCTTGGTCTTGAAGTTGCGCGGCGACGAGTAGTTCTCGCCGAAGAGTTTGGTCACCTCCTCCTTGGCGGCTGCGATGGCCTGCCCCGAGAGGTTCACCGAGTCGGTACGCATGTAGGTGATGAGACCCTGTTCGTAGAGCCGCTGGGCCACGGTCATGGTCTGCGACACCGACATGCCGAACTTTCTCGACGCCTCCTGCTGCAGGGTCGAGGTGGTGAAGGGGGCCGCCGGACTCTTCACGCCCGGTTTCTCCTCCACGCCCGTCACCGAGAACGAGGCATCCCGGCAGCTCTCCAGAAACGCGAGCGCCTCCTCCCGCGTGGGGAAGCGGTTGCCGAGTTCGGCCCGGAAGAGGCTCTTTTCGGGTCTGCCCGCGGGATAGAACTGCGCCGTCACCCGCCAGTATTCGCTGCTCTTGAAGCCGATAATCTCCCGCTCCCGCTCCACGATGAGCCGCACGGCCACGCTCTGCACGCGGCCCGCGCTGAGGGAGGGCTTCACCTTTTTCCAGAGCACCGGACTCAATTCGAAACCCACCAGCCGGTCGAGCACCCGGCGCGCCTGCTGGGCATTGACCAGATTCATGTCGATGGTACGCGGATTCTCGATGGCATGGAGTATCGCGCTCTTGGTAATCTCGTGGAACACGATGCGTTTGGTCCGGTCCACGGGCAGTCCGAGCACCTGCGTCAGGTGCCAGGCGATGGCCTCTCCCTCGCGGTCTTCATCGGATGCCAGCCACACGGTGTGCGCCTCGGATGCCAGTTTCGAAAGTTCGGCCACCAGTTTTTTCTTGTCCTCGGCCACCTCGTAGGTGGGGCGGTAGCCGTCGGCGATATCGATTCCCAAATCTTTTTTCACCAAGTCCCTGACATGGCCGTAACTCGACTTGACCTTGTAGTCCTTGCCGAGAAACTTCTCGATGGTCTTGGCCTTCGCCGGAGACTCCACAATCACCAGATTTTCCTGCATAACGATTTCGTATGTAATATTTTCCTGTTTTCAAATCTCTTTCGCCGGCTTCCGCCGCGCGGGCCGTGCGTTCCTCCGGCCGGCTTGCGCCTCAAAAACCGCTCCGCGTAGTAAGCGAAAACCTAAAGAGGTCGTCTTTAGGTTTCACAATCGCGTCTGTTTCCGCCGCTCTATTTTATCAACGTGTAGGTGACGATAATCTCTATCGGGTTATCGCTGCCGTCCCCCGCGAGGGCCACCTCTCCGAAAGGTGCCAGCATCGTGTAGGCGGTCGGCAGAGAGGTCTGGTCGTCGGTTCTCACGCAGACGATTTCGCCTCCGAGCGAGAGGGTCCGCGGGGTGTTGGTCACCCCGTTCACCAGCCGCTGGACATAGGAGGTGACATCCATATAGTAGTATCCGTTGCTGCGGTTGAGCGTTCCGTCGAAAGCCGACGTGCTGCCCATCGCCTCCAGGGAGAACGAGTAGTCGGGAATCGTGGCCAGCGACGTGATGTTGGTGTAGGGCACCAGCCGCGTCAGGGCCTCGTCCATGTTGTCCGTGGTCCAGTCGCTCATGTGCACCAGCATCCGGGCCTGCGACACCGACATGGCGCTGTACCCCTCCATGAGGCCCCGAAGCCGGGCGACGAACTCGTCCGTGAATCGCAGGTAGGGCATCGCACCGCCGCCGCCCACGGCATAGACGGTCGCCCGCGTGGGGCTGGCGGGAAGCGTATCGTTGAGCAGCGGCTCCACGGGGGTGCCGGCGTAGTCGAAAGTCACCGAGTTTACCGACGAGTTGCGGGGCGCATAGGTGCGGTCGTCGGTGGTGTAGAGCGCCAGCAGGATGGTATCCTTTATCATCGACATGTCCACCGAGTCGTGGTCTCTCAGATAGAGCGCAATGCGGTTGAAATTGACGCCGGACAAATCCACCCCGTAGGTGGCCGCCTTCTTGGGCGAGGAGGCCGCGGGGGTGATGAATACGCCCAGGAACTTGATTCCGAAAAGCGAATCGCTGTTGAAGGTCGCCGTATCGGTCTCCATGATTTCCTTCAGGAAGAGGTCGCCCAGCGCAGTACGGGACATCTTCTTCTCGATGCTCGAGTTGCCCTTGTGGGTGAACGAGAAGAGCGGCTGGCTCAAATCGACATACTCCTCCACGGGGAACGAGGTGTAGTAGGTCGAGTCCGGCGAAACGGGCTTCACCACGCGGAAGACGTCGAAAGTCTGCTCCACGTTGGTGTCGCCGTCGGTGGCGGTCACCTCCATGCGGATGACCACCGAATCGAGTATCGGGTCGATGCCCAGTCCGCCCTCGTAGGGCAGCGAACCGGGGTAGAACTGCAACAGCACGCCGTTGGTGCGGCGGCCGTAAATCTCCGACTCGGTGCTGCCGAAGTAGGCCATGCCCGTATTGGACGAGGGGATGGAGTCGGGCTGGGCCTGATAGGTCTTCACCCCCACGAGCGTGTCGATGCGCGTGACCATGCGCTGGTCGTCGGGGATGAGCTCGTAGCCGAAGTTGTTGTCCACGCTGGAGCAGGCGATGGCTGCCACGGCGATTGCGGCCGCAAGGGCCAGGCCCTTGAGCGTCGAACAGAAACTATAACAGTTCTTCATAGAATTTCTGATAATTGTCCAAATATCGATTGTCCGCCTTGTCCTGATACTCCAGCACGGGTACTCCGCTCTGTTTCAGGTAATCGGCAATCTGCGGGTCGAGCTCCGGGGTCTCCACCACGATACCGTCCGCATAATCGATAACGCATTTCATTAGATTTTGGTATGACGGGCTCTCCAAATTTTTCAGCCGTTCGCCCTTCTCGCCTTCGTTCTCTATCTTGGTCTTGAAATCGGCGCTCAGCTCTCCGGGGAACATGTCCCGGTAAATCGAGGCCACAATCTTCACGTTGCGGAAGAGCGGGTCGTCCGCGAAGACGCTTTTCAGATAGATGGGCACCACCGAGGTGAACCAGCCGTGACAGTGCACGATGGTGGGTTCCCAGCGCAGTTTCTTGACGGTCTCAATCACGCCGCGGGCGAAGAAGATGGCCCGTTCGTCGTTGTCGGCGAAGAACTCCCCGTTCTCGTCCCGCAGGACGGCCTTGCGGCTGAAGTAGTCGTCGTTGTCGGTGAAATAGACCTGCACCCTCACCGACGGGATGGAGGCCACCTTGATGATGAGCTGGTGGTCGTTGTCGTCGATGATGAGGTTCATGCCCGACAGTCTTATCACTTCGTGCAACTGGTTGCGGTACTCGTTGATGCAACCGTAGCGGGGCATGAAGGTGCGGATTTCGTTCCCCCTCTCGAGCATCGCCTGTGCCAGAACTCTACACATGGAAGAGATTTCCGCTTCCGGCAGGTACGGGGCTATCTCTTGGCATACATATAAAATTCTGCTATTGCTCATAGTGCTCTGATGTGTTTTTTGCAAAGGTACGACAATTTTTTCTCTTTTCGCGTTCCGGGTTACAGAATTAGCATGGCGTCGCCGTAGGTGCCGAAGCGGTATCCCTCCTCCCTGGCGGTGTCGTAGGCTTTCATCACCAGGTCGAATCCGCCGAATGCGCACACCATCATCAGCTGCGTGGAGTGCGGCAGGTGGAAGTTGGAAATCATCGAATCGGCCACGCTGAACTCGTAGGGCGAGAAGATGAACTTGTTGGTCCAGCCCTCGAACGGCTTGAGATGCCCCCCGGTCGAGACGCAGCTCTCGATGGTCCGCTGCACGGTGGTGCCCACGGCGCAAATCTTGCGGCCCTCCTCCTTGGCCCGATTGACCGCGGCGGCCGTCTGTTCGGTCACGAATATCTGCTCCGAATCCATCTTGTGCTTGGTCAAATCCTCCACGTCCACCGTGCGGAAGTTGCCGAGGCCCACGTGCAGGGTGATTTCAGCACGCTCGATACCCTTGATTTCCATTCGCTTGAGCAGGTGCCGGCTGAAGTGCAGGCCGGCGGTCGGCGCAGCCACGGCCCCCTCGTAGCGGGCGAAGACGGTCTGGTATCGCTCTGCGTCCAGCGGCTCCACCTTCTCTCTTATCCACTTGGGCAGGGGAGTCTCGCCCATCCTGTAAAGCGTCTCCTTGAACTGGTCGTAGTCGCCGTCGAAGAGGAAACGCAGCGTGCGGCCCCGCGAGGTGGTGTTGTCTATCACCTCGGCCACCAGCAGGTCGTCGTCTCCGAAATAGAGCTTGTTGCCGATTCGTATCTTGCGGGCCGGGTCCACCAGCACGTCCCACAGTCTCAGCTCGCGGTTCAGCTCCCGGAGCAGGAAAATCTCGATTTCGGCGCCGGTCTTCTCCTTGTTGCCGTAGAGCCGGGCCGGAAACACCTTCGTGTTGTTGAATACGAAGACATCCTTTTCGTTGAAGTAGTCGATTACCTCCTTGAATATCCTGTGTTCGATTTTGCCCGTTTTGCGATGTACCACCATCAGGCGCGATTCGTCCCGGTTCTCCGCCGGATATTTGGCCAGCATCTCCGGCTCGAACCGATAATTGTACTGAGAAAGTTTCATATATGATGCGTTCTATCTAATTTCCGTCTTCGACTGTTCCGCTCCGGCCGCTCTCCGGCCCTCAGAGAGGCCCTCCGGCCGGCTCCCGTACCGCGCCACTGCTCCCCGACCTCTGCACCGCCGGGGTCTGCCTCGCACCGCCGGAACTTGTTCGCGCCGTCGGGGTCTGCCTCGCGCCGCCGGGGTCTGCCTCGCGCCACCGGGGTCTGCCTCGCGCCACCGGGGTCTTTCCGGCTCAAGCCGTCGTTCTCTTCCGCCCCGGTCCCTTCCGCCTGCGCCGCCTGTTTCCGCCGCCGGCAATGGCGATACTGAATAATTATTATACGCAGAATTTCCGATTTTGTTTCACTCCGCCCCCATTTTTTCTTCAATCGCCCGCTTTCACCCCCGCAGAATCCCCTCTCCGCCCTGCGAACCCCCTCTTTTCACGCCCTTTCCCTTCTCTTTCCGCTCCCTTTCCGTTCCGCTCCGTCCCCTCTCGTCTCTCGCTTTCGCATCCTTTTTCGCGCCTCCGGTCCCGCCTCCGCTTTCTGCCCTACCCGTCTTCCACCCCGTTCCGACGGTCCTTCCTCTTCCCCTCTTCCCCTCTCCCGCTTCCCGCATTCTTTTTCCGCACCTGCGGTCCTGCCCCCCCCGCACGCATCCGCCCCGCCGGCAGAGGAACCCCCGCGCCGGCACACGAACCCGCACGAAAAAAAACGAAAAACCCGCCGGCGGATTCGTCGGCGGGTTCTGACAAGCAACGGCGGTCGGCCTACTTCGCGATACGTTTCTCCTTGATGCGCGCCTTCTTACCGGTAAGTTTGCGCAGGTAGTAGATACGTGCACGGCGGACTACACCAATCTTGTTCACCTCAATCTTGTCGATGTGAGGAGAATAGAGCGGGAATATACGCTCGACGCCCACGCCGTTCGAAATCTTGCGGATGGTGAACATCTTGGTCATTCCGTGTCCCTTAATCTGGATTACCACACCGCGGAAGCTCTGCAAACGCTCCTTGTTACCCTCTACGATTTTGTAGGTCACGGTGATGGTGTCTCCGCTCTTGAATGCGGGCACCTCTTTTTCGGCCCACATTGCCGACTCGGCAATTCTGATTAAATTGTCCATTGTGTTTTAAACGTTTAAAATTCAGCGTGAAATATTGCCGCTGCGCGTCTGGCCTACCATAACGGTTCCCTGACCGATAATCCCGGGCACCCGCACCGCCGGCATCCGGAACGCCGGCTCGCGCCGCCCACGGCACGCACCCCCGCAAGAGATTTCTCCACTCCCCGCACTACGGCAGGGACGGCAAAAATAGGGGAAATTTTTCCAACCGCCAAAAAATTAACGTTTTTTATGCGCCTCCAATTGCGACTGCAACTCGTACATGCGGTCGCGGAAGCGGGCCGCGGCCATGAAATCGAGCGCCCGGGCCGCCTTTTCCATCTGCCTGCGGGCCTCGGCCACCGCCTTCTCCAGCTCTTCGGGAGCGGCATAGCCGCCCGTCACGTCGGCCGCCAGCGCAAGCGGAGCCTCCCCGATGCGGTACTCCGCGCGATGCACCTCGGGCACCTCGCCCGCCGGCTGCGAAGCCATCACCGACGCGCTGTTCTTCATCGCCCGGTGGGGCACCACGGAGTGGGTCATGTTGTAGCTTATCTGAATCTCCCGCCGGCGGTTGCTCTCCACCAGCGCGGCCAGCATCGAGTCGGTGCGCTTTTCGGCATACATAATGACATTGCCGTTCGAGTGCCGCGCGGCACGGCCGGCTATCTGGGTCAGCGAACGCACGTTGCGCAGAAATCCCTCCTTGTCGGCATCCATGATGGCCACCAGCGACACCTCCGGCAGGTCGAGCCCCTCGCGCAGCAAGTTCACCCCGATGAGCACGTCGAACAGGCCGCCCCGCAGGTCGTCCAGTATCTGCACGCGCTCCAGCGTATCCACGTCGGAGTGGATGTAGCGGTTGCGCACGCCGATGCGGTCGAAATACTTGGAGAGCTCCTCGGCCATGCGTTTGGTGAGGGTGGTCACCAGCACCCGCTCCTCGCGGGCCACGCAGCGCTCTATCTCCTCGATGAGGTCGTCTATCTGGTTGTCGGTTATCTTGATTTGCAGGGGCGGGTCCACCAGTCCCGTGGGGCGTATGAGCTGCTCCACCACCACGCCCTCGCTCTTCATGAGTTCGTAGTCGGCGGGCGTGGCGCTCACGTAGATGGAGGTTCCGGCCAGCATCTCGAACTCGCCGAAGGTGAGGGGGCGGTTGTCCACCGCGGCGGGGAGCCGGAATCCGTACTCCACCAGATTCACCTTGCGGGCGCGGTCGCCGCCGTACATGGCCCGCACCTGGGGAATGGTCACGTGGCTCTCGTCGATGACCAGCAGGTAGTCTTCGGGGAAGTAGTCGAGCAGACAGAACGGGCGCCCTCCGGGAGGACGTCCGTCGAAATAGCGCGAATAGTTCTCGATGCCGGAGCAGTATCCCAGCTCCTTTATCATCTCCAGGTCGTACTCCACGCGCTGTTTGATGCGCCGGGCTTCGGTGGGGCGCCCTTCGCTCTCGAAGAAGGCGATTTGCTTGACCAAATCGTCCTGAATCTGCCGCACGGCCGTGTCGATTCGCTCCCGGGTGGTCACGAAGAGGTTGGCCGGGAAGATGCGCACGTCGTCCACCGGGGCGAGCCGCTGGCCCGACGCGGGGTCGATGATGAGAATCTGCTCTATCTCGTCGTCGAAGAACATCACCCGGTAGCACTTGTCGCCGTAGGCGGGCATGATGTCCACCGTGTCGCCGTTCACCCGGAAGGTACCGGCCTGCAGGTCGCATTCGGTGCGGGTGTAGAGCGCCTCCACCAGCGAGTAGAGGAACTGCCGGCGGCCCGGCTCGTCGCCCACCCGGATGCGGATGGAGGTGGCGTGGAAGTCGGCGGGGTTGCCGATGCCGTAGAGACACGACACGCTCGAGACCACCACGATGTCCCGGCGCCCCGAGAGGAGCGACGAGGTGGTGCTGAGGCGCATCTTTTCGATTTCGTCGTTTATCGAGAGGTCCTTTTCGATGTAGGTGTCGGTGGATGGGAGGTAGGCTTCGGGCTGGTAGTAGTCGTAGTAGGAGACGAAGTACTCCACGGCATTTTCGGGAAAGAAGTTCCGGAACTCGCCGTAGAGCTGGGCCGCCAGCGTCTTGTTGTGGCTGAGCACCAGGGTCGGACGGTTGAGCTGGGCGATGACGTTCGCCACGGTGAAGGTCTTTCCCGACCCGGTGACGCCCAGCAGCGTGGAGTGCTGGCTCCCGCTCCGGATGGAGCTCACCAGTTCCGCAATCGCCTCCGGCTGGTCTCCGGTGGGCGCGTATGCCGATTCCAACTTAAAATCCATAGTGCAAACTTACGATTAATTTTTCAAAAACCACTCCTCCGGACCACATTTATAGCGCCCTGGGCCCCTCAGGGCCGCATTCCGCCCCGCTCTCCGGAATCCGCGGAATGGAAACGCGGGTACCACCGGCCGGAAAAATCACTATCTTTACACCGCAAAACGACCGAAACCCGTGATAGACAAAGCGACCATAGACCGGATATATGCGGCAGCCAACATCGTGGAGATTGTGGGCGAATTCGTGCAGCTTCGCAAGAAGGGAGCCAACTACCAGGCGTGCTGTCCGTTCCACAACGAGAAGACCCCCTCGTTCGTGGTCTCTCCGGCCAAGGGTCTCTTCAAGTGTTTCGGCTGCGGCAAGGGCGGCAACGCCGTCACCTTCCTCATGGAGCAGGAGAACATGACCTACCCCGAGGCGCTGAAGTACGTGGCCAAGAAGTACGGCATCGAGGTGCAGGAGCGCCAGCTCACCCCCGAGGAGGAGCGGCGCAACGACGACCGCGAGAGCATGATGGTGCTCAACAGCTACGCCGCCGATTACTTCCGCCGCTACCTCCACCGCGAGAACGAGGGCATCAGCGTGGGCATGAGCTACTTCCGCCAGCGCGGTTTCACCGACGCCACCATCGAGAAGTTCCAGCTCGGCTTCTGCCCCTCCGCCGGCGACCGCTTCACGCGCGACGCCCTGGCCGAGGGCTACAAGGAGCAGTTCCTCACGGGCACGGGCCTCACCATCGTGCGCGAACACGGCGGCTACTACGACCGTTTCGCCGGGCGCGTGATGTTCCCCATCCACACCATCAGCGGACGGGTCATCGCATTCGGCGGCCGCACCCTGCGCACCGACAAACAGGTGGCCAAATACCAGAACTCGCCCGAAAGCGAACTTTACAGCAAGCGCAACAACCTCTACGGCCTCTTCTTCGCCAAGAAAGCCATCGCGCAGGAGGGGCACTGCATCCTGGTGGAGGGCTACACCGACGTCATCTCCATGCACCAGTCGGGCGTGGAGAACGTGGTGGCCTCCTCGGGCACCTCGCTCACCGTGGAGCAGATACGGCTCATCTCCCGCTTCACCAACAACATCACCGTCATCTACGACGGCGACAGCGCCGGCATCAAGGCCTCGCTGCGCGGCATCGACATGATACTGCGCGAGGGGATGAACGTGCGGGTGGTGCTGCTGCCCGAACCCGAAGACCCCGACTCCTTCGCCCGCAGCCACACCTCGGCCGAGGTCAAGGAGTACATCCGGGCCAACGAGGTCGATTTCATCACCTTCAAGGCCCGCATCCTGCGCCAGGACGCAGGCGACGACCCCATCAGGAAGGCGGAGCTCATCCTCGACATGGTGGGCTCTCTGTCCGAGATTCCCGACCCCATCGTGCGTTCGGTCTACATCAAGGAGTGCTCCCGGACACTCGACGTGAACGAGAACTTGCTCATCGACGAAGTGGCCAAGCGGCGTCTCTCCTACCACTCCGACACCCAGACGCGCGAGTTCATCCGCCGCCAGCAGCAGGAGCGGCAGCAGGAACGGACCGCCGCCGCACCGCCCTCCCTGCCCGAGGGGAGAGTCACGGCGGGCAGCGGCATCGCCGAACTGGAGAAGGAGCTCATCAAATACCTGCTCAAATACGGCCACAAATACTTCGACTACAAGGAGGGGCGCAACCTGGTGCAGCTCAACGTCGCGGAAATCATCATCGGCGACCTGCAGGCCAACGGCATCACCTTCCACGACCCGCGCTACCGGGCCATCTACGACTGCTACGTCGAGCAGTTCAACCGGCTGGGCATCGGCACCGAGGTGCCCGTGCACCTGTTCATCAACCACTCCGACGCCGCGGTCTGCAACACCGCGGTGGACCTGCTCACCGCCGACGACAACTACGTGCCCAGCAGCATGTGGAAGAAACACGACATCGCGGTGGAGAGCGAACAGGAGCGGCTGGCCGAGGCGGTTCCCCGCGCGGTGATACTCTACAAGAGCAAGGCCATCGAGGAGATTACGGCCCGCCTGAGCAGCCGCCTGGAGGAAGAGGGGCTCTCGGACGAGGAGCTCGAGGAGCTCACCTTCCGCATCGCCGCCCTCAACAAGGAGCGCATGGCCATCTCCAAGAAACTCTCGCGGCTCATTCTCTGATGCCGGAAACGGTTTTTCGATAGTATAAATACGTATTTTGCACACGCGGCAAACCACCGTAGCGTAAAAAACCCTATCTTTGGCTTCGCCTTAGATACTTTCGCCCGGCGAAACGCAAACGGGTTTGCTTTTGCGCTCGCTTATTCGTATCTTTGTAAACGACATCCGGCCGCTGCGGTGCGGCCGGTCATTCCGAAACCGAAAAAAACGACAGCGCCATGGGATTCCTTCTCATTCTCTCCATCATCCTGCAAATCGTGGCTACGGTGGTGGCCATCCGGTTGGCGAAAATCACCAAATACAACTTCACCTGGATACTCTTCATCATCGCCTTCAGCGCCCTCTCCTTCATCCGCTACGGCGAGTACATGCGCTACATCCGGGCCAAAGACCCGGTGCTGCCCGAGGAGTTCTACCTGTGGCTGGGCATCCTCACCTCCATCTGCTTCGCCGTGGCGATATTCTACGTCCGCAAGCTCTTCAACTACATCTACCGCACCGAGTTCCAGCGCCGCCTCACCGAGAAGCGCATCGTCAGCACCGTGCTGCGCACCGAGGAGAAGGAGCGCTCGCGCTTCTCCAAGGAGCTGCACGACGGACTCGGGCCGCTGCTCTCCTCGGCCAAGATGTCGCTCTCGGCGCTCTCGTCCCGCGAACGCGACGCCGCCGACAAGGAGCTGCTGGAACACACCAACTATGTCATCGAGGAGGCGGTGCGGGCCCTGCGCGAAATCTCGAACAACCTTTCGCCCCACGTGCTCAAAGAGTTCGGACTGGCCCGCGGAATCGCCAACTTCATCAACAAATCGCTGGCCATCAACAACATCAAGATACGCTTCAGCACCAACCTCAAGAACGAGCGCTTCGACACCGACATCGAGGTGATACTCTACCGCGTCATCTGCGAGCTGATAAACAACAGCATCCGCCACTCCCACGGCACCGAAATCAACCTCTCGCTGCTCTACAACAACAACACCCTGCAGCTCAATTACAGCGACAACGGCTGCGGGTTCAACCCCCAGGCGATGATGGACGTGGGCATGGGGCTCTCCAACATCTGCTCGCGCGTGAACTCCATCAAGGGCACCACCGACATCACCTCCTCGAAGGGCAACGGCATGCGGGCCTGCATCACCATCGACGTAACGCCTTATGAACACCGCAAGATATAACGTCATGCTGGTCGATGACCACGCCCTGTTCCGCAACGGGCTGCGCACGCTGCTCGAGGGGCGCGACGGGTGCCACGTCACGGCCGAGGCGGCCGACGGAGAGGAGTTTCTGCGGCTGCTGCCCGAGAGCGGCGCCGACGTGGTGCTGCTCGACATCGACATGCCGGGCATGAACGGCATCCAGGCGGCGGAGCAGGCGCTGGGCAGCGACCCCGAACTCAAAATCATCACCCTCTCCATGCACGGCGACGAAGACTACTACTTCCGGATGGTGTCGCTGGGGGTCAAAGGCTTTCTGCTCAAGAACTCCGACATCGACGAGGTGACGGCGGCCGTAGCCGCGGTGGCCGACGGCGGCAGCTACTTTTCGCAGGAGCTGCTGCGCACGCTGGTCGGGAGCCTCAAGACCGCAGCCCCGCAGTCCGAAAGCCGCGACGAGGAGAGCCTCTCCGAACGCGAACGGGAGATTCTGCTGCTCATCTGCCGCGGCCTCTCCAACCAGGAGATAGCCGACCGGCTCTTCATCTCCAAGCGCACGGTGGACAAACACCGCTCCAACATCCTCTTCAAGACCGGCTGCAGAAACACCGCCAACCTGGTGGTCTACGCCATCAAGAACCGGCTGGTGGAGATTTGACCGCCCCGCCCCGGCATGCCCGGTCCCACGGCTCCGCTCTCCTGCGGCACCCCGGGCTCCCTTTTCTTCCCGGACTTTCTCTCTTCCTGAGGTTCCTTCTCTTTGGGGGGGGGCCTCCTTTCTTTCTTGGCCTTTCTCTCTCGGGAGGGGAGTTCTCTCCCGGCTCTCCTCTCTTCGCCGGCCTCCTCCGAAAGCCGGCCTCCGGACTTTCCACGTCTCCCTGCTCCCGGCGGCCCTCCGAATTTCCGCCTCTGATAAGGCACTGTCTCAAAGGCGGCTCCTCGCCTCTGCCGGCACGGCATCCGGCCGCGACGAATCCTCCGACAGCTCTGTCTCGCCCCGCTCCGTTTTTCGCCCCGCTCCCTCCTCTCCGCAGGTTCCCCCCTCCTTTCGGCAGCCCCGCATTCCACGTCCTGCAACCCACGTCCTGCAAACGAACGAGGGCCGCGCCGCGTCCGGCACGACCCTCGTCTTTCCTTATCGCCGCAGCCCGTCCCGGCTTCAGCGCACCCGCTCTTCGTAGGTGAATCCGCCGATGTCCACGAACCCCTCCTCTTCCCGGTTGTTGAAGGTGTAGATTCCGATTCGGTCGCCCCGGTAACTGCCCCATTTGAGGCGGTACTCCTCGCCGCAGGGGTCGAACTTCCGGCCGTCGAGACTCCACGACCAGCTCGCCCGACCCTCGAAATCCATCTCCGTCCGCAGATACAGCCGGCGCGTTCCCCGGGGCAGAAGCGCCAGAATCGTCTCGTAGAGCGGCTCGCCGGCATAACGCCGCGCAAAGACGAGGTAGAGCCGGCCGTGATTGCGTCTTATCTCCACGCCCGCATAGTCCTTGCCGCCGTTGAAGTGGGCCAGTCCGGCCTGCTGCCCCTCGGCCATTCCCCCGAGCTCCATCTCCACCGTGGCCTCGCCTCTTCCCCAGCGGATGTAACGCTGCGACAGCATGTTGCCCGTCGAGAAGAAGTCGCCGGGCCGAAGCTGCGCGAAAGCATGCAGCCGCAGACAGCCGGGCCGTTCGTCGAGCGACCATTTCTCCGCGCGCGGCTGGTGGTTCCACTCCCACTGCGGAGCGAGCACCGGGTCCGAGAAGTCGTCGGAGGTCTGCAGACGGCCGGCGAACACCTCCTTCACGGGACGCCGGACCTCCCATACCATCTCACCCACGCCGTCGGCGTCGCAATCCTCGCCTATCGACGGCCAGCCGTCTTCCCACACGACCGGCAGCACGCTCACCACCCGGCCGTCGAAATCGCCCGTACCGTGGTGGGTCACAAAATACCAGTCGCCCTGCGGCGTATCAATAATAGTCCCCTGATTGGGCTCCTTGTCCGCCTCCTTGTCCGCCTCCTTGCCCTGCGAGTGCATCAGGATACGCTCCTCGTAAGGACCGTAGATACTCTTCGAACGCCGCATGACGGGCACCCGCACCCGGTTGCCGTGAATGTTGCGCACTTCGCTGAAATAGATGTAGTACATCCCGTTCCACTTATAGAGTTTGTTCGCCTCCGCCGTCCGGAAAGGTTTTACGACATAGCCTCCGGCAAGCTCCATGTTCTGGAAGAGGTCGCCGCTTCCGGTTATCGTGCCGTCGAGCAGCTGCGTGCCGTCGGGACTCATCTTGAACAGATGGGGGAACCAGTTGCGGCCGAAGTTGCTCGCCACGATGTAGGCCTGCCCGTCGTCGTCCCACAGCGGGCAGAGGTCGTCCCAGCCCGCGCCGCGCAACTCCCGGCCGCTGCTGTCGCGCATGGCCTCCACCCGCCACTTGCCGCCGATGTCCTCGGTACGGGCCACGAACCAGCCCCCTTTGGGGGTCGCGAAGTGACAGTAGAAAACCCCGTCGTGATACCTCAGCGAACCGGCCCACACGCCGTTGTAGTAACCTTTCATACGCTCCCATCCCAGGTCGGGATTCAGAAAGGCGATATCGTCTATGACATGCCCGGCAATCTCCCAGTTCACCAGGTCCCGGGAATGGATGACGACCATGCCCGGCGAAAAACAGAACGTGGAGGCGATGCCGTAATAGTCGTCGCCCACCCTTATCAGGTCGGGGTCGCTGTAATCGGAGGGAATCACCGGATTGCGGAACATGCCGCCCCCCACGTCGCCGAACGACGCGGTCTGCTGTCCGTGCGCCGCCGGGCCGAACGCCGCGAGCGCGCACCAGAAGGCCGCAAGAAAAACGATTGTCTTCATACTCTTCTCTCTTTTGGATTCGGCCCGCAAGGCAGGCCCGTGCGAACAAAGATAACGGAAATTTCCGATACAAGAAAACCGAAAACGCAGCTGCGGGAAAAGAGATGATAAAAAAAGACCGGGCCAGGGAGCGCAGTTGCATCACTGCAACCGACTTATACACCAATGTGTCAATTAAACAGAAAATATAACAAAAAGAATGAATGTAAAAACATATCAAGATAAAAGAATTAGTTACCTTTTCCCTTACCCGGTCACAGCGGAAAAATTCAAAATCCATGCCACCGAAGAGCCGCCCGACCCGTTTTTCTGTCCGGCCGGCAGTCGCAAAACGTTCCCCCGATAAAAAGATTCGCACCCTGCCGCCCTTCCGCCCCGGCCTCTCCCGCCTGCGCACCTTCTCCTCGCATGCTACTCCCGCTTCCTTCCCTACGCTCCCGGAATCCTCCGCTCCCGCTGCGCATCCGCCCCCAGCCTTTTCCGCCGCGCACCTTCTCCTCGCATGCCATCCCTTTTTCTCCCCTGTGCTCCCGAATCCCCGCTCCCGTTGCGCACCTTTATAATTAAATATTGAGTAAAGCGAATATCTCCCGCCTTGCGGAAATCGGGGGAGCAAGGGCGGACCCGCCGGAGGGCGACCGACGGGCCGAAGCGAAAGCAGGGAATACTCCAAAACCTCTTTCCGTAACCCTTGTCGAAGAAAAGCACCTCGCCCGGCCCGTCGGAGAAACGGGGCCGTTTTGCTTGCAAAACCGCGTCAGGCGCCCGTTTAAGCCCGACAAGTGTCCGCCCCCGCGATTTTCGCGTGGCGGTGGCTTTTGGTTCTTTTGTCCACACAAAAGAACATGCACACGCAGAGCGTGTTTTACTATTTTTACAATAAAATATATTAAAATATACAATTCACACATCCGGTAAAACCTTTAATTCTCTTTTATATGTTCTTTTCGGCAGCGAAAAGAACCAAAAGCTGCCGCCAGCAGAAAATCAGGGGCTCGGCCGCTCCTCGGGCTGAAACGGATGCCTCGCGGGAAACTGCTGCCGGCTGCGCTCGGTCGGGTGGAGCACTCTTCTGTCGTGGGGTTTCGGACGGGGTTATCCGGTTACTTTCGGTTCCGCGCAAGGCTTTCATTCTTTGTTGGTCTTGGACCGGGCCTCCATTCTTTCTCTGTCTTATATAAGGCCCCAATCTCTCTCGGTTCTGTGCAACGTCCTCCCGCCGCAGTTTCCGCGAGGGGAGCGCTCCGCTTCCTATCCGTTTCTTCACGCCCGATTTCACAACCTCGCTTCTCCCCTGATTTTCAAAAGGCGGGTTCCCGCGCGACAACTTTTTCGAAGTAAGGAAAAATTTTGAGGGACTATGCGGGCCAATGCCAAGGCGGATTTTCGTGCAGACCAATATCATAGGCGAGATTCTGCGCGACTGGTTGGGAGGAAGAGGAGAGGAAGAAGAAGTCTGATAACCTATCTTCATGTGGGAAGCAGGTGACACGTGTGTCTCCCGCCTTGCGGAAATCGAGGAGAGAGGGCGGACCCGCAGGAGGGCGACCGACGGGCCGAAGCGAGAGCGGGAAGTATTTCGAATGCCTCTACCGAAACCCTTGCCGAGGAGGTTACTCCCCGCCCGGCCCGTCGGAGAAACGGGGCCGTTTTGCTTGCAAAACCGCGCCAGGCGCCCGTTTAAGCCCGACAAAGGAACGACCCCGCGATTTCCGCCTGGCGGTGGCTTTCGGTTCTTTTGTCCATACAAAAGAACACACACGCACACGCAAAGCGTGATTTGCTATGTTTACAATAAGAACTGTTAAAACATACAATTTGTACATCTGAAAACCCATTGAAATTCCCTTACTTGTTCTTTTCGGCAGTGACATGCAATGTGTAATTTATTGTAGCAAAGAAATATACTGACGCAGAAAAGGAGAGAGAAGAAAAGAGAGGGAGAGGAACGCAGGGGAGAGAGAAGAAAAGGGAAGAGGGGGAAGGAAGAGAGGGGAGGAAGGAGGGAAGAGAGG
>JAGBHC010000017.1 GCA_017935625.1 Rikenellaceae bacterium | reverse complement strand
CCAGCTGCTCACCGAGATGGACGGCTTCGGCACCAACACCGGAGTCATCGTGCTGGCCGCCACCAACCGCGCCGACATCCTCGACAAGGCGCTGATGCGCGCTGGCCGCTTCGACCGGCAGATAGAGGTGGGGCTGCCCGACATCAAGGAGCGTCAGGAAATTTTCGACGTCCACCTGCGCAACCTCAAACTCGTGCCCGACCTCGACCGTTCGTTCCTGGCCCGCCAGACTCCCGGATTCTCGGGCGCCGACATCGCCAACGTCTGCAACGAAGCGGCCCTCATCGCCGCCCGCAACGACAAAAGCGCCATCGACAAGGAGGATTTTCTGAGCGCCATCGACCGCATCATCGGCGGTCTGGAGCGCAAGAACAAGATAATCACCAAGGAGGAGAAACGCACCATCGCCTACCACGAAGCGGGACACGCCACCGTGAGCTGGCTGCTGGAACACGCCAATCCGCTCATCAAGGTGACCATCATCCCCCGCGGCAAGGCGCTCGGCGCCGCCTGGTATCTGCCCGAAGAGCGGCAAATCACCACCCGCGAACAGATGATGGACGAGCTGGCCGCCACGCTCGGCGGACGGGCCAGCGAGGAGCTGGTATTCGGCCGCATCTCCACCGGAGCGCTCAACGACCTGGAGCGCGTCACCAAACAGGCCTACGCCATGGTGGCCTATTACGGCATGAGCGACCACGTGGGCAACCTCAGCTTCTACGACTCGACCGGCCAGAGCGACATGGCCCTCACCAAGCCTTACAGCGAGCTGACCGCCCAGCTGCTCGACGCCGAAGCCAAGAAACTCATCGAGCAGGCCTACCGAATGGCGACCCGCGTGCTGACCGAACACCGCGAGGGACTCACCCGCCTGGCCGAATTGCTGCTCGAACGCGAAGTGGTCTTCACCGAGGACGTGGAGCACATCTTCGGCAAACGCAAAAAGGACATTCAGCGCGAACAGGAGCAAGGCGCGGCTGCCGCAGCGCACGCCGCACAGCCGGAAACCGGAAACCGGAGCACATCCCCGGCCGGCACAGAGACCCCGGACTCCTCCGCGCCGGCACGGACGCAAGAGGCAGACGGGCCCTCCGCACGACAGAACGAACCGGCCGGAGAGGAGGCGTAAGCCCCGCCCGGTCACCCGAACGGTCCGCCCCGGCCGAAGCCCCGGCCGCCCGGACACGAAGAAACCAGACGAAAACATGAGCAAGGAGAAGATACATAAATTCGCGGTACGCACCCTCAGCGGCCTCTTTCTGGCGGCCGCGGTCATCGGTGCGGCCCTTTGGTCACCGGTCAGCTACGGTGTCCTGTTACTGGTCATCGCCGCAGGGTCGCTGTGGGAGTTCTACCGGCTGTGCGAACGGACGGACTCCTCGCCCCAGAAATTTCTGGGAATGGCCATCGGCATAGGGACTCTGCTCTTCTATTTCACCCTGGTGCTCTGCGGCGGAGGCGACATCACCCTGCCGCCCACGCTGCTCATGGCACTCGCACCGCTGGTCTGCATCGTGGAGCTCTACCGCAAGAGCGACCACCCGATTCGCAATATCGCCGTCACCGTAACGGGAACCGTCTACGTGGCCTACCCGCTCGCCCTGCTCTTCACCCTGCCGCTCGTCTTCGGCCCGGCGTCGTACGCCCCCGAGCTGTTCCTGTGGTTCATCTTCATGGTCTGGGGCAACGACGTGTTCGCCTACCTGGTGGGCGTCACCTGCGGACGTCACCGCCTCTTCGAACGCATATCGCCCAACAAGTCGTGGGAGGGATTCTTCGGAGGCGTGGCGGGAGCCGTGGGCATCGGCCTGCTGGCGGGTCACCTGCTCTCGCAGAGCCTGTGGCTGTGGGGCTGCATGGGACTCGTGGTGGCCGTGACCGGCGTATTGGGCGACCTGGTGGAGTCGATGTTCAAACGCAGCGCGAATCTGAAGGATTCGGGCAACATCCTGCCGGGACACGGCGGATTCCTCGACCGCTTCGACGCCCTGCTGCTCTCGACGCCGTTCGTCTTTTTCCTCTACGCGCTGGCCGTCTGAGCGACGGAAACGGCGGTGCGCGACGCCCGCACCCCGACAAACAGGGGGGGGGAAAGGAGCAAGAGGGAGAGCAGAGGATGTACGAGCACGAAAAGGGAGCGGATTGAAGAGAGATAAAAGATAACAGAGAAAAAGATAGAAAACAGCGAGAATAGAGGCCGGAAGGCAAAGAGAACGGATTCGAGAAGAGAGAAAAACGAGAAGAGAAAACAAGAGGGGAACGAGAAAAAGAGATAACGAAACGAACGGGAAACGGACGGGGACGGAGCCCCCGGGAAGCCGACTTTTACAGAAACTACTAATATACTATGAAAATCAACAAAGAGGGATACGGGATTATCGCTGTCACGGCAGCAATCCTGATTGTGCTTTACCTCGCGACGGCGGGTCTTGCGATGGGTTTCGAGCCCCTGTGGGCAGCCGTCGCGCTGGGAGTCGTGGCCGCGGCACTGCTGGGCTTCGTCGCCCTGTTCTTCCGCGAGCCCGAGCGGCCCGTGCTCAGCGACCCGCAAATCGTTTTCGCCCCGGCCGACGGCACAGTTGTTGCCTGCGAAGAGGTCGAGGAGAAAGAGTATTTCGGACGCAGAATGTTACAGGTGTCGGTATTCATGTCGGTGACCAATGTCCATGTGAACTGGTTCCCCGTCGGCGGTACGGTCTCCTACTATAAATACCACCCCGGCAAGTTCCTGGTGGCCTGGCACCCCAAGTCGAGCGAGGAGAACGAACGCACCACCACCGTGGTCCGGACGGCCGACGGCACCGAGGTGCTCTTCCGCCAGATTGCGGGGTTCGTGGCCCGACGCATCGTCTCCTACGCCCGGGCGGGGGCTCCCGCCGTGCAGAACAGCCATTGCGGATTCATCAAGTTCGGCTCGCGCGTAGACCTGCTGCTGCCGCTGGGCTCCGAAGTCCTGGTCAAGCTGGGCGACAAAACCGTCGGTTCGCAAACCCCGGTGGCCCGCCTGCCGAAAACGGAATAGCCGCCCAGACGCCCGCGCTTCCGGCCCGACGTCCGGGCCCCTGACCGGAAACGGGAGGACCGGAAGGACGAAGAAAAGCGGCACCGGGAAAAGGCCGACCGGGCAAGTGAGGCCCGACCGACGAACAAGTCCCGACGAAAGAAAAAGCCGGGCAAAAGAAGCGAGAAAAGGCCGGCAAGAGAGAGCTGTAGAAAAAAGGCAGGCGAAAAAAAGGACAAGGGCAAAAGGCCGGGCGCCTCGCGCGGAAGAGCGGAAGAGCGGACACCCGCAACCCGGAACCCGCCTCCGCCTTGAAGCCCCCTACCGGACGAATTTCGAAAAACGAACGAAAGATGACGCAACTGTCGAAATATATCATCGGATTCCTCCTCACCGCGATTATCCTCTTCGTGGTGTGGTATTTCATGGACATCGTCGTCTACATTCTGGTGGCAGCCGTGATAGCCATCATCGGCAAGCCGCTGGTCAAGCTGCTCACCGGCGTCCGCATCCGGCGGCTGCAGACACCCCGGTGGCTGGCGGCCATCGTCGCGCTGACGGCCATCTGGATGGCGGTCGTCATCTTCTTCATGCTCTTCGTCCCGCTGGTCTTCTCCAAGCTCAACGAATTCTCGGCCCTCGAATTTCCCAAAATAGCCGAAGTGCTCAAAGAGCCGCTCGACACCGCACAGGAGTGGCTGCGGAGAATGTTCGCCGTGCAGACCGACGACTTCTCGCTTCAGGAGTCGCTCATACGGCAAATCACGCCGTTCCTCGACATCGAGGCCATCAACCGGTTCCTCTCGTCGATAGTCTCCACGATAGGCCATACGCTGGTGGCCGTTTTCTCCATCTCGTTCATCGCCTTCTTTTTCCTCAAGGACGACAAACTCTTCTCGCGGATGGTGATTTCGCTCTTCCCCGCCCGCTACGAACAGAACATCACCCGGGCGCTGGATTCGGTCACCGAACTGCTCATCCGCTACTTTACCGGCATCATCGCCGAATCGCTGCTCATCATGATGGCCGCCTCGATAGCCCTGCTGTGCTGGGGCATGGATGCCCGCAACGCCTTTTTCATCGGACTGATTATGGGCATCCTCAACGTCATTCCCTACATCGGCCCCATCATCGGATACGGCCTGAGCATCTTCATCGGCATCATCGCCCCCATCGACGGCACCACCGTCGGCCAGACGGCCGCCATCATCCTCTTCACGCTTCTGGGCATCAAGTGCATCGACGACTTCGTGCTCCAGCCCGTGCTCTACTCCAACCGGGTGCGGGCCCATCCGCTGGAGATATTCATCGTCATACTCATCGCCGGAAGCCTCGGCGGCATCATCGGCATGCTGCTCGCCATTCCCGGCTACACCGTGCTGAGGGTCTTCGCCAAGGAGTTCTTCTACAACTTCCGGCTGGTGCAGCAACTCACCCAAAAGATTTAACCCCGTTCCGCAACACCTTAAAACAGACTTGAATAAATCTATGAAACGATTCACCCTACTGCTGCTGGCAATCTTCGCCGCAGCCCTGTTCCCCTCCCGGGCAAAGGCCCAGGGGTCCATCAACCGCAACTACGTCACCGTGCAGCTTTCGCCCGACCGCGACTCGTGGGAATACGAACCGGGACAGACCGTGACCTTCACCGTGTCGGTCATGCGCGAGAACGTCCCCCTCAAGAACGTCGAGGTGAACTACCAATGGGGCGAGGAGATGCTTCCTGCGCTCGAAACCGGCTCGCTCAACACCGGCAACGGAACCGCCACCCTCAAGGTCAAGGGCATGAAGAAGCCGGGATTCATGACCTGCCGGGCCGACGTCACGGTAGACGGACGCAAATACGGCAACTACATCACCGTGGGATTCGCCCCCGGGAAGATAGAGACCACCACCGCCCTGCCCGCCGACTTCCGCGAATTCTGGGACAAGACCATCGCCGACGCACGACGCACGCCGCTCGAACCGCTGCTGACGCTCGTCCCCGAGAAGTGCACCCCCACGGTCGATTACTACCACGTGCGCTTCCAGAACAACCGCCCCGGAATCTACATCTACGGCATACTCTGCGTGCCCAAAGAGCGCGAGGGCAAGAAGTTCCCGGCCCCGATGAACCCGCCGGGAGCCGGTGTCAAATACCTCCAGGGCGACACCTCCTACGCCCAGCAGGGCGTGGTGACGCTCCAAATCGGCATCCACGGCATTCCCCTCGACCAGGACGAGCAGATTTACCGCAACCTCAACAACAACGGACTGGGCTACTACTGGGCCTACCGCAACGACGACCGCGACACCTACTACTACAAGAACGTCTACACGGGCTGCGTGCGTGCCATGGACTTCCTCGCCTCCCTGCCCTATGTGGACGACCAGCGGCTGGGCGTGTTCGGAGGCAGCCAGGGCGGCGCCCTGACCATCGTCACCGCAGGTCTCGACCCGCGGGTCAAGTTCCTCACGGCCAACTACCCCGCCCTGTGCCAAATCGGCGGTTACCACAAGGGTTCGGTGGGCGGATGGCCCGGCATCTTCCGCAATCCGGAGGAGAACGACATCGAACGCAAGGTGGCCGTATCGGAGTACTACGACGTGGTGAACTTCGCCCGCTTCGTGCAGGCCGAAGGCTACTACTGCCTCGGCTACAACGACCGCACCTGCCCGCCGACCACCACCTATGCCGCCTACAACGTAGTGACGGCGCCCAAACTGCTGCTCACGCCACGCGATTCGGCCCACTGGCTCTATCCCGAGCATCGCGACGTGCTGAAGACGTGGCTTATCGAGCAGCTGACACGCCAGTAAAACCGCAGCAAAACGAACGAGCGCAAAGAACATGGTCATCGAAGGAGTCGTAGAGGGCGGCAGCAGGATAGGCCGCCGGCTGGGATTTCCCACCGCCAACATCGCAGTCGCGAGCGACGGGAGTTTCCGCCGCGGCGTCTATGCGGCCCGGGTCGTCACGGCCGACGGCCGGAGCTGGCCCGCCATGATAAACCTCGGGTGCAGACCCACCGTCAGCCGGCAGGGGCGCCTGCTGCTGGAGGCCCACCTCATCGGATTCGCCGGAGACCTCTACGGACAGCGCATCGAGGTGCGCACGGTGGCCTACCTGCGTCCGGAACGGAAGTTCGCCTCGGTGGAAGCGCTGCGCCGTCAGCTCGAAGAGGACAAATCGCAGATAGAAAACATGTTAAATAAAGAAGAAAAGATGCTAATCGACAAGAATTTACCCTACAAGGTGGCCGACCTCTCGCTGGCCGACTGGGGCCGCAAGGAGATTGAGATTGCGGAGAAGGAGATGCCCGGTCTGATGGCCGTGCGTCGCAAATACGGAAAAGAGAAACCGCTGAAAGGAGCCCGCATCATGGGCTCGCTGCACAT
>JAGBHC010000016.1 GCA_017935625.1 Rikenellaceae bacterium | reverse complement strand
CGGCCAAAAGCCTGCGCCGGTCGCTTTTGCGATTCGTCTAAGACAAATATATGAAATATATTCGCTGATAAACGAAAGCGCGGTCCGGCCAAAAGCCTGCTGCCGGTCGCTCTTGCGATTCGTCTAAGACAAATATATGAAATATATTCGCTGATAAACGAAAGCACAGTCGGCCAAAGGCCGGTGTGCGGTCGCTTATGCGATTCGTTTGAAGCAAATGTACGAAATATTCGAGAAAAAGAACAGCGAATGCCGGACTTCAATCGGGTCTGCGGCAATAAAAGCCACTCTTCAGGCCGAATATTCCAGGAACAGACACCGGGCCCCGGCGACATGCGTCGGAAACCTGAGACCCGGACGGCCGCAAACCGACACCCGCAGCGCGGTTCGACACTCCTCCCGCGAACCTTATGCCAAACCCCTCTGCGACCGCGAACCTCCTTCTGCGGAGACGCCCTGCGGCGGCCGCAACGCCTCGTCCAGGAGGGCCTAATCGACAGGACCTCGTCGGCAGAGCCTCGTCCGGGAGGCCGGCGCGTTATCGCTCCGCCGAATCGGGTTCGACGGCCAGCGCCAGACGCTCCAGCTCCGTCAGCGGCATCTTCGCGATGCGGCACCGCCCCACTTCGCAGGGAAGCGTCACATATATCGACTCGCTGCTGCGCTTCTTGTCCTGACGCACGGCCCGCAGCAGCCGGGACATTTCCACCCCGCTCTCCACCGGCAGTCCGACCCGCAGCAGCAGACTCCGTATCCGCTCGCAGCTGCCGCGGCTCATGTCGCCCGTCGCGACGGCGATGCGCGAAATGATGTCCATCCCTATCGCCACCGCCTCGCCGTGCAGGAAGCGGCCCGTGCACTTCTCCACGGCATGGGCGAACGTATGCCCCAGATTGAGCAGCCTGCGCTCGCCCGCCTCGCGCTCGTCGGCCTCCACGATGCGGGACTTGACCCCGACGGCCGAAGCCACGATGCCCGCCAGCGCCCCGAGGTCGGAGAAGAGCTCCTCCGGCCGCTGCGCCTCGATGCGTTCGAAAAGCTCCGCATCGGCGATGATGCCGCTCTTGATGGCCTCCGAGAGCCCCGCCCGCAGCTCCCGCCCGGGGAGCGTCGCCAGCATCGAGCTGTCGCAAAGCACGAAGTCGGGCTGGTTGAACACCCCGGCCATATTCTTGAATCCGTCCACGTTCACCCCGTTCTTGCCGCCCACGCTGGCATCGACCTGCGCCAGCAGGGTGGTGGCCACGAACCCGAACCGCACCCCGCGCATGAAAGTCGAGGCGACGAATCCGGCCACGTCGGTGACGATGCCGCCGCCCACCCCCACGATGCAGCAGGTGCGGTCGGCATCCAGGGCAATCAGCCGGCGATAGACCTCCTCCACCGTCGCCAGCGTCTTGGAGCTCTCGCCCGTCCCGATGACGATGCGCTCGAACCCCTCGGTCAGCGCATGCCAGTGCCGCTCCACGTTCGGGTCGGTTATCACAATCGTCCGGGCGGCGGGCAGCAGCTCCCTGAGACGGGAGGCCGCGCCGTTGCCGATAATCACCTGCGAAGGAGTCCTGCCCGCGCGGGGCACGCCGATAATACGTTCCATGTACCAAAAATATAAAATCCGTCGTCGCAAAGTTAATAAATCCCCGTTTTATTGCTACCTTTGCGCGCATAAAACAGACGAAAGCATTATGCGAAAATTAAGGAACATCGCAATCATCGCGCATGTGGACCACGGCAAAACCACGCTGGTGGACAAGATGATTCTTCAGGGACACCTGTTGCGCGACGACGAAAACAAGGGAGACCTCATCCTGGACAACAACGACCTGGAGAGGGAACGCGGAATCACCATCCTCTCCAAAAACGTATCGGTAATCTACAAAGATTATAAAATCAATATCATAGACACCCCGGGACACGCCGACTTCGGCGGCGAGGTGGAGCGCGTGCTCAACATGGCCGACGGCGTGCTGCTGCTGGTCGATGCGTTCGAGGGCACCATGCCCCAGACCCGCTTCGTATTGCAGAAGGCGCTGGCGCTGGGCAAGAAACCGGTGGTGGTAATCAACAAAATCGACAAACCCAACTGCCGGCCCGACGAGGTCTACGAACAGGTGTTCGACCTGATGTTCTCGCTCGACGCCACCGAGGAGCAGCTCGACTTCAAGGTGGTCTACGGCAGCGCCAAGCAGGGCTGGATGTCGCACGTCTGGAAAGAGAAGACCGACAGCATCACCCCCCTGCTGGACACCATCATCGACGAGATTCCCGAACCGGCCATCGTCGAGGGCACGCCCCAGATGCTCATCACCTCGCTCGAGTATTCGCCCTACGTGGGCCGCATCGCGGTGGGCAAGCTCACCCGCGGCACCCTGCGCGCCGGCATGAACGTCACCCTCGCCAAACGGGACGGCGTGACCATGGTCAAGACCAAAATCAAGGACCTCATGGTCTTCGAGGGTCTGGGCAAGGCCAAGGCCCAGGAGGTGCAGTGCGGCGAAATCTGCGCGCTGGTGGGCATCGACGGATTCGACATCGGCGACACCATCTGCGACTACGACAACCCCGAGCCGCTGGAGCCCATCGCCATCGACGAGCCCACCATGAGCATGCTCTTCACCATCAACGACTCGCCCTTCTTCGGCCGCGACGGCAAATACGTCACCTCGCGCCACATCAAGGAGCGTCTGGACAAAGAGCTGGAGAAGAACCTCGCCCTGCGCGTGGAACCCGGACAGAGCGCCGACAGCTTCGTGGTCTACGGCCGCGGCGTGTTGCACCTGTCGGTCCTCATCGAGACCATGCGCCGCGAAGGCTACGAGCTTCAGGTAGGACAGCCGAAAGTGATAATCAAGGAGATAGACGGCAAGAAATGCGAACCCGTGGAGGAGATGACCATCGACCTGCCCGACGAGTTCTCGGGCAAGGCCATCGAAATGGCCACCAAGCGCAAAGGGGCGCTGCTCAACATGTCCTCCAACGGCGACCGCACCCGGCTGGAATTCGAAATTCCCTCGCGCGGCATCATCGGCCTGAGGAGCAACCTGCTGACCGCCACGGCCGGCGAGGCCGTCATGACCCACCGGCTGAGGGGCTTCGAGCCGTGGAAAGGCGAGATTGAGATGCGCACCAACGGCTCGCTGATAGCATCCGAAACCGGCACCGCCTACGCCTACGCCATCAACAAGTTGCAGGACCGCGGCAAATTCTTCATCTCCCCCGGCGAAGAGGTCTACTGCGGACAGGTCGTGGGTGAGAACACGCGCGACAACGACATCACGCTCAACGTCACCAAGAGCAAGAAACTGACCAACATGCGTGCCAGCGGTTCCGACGACAAGGTGAACCTCGCTCCGCCCGTGGTCTTCTCGCTGGAAGAGGCGCTGGAGTACATCAAGGAGGACGAATACGTGGAGGTCACCCCCAAGGCGATGCGTCTGCGCAAGATTCTGCTCGACGAGACCGACCGCAAGCGTGCCGCCAAGTAGGCCTGCCGAATGGGGAACGCGCTCCGGAGCCGCCCCTGCCGACTCTTCCGACCGGAAGCTCCCGGCAACCCGGCACGCCGCAACCCTCCCCTTCCGATACAATCGAAGCGGGCTGTCCGATGAAAATTCGGACAGCCCGCTTCGCTATATTCCCCTCTCTTCTCTCCGTTTCCGGGAATCGGAGGGAGACTATTTCTGCGACGCCTTGCCGCCCTCGCGGCTTCCGCGCCGACGCTCCGAGGCATCGCCCGACGCACGGAGTTCGCGGTAGAAGCTGCGGGTGTCGATGCCCGTGGTGCGGCAAATCTCGCGCACGGTCTTGTCGGTGGTGGTATAGAGCTCGATGGCCCAGTCGTACATGCGCCGTTTGGTGGTGGCGGCATTCTTGGGACGGCCGAGCGGATTGCCCTCGCGCCGGCGCTTCTCCAGCGCCTGTTTGGTGCGCGAAGCCACCGCCTCGCCGCCGAACCGGGCCAGTCCCTCCATCAGTCTGGCGAAATCGCCGTCGCCCGGTTTCATCTCCAGCCAACGCTCCTCCAGCGACACCAGCACCGCCCCGCGGGAGGCGATGCGGTTCATAATCCGCACCAGTCCGAGCAATCCGTTGCTCAGGTCGCCGAGCGAACACACCACCAGTCTGTCTCCGGCCTCCAGCCCGTCGATTACCGCGTCGGCACTGTCGCCCATCACGATGTCGCTGTCCGCAACGCCCTCTCCGCACAACTGCTCGATTCTCCGATGCAGCGCCACCACATCGGTGGTCCCCTTCAAAAAGCCTTTTATCATTGTTATCTCGAAATTACATTATATCCGTTCCGTAATCGATGAATTTCGCCGCACGAACAATCCATTTTCACTCCGCTGCCTTTGCCGCATACGCACAACGAGCTGGCTATCAATCGGGAATCGTTTTCCCGACGGATTTCCGACGCAACAGCGAATGCCTATTTAATCGTTTGATTAATCGTTCG
>JAGBHC010000015.1 GCA_017935625.1 Rikenellaceae bacterium | reverse complement strand
TTGCCCCGGTTCGGTTGCCCCGGTTCGGTTGCCCCGGTTCGGTTGCCCCGGTTCGGTTGCCCCGGTTCGGTTGCCCCGGTTCGGTTGCCCCGGTTCGGTTGTCCCGGTTCGGTTGCCCCGGGCCGTTGTGCCGCCGTCGGCGGCCGGACCGGTCGGAAAGGCGAATTCCCCGCCGGTTGCCGGAGCGGATTCCGGAACGGGGTTCCGGGCTAATTGACGTTGGTGCGGTCGTTCTCCTTGGAGGAGGCGTCCTCCATGTCGTTCTGGAGCTTGACCATTTCGATGGCCGCGGCGGCCGCTTCGTCGCCTTTGTTGCCGAGTTTGCCGCCCGCACGGTCGAGCGCCTGCTGCATGTCGTTGGTGGTGAGCACGCCGAATGCGATGGGCATGTTCCAGTTCACCATCAGCTGGGTGACGCCCTGGGTGACGCCCTGACACACGAAGTCGAAGTGGCGGGTGTCGCCCTGGATGACGCATCCCAGTACGATGACCGCATCCACGTCGGTGTACTCGGCGAAGAACTGGGCGCCGAGGGTCAGTTCGAAGGTTCCGGGTACGTATTTGATGACGATGTTGTGGTCGGCGCATCCCGCCTGTCTGAGGGTTCTTACCGCGCCGGTGAGCAACGCTTCGGTTACCTGACTGTTCCATTGCGCCACCACGATGCCGAACTTCATGTCCTCGGCCGAGGGCAGGGGAGCGCTGAGTGCGGATAGATTCCTGTTTTTGGTTGCCATGTCTTGTTCTGTATTGCTTTTTGGTACTTGTCTATTCGATAGCAGCCGCGCTGTGGCGGATGTGCTCCGGTGCAGTGCGGCTGCCGATGGGATTCGACCCGAAAGGTCGGACGGACGGGACGGTTACTCCTGCTCCGTCTGGCCGATGTACTTCTGGATGTCCTGTGCCTCCATGCTGTTGAGGTACTCGGTGGAGATGCGCTTGTAGGCCTCCAGCGCTGCGGCGCGGTTGCCGAGTTTCTCGTAGACCAGACCCAGTTTCTTGAGATACATGGGTGCGGTGAGCGAGTTGTCGGAAGCGGCCACGGCCTTTTTGTAGAGTGCGGCGGCTTTTTCGTAGTTCTCCTTCTGTACGTGGATGTCGCCCTGCAGTCCGATGTTCTGGGCATTGACTATCGCGTTGGGCACGCCGTCGGTCTGCTTGTAGGACTCCAGCATGGAGAGGGCGTTGTCGAGTTCGCCGAGCTTGAGGTAGCAGATGCCGGCGTAGTGTCTGGCGAGGTTGCCGGGAGCGGTGGCTCCGTATTTTTCGGCCACTTCGAGGAAGCCGGCGTTGTTGCCGTCGCCGTTCAGGGCGGTGGCGAACGAATCCACGGCGAAG
This sequence comes from Rikenellaceae bacterium, assembly GCA_017935625.1. Taxonomy (GTDB): domain Bacteria; phylum Bacteroidota; class Bacteroidia; order Bacteroidales; family Rikenellaceae; genus RGIG9113. The sequence goes on along the minus strand of JAGBHC010000015.1, from coordinate 155,782 downwards.
AGCTGTTCGGCTACGAAAACCATCTGCGACGCCTTTTCGGTGCGGGGAGCGTTGTAGAGGTATTTGTAGGCGAAATATCCGCCGATTACCAGAATTACCACCACGCATGCGGAGATAACCTTTTTACCGTTCTGCTCGAAGAAACGCTCGGTCGATGAAAGCGCGTTCTGGATAGCCTCCTCGGGTGCGGCGGCTGCCTCTTGTTGGGTCTTTACCTTTTTTGTTGCCATAAGTGAAAATATGCGTTTTGATTATTTTTCGGTTTACACTCTTTTACTCTAAGTTATGAGCCCACAAAAATACATCTTTTTAGGGAAAAACAGGCAGACGGGGCCAAATATTTTCTATTTTCCGGGAATTTCGTACCTTTGGACTCCAATTCGCAGGCTATGATTCTTAAAAAAATATCGTTGCTCAACTTCAAGAACATCTCCCGCGCCGAGCTGGAGTTCGCCGAAGGCATCAACTGCCTGGTGGGCGACAACGGGGCGGGGAAGACCAACGTGGTGGATGCGGTCTACTATCTGTCGATGTGCAAAAGCGCGTTGTCGATGACCGACGGACAGAGCATCCGCCACGGCGAGGAGTTCTTCGTGGTGGAGGGCGAATATCTCTCCGATGCCGGCCGGCGCGAGGGGGTGAGCTGCACGTTCGCCCGCCAGGGGGGGCGCTCCAACAAGAGCGTCAAGCGCAACGGCAAGGAGTACGAGCGGCTGGCCGACCACATCGGGCTCATTCCCATCGTAATCGTGTCGCCCATGGACTCCTTCCTGGTGAGCGATGCGGCCGACGAGCGGCGCCGCTATCTGAACGGTTTCATTTCGCAGTTCGATGCCGAGTACCTCTCGGCCGTCATGCGCTACAACCAGGTGCTGGGCCAGCGCAACCGGCTGCTCAAGCAGCCCTTTTCGCCGGCGGGCGAGGAGCTGCTCGGGGTGCTCGACGAACAGCTGGTCCGTCACGGGCTGGCGGTGCATGCCGGCCGGGCCCGTCTGGTGGAGCGTTTGCAGCCGCTGGTGGCCGAATACTATCGGGTGCTCTCCGACGACCGCGAGCAGGTGGAGATAAGCTATCGGTCGGAGCTCGATTCGGCCGATTTTGCCGAGCTGCTGCTGCGCAGCCGCGGCAGGGACATCGCCAACGGATTCACCACGACCGGCATCCACCGGGACGACCTGGTGATGCGCATCGGCGGCTGGCCGCTGCGCAAGTACGGCTCGCAGGGACAGCAGAAGTCGCTGCTCGTCGCCCTGAAGCTGGCGCAGTACACCCTGGTCTGCGAGACGCTGGGCGAGAAACCCATCCTGCTGCTCGACGACCTCTTCGACAAACTCGACATGAAGCGGGTGGAGAAGCTCATTTCGCTGGTGGACGGCGAGCGTTTCGGCCAGATTTTCATCACCGACTGCAACAAGGTGCGGCTCCAGCGGATTCTCGACGGCGGCGGGCGCACCTATTCGCTCATGTACGTGGCCGACGGCGCGGTCTGTCCCCAATCCTGAATCTGATATCTTAGACCCCTTATGAGACGAACCCATCCCGTACGCATCGGCGACCTGCTCTCCGATTTCACCGCTTCGCCGGGCGTGTCGCGCAAGCTGGCCGAGGCCCGTTTGCCCGAGGCGTGGCGGAAGGTCACCGGCCCGGTCGTGTCGCGGGTCACCACCGGCATGGAGCTCTGCCGCGGCGTGTTTTACGTGCATCTGGTCTCCGGCGCGGTGCGCAACGAGATTTTCATGCAGCGCGAGGCGCTTCGGTGCGCGCTGAACCGCGAGGTGGGGATGGAGGTGGTCCGGGTGCTCATCATCAAATAGGCTCCGCTTCCGGAGGTGTGCCGCGGGCGGCGCTCCGGAGGGCGTCGGGGGCTTGTGCGGCGAGACGGCGGCGGGTGCGGCCGTGCGGAAGTAAAATATTTTGCATCGGGTGTGGAATATTGTCGAATTTTGTACTACTTTTGTTATTCGGAAAACAGTAGCCCCCGGACCGGTGCCGCAGGCGGCGGAACGCAGGGCCCGACAGGTGGGAACATCGAAACGAACAACATAAAGTTTACAGGATTATGAATTATCTTACGGAACAGAAACTGACTATCGTGGGAGCCGCCGGCATGATTGGCTCCAACATGGCGCAGACGGCGCTGATGATGAAGCTCACTCCCCACATCTGCCTCTACGACCCCTTCGGTCCGGCCCTGGAGGGCGTGGCCGAGGAGATGCGTCACTGCGGATTCGAGGGTGCCGACATCACCTGCACCACCGACATCGCCGAGGCGCTCACCGGTGCCGACTTCGTGGTGTCGTCGGGCGGCGCGGCCCGCAAGGCCGGCATGACCCGCGAGGATTTGCTCAAGGGCAACGCCCAGATTGCGGCCCAGTTCGGCAAGGACCTGCGCACCTACTGCCCCGGTGTGAAACACGTGGTGGTCATCTTCAACCCGGCCGATATCACCGGTCTCATCACCCTGCTCTATTCGGGTCTCAAGCCCTCCCAGGTTTCGACCCTCGCAGCGCTCGACAGCATCCGTCTGCAGTCGGAGCTGGCGAAGTTCTTCGGCGTGCTTCAGTCCGAGGTGCGCAATTGCCGCACCTACGGCGGTCACGGCGAGCAGATGGCCGTCTTCGAGTCGGGCATCACCGTGGCCGGCAAACCGCTGGGCGAGATGATGGGCAAGGAGCTCTCCGAGGAGCAGTGGGCCGAAATCAAGCAGCGCGTGGTGCAGGGCGGCAAGCACATCATCGATTTGCGCGGCCGTTCGTCGTTCCAGAGCCCGGCCTATGTCTCCGTGGAGATGATTGCGGCGGCCATGGGCGGCAAGGAGTTCACCTGGCCCGCCGGCGTCTACATGCAGCAGGGCGAGTTCAACCACATCCTGATGGCCATGGAGACCCGCATCGACGCCGACGGCATCGGCTACCACGGCGTGAAGGGCACTGCCGAGGAGCACGCTTCGCTGGTGCGCAGCTACGAGCACCTGTGCAAGCTGCGCGACGAGGTCATCGCCATGGGCGTCATTCCTCCCGTAGCCGAGTGGCATGCCCTGAATCCCAACATCGGGTAGCGGAGAGCCTCTTGGGGGGCATCCGGCTCACAGCCTTTACGGTCCGGCCTGCGCAGGCCGGACTTTTTTGTCCGTTGCGCACCGTCCGCCGCAGCCCGATGCGGCCTTTGCGGGATTATTTTGCCGGCAGAGGGCGGCGATGAATAAAATATTATTAACTTTGTGAATCTGTTCGGCAACGGAGCTTTTCCGTGCCGTCGGGCGGAGCCGCACGAGCGCAGACCCGGACGGAGATGAAGAGACGACAACAATCTAAATGACACGATATGAAAGATAAATTCCACACCCGCCACATCGGTCCTTCGGAGAGCGACCTGCCTTCGATGCTCGATGTCATAGGCGTGAAGAGCGTCGATGAACTGATATCCCAGGTCATTCCTTCGACCATCCGCCTGCGCAAGCCGCTGGCGCTGCCCGCCGAGGGCATGAGCGAATATGAGTTCGCCGCCCATATCCGGTCGCTGGCGCTCAGGAACACCCCGATGCGTTCGTTCATCGGTCTGGGCTACTATCCCTGCGCCGTACCTGCCGCCGTTGTGCGCAACGTGTTCGAGAATCCGGCATGGTACACCTCCTACACGCCCTATCAGGCCGAGATTTCGCAGGGCCGTCTGGAGGCGCTGCTCAACTTCCAGAGTGCGGTGATTTCGCTCACCGGCATGCAAATCGGCAACTGCTCGCTGCTCGACGAGGGCACCGCGGCCGCCGAGGCCATGCTCATGATGCAGGCGCTGCGCAGCCGCGAGGCCGTCAGGGAGGGACGCAACGTGCTGTTCGTCGATGAGAACATCTTCCCGCAGACGCTCGACGTGCTGCTGACGCGCAGCGAGCCGTTCGGTATCGAAATCGTGCGCGACCGTTTCGAGAGCTACGAGTTCTCGGGCCGGGAGTTCGGTGCCATCGTGCAGTATCCGGCCGCCGACGGCCGCATCTGCGACTATTCGTCGTTCACCGCGGCGGCGCACGAGCGCGGCGTGCTGGTGACCGCCGTCTGCGACCTGATGGCCCTGGTGCTGCTGAAGGCCCCCGCGGAGTGGGGCGCCGACATCGCCGTGGGAGGCACCCAGCGTATGGGTACTCCGATGGGCTTCGGCGGTCCGTCGGCCGGTTACATGGCCACCCGCGAGGCTTTCAAGCGCAACATGCCGGGCCGCATCATCGGCGTGAGCGTGGACCGTCTGGGCAACCGGGCGCTGCGCATGGCTCTGCAGATGCGCGAGCAGCACATCAAACGCGAACGCGCGACCTCCAACATCTGCACCGCTTCGGCCCTGATGGCCTCGATGGTGGGATTCTATGCCGTCTATCACGGACCGCAGGGGCTGCGGCGCATCGCACGCCACATCCACTCCTGTACGGCAGCCGTGGCTGCGGCCCTCGAGGGACTGGGCTACACCATCGCCACCCGCAACTTCTTCGACACGCTCGAAGTGGAGGCCGATGCGGCCGTGGTGCAGCAGTCGGCCCTGGAGCACGGCATCAACTTCTTCTACTGCGGCAAGGACCGCGTGCGGATGAGTTTCGACGAGGTGACCACGGCCGAGGAGCTGGCTGCGGTGGTGGAGATATTCGCCGATGCGGCCGGCCGCCACGCCCCCAAGAGCGTGAAGATAGAGGATAAGACGGTCATCGACGCCTCTTTGCTCCGCCAGAGCGACATCCTCTGCGAGCCCGTTTTCAACCGCTATCACAACGAAACCGACCTGATGCGCTATATCAAGAAGCTGGAGCGTAGAGACATCTCGCTGGCCAACAGCATGATTTCGCTCGGTTCGTGCACCATGAAGCTCAATGCCGCATCGCTTATGATGCCGCTCAGCATGAGCGAATTCGCCAATATGCACCCGTTCGTTCCTGCCGACCAGGCGCAGGGATACATGGAGATGATTCGCGAGCTGGAGCACGACCTGGCGGTGATTACCGGTTTCGAGGCCACTTCGCTGCAGCCCAATTCGGGCGCGGCGGGCGAGTACACCGGTCTGATGGTGATACGCGCCTATCACCAGAGCCGCGGACAGGGCTACCGCAACGTGGTGCTCATTCCCGCGTCGGCGCATGGAACCAATCCGGCCAGCGCGGCGATGGCGGGGATGAAAATCGTCACCGTAGCCTGCGACGCCCACGGCAACATCGACGTCGAGGACCTGATGGCCAAGGCCGGGGAGTACAGCTCCGAGCTGTGCGGCCTGATGGTGACCTATCCCTCGACCCACGGCGTGTTCGAAAGCCGCATCCGCGAGATTGTCGATGCCGTGCACGATGCGGGCGGACAGGTCTACATGGACGGTGCCAACATGAATGCCCAGGTGGGCCTGACCAATCCCGGTTATATCGGGGCCGACATCTGCCACCTGAATCTTCACAAGACCTTCGCCATGCCTCACGGCGGCGGCGGTCCGGGCGTGGGTCCCATCTGCGCCGCAGCCCATCTGGCTCCGTTCCTGCCCTCCCATCCGGTGGTGGCCACGGGCGGCAGCGAGGGCATCACCGCCGTGGCGTCGGCACCTTTCGGCAGCGCGTCGATTCTGCCCATCACCTACGGCTACATCAAGATGCTGGGCGAAGAGGGGCTGCGCAAGGCGACCGAGATGGCCATCGTCAATGCCAACTACATGGCCAGTGCCCTCAAGGAGGAGTTCAGAACCTACTATACGGGCGAGAACGGCCGGGTGGCCCACGAAATGATTCTCGATTTGCAGCATTTCAAGAAAGAGTACGGCTGCGACGTGGCCGATGTGGCACGCCGTCTGATGGATTACGGATTCCATGCGCCCACGCTTTCGTTCCCGGTGCACGACACCTTCATGGTGGAGCCCACCGAGAGCGAGCCCAAGGCCGAAATGGACCGCTTCATGGAGGCGATGGTGGCCATCAAGCGCGAATGCGAGGCCGTGGCGGCCGGCGGACAGACGGACAACGTGATTGCCAATGCACCGCATACGGCGCTCGAACTGGCCGGCGAATGGAACCATCCCTACACCCGCGCTCAGGCGGCGTTCCCGCTCGAATGGGTGGCGGAGAACAAGTTCTTCCCCTATGTGAGCAAGATTGACGGCGGCTTCGGCGACCGGAATCTGGTCTGCACCTGTGCGGGGCTTGAGAAATAGAGAAACGAATTTTTAACCAAAAACGATTTTGTAAAAGATGAAAATTGCACAGCACACATTCGTGTCACTGGATTACGTATTGAAAGTCGGAGGCGAAGTAGCCGACCGCTCGCAGCCAGGTCATCCGCTGGAGTTCGTTTTCGGAGCAGGCATGCTGCTGCCCAAGTTCGAGGAGCACATCCTGGGGCTCGAGCAGGGCGACAAGTTCGAGTTCACCCTCACTCCCGAGGAAGGATACGGCGAGCTGATTCCCGAAGCGGTAGTGGAACTGCCCAAGACCGTGTTCATGATAGAGGGCAAGGTGGCCGAAGAGCTGCTTACCGTAGGCAACCAGATTCCCATGAGCGACAACCAGGGCAACCGCATGCTCGGCCGGGTCGTGGAGGTGGGCGCCGAGAGCGTGAAGATGGACTTCAACCACCCGATGGCCGGCAAGACGCTCGATTTCTCGGGCGAGATTGTCGGTGTCCGCGAGGTGACTCCCGAGGACCTGGCTCCCAAAGGGGGCTGTTCGTGCGGCTGCGACCACGACAGCTGCGGCGGCTGCGGCCATGACGACGAGGAGGGCTGCGGCGAGGGTCACTGCTCGTGCGGCGGCTGCTAAACGGCTTGCGCATGTCTGCGGCGACTCGACCCCGGTCGGTTGCCGGCAGGATGAGAAAAGGGGCTGTCCGAATTTTCGGACAGCCCCTTTTGCTTTTCCCTCGGACGGAAGGCGCCGCGTGCTGAATCGGGGACCGGGGACCGGGGCGCCGCGGGCCGTCTTGCCGGCCCTTGCCGTCTCTGCGCGCATTTCGGAAGAGCGCCGCGGGCGGTGCGGCCGCGCGGGTCAGCGTTTCAGACGGCGGAAGACGAAAGCGGTGCGGTTGGTGTTGTAAATCTTCATGTAGTGGCGGGTGACGCCGTCGCCGCACACTTCGGGATAGGAGAAGTGGACGACCGACAGGTCTTCGCGTCCCGCGCCGCCGAAACGTTTTTCGTCGGTGGAGAGTATCAGCTTGTAGCGTCCGGGGGCGGGCACCGGCAGCACGTAGTCGGGAATGGAGGCCGTGGGATGCCAGTTGAAGACGAAGAGCAGGTCGCCGTGGTTGAAGACCATGGTCTTGTTGTCGCGGTCCATGGCCAGGTTGTAGGGGTAGCCGTCGGCCAGCACGCCGTATTTCTTGACCATCCTGAGCATGGCGATGTCGAAGTCGTTGAGCTGGCTGTAACGCAGGAAGGGATTGGAGGCCAGCGACCACTGCCGGCGGGCGTACTGATAGCTCCAGCCGTTGCCCTCGCGCGGGAAGTCAATCCATTCGGGATGGCCGAACTCGTTGCCCATGAAGTTGAGGTAGGCCTGTCCGCCGGTGACCAGCGTAATGAGGCGTATCATTTTGTGCAGGGCCATGCCGCGGTCGATGACCAGATTCTGCGAGGCCCGGTTCATGTCGGTGTACATCTCCTTGTCCATCAGCCGGAATGCGATGGTCTTGTCGCCCACCAGCGCCTGGTCGTGGCTCTCGGCGTAGGCGACGGTCTTCACCTCCGGCAGGCGGTTGGTCATGATGTTCCAGATGTCCCAGATATCCCACTGTTCGTCGGGCACCTCCTTGAGCATCTTTATCCAGAAGTCGGGGATGGCCATTCCCAGCCGGTAGTCGAATCCCACGCCGCCGTCGGCGATGGGGATGCACATGCCGGGCATGCCGCTCACGTCCTCGGCGATGGTGACCGCATGGGGGCGGAAGTCGTGTATGAGTTTGTTGGCCAGCGTCAGATAGCAGAGCGCGTCGCGATTGACGCTCTCGTCGAAGAACTTTTCGCGGCAGTCGAACTCGGTGTAGCCGTGGTGGTGGTATATCATGGAGGTGACGCCGTCGAAACGGAAGCCGTCGAAACGGAACTCGTCGAGCCAGAATTTGGCGTTGGAGAGCAGGAAGTGCTGCACTTCGTCCTTGCCGTAGTCGAAGACCTTGGAGTCCCAGTACTTCTGGATTCCCGCTTCGCCCGCGGGCGAGTAGTGGTGGTCGGTGCCGTCCAGTTCGTTGATGCCCTCGTTGATGTTCTTCACGTAGTGGGCGTGCACGATGTCCATGATGACGGCCAGTCCGAGCTGGTGGGCCCGCTTGACGAGGGCCTTCAGCTCCTCCGGCGTGCCGCAGCGGCTCGATACGGCGAAAAAGTTGGAGACGTGGTAGCCGAAACTGCCGTAGTAGGGGTGCTCGGCTACGGCCATCAGCTGCACGGCGTTGTAGCCCTGGCGCTTGATGCGGGGCAGGATGCGGCGGGTGAACTCCCGGTAGGTTCCCACGCCGGCCTTTTCCTGGGCCATGCCCACGTGGCTTTCGTAGATGAGCAGACTGCCCGCCGAGGCGATGTCGAAGCGGTCGTCGCCCCAGTCGAAGGGGGCGGGGTTCCAGAACTGGGCGGTGAAGTCTTTGGTCCGTTCGTTCTGCACCACGCGGCGGGCATAGGCCGGGATGCGGTCGAGCCAGCCGTTGAGGCCGTGCACGTGGAGCTTGTAGAGCGAGCCGTGACGGATTTCGAACTGGGCGTCGCTGAGGAAGATTTCCCACACTCCGCCCTCGATTTTCTGCAACGGGAGCTGGGTGCGCTGCCAGCCGTTGAAGTCGCCGAAAATGAAGACGTCGATGGCTCCGGGCAGCCATTCGCGGAACCGCCAGCCCTGGTGCCGCTCGTCGCGCTGCCAGCCGAAATAGCGGTATCCGTTGGCGTAGTCCACGATGGACCCGCTCGAAAGCTCTATTTTGCGCAGGTGCTTCAAATAGTTGTTGTAGCGTCTGTTGAGTTCGCCTTCGACGGGCTCCAGCCAGCTGTCCCGTTCGATGATTGCGAGTCTGCGTTTGGTCTCCATAAGTCGTGTGTCGGGTAAAATTCGATAGTGAAAGATAGACAAAAATATCGGGTCGGACAAGCGTTTTTCAAAATATTTCGTATATTTGTCCTCGGTCGGCCCGAAAAGGGGACTTTTGTTTCGAATTTTCATTATCGTACCACATAACTAATTTTAAACGACTATGCTAAAACAACCCAAAGGATTAATTGCCGCGGCGCTGGCCAACATGGGCGAGAGGTTCGGATTCTACACGATGATGGCCATCCTGACGCTGTTTCTCATGTCGAAGTTCGGCATCGACGGCGAGAGCGCAGGCAAAATCTACTCGTTCTTCTACACATCCATCTACATTCTGGCTCTGGCCGGCGGTTTCATCGCCGACCGCACCCGTAACTACAAAGGTACCATCATCACCGGTATTCTGGTGATGACGCTCGGTTATGTGTTGCTGATGATACCCACCATCGAATCCAAGACCGTTATCGTCGGTTCGCTCATGGTCATCGCGCTCGGTAACGGATTGTTCAAGGGCAATCTTCAGGCCCTGGTCGGTCAGCTCTACGACAACGAGACCTATGCCAAGATGCGCGACACGGGCTTCCAGATATTCTACATGTTCATCAACATCGGCGGCATGTTCGCTCCCCCCGCAGCCATTGCGGTGCGCAACTGGTGGCTCCGCAGCCACGGCTTCGCCTACAACTCCGATTTGTCGGCCCTCTGCCATTCGTTCAACAACGGCACCATGTCGCAGGAGGTGATGGACGGACGCTTCACCGAGCTGGCCAAAGAGGTGAGTCTCAACGGTGCGCCCTCCGACCTGGGCGTCTTCGCCAAGGAGTATCTGGAGACTTTCAACACCGGTTTCCACTATGCCTTCGGCGTGGCCATCGTGGCGATGCTCATTTCGCTCACCATCTTCGTGGTCAATAAGAAGAAACTGCCCGACCCCGCAGCCCGGGAGAAGAGCGTGGCCGCGACCGCTTCCAAGGCCGAACTGCAGCAGGACGCCCGGGAAATCAAACAGCGTCTGCTGGCCCTGTTCGCCGTGTTCGCCGTGGTTATCTTCTTCTGGTTCTCGTTCCACCAGAACGGTCTGTCGCTCACTCTCTTTGCGACCGACTACACCCGTCTCGAAATTTTCGGCATGCCGGTTTCGGCCGAGATATTCCAGTCGATGAACCCCTTCTTCGTGGTGTTCCTCACTCCGCTCGTCATCGGCCTCTTCTCGATGATGAGGAAAAAGGACAGGGAGCCTTCCACCCCGATGAAAATCGCCATCGGCATGGGCATCGCGGCTTTCGCCTACGTGTTGATGGTCATCGGTTCGATGGGTCTGCCCCGCTATTCGGAGGTGATGGCTCAGGGCGGTCTGACCGCCGCCGAGCGCGTGACGCCGTGGCTGCTCATCGCCGTCTACTTCATACTCACCGTGGCCGAGCTCTTCATCTCGCCGCTGGGCCTTTCGTTCGTTTCGAAGGTGGCTCCCGCCAAGCTGCAGGGCCTGATGCAGGGGTGCTGGCTGGGCGCTACGGCCATCGGCAACTCGCTGCTCTTCCTGGGTCCCATCATGTACAAGCACTGCTCGATGACCACCACCTGGACGGTCTTCGTGGTGGTGTGCGCCATCTCGATGGGCACCATGCTGGCGATGGTACGCTGGCTGGAGCGCGTGACCAAATAACGGCGGACATCGACCATTGTCCGTAATTGGGATTACGGCCGGGAGGGGGAACGACAGGTTCCGTGCACTCCCGGCCGTTTTTCGCAGCAGGGTGTTTCGCAATTCGACTTTTTTGACTACTTTTGAACATCGAAAACTTTACGACTGACGCCTTATGACTCGACTTACATTTCTCGGCACGGGTACTTCGCAGGGAGTGCCGGTCATTTCGTGCGGCTGTTGGGTGTGCCGCTCCGACGACCCGCGCGACAAACGGTTGCGCTCTTCGGTATGGGTCGAACACGAGGGGGTGAGCCTGGTTATCGATGCCGGGCCCGACTTCCGGCAGCAGATGCTGCGTGCCGGGGTGGACGATGTGGATGCCATTCTGCTGACCCACAGCCATAAGGACCATATCGGAGGCATCGACGACGTGCGGGCGTTCAACTACACCCGGCGCCGGAGCATCGATATCTACGGCACCCGTCCCACGCTGGACCGGGTGCGGGTGGAGTACGACTATGCCTTCGGCGAAAACCGCTATCCGGGGGTGCCGGACATCGAGTTGCGCGAAATCGACCCGGCACGGCCCTTTACGGTCAAGGGGGTGGAGATTGTGCCGGTGCAGGGGCTGCATCTGCAGATGCCGGTGGTCGGCTACCGGATAGGGAAAATCGCCTATCTGACCGATTTCAAGGAGATAACCCCCCGGGAGGTCGAAAAACTCAAGGGCGTGGAGATATTGGTGGTCAATGCCCTGCGCCGCGAGTGGCACTATTCGCACTTCAACATCGACGAGGCGCTGCACCTGCGTTGGCTGGTGGGGCCTGAAAGGACCTATTTCACGCACATGTCGCATCAGATGGGGCGTCACGGGAGCGTGGAGCAGGAGATACAGAGCTGCGAACTCAATCGCACCGTGTGGCTGGCCTACGACGGCCTGAGGGTCGAGACCTCCGATGCGGATACGGTATTGCATGACGAAAAATAGAGAAAGGAAGATATGAATTTCAAGGACAAAGTAGTGGTTATAACCGGTGCGTCGTCGGGAATCGGCGAGGCGCTGGCATGGGAGTTCGCGGGTCGCGGAGCCCGGGTGGTGCTCGGTGCGCGCGGCGCCGACAAACTGGAGGCGCTGTGCCGCCGTATCGAAGAGCAGGGCGGCCGGGCTGCGTGGTGCGCCACGGACGTCACGCGCGAGGAGGATTGCCGCCGGCTGATAGAGACCGCCGTCGAACGTTTCGGCGGGGTGGACGTGCTGATTTGCAATGCCGGCATCTCGATGCGGGCGCTGTTCGACGATGTGGAGCTCGGCGTGCTGCACCGGCTGATGGACGTGAACTTCTGGGGCACGGTCAATTGCGTGAAGCCGGCGCTGCCTTACATCCAGAAGAGCCGCGGCTCGATTGTGGGCGTGTCGTCGGTGGCCGGTCTGCACGGACTGCCCGGACGCACGGGCTATTCGGCCTCGAAGTTCGCCATGACCGGATTCCTGGAGACGCTCCGTATCGAGAATCTCAAGAAAGGGGTGCACGTGATGATTGCCGCCCCCGGTTTCACCGCCTCCAACGTCCGCTTCTCGGCGCTCACGGCCGACGGAAGCCGGCAGGGCGAGACCCCGCGCGACGAGGGCAAGATGATGACCGCCGCCGAAGTGGCCCGCCGCATCGCCAAGGGAGTGGGGCGCCGGACGCGGTATCTGCTCATGGAGTTCGACGGCCGTGCCACCTGGATAATCAAGAAGTTCGCTCCGGCGCTGCTCGACCGTCTCTTCTACAATCACATGGCCAAGGAGCCCGATTCGCCCTTCAAGTAGGGCGCGCGGACGGCAGCTTCGTTCCTTTTCGCCCGAAAATCCGTGACCCGCGGGCCGGCAGCGTCCGGACCGGACAGGCGGCCGGCGGCTGCATCTGTCGAAAGGGGAGCGGGAGGTTCGATACTTACGCATTAGCCGGAATTTTTCCGGCTAATCGCTTTTCGGTAGGTAGGCCGGGTATGCCTGAGGCTTATCGTTTCGAGAAAGTTTCTCCACCGTCGGAGGTGGTGTAGTCCGAACCGTCGGAGCCGCGGTACGATTCGTCGCCGAAGAGTCCGGTCCGCTTTTCCACCCGGGTGCCGTCTTCGAGTTCATAGGAGGACCTCTTGCGGCCCTTGCCGCTGAAGAAGAGGATGAAAAGTAGCCAGCCGACACCCCATCCGACCAGATAGAGCAGGTAGCCGAATACCATCGCAATGCCGAAAAGCTGGGTGCCGGCCACCAGTGTTACCCACGAAAAGAGGGCATAGAGCAAGCGCTGCCTCCAGCCGGGGAGAGCGGGCGCATGGCGGCAGAGGTGATGGAGCCAGATTCCGATGCAGGCGATGCGTAAAATTTTGGGGAGTATGGCGTAATCGTGTATGCCGCTGAAATTTCCGCCGTTGAGCAGAAATTCGTAGAGGAAGAACGAGCGGCGGACTGCCAGGGTGTAGAGGATTCCCGCTGCGAGGGGCAAGAGCCATTCGCCTGCACCGAGCAGCTTGCGGGTGCCGGTACGGGAGTGCCAGACGGTGGCCGCGACATTCGAGACGCACAGAACGATGACGGCCGACTCGAGCAGAATTTCCATTGTCGGAATTAGCCCCACGGGTTCGCAGCTGCATGCGACGAAAAGAACGATTAGGATGCCGATTGCCGATTGGGGTATCGCGCGGGCGGCTATGTCGGTCTTATAGTCGGGGATGGATTTCCCGAACCATCTTCTGTCGAGTCTTTCGACGGCGTCGGCGTAGAGTCTGAAAAGGTTCTTCGGTTTCATCGGGTCGGTTTTCGGATGCGGAGGGCGGATGCCCCTTTATGCAAAGGTAGGAAAAATTGCGGAAGAAGATTCTGTTTCCGCGAAGAAAGTGCTGACATGAAAACGGACAGGCCGCCCGGAAAGATTTCCGGACGGCCTGCGAAGTATTCGGCCGGACGCGGTTAGTCGGTGATGATTTCGGTCTCCTCGACGGTAATCAGCACGTCGCTGCCGGCGCAGTAGCGCAGACTCTGACCCATGACGGTGGTGTCGATGCGGTTGCTCTCGTAGGCGTTGAGGAACGAAGCCAGCGAGTTGTAGTTGGCGTTTATCTGGTCGGCTACGCACTTGTAGTAGGCCCGGAGCTGTTTGTGCGACATGCCTGCGGGCAGGATGCTGTCGGCTACCAGATTTTCGTAGGGGAACAGGTAACGCATGTTGCGTGCGTCGGCATTGATGTCCGAAACGATGGTGGTGACCACGACGGCCGTGATGGTGTCGTTCACGTTGGGGATGGCGATGAAGGTGGCGTAGACGGGATACATGCCTTCCAGCGAAGCGGCCACGTCGTCGGTGAACAGACCGAATTCCGAGTCGTTCATGTTTTCGAGGTAGACCATGTTGCGGTACTGCCGCAGATTCTCCTTCATCTCCCTGCGCTGCTCGCGGGTCCATTCGCGGCTTTGGGAACATCCGGCTGCCAGCGCTGCGATGGCTACGGTCAAAAAGAGTAGAATTTTTTTAATCATAAGGTACAAATGCGAGTCCGGCGAAACGGTAATTTTTTGTTTTATCGGGTGTGAACCGGGTACGAAACCCGTCGGACTCACGTTTGGACGCCCCGGCGGGTGTCCGTTCCATATCCGGTTTCCATCCGAACGGTCCGCCGCGGGACGGACCGATGTCGAAGTTTGCTCGTCGGCCGGGTGTCGGGGCGGGTGGCTCCGGCACTCGGGCCGAGGTCGCATCGTGTCGTTCTCATTCTCCCCCTGTTCGCAAACTCCGTACCAAAGCGGTCGCCGTCGTGCGGAGCCCGCCTGCGGGGCGGGGCGTCAGCGCTCCAGCAGGTGGTAGCGGAGCATGGCGGCCGAGTTGAGAATCAGGCTGCGGGTGACGGGCAGCGAGGCCAGGCCGTTGAGCATGCCCCAGTCGTGTATGGTGCCGTTGTAGCGGATGGTGGTGACATCCACGCCCGCCTGGTCGAGTTTGCGTCCGAAGGCTTCGGCCTGGTCGCGCAGGATGTCGTTTTCGGCCACCTCGATGAGGGTGGGCGGCAGTCCTGCGAGCTGTCCGGCGGAGGCTTGCAGCGGCGAGAGGTATATCTGCCTGCGGGCCTCGGCGTCGGTGGTGTACTGGTCGAACATCCATCGCATGAGCGATTCGGTGAGGAACCGCTCGCGGCCGTAGAGACGGTAGGACTCCCAGTCGAAGGTGGCGTCGGTCACGGGCCACAGCAGCAGCATGGCCCGCAGATGGGGACCGTGTTCGAGTTTGGCCCGCAGGGCGGTGGCGATGGCCATGTTGCCGCCCACGCTGTTGCCGGCGATGGCCATGCGGCTGCTCTCTACGCCGATTCGGCCTCCCTTGTCGGCGAGCCACTCCACGGCTGCGTAGATTTCGTGGAGCGCCTGCGGGTAGCGGGCTTCGGGCGAGGGGGTGTAGTTGATGAAGACGGCGGCACAGCCCGACTCCACCACCAGGTCGCGGACCAGCCGGCGGTGGGTGGGGTAGTCGCCCAGCACCCAGCCTCCGCCGTGCAGGAAGACGAAGAAGGGCAGACGGCCTTCGGCCCGTTCGGGACGGACGATGTCCAGCGGAACGGTCATGCCCGAGGCGGAGATTTCGCAGCGGGTCTCTTCGATGCCCGAAAGTTCGGTCTTCACCGAGGCCTGCGCCCCGGCGAGCACTTCGCGAGCCTTTTGCGGCGGAAGCGATTCGACGGGCGTGTCGCTCGCATTGAGGATTTTCAGAAACTCTTTGGTTCCCCGGTCGAGGTGGTCGTCGGCGAGGAAATCGAGGGGCTTTTCGTGGTGTGTCATAGCGATATCCGGTTTTAGGTCCGGCAGCGGATGGGGTGACGGGAACGGCCGCCTGATGCGCGGAGGAAAGGGCGCTTCTCCGATGCCGGGGTTCTGTGTCGGGGAAGCAAAAACAGTGCCCGACTGCCGCGGCCGGCATTCGACCTTGGAATATACACGACCCCCGCACGACCCTCGCATTCCCGCACGCCCTTCTGCATGCTCCCTATATATGTCCCGCACACCCCGCGCTGTCCGCAACATGTATAGTTTTGCGATATGGGCTTCGTCGCGGCCGGCATTCGACCTTGGAATATATACGACCCCCGCACGACCCTCGCATTCCCGCACGCCCTTCTGCATGCTCCCTATATATGTCCCGCACACCCCGCGCTGTCCTCAGCACGCACAGCCCTGCGCATGGGTCCTGCTGTGGACGGTCGCACTCCGCAGTATGCATGCCCTCCGCACTGCCCCGCGACAACGGTTCCGCAGCGGACAACAACACGGGGCCTGCGTAACAGGCCCCGTGACACTTAATTGATTATGAAAAATAAGGCGCGAAGTTCGCTGACCGTGTATCCCTTGTGCCGGTCGCCGCGTCGCCCGCAGGGGGTGGTGCGGCGGGAACCTCGTCCTCGACTGCGATTGGCTGCGGAGCTTTTCAGAGCTCCGACTGGTCAATCATGTTGTTCAGCATCGCATAGACCGTCAGACCGGCGATGCTCTTGATGCCGGTTTTGCGGGTGATGTTCTTGCGGTGCGATATGACGGTGTGTATCGAAATGTTGTGTTTGTCGGCTATCTCTTTGTTGGTCATGCCCCGGGCGATGGATATCAGAATCTCGCGTTCGCGCTCCGAGAGTTCGTAATTTTCGTTCTGGCGGGTCGTGTCGCGCTGTTCGAGGGCCTGGTGCAGCTTGCGCCTTAGCTGCGGGGCCGGGTCGTAGATGTTTATCGTCGCATCGAATTCGCGCAGGGTCTCCTCCTCGAAGACGGAGTGGACGACGGCCACCAGAGCCGTCTGTTGCAGCGCCGGAAAGGCTTTGCGCAGGGCCCGGCGGTGGACGAAATCGATGGCCTGGGGATTTATCACCAGAATGTCGGGCGCCAGCAGCGGCAGCCGCTCCATGACGGTGCGGCAGTCGCGGGGGTCCGGCTCCGCGACCTTGAACTCGCTGTTTGCGGCAATCAGTGTCCGGAGCCCCTCCGAGACGATGGCCGAGGGTTCGACCACCACCACTTTGTATGCGCTGCGCCGGTCACTCATGGCTCTCGAGTTTGGTCACCAAGGGTATCAGCACCTCGTTCTCGATGACGGTGTGTTTGGCCAGGTCCTCCTCGAAACGGAATATCTCCAGCAGCACGTCGGTCTGCATCATCGGAGGGCAATCCTCGGGGATGTATTTCAGGATGATGTTCTTCAGGTCGTTGAGCGTGGTGTCTATGTCGCTGTGGTTCTCCTCGAAGGTCTCTATCGAATAGCCTGTGGGGTCGGTGTCGCGCTTGCCGGCGAGCAGGGCTTCGATGTAGGGGAACACCACGCGCTCTTCGTAGGCGAAGTGCTTGTCCACCTCGCGGCGGTAGTTGTCGAAGAAGGAGTTGAGTATTTTGCCGTATTTCTCGTCGCAGCAGGCGGTCATCCGCTGGATGTCGCCGCCCAGGCGCGGAATCACCGTCGTGAGGTAATAGGTGTGCGAGGTGCGCAGGTAGCTTACCAGGTTTCCCAGGTCCGACGGTTCGAGATACTCCGGCTGCGGCCGGAAGTCGTCCGACGAATAGATGCGGCAGATGAGCAGAAACAGGTCGGCCGAGAGGCGGTAGCGGGCGCAGATGTCGGCCACGCTGCTCTCTGCGAATCCGAGCTTGATGCCCAGGCGCGAAAGTATCGTGAGCAGCTTGTAGTCGCTCTCCACCAGGTCGGCCAGTTTGATGGCTGCCGAAAGGGCGGGTGCCGCGGATGCGGGGGCGCCTCCCTTTTTCCGGGAGGTGTCGGCGGCGCGGCTGCGGCGGGGTCTCTTGTTGGGTTTGGATTCCATGTGCGTAAAACGGCTCGTCGCGAAAGGCCCGCACTCTTCCGGAGCCGGACTCCCGAAGCGTGTGCCGGGCTTCCCGTGCGGAAAGCTCGTCAGCAAAGATAAGGGAAGCCGGCCACAAAAACAAATGTCGCGGGACTATTTTTTCGGGCCGCAGGCGCCGTAAAGGCGGCTTTTTACAGGTAGCGGTTGTCGGAAACGCCGGCCTGCACGGGATAGACGAGCACGAAACTGTTGTGGGGCAGGTACTGTTCCATGTAGGTGGAAACCCGGGCCATGGCCGGATGGTAGGAGATGCGGTCGCGGCGGCTCATCACTATCCACAGGCAGTCGTCGCGCCGCACGTCGCGGGCGAACTCCGCCGGACGGTTCCAGCAGTCGCAGGCGACATACCCGAACTTCGGGGAGCGGCGCTTGCGGACCGGCTGCAGCAGCGGGAGGGTGTTCTCCGGGGCGTAAATCACTATCCGGGCGTTGGAGTTCTCGGCCAGGTTGCGCAGCTTCTGCATCCAGGCCTGGAATCCGGCCTCCCTTTCGGCCTTTTCGGGCACCACCACGATGTGACGGCGGATGGTGGCGAGGGGCTGCGCGGGGTGGTACATGAAGGTGGTTACGTTGCTGTAACCCAGCACGTCGGCGGCGATTCTGCCGATGCCGGGTATGCCCGGCGTGCGGTCGCGGTGCATGCCCATCACGATGTCGGTGATGTTGCGCTCCTTGACCACGCTGACGATGGCGTTGGCGATATTGACATCGTAGCGGAGCAGCGGCTGGAGGTAGTTGTCGGCGGAGGCCACCGCGCGGGCGGCCGTGTCGAGCAGTTTGCGGCCCTGTTTTTCGATGTTGGGGTCTTCCGCTTTGTTGTCTATGGCGTTCAGGGCGTAGAGTCCGTTGCGGTTTTTGGGCTCCTTGATGGACATGCCCAGGCCGATGAGGTGGCTTACGGCCTCTTCGTTGGCCATGGGGATGAGGATGTGCTCTTCGCGGCGGGGCTCGGCGTCGTCGTCCTGGGCGTTGCGGGCGGCGATGTTGTGGGCGCCGCGCTGGGTGGCGATGGTCGAAACGGTGCAGGTGACCAGAATCATCAGCAGGGTGCCGTTCAGCACGCTCTCGTTGAGCAGGCGGATGGGAGCGCCGTCGGGCGTGTATCCCAGCACGATGTTGTATCCCACCATGACGGCGGCGAGGGTGGCGGCCACGTGGGCGCTGCTGAGTCCGAAGATGATGGTGCGCTGGTCGGACGAGAGGCGGAAGGTCTTCTGGGTGAACAGGGCGGCCAGGTATTTGGCTGCGGTTATCATCGCAATCATCACCAACGCCACCTCGATGCTCTCCCAGTCGCGGAAGAAGGCGCGGTAGTCGATGAGCATGCCCACGCCTATCAGGAAGAAGGGGATGAAGATGGCGTTGCCCACGAATTCGATGCGGTTCATCAGGGGCGAAGTGCGGGGGATGGAGCGGTTGAGCGCCAGGCCGGAGAGGAAGGAGCCGATGATGGGTTCCAGTCCGGCCAGCTGGGCGAGGTAGGAGCCGCAGAAGACCAGCACCAGCACGAAGATATATTGCGAGACGCTGTCGGTGACCTGCTTGAAGAACCAGTGGGCCAGCAGCGGAAAGAGCAGCAGGATGATGACGACGCAGAGGAGCACCGAGGCGCTCAGCCGCCACCAGAAGGTGTCGTCCGCGTTGCCGGTGGCCATTCCGGCGATGACGGTCAGCAGCAGCAGGGCGAGGGTGTCGGTGATGACCGTGCCGCCCACGGCGATGGTGACGGCCTTGTCGCGGGCGATGCCCAGTTTGTTCACGATGGGGTAGGCTATCAGGGTCTGGGAGGCGAAGAGCCCGGCCAGCAGGATGGAGGAGTAGATGGAAAATCCCAGGATGTAGTATCCGGCCAGGATGCCCAGCACCAGCGGCACGCAGAACGTGTAGAGTCCGAAAACCAGGCTTCTCCAGAGGTTCTTGCGAAAGTCCGACATGTCCATGTCCAGTCCCGAGAGGAACATGATGTAGAGCAGGCCGGCGGTGCCGGAGAGAATGATGCTGCTGTCTCTGAGCACCAGGTTCAGGCCGTGGGGGCCGATGACCGCGCCGGCGATGATGAGCCCCAGCAGGTAGGGGATTCTCAGCTTGTTGAGCAGCAGGGGCGCAGTGAGGATGATGACCAGAATGAGCAGGAACTTGAGTATCGGGTCTTCGAGCGGCAGGGTGATATCGAACAGGTTCGGATTCATTTTTCTTCTTTTTGTCGTAGTCAAAGATAGTGATAAGCGAGGGCAAAAGCAAGCGAGCACGTTTTTGCCGGGCGGGAGTATCTAAGACGTAGCCAAAGATAGCGAAAAAAATCGAAAGAAAAAGTCCGTTTTTTGTTTCGGCGGGCAACCCCGGGCGGTTCGGATTGTTTCGAAAACCTTGACGGAAAGGCGGAAGTCCGCAAAGGAGGGCGAAATGCGTGTTTTGTGTTATTCCATGCTATGATGAATTGTATGTTTTTGCAAATTCAAGGATAAAAGGCATGTTTTTAACGTTCGTTAAAAACCTTCGTTAATATTGACAAATATATGCACAAAAACGATAAAATCAAAAAAAATCGCAACAAAAAATATATCAACGTATTATTCCCAGGTGATTTTATTGGCATAACCGCCGGGGAGTCCATTACGTATCTTACTGATTAATCGAAGGTTTTTAACGAACGAATAAATCGGGAAATTCGAGAACTTTTCGTTTCTTCAAAGCGTTGTTTGTGAATCTGTTATAGTGCGATTCGATATCGAAAGGAGGATGTGTTTCCGCCTTTCGGCGCTTTTCCTTGGAGATGCGGAAGTTCAGCTGTGGAGGAAAATTCGAAGATGACCGCCTGCAAGGCTGAATTTCGCTGTCCGACAGCTGGATAGGATGCGGACGACCGCTTCTGCGGTGAGTGGGAAAGAGCGTGGGGGACAGGATGTCCTGCGGTCACGAATCGGATTTTATCGTAATGACATAGGAAGCACGAATGAGTGTGGAAGCAGAGACGGCGGAGAGTTTCCGGCCCCGTGTCGTGTCGGAAGATGCGAAAACGGCCGACGGCCCCTCGCGGAGAGTCCGGACGCCCGGTTGAGGAGAGAAAGTTGAAAAGAGAAGAACAACAATATTATAGCGCAAAAATATGAAGTTGAAATTTTGTGTGACGTTGCTCGGCGGTCTGTTGCTCGGTTTTGTAGCCCGGGGACAGCAGGTGGCCGTGAAGAGCAATTTGCTTTACGATGCGACTGCGACCGTGAACGTCGGTGTCGAGTTGGGGCTGGCCCCCCGGTGGACGCTCGACGTGTCGGGTAACTACAACGGATGGAACATGTCGGGCGAACGCCGGTGGAAACACTGGCTCGTCCAGCCCGAGGCCCGCTACTGGTTCTGCGAGCGTTTCGGCGGCCATTTCCTGGGTTTCCACCTGCTCGGCGGCCAGTACAACGTGGGAGGAGTCGATACGGGAATCAAGTTCCTGGGGACGGACTTCTCCAAACTGAAAGATTACCGCTACCAGGGTTGGGCCGTAGGAGCCGGCGTGGCCTACGGCTATGCCTGGGTTCTGGGCCGCCACTGGAATCTGGAGGCCGAACTGGGCGTAGGCTATGCCTACACGCGCTACGACACCTTCCGGTGCGTGGGATGCGGAAAGCGCATCAGCAGGGACAAGCCGCACCACTACGTGGGGCCCACCAAAGCCGCAATCAACTTAGTGTATGTTTTCTAAAATGCGAAAGACGATGAAACGACATATTCTTTTCTGGGTGGCTCTGCTGGGAGCCGCCCTGCTGCGGGCCCAGGAGGCGCCCGAAGGCGTGACCGTGGAGAACCTGCGGATGGCCCGCAACGGCGAATATATGGTGGTGGACATGGAGGTGGTCCTCTCGGCGCTGGAGGTGAGCGGCGACCGGGCCGTGCTGCTGACTCCCTCTCTGAAGGGGGGCGGGCAGTCGCTCGACCTGCCGCCGGTGGGCGTTTACAGCCGCAGACGCTATTTCCAGTATCTGCGTGCGGGCAGCATGCTGGGCGGAGCCGACGAAACGGTGGTCCGCGCCTCGCAGATGCCCGAGCGCCTGTCCTACCACGCCATCGTGCCTTACAGCGGATGGATGGGCGATTCGCAGTTGGAGCTTTCGCGCAAGGACTACGCCTGCTGCAGCGTGGTGGTGGGCGAGTATCCCGGAGCGCTGCTGGGCGGATACAAATACGTTCCCGCCGAGCCGGAGGGCTTCCGTCCGCAGTTCGTCTACGTGCGTCCCGAAGCCGAGGCGGTCAAGACGCGCGAACTCTTCGGTCAGGCATTCATCGACTTCCCCGTGTCGCAGACGGTCATCCGGGCCGACTATCGCGCGAACCGGGTCGAACTGGACAAGATATACGCCACCATCGATTCGATAAGAAGCGATTCGGATATCACCATCAAATCGCTTTCCATCGAGGGCTTCGCCTCGCCCGAGGGAACGTGGGACAATAACCGGCGGCTGGCTGCCGGGCGTACCGCCGCACTTAAGGAGTATGTGTCGCGGCTGTATGACTTCCCCGAGGGACTCATCGCCACCTCCAGCCAGCCTGAGGACTGGCAGGGGCTGCGTGCATGGGTCGAAAAGTCGGCGCTGGAGCATAAGCGGGAGATTGTGGCATGGATAGACAGCGACATGAATCCCGATGCGAAGGAGCGCAAAATCCGGGAGGCCTATCCCGAGGAGTACCGGTTCCTGCTCGAGCACTGCTATCCGGGGCTGCGTCGCTCCGACTACCGGATAAAGTACGAAATCCGCGGGTTCAGCGACCGGGAGGAGATTCTCCGTATCATGAAGAGCCGTCCGCAGAAGTTGAGTTTGGGCGAGCTTTACATCGCTTCGCAGGGCTTCGAGCCGGGAAGCGACGAGTTCAACGAAGTGTTCGAAATCGCGGTGCGCATGTATCCCGACGACCCGACGGCCAACCTCAATGCGGCCAACACGGCGATGGGCAAGAGCGATTTGAAGAGTGCCGAGCGCTATCTCTCGAAAGCGGGCGAAGGGCCCCGGGCGGAGTATGCCCGCGGTCTGCATGCGGCTCTGTCGGGTGACGACGCCCGTGCCGCCGACTGTTTCCGCCGGGCTCTGGAGGGCGGTGTGACCGAAGCCGGAGCGGCGCTGGAGCAACTGGAGCAGCTGAGAAAAAACGAATAACGAAAAGAATCGAATAATAATTTTAATTTTCTTACGTCTATGAAATTCAATTATTTATTGTTAGGAGCGATGGTCTGCGCAGGTTTCGCGGCCTGCTCCGGCGACGAGGGCGGAAACAATAAGAAGTCCGATGTCGTGGTCGAAGGCGGCACCTATTACATGGGTACGCGCCTGTCGGTCCCTTCCGGTGCTTTCTCCAGGGCGACTGCAGGCGACTACGGACAGGGCACTGCCGATGAATCGGAAGTGGCCAAGGTGCAGTTCCTCTTCTACGATGCCGACGGCAATTTTATGACGGTCGGCGAGAGCGGAACTCCCACGGTTACCATGAAGGGCGACGGTCAGAATGTCGGTGCCATAGCCGAAGCGGTGATTGCGCTTACCCTGAAGCAGGGCGACGACTATCCTGCCTATCTGGTGGCTTATGCCAATGTGGACGATTCGGCAATCGATGCGATGCAAGGCAAGAGCATGACCGAGGCCTATGCCGAGGCTGCTTCCGATTATAAGAATGCGGACGGCAAGTTCCTGATGGCCAGCTCGGTCTATCTGAATGCAGCGGGAAAGGCGACCTATGCCGTTCCCGTGACTGCCAACAACTTCTTTGCGACGACCGCCATGGCCAAGCAGCCCGGCAACGCGTTGGACGTATACGTGGAGCGTCTCGCCGCCAAGGTGGAGGTCGTTTCGGCTTCGGCCACGACTCCCGATGTGGAAATCGGAGACGACAAGCTGGCTCTTACCATCAAAGGCTGGACTCTGAGTGCCACCAACGGCAAGGCCTCCTACCTCAAGCAGGTCGATGAGTCGTGGAATGCGTGGAGCACCGCCGGCTGGACCGGCTGGAACAAGCCGGGAGACCATCGCTGCTTCTGGGCCAAGGACGCCAACTACGAGAACAACACAGGTTTGACCTATGCCGGTTACACGACCGAGAATCCCACCAGCCTTTACTGTCTGGAGAACACTTTCTCCGCCGCAGCCTATGCCAATGCCGACAATGCTGAAAATGCCGGCGACGGAGTGGCCACCCATGTGGTCATCTGCGGACAGTATAAGCTGAACAACGAGCCGGAGGGAACCACCTTCTATCTCAACAACGGTCTGCTCTACAAGGCTGACGGACTGATTACCCGCTGGGCCAACAACGGTCAGGTCTATACCGCTGCGACCGGTGCGGACGGTACTACGTATAATACCCTGGCGCCCGGGAACTACAAGCTGGTCCGGGTTGCGGGCACCAATCATACCACCCTGGCGGTTGATGAAGATAAAGTGGCTGCCGGCGAGACGCTCTATTACAAAGAGGGCAATGATTTCGTGGCTTATGCCGACCGTGCGGCGGTGAACGCGAAACTGCTTGCGACCGTCGGAAGTGCGATTACCTATACCGAAGGCAAGGTTTACTTCACGGTGCCCGTCCAGCACTTCGGCCCTGCGGGCAAAGACGGTGAACTGGGTATCGTGCGCAACCACTGGTATAAAGTTACCATCAACAAGATAGAGGGTCTGGGTACCGGTGTGTACGACCCTGATGAGGTAGTCGTTCCCGGCGGCGACGACGAGGAGAAGACCTATCATGTGGGTGCACGCCTGAACGTGCTCAGCTGGCAGGCCATCAACCAGAGTGTAGACCTTTAATCTTTTATTTCCGGTTGCCCTCCGGGGAAGAGAGCTTCTCTTCCCCGGAGCGACATCGGAAAAGCTGACGAAAGCACCTCCGTACCGGTGCGAAGAGTGGTGCGGCCCGGAGACCGTTTCGTCCGGACAGGCGGATGCGGTTTCCCACCGAAAGGGAAGACAATCCTGCGGCCGTCGGGTTGCAGACTATCATATATAAGGAGCGGCTTCCGGTTTCGCGGCCGGTTCCGTGGCGGTTCCGCCGGCACGGGGCAGAGGGCCCGGAGCGGAGGAACTCCTGTCCCGATGAGAGGGAACAAAAAGAGTTTTGTGATGAAAATATCGGTTTATTTATCGAAAATCGGCTCGTTCGTGCTTTCGCTGGCTTTCGCCGCCGGAACACTGACTTCGTGCGATTCGCTCTACGACTACGAGGGAGATTGCTCGGCGACCTACCGGGTGAAGTTCCTCTATGACAAGAACCTGAAATTCGCCGACGCTTTCGCTCACGAGGTCCGGTCGGTGACGCTCTACGTGCTCGACCGGAACGGTCGGGTGGTGTGGCAGCGCAGCGAGTCGGGCGAAGCGCTCGCTTCGGATAACTACGCCATGACCGTGGAGGTGGACCCCGGCACCTATGACCTGATGGCATGGTGCGGACTGGGCGACGGACGTTCGTTCACGGTGCCTGCGGTGAGCGCGGGCGCAGAGCGGGAGACTCTCACCTGCACGCTGAACCGCAAACACGACTCAAGCGGCGCCTATGTGAACGACCGGCTGGAGAATCTTTACCACGGCTATGTGGAGAACCAGACCTTTCCCGACAGCGAGGGCGAGCATGTGGTGACCCTGCCGCTGACCAAGAACACCAACCGCGTGCGCGTGGTGTTGCAGCATCTGTCGGGCGAGGCGGTGGACCGCAACAAGTTCGACTTCGCCATCACCGATGAAAACGGCCTGATGGACTGGGACAACAGCCTGCTGCAGGACGAGCCCGTCGCCTGTCGTGCCTGGCGCATCGATACGGGTACAGCCGAGGTGGACCCCCTGGAGGGCGGAGCGCCCGCCACTCCGGTTTCGGTGGCCGTGGCGGAGATGTCGGTGGCCCGGCTGGTCAAGGGACACCGGCCGACACTCACCGTCACCAACAAGGATACGGGCCGCAAGGTCCTCTCCATTCCGGTCATCGACTATGCGCTGCTGGTCAAGGGGCAGTACGAGGATGAAAAGGGGCGCGAGATGACCGACCAGGACTACCTGGACCGTCAGGACGAGTACAGCATGACCTTCTTCCTCGATGAACGGGGCAACTGGGCCTCGGCTCAGGTCTTCATCAACGAGTGGATGATAGTGCTCAGCGATGTGAATATTTAAAGAGAGACCAAACCATGAAGCGTGAATTCATACATATCGTCATCTCCCTGCTGCTGGGCGGAGTGTTCGCAGGCTGCTCGGGGTCGGACGCAGGTGCGGACGAGGAGCCCGGGAAGCGGCCGATGGAGGTGGGATTCACCATTCTCACCGAAGGGCGCACCGCCGGTTCGCGCTCCTCGGCGTCGGAGGGGACGCTGGACGGTACGGCAGCCGAAAACCATATCGACATCGCGGGGGGCGATTTCCGTTTCCTGCTTTTCGACAAGAACGGCGACTACATCGAAATGTTCGTTCCCACGAGCATCACGCCGGTGGATGCGACCGAAAAGGAGTATCTGGTGGCCGGCAGTTTCAAGAGCACTCCGACCGATTTCCGTCTGGTGGTGCTGGCCAACTGGGGGGCGGGCAACTATCCCGCGGAGGCCGACCTCAAAGGCTCCAAAGTGGGCGACCTGAGTACGAAGTGGTCGTATGCCTACGCTCCTGCGGAGGTGCTCGTCGGACAGGGCATTCCCATGTACGGCGTGCGGAGTTACACGGGCGTGACCTTCAGGCCCAATATCCAGACCTGGCTCGGGGATATCGACCTGTTGCGGGCCATGGCCAAGGTGGAGCTGTCGAGCTCGATAAAGGGGGCCGTGCTGTCGGACGTGACCCTGAACCGGGCCAATGCCCGGGGAATGTACGTGCCGAAGGGGATGGAGAGCGTCACGGCGAGCGTGGCGACCGACGCCCATCTCAACGTTCCTTCGGGAACGGCGGCCACCGTGCAGAAAGTGGCCTTCCGCGAGGTGAAGACGACTGCCGGCGAGGGCGGCGAGAGCGTTTCGAGCTGGGTGCTCTACATTCCGGAGTACAACAACTCGACGGCGAATCCGGCGATGATAAATTTCAATCTGGACGGCAATCCCTACACCCTGGAGTTCAAGTATTATGCGGCGACTGCGGAGGTCGCGGAGGGGACCCGTTTCAATATTCTGCGCAACCATTGCTACCGTTACGACATCGCTTCGGCGGGGGCGGAACTGACATTCAATTACACGGTCTGTCCGTGGGGCGAACGCACGGCAGGCGATATAACGTTCGAATAACAGAACAGAATGATGACTATGGCAAGAGAAA
This sequence comes from Rikenellaceae bacterium, assembly GCA_017935625.1. Classification (GTDB taxonomy): domain Bacteria; phylum Bacteroidota; class Bacteroidia; order Bacteroidales; family Rikenellaceae; genus RGIG9113. The sequence goes on along the minus strand of JAGBHC010000015.1, from coordinate 128,988 downwards.
CAATACGTAATATCGTCTATTTTCTGTCGGTCTCCGTCTGCTGTCTGTTGGCGGGTTCGTGCGTGAAGGACGAACTCGGTGCCGGACACGACGACGGAGCTCCCGCACAGGTGACCCTGGCGCTGTCGCTGCCCGAGATGAACGAGGTGACGCGCGCGGCGCTCAGCGACGAGGACGCCAGCCGGGTGAATACGCTGTGGATAGGTCTCTACGACCAGCAGAGCGGCAAGAGAAAGGTGACCACTTATCTGACTGGTATCGGCAAGAGCTTGAACCACAGTATGCAGGAAGTGACGCTCAACACCACGGCCGGTTACACCCGCATCGTGGCGGTGGCCAACGTCAGCAGCAATTACGGTGTGAGCGACCATCCCGACATGAAGGGCGACGGCTCGTTGCAGACCTTGAAGACCCTGCTGGACGCGGCCGACGACTGGAGCAAGTTCACGGCCATATCGGTTTCGCTGACCGATACGGCCGATATCGACCGGCTGACCCCCAACCTGGTGATGAGCGGTGTCTATTATGCCGGGAACAATCACGATAAGAACATGGACTGGAGCGAGGCCAACGAGGCTGCGGTCTACGTGGGGGCGGGAAAAGTGACCCTGCCGGGAGCCATCCACCTGCGCAGACTCTCCGCCAACGTGCGCTTCAACTTCATTGCGGGCAAGACGGCCGACGGCGAGCCCGTCACCTTCGAGCCGCTCAGCTGGCAGGTCTACAACGTGCCGGTACTTTGCCATCTTCACGAACAATCGGAGAACGCTTCGGACAAATCGACCGTGCTGCTTTCGCGTATCAAGGACAATTACGGCATCTCGAACGAGCGTACCGAATTCACCTCTGCGGGCGGAACCCATTCGTTCGACTTCTATGTCTACGAGAACAAACGCCGGGGGCTGGAGGGGGTGACCTCTTACAAGGACCGTGAGAAGGAGTTCAAGAACAGCGACGGCACCAATACGGGTGTGTATGCGAGTCTGTGTCCCTCGGTGACGGATACGGAGAACAATGCGGGCACGTTCGTGGAGGTCGAGGGGCGGGTGAGCTACACGGCCACCATCGAGGTCGATGGCGTACAGCAGAAGACTCCGCGCACGGGCTATGTCACCTACACCATCCACCTGGGCTACTGCGAGGGCGATACCGAGGCGGAGAAGGCGCGCGACTTCAACAGCCGGCGCAATACCAAATACACCTACAACGTCACGGTCAATGGTCTGGAGCAAATCGTGGTGGAGGCCAAGAAAGGCGACGAGACTCCGGGCGTGGAGGGCGGTGTGACCGACACCTACGAAGAGAACATTCCGCTCGACGCCCATTACAATGTCTTCAACATCAAGCTCTCCAACCGCGAACGCGCTCATCTGGACTATCAGTTGCGCGTTCCGTTCGACGGCCGGGTCTACCGAATCAACCGTTCGGAGCTCTCCGGCGAGCAGCTGGCCGCACTGAAAGACAACCAGTTCTATACCTGGATATGTTTCAAGCCGACCTCCGGTCCCAACGTGCTGGCGCGTTACAAGGAGTCGGAGACCGACGAAAGCCGGCTCTACCTGGAGGATTTGCGCGACGTGGCGAATCATCCGGCCTACGACGGCAGCACCGATGCGGAGGACACCAATCAGCAGTATTATACGGTTTTCGTCGATGAGTACGTCTACGAGAAGGATGCCGACGGCAAATCGCTGGTCGTGGACGGCAAGGAGACCCAGTGGTGGAAGTATGTGGAGCAGGAGGACCGTGTGGCCTATATCCGTCTGGGAAGGATGGACGTTTCCCAGGACGGGGAGAGCTACTACGTCTCCTCGAAATATTCGATAAGTCAGAAGTCGATACAGACCTATTATGCTATCGACGGCAGTTCGGCTACGGCATTGGGCGTCGAGCATGAGAACGAGTCCTATGGCCTGAACCTGATTTACCGGAGCAGCATGAGGCAGGATGAGCCGACCAACTCACGTTACAACGTGTGGCGCTATCTGACGGAAAACGGCAACAAGTCGAGCTACGACTGGGACGCCTGGGTTTCGGAGACCGTTCCGGAGGTGCAGCCTGCAATCAATAAGACGCTGGGGTCGGTGACCATCTCTTCTCCCCAGACGACGCGCACGGTGTACGGATTAAAATCCTCGTATAACGAGACCGCCAATTCGCTGCAGCCTACCAGCAGCCGCAATCATTACGAGGTGATGACGGCCTGTCTGAACCGGAACCGCGATACGAACGGCAACGGCAAAATCGATGCCGAGGAGCTGAAGTGGTTCGTTCCCTCGTCGGGCAAGTACGTGCGAATGGTGTTGGGGCGCAGGGCATTGACCAATCCGTTGGTTGCGTTGAGCAATCTCGACCGCAATAAATGGCATGCCGGTAGCCGAGAGGAGATGGCGCCGTTCCATTATGTCTCCAGCGAGGGTATCTGCCTTTGGGGCGAAGAGGGTATGTCGTTCGGTACCAATATCTCCGGCGGAGCTGACGTGGCCTGGCAGATACGCTGCATCCGCGCATTGGGCATCGACCAGAGCAATGTCAAGGACGATGAAGTGAAGATGGCTTATACGTACGACGAAGCCACCCGCACCATTACGATGGCCTATTACGACGTCTCCAATATCCGGGCTTCGGTTGCGATGGGCATTTCGGCTCACTACATCGACGAGATGCAGAATCAGCCCTCCGAGGCATTCATGTACGCCAAAGAGGACTGCTACAATCTGACCAATGCGTCGGGCATCACCATGAATGGCTACGGTATCAGCAATTGGAGCATCGACAACTGGGTTGCATCGCTGGATGCCAACACGATTTGCGGACAATATCACGAGGATGGCGACGGAGGCGCCGTGTGGCGAGTTCCCAACCAGAAGGAGCTGACCATCCTGCGGCGTCTGGCGGACCTGGAGGGCATCGGTCTGAATGTGTCGGATGTCGGCTGGGGAGCTATGCGGGCCTGGCTTTCCTGCTCCCGCGAGTACTTCTCGGGTCAGGGAAACCGATTCGCATTCATCATCTATAATAATGAGGATGGCTACAATCCTTATTGGCGCAATACGATGGGATATGACGGTCGTGCCGAGACCCGTGTCCGTTGCGTGCGCGATACCCCCCCCCAGCATCTGAGTGATTGATGTTGATTCTCAAGTGAATACAATTTACAGAGCGGGAGCCGGCGAGTTCGGTTCCCGCTTTTCGTTTCGCGTGTGCACGGCGGTTGGCGTGCGGTGGTTGGGTGTGTAGTGGATTGTTTCGTGCGTGTGCGGTGCCAGGTGTGCGACGTTTGTTTTCCACGGGTGTGGTTTAGGTGCACGGCGAATGTGCGTGGTGGATTGTTTCGCGAGTGTGCGGCGCCAGGTGTGTTGCGTTTGTTTCGCGCGGGAGTGGCGTTAGGGGGCGTACGCTTGTTTTGAGCGTTGTCGGTTGGGTATGCGGCGGGTCGTTTCAAGGTGTGCGGCGCCGTCGGTCGGGGAGTGCTTTGTTCCGTTTCGCGGCCGAGGCATGTCGTCGGTTGGCGGGAATTTGCGGAAGCGGCCGTCCGTTTTTCGGGGTATCGGGCGCACGGGGCAAACGGATGTCAGAGAGAGGGAATGGCAACCGTGTCATGCTTTTTTAAGGTTGCCTGGGAATCGGCTTCGGCGGGGCATGTTATCCGTTCTCCTTCTTCCGGTGTTCGGGAGTGGGGGGAAGAAATCATACTCCGCGGAGTATTTCCCGCGGTTTTTTCATCTTCATATTTTCATGGACCCCTTCAACCGAGCCGACGGGGCAATCGCTCTGCTCCGCTCGTTATTCCTCTCCCTCGCTTTGCGAATGGGTGGCGGCGTACCAGGCGGTGTTGCGGTAGAATCCGTTGAAAATGGGGAACTCCTCGTTCTCGATGTAGGACGAGAGGCCGCAGCAGCGGGTGACGGGAAAGTATCCGGGTTTGAAAGCCGAATAAATCCGCGGAGTGCTCTCCTTGAAGAGTACGGTCGAGGCGAGCGCCCGGGTAAACGCTTCGTAGCGTGCGGCATCGTTGCTCAGATTCTCGACGTAGTGGTCCAGGTCGTAGAACACGTGCGGGGAGAGTCCCTCGAACGCCTGTATCTGTGCGGCGTCCACGGGGCGGGTGCCCGCATCGAGCAAATCCTTTACCGCCGCGGCCAGCGTCTCGAGTTCCGACGTGCGGACGAGGGCGATGCTGGCGGAAGCCACGTCGGCGTTGCGATAGTGGCGCATGTAGGCGTTGCACACCTCGGTGAGGGTCTGCTCCGTGATGGCGGGGCTTTCGAAAAGGATGGAAACCACCTCGGCGTAGGGGAATCCGTCGCTCATGATTTCGGTCGGCGAAGCGACGATGTAGGGTGCACGACCCCGCAGTTCGTAGAGAGCCTCGACGGAGGACATGAAGCAGGCATCGGTGAGGATGTAGCTCCACTCGATGGGGCTCAGTCCCTCGCTGAGGTCGGCGATATCCATGTGGTATTCGGTGCCGTCCTGCCGGTCGAGTCCGAAGGCACGGGTCAGCAGGGCCCCCTGGGGGCGGAGCCAGAGGTTCTGTTCGAGGCTTCCGCTGCGCATGGCGAGGTCGTTGCCTGCGGCGGGAACCCAGCCCGTGGCGTGGGACCCGAGCGATATGCCGTAGCTTTCGCTCGGCAGCAGACTGCGTATGTCCTTGCAAACCTGCGTCATCACCGCTTTGTCGGTCGAGAGCTGCGAGCCATACCGCTTGACGGTGTCGTACACCGCCTTGCCGTTTTGTTCCGTTATGGTGAAAAGCACCGGATTGTGCACGTTGGGATTGGGGTCGAAATAGACCGCTATGCGTCCGTTTACGGCCGACAGGGCGCCGGAAGCCACCGCCTCGGCCGCCTGCCGCACGTTCCGGCTGAGGTTGGCGTAGAGATTGTTGTCGGCCACCAGGTACATGACCAGGGTGTGGTCGGCCTTTTTCCGGACTCTGATTTCGGGCGTTTCGTCTTTGCAGCAACTTGCGACGGCGCCTGCAAAGAGCGACAGAAGTATGATATTCAGAAATTTTCGCATTTTTCTATCTTCGGATTCGATGGTTAAACGACGGGACAAGATAGTGAAATTCCTCCGGAAAAACAAACGCTCTCTCCGGGGGCGTCCCTTCGCCGCCGGTCCGGAGTCCGTCCGGGGGCCCCTCGTCTCTGCGGAACACGGCTTTCGGGCACACTTTCGGGGACCTGTGCGGCCGAGGCGGCGCGTCTTTTCAAGGGACCTGTTCAGCCGGGAGCGGTGCATCTTTTCGGCGGGCCTGTTCGGTCGGGGGCAGCGCGTCTTTCGAGGGACTTGTTCGGCCGAGGCGGTGCATCTTTTCGGCGGGCCTGTTCGGTCGGGGGCAGCGCGTCTTTCGAGGGACTTGTTCGGCCGAGGCGGCGCATCTTTTCGGGGGCCTGTTCGGTCGGGGGCAGCGCGTCTTTTCAAGGGACTTGTTCGGCCGAGGCGGCGCATCTTTTCGGGGGCCGGGGGCGGATGCCTTCGTGCGGGCCCCGTCTCGGCATTTGGGTGGGCCGGGTTATCGGCTGCGTTTGTAGTTGAGCGGGATGTTGTTGAAGTCCCACTTGTGCTTCTCCTTCTGCGGAGCCTCTTCGGGACGGTGGCGGTACATGCGTCCGAAGTCGAAGAAGTAGCCCTTAACGCCCTTGTCGCGGCGGGCCAGCTGGATATACTCCACCGAACTCGACCGCACCTGCCGATTGACGATGACCAGTCCTTTGGAGCCGATGACATCGGTGGCGTGGTCGTAGCTGAGCACGTGCCACGGCTGGTCCTCCTTGAGACCCGTGCCGGAGGCGAGTATGGTGCCGAGTATCTTCTTGAGTTTGTCGGCATAGACGGCTGCCGAAATCGTGTCGCCCGTCACGCCGTAGGCATAGGCCATGAAGTTGAGATTCTTGGGACTGAACGGGTCGGTCTCCATCACCTGCTTGCCCAGAGCCACCACTTCGGCGGCCTCCTCGAAGCTGAGCGATTCGCCGCGTTCGAAGATTTCGAGTATCTGGTTTTCGGCCGGGATGCGCTTGAGCGGCGAGTAGGCGTCCTGGTAGGCGAAGCCGTAGTAGAGGTAGTGGTAATCGGTCGCGGTGAGCGTGGTGTCGCCCGTCTGGTAGCGGAGCATCAGCCCCGGGTAGTAGAATTCGGATTCCGAGTCGAGCGTTTTGCGCAGGATGTCCTCTTCGTCGGGGACCTGCGCCGCGGCGCACACCGTCGCCAGAAGCGAGACGAGCAGTATTCTTAATTTCATGAGGCTGTCAATATTTTGCGGAGCGGATGTTCTCCTGCCGCAAACATAACGCAAAAATCCTACAATTCGTATTTTACCACCAGTTTTTTGAATTTTTCCATCAGTGCGGGGCTTCCCTCCACCAGCGGCAGACGCAGCACGGGTTCTATCATGCCCTTGACGGCCAGCGCGCTCTTCACGCCCGTGGGGTTTCCCTCTTCGAACAGGGCGTGGATGGCTTCCGAAAGGTGGGTGTAGAGTGTTTCGGCTTCGGCGTGCCGGCCCTCGAACGCGAGTTTCACGCATCGGGTGAAGTCGCGCGGAAAGACGTTGGCCGCCACCGAGATGACTCCGTCGCCGCCTCGGCGGACCAGTCCCAGGGCCATGCTGTCGTCGCCCGAGATGACCCGGAATCCCTCGGGACGTCCGGCCAGCAGCTCTTCCATCTGTTCGAATTTGCCGCAGGCCTCCTTGATGCCGATGACATTGGGAATTTCGCGGGCGATGCGCAGGGTGGTTTCGGCGGTCATGTTCACGCCCGTGCGCGAGGGCACGTTGTAGAGAATCACCGGAACGGGCGATTCGGCGGCTATCACCTTGTAGTGTTCGTAGAGTCCCCGCTGGGAGGGGCGGTTGTAGTAGGGGGTCACGCTCAGAATGGCCGAAAAGGCGCTCAGGTCGCTGCCGTCGAGCATGCGCACCACCTCGGCGGTGCAGTTGCCCCCGCAGCCGGCCACCAGCGGCACGCGTCCTGCGTTGTGTTCCACGATGAAGGCCGCCACGGCATCGCGCTCCGTGCGGTCGAGGGTTACGGTTTCGGCGGTGGTGCCTAACGAGACGATGTAGTCCACCCCGTTTTCTATCACATAATCGACCAGACGTCCCAGGCCGGCGAAATCGACCTTGCCGTCGCGTGTGAACGGAGTGACCAGCGCCACTCCTACTCCTGTCAATGCTCTTTTCATAAGTATGTCACTATCTTCTTTCGTTCCGGCTCCGGAGTCGGAGCGATGCCGTCGGTTTTCATTCGGGCCCACAAAAGTAATCGTTTATTCTAAAACAGACTGCCTTGCAGCGTATTATTTTCTGATTTTTCACATTTTGTTAAATTTTCAATATCGGAGGCTTTCTCCGACTTCCGTTCGGAGCCGGAACCGTCCGATTCTTGCGCCGGAACACCCGCCTCCCGAGCGGAGGCGTCTGGGTCTTGGGTCGGGGCGTCCGCCTCTCGAGCGGAGGCGTCGGGGCCTTGCGCCGGGGCGTCCTCCTCCCGGGTGGAGACATCGAGGTCTTGGGTCGGGGCGTCCTCCTCCCGGGTGGAGACATCGGGGTCTTGGGTCGGGGCGTCCTCCCGAGTCGGGGTGTCGGAGGCGTCGTCGGAGGGGCCGCTTCGGGCCAGCATCTGTTCGAACTGCTCTTCGGTGATGATTTCCACTCCCAGTTTGGCGGCCTTGCTCTTTTTGGCCGGGCCCATCTTGTCGCCGGCTACCAGATAATCGACGTTTCCCGACACGGCGGCCAGATTGCGGCCTCCGTGCAGTTCGATGAGTTGCTTGAGCTCGTCGCGGCTGTGGCGGGCGAACGAACCCGATATGACGAAACTCTTGCCCTCGAAGACTTCGGACCGGCGCTCAATCTGCGCCTGGGTGAATTGCAGTCCGGCCCGGCGCAGGCGCTCCACGATGCGGCGGTTCTCCTCGTCGGCGAAGAAGTCGATGATGCTGGCCGCAATCTTTTCGCCCACCTCTTCGCTCTGGCAGAGCTCTTCGGCCGAGGCGGCCATCACGGCGTCCATGCTGCGGAAGTGGGCGGCCAGATACTTGGCCGTGGTCTCGCCGACGAACCGGATGCCCAGCGCGAACAGCACGCGGTGGAACGGCACCTGGCGCGAAAGGGCGATGCTGCGCATGATGTTTTCGGCCGACTTGTCGCCCAGGCGCGGCAGCGCGGCGAGCACCTGGGGCTGCAGGTCGTAGAGGTCGGCGCACTCGCTGACCAGTCCTGCGTGGTAGAGCAGCTCCACCGTTTCGTCTCCCAGCCCCTCGATGTCCATCGCCTTGCGCGAGATGAAGTGCACGATGCGCCCCACGATTTGCGGCGGGCAGTGGCTCTGGTTGGGGCAGTAGTGTTTGGCCTCCCCCTCGAAGCGCACCAGTTCGGTGCCGCATTCGGGGCACACGCCGATGTACTCGAACGGGCGGCTGTCGGGCGCCCGCCGGCTGAGCTCCACTCCCGTGATTTTTGGAATTATCTCGCCTCCCTTTTCGACGTAGACCATGTCTCCGAGGCGGATGTCGAGCAGGGCTATCTGTTCGGCGTTGTGCAGCGAGGCACGTTTGACGGTGGTGCCGGCCAGCTGCACGGGGTCGAGGTTGGCGACGGGGGTGACGGCTCCCGTGCGTCCCACCTGAAAATCGACGCTTCGCAATCGGGTGAGCGCCTGCTCGGCCTTGAACTTGTAGGCCACCGCCCAGCGCGGAGCCTTGGCGGTGAATCCCAGGGTGCGCTGCTGTGCGAAGTCGTTTACTTTCACCACCACGCCGTCGGTGGCGTAGGGGAGTCCGTGCCGAGCTTCGTCCCACCGGGCGATGTAGGCGAAAACCTCTTCCCGGGTGCGGCAGATGCGCATCTTGTCCGAAATCTTGAATCCCCAGCTGCGGGCCTTTTGCAGGTTCTCCCAGTGGGATGCGTAGGGCAGGTTGTCGCCCACCATGGCGTAGAGCACGCAGTCGAGTCCGCGCCGGGCCACCACGCTCGACATCTGCTGCTTGAGGGTTCCGGCCGCGGCGTTGCGCGGATTGGCGAAAAGCGGTTCGTCCGCTTTTTCGCGCTCGGCGTTCAGCCTCTCGAAAGAGGCGTAGGGCATGAGTATCTCGCCGCGTATCTCGAAGAAATCGGGATAGTCGCCCTCCAGCACCAGCGGCACGCTGCGGATGGTGCGGACGTTGGCCGTCACCTCGTCGCCCATCGTGCCGTCGCCGCGCGTGACGGCACGCAGCAGTCGGCCGTGTTCATAGGTAAGAGAGATGGCCGTTCCGTCGAATTTCAGTTCGCAGACGAACTCCGGGTGTTCGACCTCCCGTTCCACCCGGTCGCAGAACTCGCCCAGCTCGTCGAGCGAATAGGTGTTGGAGAGCGAGAGCATGGGGTAGCGGTGCGCCACGCTGCGGAATTCGCCGCTCAGGTCGCTGCCCACGCGCACCGTGGGCGAGTTGGGGTCGGCCCATTGCGGATGGGCGGCCTCCAGTTCCTGCAGCTCCTTGAGGAGCATGTCGTACTCGAAATCTGCGATTTCGGGGGCGTTGTCCACATAGTATTTGCGGTTATGGTAATTGAGAGCGTCGCGTAACTCCTCTATTCTCTTTTCTGCGTCGTTTGCCATCGTCGTGAATTTCAGCCTTGGGCGGCAGGCCCGGTCGCAGGGGGTGAAAACCCCGCGAATAACCCCTCGCCAATTTAGCGTAAAGGTATTAAATTTGTTTGAAAGCATTGCAAAAACCCGCCGAAAAATTCACCCGAATCGGCCTTCGTCGGGGTGTAAAAATATTTTTTAGTAAAAAAAGTTTTTATGATATAGTGTATTAGTAATTTTTATGTATACTTGCAGAAAATTTTTCGGAAAATATGGTCAAAGAAGTAAAACAAAAGAAGCATTTAGTCGTTAGTTATCAGAACCTTGCAGAGGAGTTAAAGGACGAATTGAAGGCTAAATATCCCCTTGGCTTTACCGATTCGATGATACGTATCGACAAGCCTTCGGGCGATTTTTTCTATGCCGTCGTTCTTGAGACCGAAGAGATAAGCTACCTGGTGAAAATCGATGTGAAAATCGACGATTCGGTGGAGGAAGAAGAGGACAAGGACTATTATGATGACGATATAAAGGGAGCCGAAGAGATTGCCGATTCTTCGGAGGACGAAGACGAGGACGATATGTAGAGTCCGTCCGGTCCCGAAACGAAAGAGGGGTGCTCAATTTGAGCGCTCCTCTTTCTTTATTGCCTGTTTCCCCTCGGTTTTTCGGACCGGAGCGTGGGTCGCCCTTGCGGGCGGAGTTCGGGTCTCGGGGGCTTCTTTTTTTGTGCGGCTTTTCAAGTTGAGGTGCGGCCGCTTCTACGGGGTGTGGGGGGTCTCCCGGACTTTTCTCTTCCTTATGTTTTTCGAACCGGAGCGTGGGTCACTTTTGCGGGCGGAGTTCGGGTCTCTTTTTACCGGCGGGGAGCGGCGGACGGAGCATCGCGGAGTGCAACCGGAGGCTGGTCGTTTCGGCGTGCGATGTGCGACGAAAAAAGCGTGCGGAAAAATTCGCACGCTTTTTCTTGGATGTAGGCTTCGAGGGCTTGTAGGTTTCGGGGATTTCGGGGGCTTCGGAGACGGAGGGGGGTCGGTCCGGGGGCGGTTTCTCAATCCGGCTTCCGGTCGAGTCGGGCCAGCAGGTATCCTTTCTCTTCGTCATCGACGACCGCATAGAGCGTCCCGTCGGACTCGTCTATGCAGAGCGCGTAAATCGACCGGTCGGTTTTGAACCGTTTCACCGGTCTGCATCTCCAGTCGAATAGGGCGATATCCTGGAATACCGGCTGGTGTACATCTTCTCCCATTGCCGCGACAATCCGTTTGTCGGTGACGCTCATGGCCGAAAATCCGAAAGGATTGTTCGATGATGGGGCCAGGCCGGGCTCTGCGAAATAGCCGACGCCCGATTTTTTCACCTGGTTTCCGCCGATGTCGAAAGTCTCGAGCAGCATTCCGCTCTGGGTGGTCCCTACGGCGACTCTGGTGCGGTCGGGAGCCATTTTGATTAGGCTTTGCTGGTAGACGTAGAACTGTCCGTTGGTCGCCGTGTCGCCGATGTCGAATGGGAACAGCAGGTATTCATCGACAGCGGTTCCCTCTTTCAGCAGTGCCATGCGGGGGTCGGGGCCGGTCCGGCTCAGAAAGCTCACGGCGTTGTAGACGAACCGGTTGCCGTTGCCGAGGTCGAATTCGGTCATGCACCAGGGATAGGCCATGCCGGTTCCGTTTATCAGGGGAAACTCGCCCCGCATTATCCCGTCGAGGTCGAGTCTGCGGATTTGTTTGGTGGAGGTGTCCGTAAAAGTGATGGTGCCGAGCGCTTCGTCGAGATAGGGGGCGGCGATTCGGGTCGTTTCCCCGGGACCGCGGCCTGCTTTCAGACATTGCGCTCTGAGCGCACCGCTCCGCTTGTCGTAGATGTTGATGAAGTTGTCGGTGAAAAAGCCGTAGACGATGAGGTTGTCGCCGTAGATGTCCAGTCCGATGATGTGTCTGGCCGGAAGCGCTTCTTGCGAAAGAATTTCGAATTGGGCGTCGGATTCGTTTTTGAATTCGGGCAGGGCGTACCGGGGCGTGTCGTGGCCCGTGCAGGCCGCCAGCGACCCCAGAAGGAGCGGGAGGAGTTTCTTGATATTCATAATGTTCGTAATAATAATTGCAATCGGGGCAATTGAACTTTCCACCCATGAAACGACCTTGCCCGGAAAAAGTTTCTTCATGTTGGCAAACTGGACATGTCCATTGACAAAAACCTGCGCCTCCGCTGCATAGCCATACATCGCCGGTAGCTATTTCATCAGTTGTGTCGGTTTGTGCGTGGGCTTTGGTTATCCAGAAAGCGGCGAAAGGAACGGATACGGCGATAAAAAGTGCGGTAATGAATAAATTTTTTTATAAGATAAAATGAAAATTAAACATCGCAAGATAAGAAATAAAACGGAATATATATGCGATTTTCCGAAAAAATCGGGGCTGCGCTTCTGATTAGAGCGAGAGCGACAGGCCGGCCTCCAGGCTGACGAACGAGCGCGGCAGGCGGAATCGGTCGCCGGGGCGGACGAAGTTGTCGGTCAGGTAGGCGCTGTAGGTGAAGCCCAGCACGATGCCGAATCGCCGCACGGGAATGGTGGCCCGTGTGCCGAGGTCGAATGTGCAGGCGAATCGCCGGTCGGCAATCGGGTCGTCGGAGAGCCGGTCGCGGCCTTGCCTGCGGAAGATGTAGCCGGGTGTGAATCCTGCGTTGAACTCCCAGCGTTTGGGTATGAGGGCCACGAGGAAATCGGCCAGCGAGAAGAACGAGTCGTTGCGGTAGCCACCCTCGAATCCGGCCATCACGCCGGCTTTCGCTCCGCCGCGTTCGTGCCCCAGCAGGTAACTCGCCCGCAGCGGAATGGCGAAGTAGCGGTCGATGCGGTTGCGGTCGCCGAGCCAGGTCACCCCGCCGCGGCAGCCCCAGCCGCTGAGTCCGGTGTGGGCGTATTGCAGCGAAAAGGTGGTGAAGTGGAACGAGGAGTAGCCGCTGGGTATGCTCGCTCCGGCGGTGACCGACAGCTCGTTCAGCTCGGTGCGCCGCACTGCGGGCCGGCGGTCCGCCTCGGGGGCGGATTCCGGATGGGCGGGAAGCGGCTGTGCCCTCAGACCGGTGCAGAGCGAGAGCGGAAGCAGGATGGTAAGCAGAAGTTTCTTCATGGTTCGGAACTGAAAGTCGGAAGGTTTCGAAGGGTGTCCGTCGGAACGGGCCGCCTGCGCTTTCCTGTCGAGGAAACGTCGGAAGGCGGCGACGGCGTATGCCGCCGGCCGAAAAAAAGAGCGGACCGGAAAGCTGGTGCGTCCGGCCGGGGGAGGGGAACGAACGGCAAACGGGACGCATGACCGGTGGAAGAGGGTCGTGCATCCCGTTTGTCGGGGCCGGCAGGGCGTTTGCGCGGGCGGGGCCTATCCGGCGGCGGTGCCGCCGGGGGCCGTCTGCGTCGCGGAAACGGTTACCAGTTGAGTATCTTGCGGAAATCGTACTCCTCGGGGTCGGCCACATATTTCTTTGCGGCCTGGTAGTCGGCCGGGGTGACGTAGCTGAGGAGGTTGTCGATGACCTGCTTGATTTTGTCGGAGTTCATGTCCACCAGACGGGGCGGAATCTTGCCGGTGGCGGGGTCCTGAAGGTCTTTCAGATAGAGGGGCGACACGTTGCCTTCGGGGCTGACGTACACCATACATCCGGTTTTGCCTTCGTTGAAGAGTTTGTAGACGCCCATGCCCAGCTGCGAGCAGTATACCAGGTCGTAGGCTATGGGGTCCTGGCAGCGCACCTCGTAACCGATTTCCACGGGGCGCGATTTGACCTTGATGCCCAGTTCTTTGAGCTTCTTTTCGAGCATCTCGTTGAAGATGTGCGCTTTGGAAACCTTGCCCAGCTCGGGGTGTCCGTGCTCGTCGTAGGAGAAGGTGACGCCGCTCTTCTTGATTTCCTCGTTGCTCAGCGAGTGGAACACGCCCTCGGAAATCATGGCCACGCCGTAGTCCATGCCCATCAGCTTGCGCTTGATGATGGCCGAAACCACCAGATTGACGATTTTCTCGACGGTGATTTCCGTTTTGTTGAACATTTCGGGAATCACAATCATGGGGTAGTGGCAGGCGGAGCCGATACCGAATGCGAGGTGACCGGCCGAACGGCCCATGGCTGCCACCACGAACCAGTTGCCGCTGGTGCGGGCGTCGCAATAGACGGCGCGGCCGATGACCGAACCTGCGGCTTTGGCCGACTGGTAGCCGAAAGTGGGCGTACCCTGCGGCAGGGGCAGGTCGTTGTCGATAGTCTTGGGAACGTGGATGTTGGCGATGGGATACTTCTTCGATTCGAGGAATTTGGCGATGCGGTTGGCTGTCGAAGCGGTGTCGTCGCCGCCGACGGTTACCAGCAGTTTGACGTTGTTATCGACGAAGAAGCTGAGGTTGAAGTTCTCCTCGAAGTCCTTGTCGGTGGGTTTGAAACGGCTCATCTGGAGGTAGGAACCGCCCTGGTTGAATATCGAGTCGGCCAGCGCATAGCTCAAATCCTCCATCCGGGGGTTGGGGTTGAACAGGCCCGAATAACCGGCGTGCAGACCGATTACGCGGTATCCTTTCTCGATGAAAGTCTTGGCTACGCTGCCAACGACCGTATTCATGCCGGGGGCGGGGCCGCCGCCCGTAAGAATTGCAATTGCCTCTTTCATATACGTTTGGTTTTTATTTTGAAGATTGAACGATTCGGTTTGTGAATTTACGAGCCCAAATATACGACTATTTTTCCGGATTGCGAAATTAAAAACGACTCTTCCCGCCTGCTTCCCGACCGAAACGGGCGGGGCCGGTTTCCGGCCGGCTATTCCTCTTTCGCCTTGGCCAGGAAGCGGGCCCGGTCCACGATGTAGCGGATGTGTTCGCCCCGGCCGATTTCCCCCTTGCTGTCGCGGGCTTCGACGGCGAACGAGAGTTTGCGCCCCTCCGCTGCGGTGAGGGTGGCGGTGGCCGAAACCGTGTCGCCGGGGAGGGTGGGTCTGAGGTGGGTGACACGAATCAGGGAGCCGACCGTGGTCTGTTCCGCGTCGAGGTGGGGTGCTGCGCACTTCATGGCGGCGTTCTCCATGAGGGCGGCCATCGCGGGGGTGGCCAGTACGTCCATATCGCCCGAGCCCAGGCTGCGGGCCGTCTCCGAGGCCGTCACTTCGGTTCGGCTGGTGAAGGAAATTCCGGGTTTCAACATACGTTCTTCTCTCTTTTTGACGTTTTATCGAACCAGGGGGCGGCGGATGCCGGTGCGGCCGGAAAATCGGTTCGCGAAACGTGCCGCCGTCCGCTGATTTTGGTTATCTTTGCAAAGGTAAATATTTTTTTCGATGAAACGCTGGCTCGTCACCCTTCTTGCGCTCTGCTGCTCCCTGTGCTGCTGTCTGGCCCAGGGCGGACGCGGCTATTCGCACTCCTACATCGAGGTGACGGCCGACGGCGACACGATTGTGGGCTACCAGATGCTGCCCGTCTACTCGTTCCGGCGCAAGGTGGACATGAGGCGCTATCAGCGGATGATAGACAACCTGAAGAAGGTCTATCCCATCGCCTGCGAGGCGCAGCGTCTGCTGGCGCAGATGGAGCGCGAGATTGTGGATATCGCGGACAAGAAGGAGCAGAAGGCCTATGTCAAACGCATGGAGCAGGAGCTCAAGGCGCAGTATACGCCGGTGCTGCGTACCATGACCCGTTCGCAGGGCAAGATACTCATCAAACTCATCGACCGGCAGACCGACCGCACCTCCTATGAAATCGTGCGGCAGCTCCGGGGCGGCTTTTCGGCGTTCTTCTGGCAGGGGGTGGCGCGTCTGTTCGGGGCCAATCTCAAATCGGAATTCGACGCCGAGGGCGAGGACGAGCTGCTCGACAGGCTGATTCTGCTCTACGAGGCGGGATTGCTGTGACGGCGCGGCTACGACTGGCGGCGGTCGCCGGTGGTGCAGCTCGCGCAGTCCCGGCTCGCGCAGATGTCGGTGCGGTCGTCGGGACACCCCTGCTGGCCGCGGGCCCGGGCGTCGAGGTCGCGCTGTTCCTGCACGGCGCATTTGATGCCGCGCTCCTGCATGTGCCTGTTGGTCGAGATTTCCGAATCGATGTGGTGCCCTTTGAATATCAGGGTGAGCGACATGGAGACCACGAACAGGGCTACGACGACGACGGCTATGACTAGTGTTATCATTTTCTTTCGGTTTGGTTGTCTGCCGGTCTTTGCCGGGGCGCAAAATCCGCGCCGCGGGGGCCGACCGGTTGAATTTTGTGGTGCTATCTTTGGGTAATCTCCCGACAAAGTTATAACTTTGTATGATAAAAATAAAGTAAAATCGGCACAATGAAAATTGTTATTGCAGGCGCAGGAGAGGTGGGCAGCCATCTGGCCAAGATGCTGAGCGGCGGAATCCACGACATTACGGTCATCGACAGCGACCCCAAATTGCTTGATGACGTGGGGGTCATGGCCGATATCGTGACTCTCGAGGGCGATTGCACCACTTTCGCCGTACTGAAGAAGGCGGCGGTGCGCAAGGCCGACCTCTTCATCGCCGTGAACCACGAGGAGAACGTGAACATCCTCTCGGCGATGCTCGCCAAGCAGCTCGGCGCCAGGAAGTCGATTGCCCGCATAGACAACAACGAATATCTGGAGCCCAACAACAAGGAGATATTCATCAACATGGGCATCGACTATCTTTTCTATCCCGAGAAGGTGGCGGCCCGCGAGGTCATCAATCTGCTGGGTTACTCCTCGACCACCGAATTCGTGGATTTCTCGGGAGGCAAGCTCTCGCTGGTGGTCTACAAGCTCGACGAGTCGTCGCCGCTGATAGACCGCACGCTGGTGGAGCTCAACAGCAGCGACCAGAGCCAGCTGGCCTACCGCACCGTGGCCATCTCGCGCGACGGCCGCACCATCATCCCCCACGGCGACGACATCTTCAAGGCGGGCGACACGATATATGTGATAGCCAATCAGGAGTCGGTGAGCCGGGTGCTCGAATTTTCGGGCAAGGTGAACGTCCCCATCAACAACCTGATGATACTGGGCGGCAGCCGCATCGGCATCCGCATCGCCATGGAGCTGCAGGAGCGGATGAACAACATCAAGCTGGTGGACTACAATGCCGAAAAGGCCTACCGTCTGGCCGAGCAGCTCGACAAAACGCTGATAATAAACGAGGACGGACGCAACACCGAGGCCATGATTGAGGAGGGGCTCAGCAACATGGATGCCTTCGTGGCGGTGACGGGGCGTTCGGAAACCAACATCCTGGCGGCCATGCTGGCCAAGCGGATGGGGGTGAAGAAGGTGATAGCCGAGGTGGAGAATCTCAACTACATCACCCTGGCCGAGAGCATCGGCATCGACACCATCATCAACAAGAAGCTCATTACGGCCAGCAACATCTTCCGCTTTACGATGAGCACCGACGTGCAGGCCATCAAGTGTCTGACGGGCAGCGACGCCGAGGTGCTGGAGTTCATCGTCAAGCCCAATTCGCCGGCCACGCGGAACATGATAAAGGAGCTCGACTTCCCGCGGGACGCCATCATCGGCGGCGTGGTGCGCGGCGACAAGGTGTTCATCGCCGTGGGCGACATGCAGATAAACGCATACGACCGGGTGGTGGTGTTCGCCCTGCCGGGAGCCATCGCCCGCATCGGCAGATATTTCAACTGACGCGGAGGAGGGCGCATAGGAAGCGATGTCCATTGTTTCGAAAATAGTGCATGCGGCCACGGCGCCGCGCCGGAAGGCGATAGCGCACTTCGGCGAACATCCGTTCGAGGAGCAGGAGCGCCAGTTGCGGCGGTTGCTCGAGCGGGGGGCCACCACGTGCATCGGCCGCGACTACTCGTTCGGCGGTTTTGCCGGCTACGAGGATTTCCGCCGTGCCGTGCCGGTCTCCGACTACGAGGGGCTCAGCCCCTATATCGACCGGGCGCGCCGCGGAGAGCGGGACGTGCTCTGGCCGGGCCGCACCGAGTGGTTCGCCCGCTCGTCGGGCACCACCTCTTCGCGCAGCAAGTACATTCCCGTCACGGCGCAGGGGCTGCGTGACAGTCACATGCGGGGGCCGCGCGATTTGGCCGCCGTCTTTTCGGGGCTCTATCCCCGCAGCGAGGTCTTTTCGGGAAAGCTGCTGACGCTCGGCGGTTCGCACTGCATCGAGCGGGAGGGCGAGACGGCCCGCACGGGAGACCTCTCCTCCATCCTCATCGAGCATACGCCGCGCATCGGCCGCGGCATGCGGGTGCCGGGCAAACGGGCGGCCCTGACGGCCGATTTCGACCGCAAGGTGGAGCTCATCTGCCGGGAGGCCGCGGGCGAGGACGTGCGGTCGTTCGCCGGGGTCCCGTCGTGGAATCTGGTGCTGATGAACCGCATTCTGGAGTATACGGGCAAAAGCAATCTGCTGGAGGTGTGGCCCCGTCTGGAGCTTTTCACCCACGGCGGCATGAGTTTCAAGCCCTACCGGGAAATCTATCGCCGGCTCATTCCCTCGCCGCAGATGAAGTACATCGAGACCTACAATGCCAGCGAGGGCTTTTTCGCCATCGGCGACCGTCCCGGACGCGACGACATGCTGCTGATGCTCGATTACGGCATTTTTTACGAATTCCTGCCGGTGGACGACCTCTCCCGTCCGGAGCGGGCCGTGCCGCTGGAGGGGGTGGCCGAAGGGGTGAACTATGCGATGATTATCACCACCAGCTGCGGTCTGTGGCGTTACATGATAGGCGACACCGTGGAGTTCACTTCGCTGGCGCCGCACCGGATTCGGATAACGGGCCGGACCCGTCACTACATGAACGCGTTCGGAGAGGAAATCGTGGTGGAGAACGCCGAGAGCGCCGTGAGCGAGGCCTGCCGCAGGACGGGAGCCGTGGTCCGGGAGTTTACGGCCGCCCCCGTCTACATGGAGGCCCGCAGCAAGGGGCGCCACCAGTGGGTGGTGGAGTTCGAGGCGGAGCCGGACGAGCCGCAGCGTTTCGTCCGCGAACTCGACCGGGCGCTGCAGGAGGTCAATTCCGATTATGCGGCCAAGCGTTTCCGCGACACCACGCTCTACGGCCCCTTATTGACCGTGGTGCCGCGGGGAACTTTTCTCGAGTGGATGCGCCGTCGCGACAAGGTCGGCGGACAGAACAAGGTGCCCAGGGTCTACAATGCCCGCGACTATGTGGAGGAGCTGGCGGCCGTCGGGGCCGAGCTGGCTCCGCAGAGCGGCGCGAATGAATAACTGACAATTAAAAACGGACGATTTATGTATATTGCGATTGCAGGCAACATCGGCAGCGGGAAGACCTCCCTCACGGAGATTCTGTGCCGCAGGTGCGATGCCAAGGCCTATTACGAAGAGAGCAACAACCCCTATCTGGGCGACTTCTATCAGGACATGAAGCGGTGGTCGTTCAATCTTCAGATTTATTTCATCGGCAGCCGCATCCGGCAGTCGGTCGAGGTGCTTTCCGACCGGGGCAACGTGGTGCAGGACCGGACCATCTACGAAGACGCCCACATCTTCGCGACCAATCTCCACGAGATGGGGCTGATGTCTTCCCGCGACTTCGCCACCTATATGAAGATTTTCGAGCTCTCGTCGAACCTCATCCCCCGGCCCGACCTGCTCATCTATCTCAAGGCGAGCGTCCCCACGCTCGTCAGCCAGATACGCAAACGCGGACGGGAGTACGAAATGTCCATCGACGCGGATTACCTCCAGCGTCTGAACGACAAGTACAACCACTGGATAGAGGACATCTATCAGGGCGAGGTGCTGACCGTGGATATGGACAAGGAGGACTTCATACTCAATCCCGGGGTGATAGACCGCATCGTGGAGCATATCGACAAACGAAAGGCCGCGCTCGGCCGATAACGCGTTCCGGAAGATGACTCTGCCTTCGAGATTCGTGGAACGCACCGTGGCCGCCCTCGGCGAACAGGGGCGGGCCCTGTGCCGGGCTCTCGACGCCCCTGCGCAGGTGACCTCCGTGCGGTTCAATCCCTACAAGACAGCCGAACGTCCCGAGGGGGACGGCGTGGCGTGGAACCGCTACGGGTTCTACCTCGACAGCCGTCCGCAGTTCACCCTCGACCCCGCTTTCTGGAGCGGCATCTATTACGTGCAGGAGGCCAGCTCCATGTTCGTGGAGCACCTCTACCGCAGCGCCGTGGGCGAACGGCAGGGGGCGCGGGTGCTCGACCTGTGCGCCGCGCCGGGCGGAAAAACCACCCTCTATGCCTCGCTGGTGGGGCTCGACGGACTGGTGGTGGCCAACGAGGTGGTGCGCAACCGGGCTTCGGTGCTGGCCGACAACGTCCGCAAGTGGGGGCTGGGCAATGTGGCCGTCACCTGCAACGACCCCGTGCGCCTGGCCGAATACCGCGAGTGGTTCGACGTGGTGGCGGTGGATGCGCCCTGTTCGGGCGAGGGCATGTTCCGCAAGGCTCCCGAGAGCCGGGGCGAGTGGAGCGAGCAGGGGGTGATGCAGTGCGCCGCCCGCCAGCGACAGATACTCGAAACGATATGGCCGGCCCTCAAGCCGGGCGGCGTGTTGATATACAGCACCTGCACCTTCAACCGCGAGGAGAACGAGCGGGTGCTGGAGGATTTCGTCGCGGGGGTGGAGTTCGACCCCGTGGAGATAGCGTGTCCCGAGTCGTGGGGCGTGGTGCGGGGCGAGGTGAACGGAGTGAACACCTTCCGCTTCTATCCGGGACGCATCCGCGGCGAAGGTTTCTTCGCGGCCGTACTGCGCAAGGGCGAGGGCCGGGCGCACGGCAAGGTGCCCCGGGCCCGCCGGGAGCTCTTCGCGTCGCTCTCGCGGGTCGAGACCGCGGAGGCGGAGCGGTGGGTGGCGCAGCCCGGGCAGATGGCTTTCTCGCGCATCGGCGATTCGGTTTACGGTTTTTATGCCGGGCAGGCCGCGGCGGTGAGGGCGCTGGCGGGGAGTCTGGCCGTCATCCATTCGGGGGTGTGCATGGGGCCGATTTTCAAGGGACGGCTGCGTCCCGACCAGAGCCTGGCGCTCTTCCACGACCTGCGGCACGATGCGGCGGCGGAGACCGAACTCGATGAGCAGGAGGCGATTGCCTATCTGCGTCATGCGGAGTGCGCCCCGGCCGACCGGTTTGCTGAGGGGCTCAATCTGGTCTGCCATCGGGGGATGCCCCTCGGCTGGGCCAAGCGCATCGGCGGCAGAATCAACAATATGCTTCCTCCCGGCTGGCGCATCGTGAAAGGGTGATGTGTCGGGGCGAACGACTCTTTTTTCGAAAATTATATTTATCTTTACACGGAATCTTCAATTTTCAGCACGTTTATGGCCGAGGCGAACAGCAAAAAGATATACTATTCGATGGGCGAAGTCTCCGAGATGATGGATGTGAATCCTTCGCTCATCCGTTTTTGGGAGCAGAAATTCGACATGCTCAAACCCCATAAGAACAAGAAGGGAAACCGGATGTTCACCCCTGCGGATGTCGATACGCTCAAACTCATCTACCATCTGGTCAAGGAGCGGGGCATGACTCTCGACGGAGCGGCCCGCAAACTGAAGGCGGGCACCGAGGGGGTGGAGCGCGACATGGAGCTCATGGAGCGTCTCCAGTCGGTGCGGGCCCTGCTGCTGGAGATTCGCAACGAACTCAGGGAGGAGGGCGAAGTGGTGGCCGAGGAGCCCGTTTCGGAGGCGGATGCCGTCCCCTCGGAGCCGGAGAGGAGCGAGGCCGAGCCGCTTCCCGAAGTGCCGATAGAGCTTATCGTCGAGACGCAGGAGGAAGAGCCGGCGCAGGAACAGGAACGGGAGGAAGCCGGGGCGGAGGCGCCCGAGGCCGATGCGTTTGCCGGGGCGTTTTCCGACGAGGGGGAGCGTTCGCAGGCGGAGACCGCGTGGGAAGCGGAGGCCGGCGAGTGGGCCGATGACCGGTCCGATGCGGAGCAGGAGGCGCTGGAGCGGGAAATCGAGGCGGCGGCAGCCGGGGAGGCATACGGCCCGGCGGACGGGGAGCGGTACGCCGGCGAAGAGCCGGAGGCGTCCGAGAACGAATCGCAGGACGGGAGCCGGGAGACAGAGGCCGAAGCCGACGGGGGCGAGGACGACGAAGAGGACGACGAAGAGGACGACGGTTACGAGGATGGCGGAGACGAAGAGGCCGAAGAGGAAGACGAGGGCGAAGAGGATGTTGAGGCCGGGGAGGAGATGGATGAAGGCGTCATGGACGAAGGGATGCCCGAAGTGGTGATATACCGTCCGTCGGGCGACGAGCCGTCCGGCCGGGAGGCCGGCGAAACGGAATCGGCCGGTGCCGCGGACGAGGCGGGGGCTTCCGGTCCGGAAATCCCCGGGGAAACCGGAGCCGCGGAGTCCGAAGACCCGGAAGCGGAGGAGCCGGCCCCGGACGCTGCGGAGGAGAGTTCGCCGGAGGGCGGGGAAGAGCCGTCCGCCGGAGGGGAGCCGCGTCCGGTGCGTCAGCGTCCCCGCAAGAAAGAGGACGACAGCCAGGGCAAGCTCGGCCCGATGATAGTCGAACAGACCTTGTTTTAAACCATGGAAGATATGACGATACGGGAGGTGACGGCGGCGTTGGAGCAGTTCGCTCCGCTTGCCCTGCAGGAGGGTTACGACAATTCGGGACTGGTGGTGGGCGACTACGACCGCCGGGTGCGCAGCGCGCTGCTGTGCGTCGATGTCACCGACAGCGTGCTGGACGAGGCGCGGGAGCTGGGGGCGGAACTGGTCATCTCGCACCATCCGCTGATTTTTCACCCCCTCAAACGTTTCAACGGCCGGCACTATGTCGAGCGGCTGGTGGAGCGGGCCCTGCGGGAGGGAGTCGCGCTTTATGCCTGCCATACCAACCTCGACAGTGCGCCGGGAGGCATGAGCTACCGGGTGGCGGAGATGTTGGGAATCGGAGAGCTGTCTCTGCTGAGCCGGTCGCGCGGGGCCGACGAGCCGGTGGGATTCGGCGTGGTAGGCAGCCTGCCTGCGCCGATGGCTCCCGAGGCTTTCCTGAGGAGGACGATGGAGCGCCTTTCGGTGCGGTGCGTGCGCCACAGCGACTTTTGTCTGCCGCAGGTGGGCCGGGTGGCGCTGTGCACGGGCAGCGGGGCTTCGCTCATCGCCGCAGCCCGCGAGCGGGGGGCCGAACTCTATATCGCCGCCGATTTCAGATACAACGACTTCATGGAGGGCGACGGCCGGATGATAGTGGCGGATATCGGTCATTTCGAGAGCGAATATTGCGCAATTAACCTGATGTTTGATATAATTCGAAAAAAAATACCTACTTTTGCACTCCACAAGAGTGTGAATTCCCGTAATCCGATAAATTATTTAGTATAGAGATATGGCAGTACAAAAGAAAGCGAACGAGGCCGATTATTCGATGGAAGAGAAAATCATCGCCCTCTACGAGTTGCAGAAGATTGACTCCAAAATCGACGAAATCAACAAGCTCAAGGGCGAGCTCCCGCTCGAGGTGAGCGACCTCGAGGACGAAATCGAGGGTCTGAACACCCGTGTGGGCAACATCACGGCCGAAATCGAGGAGCTCAACCAGCTCACCAAACAGCGCAAAAGAGAGATAGAGCAGGCCAAAGACCTGATAAAGAAGTACGAGGAGCAGCAGAACAACGTGCGCAACAACCGCGAGTTCGACGCCATCAGCAAGGAGGTGGAGTATCAGAAACTCGAAATCGAACTTTGCGAGAAGCGTCTCAAGGAGTACTCGGCCGATGTGAAAATCAAGAAGAAGCTGGTCGAGGACGCCGAGGCTGCCGTTGCCGACCGCAAAATCGACCTGGCCCAGAAGCAGGCCGAACTGGACAGCATCGATGCCGAAACCGCCAAGGAAATCGAGATGCTGAAGGAGCAGGACGCCAAGGCGCGTATGAAAATCGACGAACGTCTGCTCACCGCCTACACCCGCATCCGCTCCAACGTGCGCAACGGACTGGCTGTGGTGACCATCAAGCGCGGTGCCTGCGGCGGATGTTTCAATCGTATCCCGCCCCAGCGTCAGGCCGACGTAAGACAGAACAAGAAGATTATCGTGTGCGAGTACTGCGGCCGCATTCTCGTGTCGGACGCACACGACGAGGCCGAGCAGCAGTAGCCGGTCTGCGAGTTGCGGAGGACGAGAAGGAACGACCGGATTGCGGGGGGAGGAGAGCGTGAATGACCTCTTTCGCCGGTCCGGAGCCCGCGACCGGAAATCCGCGACCGAGACCCCTGAAGAAAAAGAGCGGGCCGCCCGATGGGCGGCCCGCTCTTTGCGTTGTGTGCGGGTCCGGACTAATATTCGTTCCAGCTCTTTATCTTGATGTCCTGCTTGTCCAGGCGGCAGAATGCGTGGATGAAAGCCGCGGCCAGCCGGGCATTGGTGATGAGCGGGATGTTGAAGTCGATGGCCGAGCGACGGATGGTGTAGTCGTTGTTGAGCTCGGTTTCGGAGAGGTTCTTGGGGATGTTTATCACCAGGTCGATTTTCTTCTCCTTGATATAGTCCAGCGTGTTGGGCTTCATGTCGCTGTCGGGCCAGTGGAGCACCTCGGCGCTTACTCCGTTGTGGAAGAGGAAGTCGGCCGTGCCTTTGGTGGCGTAGAGCTTGTAGCCTTTGGCCTGGAGCGCCTGGGCGGCGCTAATCATGTCGGCCTTGGAGCGGGAGTCGCCGGTCGAAAGCAGCACGTTCTTTTTGGGTATGGCGTAACCCACCGAGACCATCGCCTTGAGAATCGCCTCGTGGAAGTCGTCGCCTATGCAGCCCACCTCGCCCGTCGAGGACATCTCCACGCCCAGCACGGGGTCGGTCTTCTGCAGGCGCGAGAAGCTGAACTGCGGCGCCTTGATGCCCACGTAGTCGAGCTCGAAAGCCGATTTGTGGGGAATCTCCACCGGCAGGCCCAGCATCACCTGCGTGGCTATCTCGATGAAGTTCACCTTGAGCACCTTGCTCACGAAGGGGAAGCTGCGCGAGGCGCGCAGGTTGCACTCGATGACCTTGATTTCGTTGTTCTTGGCCATCACCTGCATGTTGAACGGTCCCGAGATGTGCAGCCCCTGGGCCACCTGACGCGAGATTTTCTTGATGCGCCGCATGGTTTCGACATACATCTTCTGGGGCGGGAAGACCATGGTGGCGTCACCCGAGTGCACGCCGGCGAACTCCACGTGTTCCGAGATGGCGTAGATGAGCACTTCGCCGTCCTTGGCCACGGCGTCGATTTCGATTTCCTTGGCGTTCTCGATGAATTCGGTCACCACCACCGGATGCTGCTTCGAGACGCTGGTGGCCAGCGTGAGGAAGTGTTCCAGCTCGCCGCGGTTGCTCACCACGTTCATGGCGGCGCCGCTGAGCACGTAGGAGGGGCGTATCAGCACCGGGAATCCCACTTCGTCCACGAACTTGTAGATGTCGTCCATGGTGGTGAGCTCTCTCCACCGGGGCTGGTCGATGCCCAGCTCGTCGCACATGCTCGAGAACTTGTGACGGTCCTCGGCGCGGTCGATATCCTCGGCCGAAGTGCCCAGGATGGGCACGTGCTCCTGCTGGAGCCGCATGGCGAGGTTGTTGGGAATCTGACCGCCGGTCGAAACCACGACTCCCATCGGAACTTCGAGGTCGGTGATGTCGAGCACGCGCTCCAGGGTCAGCTCGTCGAAGTAGAGACGGTCGCAGGTGTCGTAGTCGGTCGATACGGTCTCCGGGTTGTAGTTTATCATGATGGAGCGGTAGCCGTTCTGCCGGATGGTGTTGGCTGCGTTCACGCTGCACCAGTCGAACTCCACGGAGCTGCCGATGCGGTAGGCTCCCGAACCCAGCACGATGACGCTCTTGCCGTCCTGCGGGAAGTCGATGTCGTGTTCCGTGGCGTTGTAGGTGACGTAGAGGTAGTTGGTCTGGGCGGGATATTCCGCGGCCAGCGTGTCTATCTGTTTGATGTAGGGGGTGATGCCCCGGCTCTTGCGGTACTCTCTCACCTGTTTGATGCACTCCTCCATTCGGGCGGGGGCGGGGTGGAGCACCATGCGGGCGATTTGGAAATCGGAGAATCCCCGCTGCTTGGCTTCGAGCATCAGCGAATCGGGCACCTGCTCCACCTGGGAGAATGTCTCCAGCTTATGTTCGATGTCGATGATATTGCGCAGCTTGTAGAGGAACCACTTGTCGATTTTGGTCAGTTCGTGGATGCGGTCCACGCTGTATCCGCCCTTGAGCGCGTTGGCGATGATGAAGATGCGCTTGTCGGTCGGGTGGCTCAGGGCGCCGTCGATGTCCTCCACGGCCAGCTCCTTGTTGGCCACGAAGCCGTGCATGCCCTGGCCTATCATGCGCAGACCCTTCTGGATGGCCTCCTCGAAGTTGCGGCCGATGGCCATCACCTCGCCCACGGACTTCATGCTGCTGCCCAGCTCGCGCGAAACGCCCTTGAATTTGCCCAGGTCCCAGCGGGGAATCTTGCAGACGATGTAGTCGAGGGCCGGTTCGAAGCAGGCGGTGGTCGATTTGGTCACCGAGTTCTTCAGCTCGTGCAGGCCGTATCCCAGGCCCAACTTCGCCGCGACGAAAGCCAGCGGATAGCCCGTGGCCTTGCTCGCGAGCGCCGAGCTGCGGCTCAGTCGCGCGTTCACCTCGATGACGCGGTAGTCCTCCGAGTTGGGGTCCAGGGCATACTGCACGTTGCATTCGCCCACGATGCCCACGTGGCGGATTATCTTGATGGCCAGCTGGCGGAGCTTGTGATACTCGGCGTTGGTGAGCGTCTGCGAGGGGGCCACCACGATGCTCTCGCCGGTGTGTATGCCCAGCGGGTCGAAGTTTTCCATGTTGCAGACGGTGATGCAGTTGTCGTAGCGGTCGCGCACCACTTCGTACTCCACCTCCTTCCAGCCCTTGAGCGATTTCTCGACCAGTATCTGGGGCGAGTAGGTGAAGGCCTTGCTGGCCAGCGTCTCGAGCTCCGCTTCGTTGTCGCAGAAGCCCGAACCGAGGCCGCCCAGCGTGTAGGCGGCGCGGATGATGATGGGGTAGCCCAGCTGCGCCGCGACGCGTTTGGCTTCGCTCACCGAGGTCACCGCTTCGCTCTTGATGGTCTTGACGTCGATTTCGTCCAGTTTTTCGACGAACTTCTCGCGGTCTTCGGTGTCGATGATGGCCTGCACCGGAGTGCCGAGCACCTGCACGCCGTATTTTTCCAGCGTGCCGTTCTTGTAGAGCTGCACGCCGCAGTTGAGTGCGGTCTGGCCGCCGAAGGCCAGCAGGATGCCGTCGGGCTTCTCGCGCTCGATGACCTGCTCCACGTATTCGGGGGTCACGGGCAGGAAGTAGACCCGGTCGGCGATGTTCTCGGAGGTCTGTATGGTGGCGATGTTCGGGTTGATGAGCACGGTGTAGACGCCCTCCTCCTTGAGCGCCTTGAGCGCCTGGGAGCCCGAGTAGTCGAACTCGCCCGCTTCACCGATTTTCAATGCGCCCGAACCGAGCAGAATGACTTTCTTGATATTCTTGTCCATCTTTTTCGTCTGTTTTATAAAAAAGTAGTGAAGCGAACTCCTATTTGGCATATTCGGCCACCTGGGCCATGAATCTATCGAAGAGGAACTCCGAATCGACCGGACCGCTGGTGGCTTCGGGGTGGAACTGCACCGAGAAGAAGGGCTTGCTGCGGTGACGGATACCCTCGCTGGTGTTGTCGTTGAGATTCACGAACAGGGGTTCCCACTCTTCGTTCAGCGACCGGGTGTCCACTGCGAATCCGTGGTTCTGGGAGGTGATGACCGCCGTGTCGGTTCCCACCATCAGGGCCGGCTGGTTGTGTCCGCGGTGTCCGTATTTGAGTTTGTAGGTGGTGGCTCCGGCGGCTATCGAGAGCAGCTGGTTGCCCAGGCAGATGCCGAAAACGGGCTTGCCTTTGGCCATCGCCTTTTTGATGTTTTCGACCGTGACGGCGCACATCTGCGGGTCGCCGGGACCGTTGGAGAGCATCACCCCGTCGTAGTCGAGGGTCGAGAAGTCGTAGTCCCAGGGCACGCGCACCACGGTGGTGTCGCGGCGCAGCAGGCAGCGGATGATGTTGTATTTGCATCCGCAGTCCACCAGCACGATTCGGTATTTTCCGCGGCCGTAGCTCTGCGGTTCGGTGCAGCTCACTGCGGCGACCAGATTCTCCTTGTTGGGGTCGGTGAACGCTTCGGGTGCGGGGCAGCCCTCGACGGCGACTTTGCCGAGCATGACGCCCTTTTCGCGGATGATTTTGGTAATCTGCCGCGTATCGACTCCGTAAATGGCCGGGACACCGTGTTCGGAGAGCCATTCGCCCAGGCTGCGGACTGCGTTCCAGTGGCTGTGTTCGAAAGAGTAGTCGGCCACCACCAGCGCCTTGATGTGGATGCGGTCGCTCTCGAAGAAGCGGGGCAGGCCGGTTTCGGGGTCGGTCTCCGTGGGAGGCACGCCGTAGTTGCCCACCAGCGGGTATGTCAGAACGAGAATCTGTCCGCTGTAAGAGGGGTCGGTGAGTGATTCGGGATAGCCCATCATGGCGGTGTTGAATACGACCTCTCCCGACACGGAACGGTCGGCGCCGAACGAGAAGCCCTTGAATTGTGTCCCGTCCTCGAGGACGAGAATCGCAGTTTTTCTTTCAGACATGTTCAGAATAATTTCTGAGTTGCAAAGGTAGTAAAAAGGGGTGGATTTCCCAAAAGTTTTGCTTAATTAGAGTTTTATTTGTTATTTTGTTTCGCTTTTCAGAAAGAACGTATGACCAAAGCCGAAATACAACTCGTCAGGTCGCTGGCCGACAAGCGCAGCCGCGACCAATCCGGACTCTTCGTGGCCGAAGGTGGCAAACTGGTGGGGGAGATATTGCATTCTCCGTTCAGGGTGAGAAAATTGTATACCTGCGGCGAGCGTTTCGGCTCCGCATTCGAGGAGCCCGTTTCGCGAACCGAGATGGAGCGGATGAGCTCGCTGAAGAGCCCTTCCGGCGCCTTGGCCGTGGTGGAGATTCCCCGCCGGGACTTCGATGCCGCGAGCTATCGCCGCGGACTGGTGCTGGCGCTGGACGAGGTGCAGAATCCGGGCAACATGGGGACCATCGTGCGGCTTGCCGACTGGTTCGGAATCGGGGACGTCATCTGTTCGCCCGGCTGTGCCGACTGCTTCAATCCCAAGGTGGTGCAGGCCACCATGGGGGCCATCCTGCGGGTGCGCGTGCACTATCTCGACCTGGCGGCCGAACTGGCCCGGGCCGCAGGGGAGGGGGTTTCGGTCTACGGAACCTTTCTCGACGGCGGGAATATCTATCGGGAGCCGCTTTCGCCGACCGGCATCGTGGTGATGGGCAACGAGGGGCGCGGGGTGAGCGACCCGGTGGCCCGCAGCGTCACCCGCCGGCTCTACATTCCTCCCTTTCCGCAGGATACGCCCGGCAGCGAGTCGCTCAACGTCGCTGTGGCGACGGCCATCGTCTGCTCGGAGTTCCGCCGCCGCTGACAGCCTCGTCCGCCCTCTCCTCCCGGTTTTGACGCGGGTTTCCGTGCCGGTTCCGGCGCCGGAACCGCGTCGTTTCGTGCGTGCCGCGGGGCGGGAGTCTCCCCGTCCGTCGGTTTGCCGCTGCGTGCGGCCGCTGCGGTTGCGGGGAGAAGTGAAGGGGCCGGAGCGCGCGGATTGCGAAAATTAAGCGTGCGCGGAGAGACGATTTCGGAATAAAATTCGTATATTTGTGGTTTCTAACGGATAGAAATATCGTATGAGCGAACAGAAAATAAAGATAGGTATCACGCAGGGTGATATCAACGGCATAGGCTGGGAGGTGATAATCAAGTGTTTCGCCGATTCGCGGATGACGGAAATCTGCACTCCGGTGATTTACGGCTCCGCACGTGCCGCCGAGTTCTACAAACGCGGAATCGAGGAGGCGGAGGGCTTCCAGTTCACGACGGTGAAATCGGCCCGCGAGGCCCGGGCCCGCAAGGTCAATCTGGTGGATACGGGGCTGGCGGGAGCCGAAATACGCCCCGGCGAGGCGTCGCCCGAGGCCGGCGCTGCCGCGGCGGATGCGCTGCGGGCCGCCGTGCGGGACCTCAAGGAGGGGGGGCTCGACGCCCTGGTGACCGCCCCGATAAACAAGGAGAGCATTCAGAGCGACGGGTTCCGCTTCACGGGACATACCGAGTTCCTGGCAGCCGAGTTCGGGGGCGAGCCGCTGATGATGATGTGCAGCGAGATGCTGCGTGTCGGGCTGGCCACCATCCATCTGCCGGTGGCCGAGGTGAGCCGCAATATCACCCGCGAACGCATCGTAACCCGCCTGCGCCAGCTGCGGAAGGCGCTTATCACCGATTTCTCGATTGTGGAGCCGCGCATCGCCGTGCTGGCCCTGAATCCCCATTCGGGGGACGGGGGCCTGCTGGGCGGCGAGGAGCAGCAGACCATAGCGCCCGCCGTGCGCGATGCGGTCGGCGAGGGCGTGCTGGCTTTCGGCCCGATGAGTGCCGACGGCTTTTTCGCTTCGGGAGCCTATGCGCATTACGATGCCGTGCTGGCCATGTATCACGACCAGGGTCTGGCGCCTTTCAAGGCTCTTACGCCCCAGGGGGTGAACGTGACGGCGGCTTTGAAGGTGGTGCGCACCAGTCCCGACCACGGAGTGGCATACGACATCGCGGGCAAAGGCGTGGCCGACCCCTCCTCGATGAGGCAGGCCGTGTACATGGCCGTGGATATCTGGCAGAGCCGCCGGCTCTATGCCGAGATGAGCCGCAATCCGCTGCGCCGCTACGAACGGGAGAAGGGGGCCGACGTCTCGGTCAAGGACCTGCACCTGGCCTCCGAGGATGAAGATTGATGCGGGAAGCGTAAAAAATAAGAGGGAGAAGAGTATGAGAGGGTTCGAGTTGCTTGTCCGCAAGCCGCGTACGCTGGCCGAGGCCGAACGGGGCCGGACGCCCCGGGTGGTTTGGCAGGTGCTGATATACATCGGCATCATACTGGCCGGTTCGCTGGTCGGCGGAATCGTCATGATGATTCCCTCCGCTTTGTGGGGAATCGTTCACCATGTGGCGGCGTCCGACCTGAGAAATCAGCTCTCTTCGCCCGAAATGGCGTGGCTGGCTTCGGCGGAGATGCTCTATGCGACCGCACTGGTGCTGTGGGGCGTCATCCTCTACGTGCGTCGCAGCGAGCGCCGGTCGTGGTATTCGATGGGATTCGGCCGCGGCAATATCGCGGGACGCTATGCGGGCGGCTACCTGCTCGGAGTCCTGGCCATTTCGGCGGTGGTGGGCGTGGAGGCGCTCTGCGGCGCGGTCCGTTTCGAAGGCTGGGCCGGAGCCGAATGGTGGATGCTGCTGCTCTTTTTCGGCGGATTCGCGATTCAGGGCATGGAGGAGGAGCTGGTGCTGCGGGGCGGACTGATGGTTTCGGCCTCGACCCGCATGCCGGTTTGGGGCGCCGTATCGCTCAATTCGGTGCTCTTCGCGCTGCTGCATCTGCTCAATTCGGGCATCACGGTGCTGGCGGTGCTCAACCTCGTTTTGTTCGGGGTCTTCGCCTCGCTCCTCTTCCTGCGTACCGATTCGATATGGGGAGTCGGCGCTTTCCACTCGGCGTGGAACTTCTTTCAGGGGAACATCTTCGGGGCGGAGGTGAGCGGCGGAGGCATGCCGCAGGGCAGCTGCCTGCTCGAAATGCAGGCCCTGCCGGGGAGCGACCTCATACACGGAGGCGCTTTCGGTCCCGAGGGCGGCGTGGTGGTCACGGCGTTCTATCTGCTTGCCATCGCGCTGGTGCTGTGGTGGCCGGAGAGAAAGCCGGCGGCCGGCAAGGCGGTCGGGCGAACGAACGATTGGCGATGAAAAAGTCTTCTGCGGATTCCTGTTTGTAGAAAGGGACCGGGAAGCAAAACGATACAAATTATTATTTTTATGGTTAAAATTACATTTCCAGACGGCAGCGTAAGAGATTACCAGGCCGGAGTAACAGGAATGGCCATCGCGGAGAGCATCAGCTCCCGTCTGGCTCAGGAGGTACTCGCCGTGTCCGTAAACGGTAAAGTACAGGATTTGAACATGCCCATCGACACCGACGCCGAGGTGAAACTCCTCAAGTGGGAGGACGAAGAGGGCCGACACGCCTTCTGGCACACCTCGTCGCACTTGCTGGCCGAGGCGCTGGAATCGCTCTATCCGGGCATCAAGTTCGGTATCGGTCCGGCCATCGAGAACGGCTTCTATTACGATGTGGACTCTCCGGAGCCCATCACCGAGGGCGATTTGCCCCGTATCGAAGCCAAGATGCTGGAGCTGGCCCGCGGCAAGGAGCCCGTCGTGCGCCGCGAGGTGAGCAAGGCCGAAGCGTTGAAGACATTCACCGAGAAGGGTGACCAGTATAAGGTGGAGCTCATCACCGACCTGGCGGACGGCACCATCAGTTTCTACACCAACGGTTGCTTCACCGACCTTTGCCGCGGTCCGCACCTGCCCCACACGGGCTTCATCAAGGCCATCAAGCTCACTTCGGTGGCCGGAGCCTACTGGCGCGGAAACGAGAAGAACAAGATGCTGACTCGCATATACGGCATATCGTTCCCCAAGAAGAGCCAGCTCGACGAATACCTGGCGATGATGGAGGAGGCCAAGAAGCGCGACCACCGCAAGCTGGGCAAGGAGCTGGAGCTGTTCCACTTCTCGCCGCGCGTGGGTCAGGGTCTGCCGTTGTGGCTGCCCAAGGGCGCCGCGCTCCGCGACCGGCTGGAGAACTTCCTGCGCGGGGTGCAGAAGGAGTACGGCTACCAGCAGGTAATCACTCCCCATATCGGCATGAAGGACCTCTACGTCACTTCGGGCCACTACGCCAAGTACGGCAAGGACTCGTTCCAGCCCATTCACACGCCGGACGACAGCGAGGAGTTCCTGCTCAAGCCGATGAACTGCCCCCATCACTGCGAGATTTACAAATACAAGCCCCGCTCCTACAAGGACCTGCCCATCCGTCTGGCCGAATTCGGCACGGTGTACCGTTACGAGCAGAGCGGCGAGCTGCACGGACTGACCCGTGTGCGCGGATTCACCCAGGACGACGCCCACATGTTCGTTCGCCCCGACCAGCTGCTGGACGAGTTCAAGAAGGTCATCGACATCGTGCTCTATATCTTCAAGACCTTGAAGTTCGACAGCTACACGGCACAGATTTCGCTGCGTGACCCCAACAACAAGGAGAAATACATCGGCAGCGACGAAAACTGGGCCAAGGCCGAGAGCGCCATCATCGAGGCTGCCAGGGAGAAGGGACTGAATACGGTGGTCGAGTACGGCGAGGCCGCTTTCTACGGCCCGAAGCTCGACTTCATGGTCAAGGACGCCATCGGCCGCAAGTGGCAGCTGGGTACCATCCAGGTGGACTACAACCTGCCCGAGCGCTTCGATTTGACCTACACCGGCGCGGACGACAAACCCCACCGCCCGATTATGATTCACCGTGCGCCGTTCGGCTCGATGGAGCGATTCGTGGCCGTGCTGTTGGAGCACACCGGAGGCAAGTTCCCGTTGTGGCTTTCGCCCGACCAGGTGGTCGTTCTGCCTATCAGCGAAAAATATAACGATTATGCGGAAAAAGTTTCAAAATATCTAAATAATTACGATATTCGCAGCCAGGTGGATAACCGCAACGAAAAAATCGGCCGCAAGATTCGCGACAACGAACTCAAGCGCATTCCCTATCTGCTCATCGTGGGCGAGAAGGAGGAGGCCGACGGTCTGGTGTCGGTCCGTGCCCAGGGCGAAGGCGACAAGGGCCAGATGACCATGGAGGCTTTCCGCGATTTCATGACCGAGCTGGTGCGCAAGGAGATTGAAGCAAACAAACAGTAGAGTAATCATTAACAACAGCAAGATTGAACACGACAAAACCATTTCCCCCGAGGGTGAGCCCTCAGCCGGGCGCCGGCAACAGAGGCGGCCGTCCCGGAGCACATGGCCCGAAGAGGCCGGAGAAGGAGAATCCGAACCGTATCAACGACCAGATTACCGCCCAGCGCGTGCGGGTGGTGGGCGACAACATCGAGGCGCCCGCCGTATTGTCCATACGCGAGGCGCTGCGTCTGGCCGACGAGATGGAGCTCGACCTCATCGAGATTTCTCCCAACGCCGACCCTCCCGTGTGCCGCATCGCCGATTACCAGAAGTTCCTCTATCAGCAGAAGAAGAGGGCCAAGGAGATGAAGGCCAAGTCGGTTCAGGTGGTGGTCAAGGAGATTCGTTTCGGACCTCAGACCGACGACCACGACTACAACTTCAAACTCCGTCACGCCGAGAACTTCCTCAAGGACGGAGCCAAGGTCAAGGCCTATGTCTTCTTCCGGGGACGTTCCATCGTCTTCAAGGAGCAGGGTGAAATCCTGTTGTTGCGTCTGGCTACCGACCTGGAGGAACTCGCCAAGGTCGAAATGATGCCCAAATTGGAGGGAAAGCGCATGAGCATCATGCTCGCTCCCAAGTCCAAGAAGTAAGGAGATTGTAATCTTTCCGAGCGAATCGGGGTCGCACACGGGTGCGGCCCCGATTGTTTTTTCGTGCCGTTCCCTGAAAAATGCGGCGGGGGGAAGTCTTTTTTCTGCGGAGGATTTGTCTGTGTCGGATTTATGCGTATATTTGTGTATGTAGTTGGCGGCTTGCAATTTAATATTTGATTCCGGCCGTTTCCGCTTCTCCGGAGAGTCGGGGCGGGCGCCGGAAAAAGAAGATGCCCGCGGGGAGCGGGGCGTATGGAGAGAGGAAGAGAGCCGGATGCCGGTTGGGCGATTGCGTTCGGGAGGACCGGCGGAGCGATTGACCGGACCGGCGGACATCGAAGGAACGTGCGAGATGTGCGATGCTCCGTTGGAGAAGTCGATAGGGATTGACATTAACCTTGATGAATAATATGATGAAAACGATTGTCAGAGTAGCGTCGGTGGCTTTGGTTTCGTGCCTGGCTGTCGCATGCGGCCGAAGCAGGGTCGAATACCGGCCTGTGGAGACGGCGGATTGTCCGGCCGTCGAGAAAGAGGAGTTCGTGGAAGTGATGGCGCGTAGCTGTCGGGCGCTTCTCGATTTCGATGAATATTTGCTGGTGGCGGCCAACATGGACGGATATGTTTTCCATCTCTATCCGAAAGCGGGCGGAGAGAAGATTTCCGTCGGCCGGGTGGGCCGGGGGCCGAACGAGCTGGTGCAGGTGACGGATGTCAGGAAGTACGGCGACCGCGAATTCTATGCCTATGACGCCCATGCGGGCAAAATGCTGTGGTATCATATCGATTCCGTCGCATTGGGGAACGCCAATCCGTATCGGGTGGAGAGCGTTTCGGTTCCCGACCGGTTTACCACCGTTTACAGCGTGTTCGGATTCGGCAACGGAATGCGGCTTTACGACGGGGCGGTGGGTCTGAACTCGGGATTGCCGCTGACCCGCTTCGCCTGGGTCGATGGCGACGGCCGGGTGACGGAGAGCTATGCCGAATATCCGGCGGCGGCCGACACGACGACCATGGCCTGGCTCTATACGGTCGAACCCAAACTGATGGCCGTGTCGCCCGACGGCGAGAAGATGGTGGTGGCCAATGCCGTGTTCGGAGCCATCATGGAGATGTTCGATATCGGGAAAGGCAAGATAAAGCGTTCCGCGGCGAGGTATCTGATAGAGCCGGTCATCGAGTTCGACGAGAAGAGCCTGCGTCCGAAGGCGGGTTCCGATTTCGTAGCCGGTTTCGCCGATGTCTGTGCCGCCGACGAGGCGATTTACACGCTCTATTACGGAGAGAAGATAACGGGCTATCCGCGGAACAAGATTGTGGTCTTCGACTGGAACGGCGAAGTGAAGCACGTCTACGACACGGGGTGTTTCAACGACCATATCGCCTATGACCGGAAAGAGAACTGTGTCTACACCGTGTCGCTGCAGGAGGACGGCCGGTTGCTGATACTCAAATACCGGTTGTAGCAGCCGGGGACCATGTATTTCGGACGACAGGGTCCGAAGGTGCGGTGTGTAACCCCGCGGATGATTCATCCGCGGGGTTATCGTTTGAAAGGGGTTCGTCGGGTCGGAAAATTTCGGAGAGGAACCGGACATGCGCTGCGGCGGAGAGAGGCTGCGGTCGGCACCTCTGTGCAGGAGCGGAGAGTGCACGGATTGCCGGGTGCATGTAGGGAAAGGGGGAATGAAAAAAACTCCGCCCCGGATTGTGTCAGGCATCCGGGGCGGAGTGGACAATAGGCCTAATTAAAGTTGGTTGTATATGAAGAAAAAAGTACTTCCGTTGCTGTCTGTTTGTACAATTACCTTGCCGCAGGTCGCCGCCGTAGGAAATTTCTTTTGCGGCCGGTTCCCCGAAGCGTAATCCGCCCGCGTTGCCGGTCTTTCCTCTTCCGGCCGGCTTTCCTCTTCGGGTTCCTTTTCCCGATGCCGGGCCGGGGACCGCTGAAGAGCTCCTCTTTTGGGTTAGTTGCTTTGGTTCAGGCGGCTGCTCTCCTCGCCGGCAGCGTTTTCGATGTTCTTGACACGGAACTTGGTCCCCCGGTTGAAGTTGTAGCGGAGGGTGAATTTGAACTTCCGTGAGCTCCAGAATTGTTCGAGGCGGTTGGTTCGCTGCATGTGCTGGAGTGTGGTTTCCACGTTCTGATATTTCGTATGGTAGAGGTTCTGGACGGCGAACGAGGCGGTGACCTTTTTGTTGAAGAGCTGTTTCTTGAGGCTCATATCGATGCTGCTTGTGGAGTTGATGGAGAAGTTGCCCGTGTATATCTTGCCTTGCAGGGAGTAGGTTGCCTCGAGGTAGAAGCCGAGCGGCAGGGTGAAGTCGTTGGACAGGGTGGTGAATACGAAAGGGTGGAACGTCTGCGGGTCTTCGGGCCGGATGCGCTGGCCGTTGCGGGCGGCGTAGGCGTTGAGGTTCATGTTCCACCAGGAGGTGACGGTAATCGGTGCGTTGAGGCTGACGAAGAGCGAAGAGGTCTTGTCGATGTTCTCCTGACGCAGCATGAGCAGGTCGGGGTCCGAAGGGTCGGACTGCAATATCTGCAGGGTTTCGTTGCTGCGGATGTCGAGTCCGGCCGTGAGCGAGACTTTGTTCCACAGGACCAGCGTGGCGCTTATCTGGTCGTTGTAGAGGGGTTTGAGGTCGGGGTTTCCGATGATGTAGGTGTATTCGCTCACTTGCTGGCGGATGGGGGCCAGCGCCCAGAACGAGGGACGCCTGATTTTGCGGGCGTAGGAGAGGATGAGCGACGAACTCTTTTTCTTGTTGAGGGCGACGCTGATGTTGGCATTGGGGAAGAGCGAGAAGTATTCCTGACGGGTGGAGGTGCGCAGCGTGGTGCCGTCGCTCTGCTCCTGCGAATATTTGGGGGTGACGTGGGTGTACTCTCCGCGCAGCCCGACCTGGATGCCGACGGAGCGGATGCGGTGGGCATAGATGGCGTAGAAGGCTGCGATTTTTTCGGCGTAGTTGTTGTCGCTGCTGTGCGCCAGGTCTTTGCTCCAGCTCTGTTGCGGGGTGCTCAGATATTCGTAGAGCGAGTTGTTCATCATGTCGTTGTAGGTGAATTTCGCTCCGCTGCTGAACCGTCCGAACGAGGTGTTCTTCTCCAGTGCGGCGGTCAGGGTGTAGACCTTGTGGTCGCTGGCGGCCAGGCTGCGGTAGGTCGAATCGACGGATATCGAGGGGGCGCGCATGGTGGAGAAGTAGTCCTGGGGGCTGTTCTGTACGCGCGAGGTGTAGCTGCCCAGTAGCTTGAAGGTGGAGCCCAGCGTGTCGAGTTTGACGATGTAGTTGAAGGTGAGGGCCAGGGTCTTCGTGGTGCGGTGGGTGAAGTAGTCGCCCGTCTGGTCGATGTACTCCGACCCGGAGGTCGTTTTGCTGGCGTTGTCGGTGAGGGTTTCGTCGGTGTTGCGGTTCCAGCTGGCTTCGGCTCCGAGCTGTTGTCTGGGATTGATGTCGTAGAAGAGCCCGATGCGGCCGCCGTAGCCGTATCCCTCGTCGCGGAGGACCGATTCGCCGGTCATTTCGTCCGGCCGGTCGAAATAGCGGCTGCGCTCCCAGGTGGCCGCCTTCTCGTGGGCTTTGCTGTACCAGCCGCTGGAGGTGAGGCTGAACCGGTTGCGGTGGTAGTTGAAGCTGGCCGAGGGAGAGGCGCTCCAGCCCCAGCCGTGCGAGGTGAGGTAAGAGATGGCGAGGTTGCCCGTCATGCCGTCGAGCCGTTGTTTGCGCAGGGTGATTTTCACCACTCCGCCGGCTGCGTCGGCGTCGTAGTCGGCCCCGGCGGTGGGGATGATTTCGATTTTCTGAATGTCCTCGGCCTTGATGGTGCGCAGGTAGGCGATGGCCTCCTCGTCGTCCATTTTCAGCTCGCGGTCGTTGATGATGATTTTGGCTCCCGACTTGCCGTTGATGGTTATTTTGTTGTCGGTGAGCCACATGCCGGGCGATTTGGCCAGCATCTCCTGCGCGTCGCGTCCGATGGCCTGCGGGCTCTCGGCGACGTTCACCACGAAGCGGTCGGCCTCGCGCACGATAGCCTGGCGTTTGACCACCACGGCGTCCATCTCCACGGTGGCCGGGGCGAGGACCATGCGTCCCAGCGACCGGTCTGTGTCGAGGCGGAGCGGCGTGTCGAGGGTCTGATAGCCGATGCAGCGTATCTGAAGCGTGTAGTCGCCCGCGGGGGCCGAGAGGGCGAAGTCTCCCCGGGCGTCGGCGACGACTCCTGCGGCTTCGCTGCCCTGGGCGAGCAGGGTGACGGTGGCGAATTCCACGGCGCGGTCGTTTTCGTCCACCACGGTGCCCGATACTTTATATTTGGGTTGGGCGGCCCGGGTTTGCATGTTGCAGAAAGCCGCCGAGAGAATAATCAGTAGGAGTAAGAATTTTTTCATCATCGTTGTTCTTTGTTTTTAAGTTGTGGTCGGTTGTTCTCTTTTTATCGTTTAGACGTGCGGGGGCACGAAAGGTTACAGGTCGCAGATGGATTTTTTTTGTCGATATTCGATAATTTTTGTGTCAAAAGCGATAAGGATGATGGTTTCGAAAGATGGTAACATTTTGATTTTCACTATTTGATATTCCGTATTTCATGGCATTCTATATATGAGTATGAATTTTAATATTATGTTTTAGATTTATGTTTACGACGCAAATATATGTGTAAATATTTATATTGTGTAATACATAATATATTTTTTATCGATTTTCTTTGTTTCGGCGGGAACGGACTGTTTCGCGGCGGGGGGAGAATAATGGGGGAATGAGATGGCGAAACCGGATAAAATCCCTATCTTTGTAACTCGGAACAAGACAGATTGCGTTGGTATGCAATTTGTTTTAATGAGATGTATAAAAATCGGATAGAGATATGTCAAAGAACAAAGTAGAAGAAAAAGAGACTTACAATGAGGCTGTTAGCGGCGACGAAGGTTTCACTTCCGGCGAGGCTTATCCCAATTGCGAGGGGGCTCCGTGTGACAATATGTCAGCGGGGGACGACGCTTCGGATGACAATGTGGCAGACCGGACACCCGATGCCGGAGCCGCTGCCGTCAGGGACGAAGCCGGCGAATGGAAAGACAAGTATATGCGTCTGTCGGCCGAGTTCGACAACTACCGCAAGCGGACGCTCCGGGAGAAGATGGAGCTCATAGCTGCCGGCGGCGAAGACGTCATCAAGCCTCTGCTGGCGGTGGTGGACGACATCGACCGGGCAATCGATGCCATGTCCAAGACCGACGATGCCGAATCGGTGCGGCAGGGCGTGGTGCTCATCGCACAGAAACTCAACGATATGCTGGCATCCAAAGGGGTGAAGGAAATCGAGGCCGTCGGGCTGCCTCTGGATACCGACCTGCACGAGGCGGTGGCCCGTTTCGCTGCGGGCGAAGAGAAGAAGGGGCTGATTATAGACGTCGTCCAGAAGGGCTATAAGCTCAAGGACAAGGTGATACGTTATGCAAAAGTTGTTGTAGGAGAGTAACATCATGGCAAAAAGAGATTACTACGAGGTGCTTGGTGTCAGCAAGAATGCGAATGCCGACGAGATAAAGAAGGCCTATCGCAAGGCTGCCATCCAGTACCACCCTGACAAAAATCCCGGAAACAAGGATGCGGAGGAGAAATTCAAGGAGGCTGCCGAGGCGTACGATGTATTGAGCAATCCCGACAAGCGGGCCCGCTACGACCAGTTCGGCCACGAGGGC
Source organism: Rikenellaceae bacterium (assembly GCA_017935625.1). Classification (GTDB taxonomy): domain Bacteria; phylum Bacteroidota; class Bacteroidia; order Bacteroidales; family Rikenellaceae; genus RGIG9113. The sequence goes on along the minus strand of JAGBHC010000015.1, from coordinate 89,176 downwards.
ATGAGCGGTGCGGCCGGAGGCGGCGGCGCCTACGGAGGCGGCTTCGGCGGATTCTCGATGGAGGATATCTTCAGTCAGTTCGGCGACATCTTCGGCGGACATTTCGGAGGCGGTTACGGTGGTGGCTCGCGCGGCGGGCAGCGGGTCAATCGCGGCTCCGACCTGCGGGTGAAGGTGAAGCTCACCCTCAAGGAGATTGCCAACGGCACGACCAAGAAGCTGAAGATAAACAAGACGGTCGCCTGCGACCAGTGCGGCGGCACGGGAGCCAAGGACAAGAACTCCTACTCCACCTGCACCACCTGCAACGGGTCGGGGTATGTGACCCAGGTGGTCAATACCTTCTTCGGCCGGACGCAGACCACCCAGCCCTGTCCCGCCTGCCACGGCGAGGGCAAGGTTATCACTTCGCCGTGCGACAAGTGCCACGGCGAGGGCACGGTGCGCGGCGAGGAGGTCATCGAGGTGAAGATTCCGGCCGGCGTGGGCGAGGGCATGCAGCTCTCGGTCAGCGGCAAGGGCAACGCGGCCCGTCACGGCGGCGTGAACGGCGACCTGCTGGTGCTCATCGAGGAGGAGAAGGACCCGAGGCTGGTGCGCGACGGCAACGATTTGATTCACAATCTCAACATCACGGTCCCCACGGCGCTGCTCGGCGGCGAGGTGGAGGTTCCCACGGTCGAGGGCAAGGTGAAAATCAAGGTGGAAGCCGGTACGCACGCAGGCAAGGTGCTGCGTCTGAGAGGAAAGGGTCTGCCCGACGTGAACGGATACGGTCGGGGCGACATTCTGGTGGTCATCGACGTCACCGTTCCCTCGAAACTCACCTCCGAGGAGAAGCGTCTGGTGCAGCAGCTGGCCGAGTGTCCGAACTTCAAGAAGGCGGCCGAGGTCAAGGACCAGAATATTTTCGACCGCATGCAGAGCTTCTTCCGATAGGAGAGCTGAAGGCTCTGCGGGAGCCGCTCCGTGCGGGGCGTTTTCTGGCAGGAGCCTGCGAAGCGTTTTAGTATAACATGCCGCCCTTCCCGGGGGGAGGGGCGGTTTAAAACAGAGAGAGTCATGTTAGGATTCACACCGTTCAAGAAACGTCCCAATCAGTTCGAGTATAAACCGCGTTATTACGACCCGGAGAAAGAGGCGCGCGAGCAGCGCCGCCGCGAGCTCTGCGGCGAGGAGCCTTCGGGCGAGGAGGGGGCGGAGTACGTTCCCGGCAGTTTCATCCGGGGGCGCATGTCGGGTCGTCTGACGGGGCGTGTGCGCCGCGAGGAGAGCCGCCGCCGTGCCCGCAGCATGATGATGTCGATAGTGGCGCTGGGTCTGTTGCTGATTATCGGCTATTTTCTGATACGTTAGAGTTCCGCTTTCCGGAGTAAACCTTAAACCGAGCGCTTATGGCGGACAAGATAAGACTGCTGCCCGATATGGTCGCCAATCAGATTGCGGCCGGAGAGGTCGTGCTGCAACCCTCGTCGGTGGTCAAGGAGATGATGGAGAACTCCATCGACGCCGGAGCCGGGTGCGTGACCGTCAATTTCCGCGACGGAGGCAAGGAGCTGATTCAGATTGTGGACGACGGATGCGGCATGTCTCCCATCGACGCGCGCATGGCTTTCGACCGCCACGCCACCAGCAAAATCCATTCGGCCGACGACCTCTATGCCCTGCGGACCTTCGGTTTCCGCGGAGAGGCGCTGGCTTCGATTGCCGCCGTTTCGCAGGTGGAGCTGCGCACGCGCCAGGCCGAGGACGAGTGCGGTACGGTCACCGTGCTGGCCGGGGGCGAGTTCATCGACCAGAAGCCGGTGCAGTGTCCCGTGGGCTCCAATTTCAAGATAACCAATCTGTTCTACAACCTGCCGGCCCGCCGCAAGTTCCTGCGCCGCTCGGCGCTCGAGGGGCGCAGCATCACCCGGGAGTTCTGCAAGATAGCCCTGTGCAATCCGCAGGTGGCCTTCAAGCTCTACGACAGCGATGCCCTCACCTACGACCTGGCGCCTTCCACGCCGGTGCAGCGCATCGTCGGGGTGGTGGGCAAGCGCATGTCGGGCAACCTGCTGGAGGTGAACGCCTCCACGTCGATAGTGCAGGTCGCGGGCTATGTGGGCAAGCCTTCGTGTGCCAAGCGCACCAATTCCGAGCAGTATCTGTTCGTGAACGGCCGCTATTTCAAGAGCGACTATTTCCGCAAGGCGATATTGTCGGCTTACGAAAAGCTGATTCCTGCGGGCGAGCAACCCTCCTTTTTCATCTACCTGACCATCGAGCCCGACCGCATCGACGTCAATGTCCATCCCCAGAAGACGGAGGTGAAGTTCACCGACGGAGTGGCCGTGTGGCAGATTCTCAACGCGGCGGTGCGGGAGAGCCTGGCCAAGCTGGGGGCCGTGCCGATGATGGATTTCGATGCCGAGGAGGGCGGAGCCGACATCCCCGTATTCCGGCGCGAACAGAAGACATATAAGGTGCCCGAATCGCGCACCAATTTCAATTACAATCCTTTCCGTGACTACAACGAGGACGGCAGCCGCCGCTCCTCTGCCGATTTGTCCGATTTCGTAGGCGCTTACGACGCTTCGGGCGACCCCTCGGGAACGGCTCGCGGCGGATTTATCGGACCCAACGGCGAGATGTCGCCGGAGGGATTCTTCGGCCGGGTGGAGGCGGAGACCGACGTCGTATCGGAAGCGTTCGCATCCGGGGCGGAGACCTCTTCGTTGGAGTACGTTTCCGGCGAGGAGGCCGTGCAGAGCCGCATCGACTCGTTCGATGCGCAGAGCGGAGGCGCGGCTTTCTCCCATGCCGCCCTGCTCAGCGGCGGATATGCGAGCGCCGTGCTGGGAGGCAGGCTGTGCGTGGTCGATTTGCGGCGTGCCCGCGAGTGCGTCCTCTACGACCGTTATGCGGCCATGCTTCACAGCGGCAGTTCCGTGTGCCAGCAGCTGCTTTTCCCCGACCGGATGGTGCTCTCCACCGAGGAGTTCGGACTGCTCAGGGAGCACGACGGCGACTTCGCGTCGCTGGGATTCGACATCCGTTACGGCAGCGACGGGGAGATTGAACTGACCGGCATTCCGGCGGACCTCGACAACGAATCGGCCGACCGGCTGATATACCGCATGCTGGAGTGCATCCGCGACGACACCCACTCGCCCGACGAGCTGCGCCGCGAGAAGCTGGCGGCCGTCATGGCCCGTGCGGGTGCCGCGGGCGCCCTGCCCGATACCGAGGAGGCCGTGTCGCTGCTGCTCGGTCAGCTGGCCGAGTCGGCCGGTCCGCGCTTCACGCCGTCGGGACTGGAGGTGATATGGGAAATCGGCCCCGAGGAGATACGCAGACGACTCAGATAGCGACGGACGGCGAAACGACTCCGCCGCCGCGAATTACGATGAAAAACAAACTGAACCGAAACCAAAAACGATGATGACCAATAACGGATATTTCAATACGCCGCCGGTGGTGAAGAATCTCATAATCGCCAATGCCGTGTGCCTGCTGGCCCTCTACATTCTGCCTTCGGGGCTGAGTGCGGCGATGGAGAGCCACATGGCGCTGTTCTTCTGGCAGAGCCGTTTCTTCCACTCCTATCAGATTGTGACCCACATGTTTCTGCATGCCAACTTCATGCACTTCTTCATGAATATGTTCGCATTGTGGATGTTCGGTCGGTCGCTGGAGTACGAGCTGGGCAGCCGCCGGTTCCTTATCTATTATATGGTGTGCGGCATCGGCGCGGCGCTCATGCAGCTGGGTGTGAACTGGATTGAAATCTCCCGCATCAACGAGGCCGTCGCACTGGCGGCGCAGGGGAGCGACCCGATGCTGCACATGCAGCTGGAGAGTCTGCTCAACGCGCATCTCTCGGTGCCGATGGTGGGCGCTTCGGGTGCCGTGTTCGGTGTGCTGCTGGCTTTCGGCATGATGCACCCCAACGACCGTATCTATCTGATGTTCTTCCCCGTGCCGATAAAGGCCAAGTGGTTCGTGCTCATCTACGGAGCCATCGAACTCTTTTCGGGCGTGTCGGGGCGGATGGACAACGTCGCCCATTTCGCCCATGTGGGCGGTATGCTGTGGGGATTCCTGCTGCTCAGGTACTGGAAGCGGACGCATAAGATTTACTATTAGAACGAGGGGTAAGCTATGGAATACGGTTATTACGGAGAGGGGCGCAAAAACCGGGAGAAAGTCCGCCGTTACAGGATATTCTCCCCGGTCAATGCCATTTTGCTGGTGATTAACGTGGCGGTCGCCCTGGCGCTGCTCTTGTCCTATCTGGCTCCCTACGTCAATCCCAATTCGATGTGGATTTTCGCTTTCCTGGGGCTGGCGGCTCCCGTGCTGTGGCTGGTCGCCCTGGCCTTCCTGCTCTATTGGGTGGTCTGCTGGCGCATGGGCTATGCGCTGGTGTCGTTCGTGGCGATAATGGTCGGCATCGGCAATGTCTCGCTCTTCTTCAAACCGGGGCTGAGCCGCAGCTACGACGACCGGACGGGGCAGCCTGCCGACCTGCGGCTGGTGAGCTACAATGTGATGGCCTTCATGGACAAGAGCAACGGCGGAAAGTCGAGCATGGACAGCATCGCCGCTTTCGTCAATTCGGTCCATGCGGATGTCGTCTGCATGCAGGAGTTCCGCACGGCTCCCGGCATCGATGCCGACCGCCTGAGCTCCCTGCTCCCGAAGATGCCCTACCGCAAGGTCGCCTACACCACCGCTTTGGGGAACGGCTACGGCGGCGGGCTGGCCGTTTACAGCAAATATCCGATACTCGGTTCGGGGGTCGTCGAGTTCGCCAATAGCGCGAACAGCGTCCTGTGGACCGACCTCCGCGTCAATCGCGACACGGTGCGTCTGTTCAACAGCCATCTGCAGACCACCTCCATCACCTCTTCCGACCAGGAGTTCATCGTCGGCCAGGAGTTCATCAGCGACAGCGGCCGGGAGGAGAAGATAAAGGGCATGGCCGCCAAGTTGCGGCGCAACTACCGGATTCGGGCCAATCAGGCCGACTCCATCGCCGGGCTCATCGCCTCGTCGCCCTACAGTGTCATCGTCTGCGGCGACTTCAACGACACGCCCATGTCCTACGTTTACCATACGGTGCGGGGCGACATGCGCGATGCCTTCCGGGAGAAGGGTCGGGGAACGATGAACACGTTCCGCGGATTCTTCAACATGCTGCGCATCGACCACGTCTTCCACACCAGGGACCTGGAGGTGGTGGAATACGAGGTCCCCGACCGCTATCCTTACAGCGACCACAACCCGGTGGTGGTGTCGTTCGACATCAGAAAATAGAAAACCTTAAACTTAAAAAATAGACGGTTATGATTTTGGATTCAACTAAGAACTGGCAGCTCTACGCTGCGGTCAATCCCCTGTTCGGAAAGGTATTCGACTACCTGAACAGCGTGGACCTGAACACCCTGGAGGAGGGCAAGCACGTGGTCGATGGCGACAACATCTTCCTGATGATTAACAACCGCGACCTCAAGAAGCCGGAGGATGCGGCGCTGGAGGTGCACAACAAGTACATCGACATTCAGATTGTGATTGCCGGAGAGGAGACTTTCGGCTACAAGGACCGCGCTGAGTGCACCTCGCCCCGCAGCGAGTTCAACACCGAGAAGGACATCCTCTTCTACGACGACAACCCCACCACCTATTTTACCCTGCACGAGGGTCAGATGGCCGTATTCTTCCCCGAGGACGGCCATGCGCCCATGATTGGCAACGGCAAAATCAAGAAGTGCATCGTCAAGGTGCTCGCTTAGGCCCGCAGGCGCGTCGCGCGCGATGAATCGCCGAAAAGGCAAGCCGCCCGGAATCCGTGAAAGGTTCCGGGCGGCTTTTGTATCGGGGGCCGGGGCTCAGAGCGATTGCCGGTGGACGAAACAGCCGAAGTCGCAGTCGATGGCCGCGTCGGGTTCGAAGATGCCGAAGAGCGAGGAGCCCGAGCCCGACATCGAGGCGTAGAGCGCTCCTGCGTCGTAGAGCCGCTCCTTGATGCGGGCCAGTTCGGGATGGGCGGCGAAGATATGCGGTTCGAAATCGTTTCGCACGCATGTTTTCCACTCGGCGAGCGGTCGGCGGAGCCGTTCGGCGAGCGGCGTGTCGGGCCGGTGCGGGGTGACGCCGGCGTAGGCTTCGGCCGTGGAGACGGCCGTTTCGGGCTTGACCACCACCAGCAGTTTGCCCCGCAGGGCGGGGAGGGGGTAGGGGGTCATGATTTCGCCCCGTCCGCAGCAGAGGGTGGGACTGTTGCGCAGGAAAAAGGGGGTGTCGCTGCCCAGCCGGGCGGCCAGCCGTTCGAGTGCGGGGCCCTCCAGTCCCAGAGCGAAGAGTTCGGCCAGTCCCCACAGCGTGAAGGCGGCGTCCGAGGAGCCTCCGCCCAGTCCGGCGCCGAACGGGGTCTGTTTGTGCAGGGTTATCTGCGCTCCACCGATGCCGTACTCCTGTTGCAGCAGGCGGAATGCTTTCATGCACAGATTCTTTTCCGGCGGACAGTCCACCGCGATGCCCGTTTGCAGCAGGCGGGGTTCACTGCCCGGCAGGGGTTCCAGGGTGAGGGTGTCGGCGAGTCCGGCGACGGGAATCATGACGGTCTCGATGTCGTGGAATCCGTCGTCCCGGCGGCGGAGGATGTCGAGTCCGATGTTTATCTTGCAATTGGCTTTCAGCTCCATTTTCTACCTTTTTCGAATGGGTTCCGACGGCAAAGTTAGCGCTTTTCGGCGACAGTCGCTCGCCCGGTCCGCATATTTGTCGCTCTCTATGGTTCCGTCATGGAGGCTTCCGCCCGGCAAGAGGCGAACGGGTTTGCCTTTGTTTTTTCGTTTCTTCATATCTTTGGCTTCGCCTTGGATACTCCCGCCCGGCAAAATGCAAGCGGGTTTGCCTTTGCTCTCGCTTATTCGTATCTTTGCCGCATTGGAATTTTATTATGCGATTTATGGAGAATGATTCTATCACCACATTCCGTTCGACGTTGCTGCAGACCCTGCTGCGGACGCTTTCCGAACGGGGATTGCTGGGCGGCGAACTGCTGGCGGCCGAGGAGCTCAACGAGAAGTGGAAAGCGGCCGCTCCCGCCTACATGGCCGATGCGGTCCCTCAGATGACCGACTATCCGGCTGCGGCCGTGGCCTGGGCCGGTTATGTGGGTATGGGAGCCGCGGCCCTGTGGGACGGCGACTGGGAGCGTCTGCGCGACGACAAGCGGGACGTCTATCGGTTTTTTGCTGACGGGCGCGGTTTCGACTCGCTGGACGAATACGTGTCGGAGGAGTTTCTGGGAATGCCCTCCGACGGGGCCGATGCCGGGCGTGTCGCCGATGCGATGCTGGCCTGCAGCCGCACGGCTCTGTCGATGATGCGACGCACGTTCGAGGCGCAGAGCCGCGATGCTTTTCTGGCTTTTGCCGCCGCTGCGGGACTCTTTTTCGAACTGGGCGTGGCCGTGGAGCTTTTCCGCCGGGGCTATAAGTACGTGAAGGTGACGTTTCCCGCAGCCGGGGTCGTGCAGTAGGCGGAGCTCTCGGGCTTCGGCCTGGGATACGTTTGCCGGGCAAAATGCGGACGAGCTTGCATTTGTGCCCGCTTATGCGTATCTTTGACTTCGTCTTAGATACTTCCGCCCGGCAAAATGCAAACAAGTTTGCTTTTGCGCTTGCTTATTCGTATCTTTGACTTCGTCTTAGATACTTCCGCTCGGCAAAATGCAAACAAGTTTGCTTTTGCGCTTGCTTATTCGTATCTTTGTAAACAAATAACCAAACTACTGAAGAGATGAAAAAAGTTTTGATGGCAGCCGTGCTCCTGGCCGTGTGCGGCGGAGCGGTGAATGCCAAGGAGACCAAGGAAAAAGTATCGTATACGGTGACCAACACCAGCGGCGAGGCGCGTGTCGATGAGCCGGTGGTGATAACCGACGTCCCGGCCTGGGCCAAGTCGGTGACCGTGACCGTGGGCGGCAAGGAGATTCCCTCGCAGCTCGACGACCTGAACGGCGACGGCGTTTTCGACGAGGCGGCTTTCGTGGTGGATTTGGCCGGCGGCCAGAGCCGGGAGGCGAAGCTCCTCTTTTCGGACAAGCCCGCAGCGGCCGACCGCTATCCGGCGCGTGTCCACAGCCAGATGTGGTGGAAGGGCGAGAACGGTCTCGAATTCAAGACCATGCTGGAGTCCGACAAGGACGACATGTACAACAAGCTGCATCATCACGGCCCCGCATTCGAGTCGGAACTGGCCGCCTATCGCGTCTATTTCGACAAGAAGCAGAGCATCGACCTCTACGGCAAGAAGAAGAAACAGCTCGAGCTGGCCGAGACCATGTGGTACACCACCGACGAGCAGCTGGCGGCCGGCTACGGTCACGACAACATCCGCGTGTTCGGCAGCATCAGCGTAGGTGTGCTCAAGGGGTGGGATTCGGCTACCCGGCAGGCGGTTCACATCGAGCCGATGACCCGTCGCGAGGCGCGTCTGGTGACTTCGGGTCCGGTGCGCGTCATCGTCGATATGCGTGTCGAGGGCTGGCAGTACATGGGCAAGACCATCAATATGACCTCCCGCTACATCCTCTATGCGGGCCATCGCGACGTGAAGGTGGAGAACACCATCGAGGGCGACAGCAAGGGACTGGTATTCTGCACCGGAGTGATGAAGATGGCCGAGCACGAGAGCCACGTGGACCGCAAGGGCAACGCCGCCGTGTGGGGCACCGACTATCCCGAGAACGATTACCAGAAGTGGGAGAAGGAGACTTGCGGAATCGCCGTGTCGCTGCCCGACGTGAGCAACATGATTTTCCAGACCAACGACAAGCTCAATTACCTCTACGTGCTGGCTCCCGACTCTCGCGGCCGCATCGACTACTGGCTCACCACCGCCTGGAAGAAGGAGACTTTCAGCGACTGGACCGGTGCGCAGAGCTTCTTCGACTATGCCGACAAGTGGGCCGAGGAGCTCAAGAAGCCGACCTTGGTGAGCAGGAAGTAGCAGGCAGACGGAGAACAGAGCAGGGTCCGGGCGTGAAGTTCAGAACGGAGATAACGGTCGAGCGTTGGGACAGGCAGATTGACCATGGCTGTCGTTTGCTGATGTGCGGCTCGTGTTTCGCCGACAACATGGCCTCCCGTCTGGAGCATTATAGATTCAGGGTTGTGAGCAATCCCTTCGGGGTGCTCTACAACCCTTTTTCCATTGCCGACATGCTCGAGTCGCTGGCCGCCGGCCGGCGCTTCGCTGCGGAGGACCTGGACCGCGACGGCGAGCTGTGGTTCAGCTACCACCATCACGGCTCATTCTCGGGTACCGACCCGCAGGAGGTGCTGCGGCGCATCGGCCGTGCGGCCGATGCGGGCGGACGGGCGCTGCGCGAGGCCGACACGGTGGTCCTGACGCTCGGCACGGCGTGGGTCTACGAGCTGGCGCGGGACGGTGGGGTGGTGGCCAATTGCCACAAGCAGCCGGCACGTCTGTTCCGCCGGCGGCTGCTGGAGGTCGGAGAGATTGAGGAGCGGCTCTCCGAATTGATGACGGGATGCCTGGCGGGCAAGCGGGTCGTGCTGACGGTGAGTCCCATCCGCCACATGGGGGACGGCGCCGTGGAAAATTCGGTCGGCAAGGCGTCGCTGCTGGTGGCCGTGCACCGGCTGGCGAAGCGGTTCGCCGGTGTCCTCTATTTTCCGGCCTATGAAATCATGAACGACGACCTGCGGGATTACCGCTTCTATGCCCCCGACATGGTGCATCCGTCGCCCCAGGCGGTGGATTACATCTGGGAGCGTTTCGCCGGAGCGGCCTTTTCGGACGGGACGCGCAGGCTGATGGCCGAAATCGACGCCGTGGCTGCGGCGGCCGCCCACCGTCCGCAGAATCCCGACAGCGAGGCTCACCGGCGCTTCAAGGCGTCGATGCGTCTGCGCGTGGAGCGGCTGGCCGCCGAGCTGCCCGAAGGCGACTGGAGCGTCGAAAGGGCGGCATTCGCACAATAGACTTTGCCGGGATTGCGTTTTATTCGGACTCTTTGGAACGAATGTTCGGGGAGTTTACTATCTTTGTGGCTCGATTGCTTCGAGGCTTTCGCCCCAGTGCGGGCGAGGGCCGCATGCCGCAGCCGAACGCATGCGGAGCGGGGCGGAGGGCCCCGGGAGGCGGAGCGTGCGAAAGCGAATCGGGTCAAAATGAAAATTATGGTTGTAAGAAAAATCATCATATCGCTGGCGGTGCTGCTGTCGGCGGGAGGTTTCCGGGGTGCGGAGGCGCAGGTGCGCCCTCCCCGGCTGGTCGTCAATATCGTGGTGAGCCAGATGCGTTACGATTACCTCGAACGTTTCAACGCCAATTTCGGTACGGGCGGTTTCCGCCGTTTCGAAATCGACGGCATGAGCTTCCCGCGCAGTTACTACGACTACATGCAGACCACCACGCCCGTCACGCTCTCCACGCTGGCTACGGGGGCCGACCCCGCCGTCCACGGAGTGGTGGGCGAGCGGTGGACCGACTACGTGGCGGGACGCCGCATCCGGCTCATCGAGGATACGGGCGTGAGGGGCATCGAGTGCGATGCCGGCGTGGGACAGTATTCGCCGGCCCACCTTTTCGCGCCTACGCTGAGCGAGGCGGTCGAGGGTTCCGCTTCGGCGGGCCGGGCCGTCACCATCGCTGCCGACCCGATGTCGGCCATCGTGCTGGGCGGTCACAGCAAGGAGGTCTACTGGCTCGACCCCACGCGCTGCACGTGGGTCTCCTCGTCGGCCTACATGGATGCCCTGCCCGGTTGGGTTTCGCGCTACAATGCCACCAAACCCGGCATGCAGTTTCTGGGCTACCACTGGGTGCCCTCGCTAGCCGGCGGCCGCAGCTACGTGAACAGCCGTGCGACGGCGGTGGATACGTCGGGCAGCCGCTCCCGGAGTTCCGCTTCGGGGCGGGGCAAGGACTACGCCGGCGTGCTGCGCACCCCGGCGGGCAACACGCTGGTGGCGGAGTTCGCCAAACAGGCGGTGACATTCGCCGAGCTGGGCCGCGACGAGAAGACCGACCTGCTGAACATCTGTTTCGATACGCCGCGTTATGTGGGCGAGCTCTACGGCGGCGAGTCGATGGAGACGGAGGATATGTTCTACCGGCTCGACCAGGAGATTGCCGACCTGCTCAATTACATCTTCGCGGTGGTGCCCGAACGGGAGGTGGTGGTGGTGCTCACGTCGGACCACGGGGCGAGCGATTCGTTCGATGCCGCGGTGCCGAACCGCGAGCGGTTCAATGCCGACCAGTTCCGGGTGATAGTGAACGGCTATCTGAGTGCGCAGTACGGGCAGGACAATTGGATTCTGGACTTCACCGACCGTCAGATTTATCTCGACCGCGACCTCATCGCGGCCCGCGGTCTGTCGCTGGAGGAGGTGCGCAACCGGGTGGCCGATTTCGCATTGCGTTTCCGGGGCGTCTCCCATGCGCTGACCCATACGGCCATGACGGGCAGCTACTTCGGCTCCTCCTACGGATTGAAGATGCAGAACGGGTTTTTCCCCAAGCGTTCGGGCGACGTGACCATCAACCTGATGGCCGGATGGATAGTCGAGCAGGAGGGGCTGCGTTCGCAGTCGGGTTCGATGTACGATTACGATACCCATGTGCCGTTGATGTTTCTGGGCGGCGGCATTCCGGCCGGAACGGTCCGGGAGCCGGTCGATATGACCGCGGTGGCCCCCACTTTGGCATATATCATGCACATCGAGCGTCCCGCAGCCGCCACCGCGCAGCCAATCGATGCGGTGGAGCGGGCGCTGGGCGGACGGCCCGATGGGACGGAACGGAAGTGAAGACAAGGATTTTCAGTTATTAAGGATTTATATGGATGCTGTACAGGAACAGATAATCGACGAGTTCTCGGTCTTCGACGAGTGGCTCGACAAGTATGAATACCTCATCGGCCTGAGCGACGAACTGCCGCCCATCGACCCGGCCCACCGGACCGACAACTACGTCATACAGGGATGTCAGTCGCGGGTGTGGGTGGATGCCCGGCTGGAGGACGGCAAGGTCTACTACACGGCCGACAGCGACGCCATCATCACCAAGGGCATCATCTCCCTGCTGATAAGGGTGCTCAACGGCCGCACGCCGCAGCAGATAATCGACACCGACCTCTATTTCATCGACCGCATCGGTCTGAGCGAAAACCTCTCGCCGACCCGCAGCAACGGATTGCTGGCGATGATTAAACAGATGAGGCTCTATGCGCTGGCATTCGCCTCGAAACAGAAGTGATTCTTTCGGACTTCACACAGCAGACTATGGCAGTAACACCGCAGGACATTCTGAGAATGGAGCAGGATATCGTTCTGACTCTTAAAAATATCTACGACCCCGAAATACCGGTCAATATCTATGACCTGGGACTTATCTACGAAATCGAGGTGGAGCCCGACGGGGTGGCCACCATCCGCATGTCGCTCACCGCGCCCAACTGTCCGATGGCCGACATGCTGCTCGAGGACGTCAATACGCAGGTGCGCAAGGTGGAGGGTATCACCGACGTGAATGTGATACTCACCTTCGAACCGCCCTGGGACAAGAGCATGATGAGCGAAGAGGCGATGCTCGAATTGGGTTTGCTCTAAAACGACCGACGATATGACGGATACGCTCGACCTCGACCGACTGTTGGCGCTGTGGTGGCCCGAAGCCGCCGCTGCGGCGGAGACGTTCCGTACCTCGGCGGGCGAGCAGGTCCGAATCCTCTCTGCGGGCGAACGGGTCGTGGGGCGGAATCTCTATGCGGGGGCCGAGGTGGAAATCGACGGCCGCCGTTTCATGGGCGAAGTGGTCGTCGGCTCGGAGCGCAGCGAAGGCGCCGTGCTGGGAGTGACGGCCGGCGAGGCGACGCCGGTGTTCGGCCTGGGCGGCCGGGTGGTTCCGCGCATCACGGTGGAGGTGCCTGCCGCGGCCGAAAGGAGGCTGGCCGTGCTGAAAGAGGGGGCCGAGTTCTACGGCTGCGCCGGGGTGATAGGCGCCATGTCGAGTCTCCACCGGGCCGGACTCATGACTTCGCTGCTGGTGGAGCGTCTGCAACGGAAATACAACGACCTGAAAACGATTCACTCCCTCTCGGGCGGCAACTGGGAGCAGACCATGTATGCGATGCTCTTCAAGACGATGGGCGACAACCGCAACCGCGAGGCTTTCGTGAAACTCGCCCGCAGCGTGCCTTATGTGGCGCTGCTGCACGAGCGGCGGTCGCTGTTGGCGGTCGAAGCCATGCTGCTGGGCGGGTCGGGGCTGCTGGAGTGCTACGAATGCGACGACTATGTGACCAAACTCAAGTCGGAATTCGAATATTTCCGTCGCAAATACCGGATTGCTCCGCTCAAACCTTCGGAGTGGAATGTCTCGCGAATCAACCCCATGAACCATCCGGTGCTGCGCATGGTGCAGATTGCCGCGTTTCTCACGCGGGAGGATTTCGTCTTCAGCCGGCTGGTGGCCTGCCGCACGGGCGAGGAGCTCTACCGGCTCTTCGACGCCGAAGCCTCCGACTACTGGACCACCCACTACATTCCGGGCCGCTCGTCGGCTCCCTGTTCCAAGCGTATCGGCCGCAGCAAATGCGACCTGCTGGGCATCAATGTGGTGACGCCGCTCAAATTCGCCTATGCCAACTTCACGGGCAACGACGCCATGCGGGAGGAGGCGCTGGAGCTGCTCGAAGACATCGCCCCGGAGAGCAACCTCTACACCCGGCGGTGGATGGAGGGCGGGGTGGAACTCCGCAGCGCGTTCGATTCGCAGGCCGTGCTGCAGCTCTCCAACGAGTATTGCATGCGGGGCCGGTGCACGGAGTGTCTCATCGGCCGCAACGCCCTGCGCAGCGCCATGAAGGGAGAGGGGAAGTAGCGGAAGCGGACCCGGGGCGCCGGCCGTGTCGCAAATGGACGCGGATGTATTTACGTTTGCCGTTTTTCTTGATTGGTAATAAGAAAATTCCTATCTTTGTGAGATATTTGTACGTCTCGCAGGGTCCGCTCGGGGCAGACGGACGGACAATGTATGCAGAAGTGTCGTTAAACATTTGAAAAATAAGATTATAGGTTTATGGATATAGTATCAGGATTATTGAAAGCCATCTTCGGCAGCAAGAGCGACAAGGACCGCAAGGAGATTGAACCCTATGTGGCCAGAATCAAGGCGGTTTACCCCTCGATAGAGAAGCTCTCCAACGACGAGCTCCGTGCCCGCAGCGAAGCGCTGAAAAAGAAGATAGCCGACGCGATAGCCTCCGACGAGGCCCGCATCGTGGAGTTGAAACAGACATTGGAGTTGCCCGAGACCTCGCTGGAGCAGAAGGAGAACATCTCCAAAGAGATTGACAGGCTGACGCTCGCCATAGACGACAAAATCGAGGCGACGCTCGACGAGATTCTGCCCGAGGCGTTCGCCATCATGAAGGACACGGCGCGCCGTTTCGCCCAGAACGAACGCATCGAGGTGACCGCCAACGATTTCGACCGCGACCTGGCCGCCAGCCGGGATTTCGTCACCATCGAGGGCGACAAGGCGGTCTATTTCAACCACTGGAGCGCCGGCGGCAATGTGGTGACCTGGGACATGGTGCACTACGACTGCCAGCTGTTCGGAGGCGTGGTGCTCCACAAGGGCAAAATCGCCGAGATGGCGACCGGCGAGGGCAAGACGCTGGTGGCCACCCTGCCCGTCTTCCTGAATGCGCTGGCCGGCAAGGGCGTGCACGTGGTGACGGTGAACGACTACCTGGCCCGCCGAGACTCCGAGTGGATGGGCCCCATGTACCAGTTCCACGGACTGAGCGTCGATTGCATCGACCGCCACAAACCCAATTCGGCCGCCCGGCGCAAGGCCTATCAGGCCAATATCACCTTCGGTACCAACAACGAGTACGGTTTCGACTACCTGCGCGACAACATGGCCATCTCGGCCGAGGAGCTGGTGCAGCGCAAGCACCACTACGCCATTGTCGATGAGGTCGATTCGGTGTTAATCGACGATGCCCGTACCCCGCTTATCATATCGGGTCCCGTGCCCCGGGGCGACGACCAGATGTTCGAACAGTATCGTCCGCCCGTGGAGCAGCTGCATGCCATGCAGAAGGCGCTGGTGACCCAGCTGCTGGCCGATTCGCGCAAGCTCATTTCGGAGGGCAAGACCGAGGAGGGCGGCATTCTGCTCTACCGTGCCCACAAGGGCCTGCCCAAGTACAAGCCGCTCATCAAGTTCCTCAGCGAGCAGGGCATCAAGGCGCTCATGCAGAAGACGGAGAACATCTACATGCAGGACAACAACCGCCGCATGCCGGAAATCGTGGACGACCTCTATTTCGTCATCGACGAGAAGCTCAACTCGGTGGAGCTCACCGACAAGGGCCACGAGGTGCTCTCGCGGGCGGTGGGCGAAGACGGATTCTTCGTGTTGCCCGACATCGGCAGCGAGGTGGCCGAACTCGAGAAGAGCGACCTCTCGCCCGAGGAGAAGAGCAACCGCAAGAGTGCCGTCATCAACGACTACGCCATCAAGAGCGAGCGCGTGCACACGGTGAACCAGCTGCTCAAGGCATACAGCATGTTCGAGAAGGATGTGGAGTATGTGGTGATGGACAACAAGGTGAAAATCGTCGATGAGCAGACGGGCCGTATTCTCGACGGCCGCCGCTACTCCGACGGTCTGCACCAGGCCATCGAGGCCAAGGAGCGGGTGACCGTGGAGGCGGCTACGCAGACCTTCGCGACCATCACCCTGCAGAACTACTTCCGCATGTACCACAAGCTGGCCGGCATGACCGGTACCGCCGAGACCGAGGCCAGCGAGTTCTGGAGCATCTACAAGCTGGACGTGGTGGTCATCCCGACCAACAAACCCGTCATCCGCGACGACCGCGACGACCTCATCTACAAGACCAAGCGCGAGAAGTACAACGCCGTCATCGAAGAGATTGTCCGTCTGGTGAAGGCGGGCCGTCCGGTGCTGGTGGGCACCACTTCGGTGGAGATTTCGGAGCTGCTGAGCCGCATGTTGAAACTGCGCGGCATCAAGCACAACGTGCTCAACGCCAAGCAGCACCAGCTGGAGGCGCAGGTGGTGGCCGAGGCCGGCCGCAGCGGGCAGGTGACCATCGCCACCAACATGGCGGGCCGCGGTACCGACATCAAGCTCACCCCCGAGGTGAAGGCGGCCGGAGGTCTGGCCATCATCGGCACCGAACGCCACGAGAGCCGTCGCGTGGACCGTCAGCTGCGAGGCCGTGCCGGACGTCAGGGCGACCCGGGCAGCAGCCAGTTCTTCGTATCGCTGGAGGACGATTTGATGCGTCTGTTCGGTTCGGCGCGCATCGCCACCTGGATGGACCGCATGGGACTCGAGGAGGGCGAGTCGATTCAGGCCGGCATGATGAGCAAGGCCATCGAGCGCGCCCAGAAGAAGGTGGAGGAGAACAACTTCGGCATCCGCAAGCGGCTGCTGGAGTACGACGACGTGATGAACTCCCAGCGCGAGGTGGTTTACACCCGCCGTCGTCACGCCCTCTACGGCGAACGGGTGGAGATAGACCTCAACAATACGATGCTCGACTATGCCGAACTCTTCGTGGAGAACAACGAAGGGGTCGATTTCGATACGTTCAGCGTGGAGCTCATCCGGCAGGTGGCCGTGCAGCCCTCGTTCACCGAGGCGGAGTACAAGAACGCCAAGCGCGAGGAGCTGGTCGCCATGGTGGTCGAGGATATCCGTGCGGCTTACGCCAAGCGGGCCGAGCTGGTGGCGACGACCGCCAAACCGGTGCTCGACCGGGTCTATACCGAGCAGGGACAGATGTACGAGAACATCTCGGTGCCCGTCACCGACGGTACGCTGGGCTACAACGTGCCGGTCAATCTCAGGAAGTGCTGCGAGAGCGGTTGTGCCGAAATATACAAGGTGTTCAGCAAGATTGTGATGCTCACCACCATCGACGACAACTGGAGGGAGCACCTGCGCGAGATGGACGACCTGCGGCAGAGTGTCCAGAACGCCACCTACGAGCAGAAGGACCCGCTGCTGATTTACAAGTTCGAGTCGTTCGGCCTCTTCAGCAAGATGCTGGAGAAGGTGAACCGCGAAACGCTCTCCGTGCTCGACAAGGGGTACATTCCGCTGGCTCCCGCGGGTGCGCAGGGCGAGGCGGAGATGCGCCGTCAGCAGGAGCGACCCAAGACCGATGTCTCGAAGTTGCAGGAGTCGCGCATGGAGGCCGCCCGTCAGGCCGGAGCCGCCGAGAAGTCGAAACCCGCTCCGGTGCATGTGGAGAAGAAAATCGGCCGCAACGACCCGTGTCCCTGCGGTTCGGGTAAGAAGTACAAACAGTGCCACGGCCGGAACATGTAACGTGTTCCGTCGGGCAGGCAGTGGAGACGGTCGGTCTGCGACGGATGCTCTCCGGACTGTCGATTGACGATAGAAACCGTCCCTTCCGCAAAGGCTGCGGAAGGGACGGTTCGTTTTTAAGAGGTGCCCTTAAAGGAAATGCCCCCTGAAAGGAGCACTCCGCCGCATCCCTGTTTCGGCGGGGTGTCCCGCTTGGAGCGGGGAGGGGCTTCGTTTCGTTCGCGTCTTGGTGGAGACTTATTTGTTCTTTTGCGTAGAGCCTTGTTTTATTTATGTCTTGGGGCAGGTGCCTGCATCCCTATTTCGGCGGGGTATCCCGCTTGGAGCGGGGAGGGGGCTTCGTTTCTCGCGTCTCGGCTGGCTCGCCTCGTTCGGATGGCCCGTTCGCAGGTGCCGCTTTGGTTTGCGGCGGAGTGCCTGCGGGGGATTGGGGCGGAAAGTCGCTCCGGAGAAGAGGCGCTCTGCGGGTTGTCGCAGGAGGATGCGGGGCGCTCCGGCAGGGGCCGGTCGTTGTTTTCGCAGCGGAGCAGATGCCCGTATATGGAGGGGATAAACGATTTCGCCACAGCACCCTTTCGGGTGCTGTGGCGTTGGATGTGTGCGGCGGCAGTGCGGCGGGACGGTGCAGTGTTGTACCGTGCAGTGCGCCTGTCGGTTATTTCCGGCTGTTGTAGGCTTCGAGCGCTTTGCTCAGGATGAGCAGGGCCCGTTCGAGGTCTTTGTTTTTGAGTACGTAGGCGATGCGCACTTCGTTGCGGCCGCGCGAGGGGTCGGAGTAGAAGCCCGAGGCGGGCGCGAGCATCACCGTTTCGCCCTCGTAGTCGAACTCCTCGAGGCACCAGGCGCAGAACCGGTCGCTGTCGTCCACCGGCAGGCGGGCCACCGTGTAGAAAGCGCCCATGGGGATGGGGGAGTAGACGCCGGGGATGCGGTTGAGTCCGTCGATGAGGCATTTGCGGCGTTCGATATACTCCTCGTAGACATCCATGCTGTACGACCGCGGAGCGTCCATCGAGGCCTCGGCCACAATCTGGCCGATGAGCGGCGGCGAAAGACGCGCCTGGCAGAATTTCATCACCGCATCGCGCAGGGTGCGGTTTTTGGTGATGAGGGCGCCGATGCGGATGCCGCATTCGGAGTAGCGCTTCGAAACCGAGTCGATGAGCACCACGTTCTGTTCGATGCCCTCGAGGTGGCAGGCCGAGATGTAGGGCGAGCCGGTGTAGATGAACTCGCGGTAGACCTCGTCCGAGAAGAGAAACAGGTCGTACTTTTTGACCATGTCGCGCAGGCGGTTCATCTCGCGGCGGGTGTAGAGGTAGCCCGTGGGGTTGTTGGGGTTGCAGATGAGGATGCCGCGCGTGCGGGGATTTATCAGCTTTTCGAACTCCTCCATGTCGGGCAGTGCGAATCCCTGTTCGATGGTCGAAACCACGGGGCGGATGACGGCGCCCGCCGAGACGGCGAAAGCCATGTAGTTGGCATAGGCCGGTTCGGGTACGATAATCTCGTCGCCCGGATTGAGGCACGACATGAATGCGAAGAGCACCGCCTCCGAGCCTCCGGAGGTGACGATGATATCGTCGGGCGTCAGCTTAATCTGATACTGTTCGTAGTAGCCGACCAGCTTTTCGCGCAGCGAGCGGTAGCCGTCGCTGGGGCTGTATTCGAGTATCTTGCGGTCGATGTGCTTGAGTGCGTCGAGTCCCTGCTGCGGGGTGGGCAGGTCGGGCTGTCCGATGTTCAGGTGGTATATCTTGATGCCGCGCCGGCGGGCCGCTTCGGCCAGCGGAACGAGTTTGCGTATGGGGGAGGCGGGCATCTGCTCCGCTCTTTGAGAAATTTCGGGCATGGTAGGGTCTTCAATTCGGTTGTCGGAAATCTGTTTTGCCAAAAAGCGTGTTTCCGATTCGCAAAGGTATCTTTTTTTCGGGAATCGGGAAAGGACGGCCCGATATTGTGTCGGTTTTTCGTGCGCGGAGTGCACGGTGCGCCCTGTTTCGGCGGCGGAGATAAGAAGAGCTCTCCGGAGGACGGTCATGTCGGGGCCGCATCCGCAGAGCTCTTTTTCTGCGAACCGAAACTACTGCTCCGTAGAGAAGCGGTAGACGATTTTCTGTACGTAGCGCTCGCCGGCCGAGAGGACGGGCGAGGGGAAGCCGGGCTTGTTGGGGGCGTCGGGCCAGTTCTGGCATTCGAGCGCCACGCCGTCGTAGTCGGCATAGCAGCGGCCCGAGCGGCCGGGCGCCGTACCGGCGAGGTAGTTGCCGGTGTAGACCTGGATGCCCGGTTGCGACGAGAGTATCTCCATGCGGCGTCCGCTGCGGGGGTCGCTCAGGACGCCCACCTCCGCCAGCCGGTTTTTCTGCCAGCCGTCCACGGCGAAACAGTGGTCGTAGCCCTTGTACTCCCTCAGATGGGCGAAGTCGGAGCCGATGTCCTCGCCCAGCCGGCGTCCGTGCCGGAAGTCCATCGGGGTGCCGGCCGCGTCGCACAGCTCGCCGGTGGGAATCTGGGTCGTGTCGGACGCCAGATAACGCGAGCAGTTGAGTTGCAGCCGGTGGTCGAGCACGCTGCCCGAGGCTTCGCCGGAGAGGTTGAAGTAGGCGTGGTTGGTGAGGTTCACTATCGTGCGTCCGCGGGTGACGGCCGAATAGGTGATTTCCAGCGAGCAGTCGTCGTCCCAGTCGTAGACGGCCTCCACCGAGAGGTCGGAGGGGTAGCCCTGGTCGCCGTCGGCGCTTTCGAGGTTGAACACCACCCGGTTGGTCTCCACGCGGCTCGTCCACACCCGGTTGGCGAAGTTGTCCACGCCGCCGTGCAGGTGGTTGGGGCCGTTGTTGCAGGCCAGCCGGTATTGCACGCCGTCCAGCGTGAAGAGGCCGCGGCCGATGCGGTTGGCGAACCGGCCCACGCTTTTGCCCATGGCGGCTCCGCATCCGAAGTAGCTCTTCCAGTCGCGGTAGCCGAGCACCACGTCGTCCAGTTTGCCGTTGCGGTCGGGAACCGTGACGCTTACGATGGCCGCGCCGATGTTGGTGAGCTCCACCGCGGCGCCTGCGGCGTTGCGCATGGTGTAGAGGATGACGGCTTCGCCCTGCTCGGTGAAGCCCCACACGCGCTGTTCTATTTCCATAACTTCTGGGGATATACGCCTGCGTCGATGAGTGCCTGTATCTTGGCCACCACCATGGGGCGGTCCTCCTTGTAGGTTACGCCGAACCAGCGTGCGTCGGTGGTGAGCACCTTCATTTTGGAGGTTCCTTCGCCGACGAGCTTATTGACCATGGTCGGAATGTAGAACTCGGCCTTGGGCTTGCCGATGTTTTCGGTGAGGAAGACCTTGAAGTACTCTTTCGAGTGGGCGAAGTAGTCGGGGGTGAAGCCGAACATGTTCATCGACACGGGGGTGTTCTCCTCCAGATTGTGATAGGTGCCGTTTTCGTCCTTGAAGGCGATTTGTCCGTTCTCCAGACGCAGGATGTCGGTGCGCTCCACCATGGAGGTGAGGTTGCCCTCGGCGTCCTTCTCGCATACGGCACGCGACACGCTGCCGAAGTCTGAGAGGGTGTTCTTCACTTCGTATCCCACCATGCAGTAGTTGTTCTTCTGTCCGGCCACCGAGCGCAGGTAGTCGCCGATGGTGCGGTAGGCGTCGCAGCCGTAGAAGTCGTCGGCGTTGATGACGGCGAAGGGGGTGTCGATGACCTTCTCGGCCATCAGCACGGCATGGTTGGTGCCCCACGGTTTGACGCGGTCGGCGGGCAGGGTGAATCCTTCGGGGAGTTTGTCCAGCTCCTGGAATACGAAATCGACTTCGATTTGTCCGCCGAAACGTTCGGGGGTGAACACTTCGCGGAAGTCCTTTTCGAATGCGTGGCGGATGACGAATACTACCTTGCCGAATCCGGCGCGGATGGCGTCGAAAATCGAGTAGTCGATAATCGCCTCGTTGTTGGGGCCCACGCCGTCCATCTGCTTGAGAGAACCGTATCTCGACCCCATTCCTGCGGCCAGTACCAGTAATGTCGGTTTTACCATAATCGTATTGTTGGTTAAATTTTGGATAAATGTCATAGTCAATACAAAATTAAGATTTTCCCGGTGGAATACGAAATGAAATCGCATCTTTTTTCGTTTTACCCGGCAAAAGCATTATCTTTGTCTCACAGTAAAATTTACGGAAAATGGAATTCGGGAAAGGTTTGAAATATCTGATACGCAATCTTCGGGAGAAACACCGCCTCAGTTTGCGCAATCAGCACGACGACAGCGAGGTGTGGTATATGTTCATCAGTCCGTTGAATATCGTTTCCGTCATCGTGGCCGTGGTGCTGGTGCTCTTCGTCATCATTCTCTCGACCGTGGCCTACACCTCGATTCTCGACCTGGTTCCGGGCTATCCGGGCTCCCGTTCGCGGGCCATGCTGGTGGAGAACATCATGCGGCTGGACTCCATGGAGCGCGAACTGAGCAACATGCGGGTCTACAGCGACAACATCGCGTTGGTGATGGCGGGCAAGACCCCGGTGATGCGCACCCTGCCCGAAGCCGATACCTTCTCTCCCGAGCTGACGGACAAGACGGCGGTGCCGCGCACGGCGGAGGATTCGGTGCTCCGTTCGCAGATGGAGGGCGAGGGCGAGTACGGACTCAACAGGGCTTCCAGCGTCAAGAAACTGCGCGAGAGCTTCGAGCTGGCGGCGCCCGTGTCGGGCATCGTCATCGAGAAGTTCGACCCCCGCAGCGGCCAGTACGGCGTGGGGATTACCACCACGGCCGAACAGCCCGTGGTGGCGGTGGCCGCAGGTACGGTGATTCTCAGCATGTGGTCTCCGGACGAAGGGTATGTGATGCAGGTGCAGCACCCCGACAACATCGTTTCGGTCTACAAACACGTCGAACAGGTCATCCGCCAGGTGGGCGAGCGGGTACGCGTGGGCGAGATTCTCGGCTACACGGCCTCGGAAGCCGACCGCGGGGTGATGGTGTTCGAACTCTGGAACAACGGCACGGCCGTGGACCCCGAGGGCTACATTCTCTTTTAGACCGCCGGCCCGACTGCTTTTGACTTTACGACAAATCTTACACTTTCGATATGAAACAAAGACTCGCTCTGCTCGGTTCCACCGGTTCCATCGGAGAGCAGACGCTCGACATCGTGCGGGACTTCCCGCAGTGGTACGAAGTGACCACGCTGACTTCCAACACCCGCTGGGAACGCCTGGCGCAACAGGCCCGCGAATTTTCGCCCGACAGCGTGGTGATAGCCGACAAACGCTTCTACCTCCCTTTGAAGGAGGCGCTGAGCGACACCGACGTGAAGGTCTATGCCGGCAGCGAGGCCATCGGACAGGTGGTGCGCGGCGAGGCGGTGGACGTGGTGGTCAATGCGCTGGTGGGCTATGCCGGTCTGGCTCCCACGGTGAGCGCCATCGAGGCGGGCAAGAAGCTGGCGCTGGCCAACAAGGAGAGCCTGGTGGTGGCGGGTGCCGCGGTGATGCGCATGGCGGCCGAGCGCAAGGTCCCCGTCGTGCCCATCGACTCGGAGCATTCGGCCATCCTGCAATGTCTGGTGGGCGAGAGCTCGCCCGTGCGGAAGCTCATCATCACCGCTTCGGGCGGTTCGTTCCGCGACACGCCTGCCGAGCAGCTCGGCACGGCCACCGTCGAACAGGCCCTGCACCATCCCAACTGGAATATGGGAGCCAAGATAACCATCGACTCCTCGACGCTGGTCAATAAGGGGTTCGAGGTGATAGAGGCCCGGTGGCTGTTCGGGGTCGAACCCGAAAAGATAGAGGTGGTGATTCATCCGCAGTCCATCGTCCACTCGATGGTGGAGTTCGAGGACGGGGCCATCAAGGCGCAGCTCGGTACGCCCGACATGCACCTGCCGATTCACTATGCGCTGACCTTTCCCCGCCGGGCTCCCTCGCGGCGCGACCGTTTCTCGTTCCTGGAGCATCCGGAGCTCAATTTCCTGCCGGTGGACCGGGTGAAGTATCCGGCCGTGGACATCGCTTTCGACTGTCTGCGGCGCGGCGGCACGGCCTGCTGCGTGATGAACGGCGCCAACGAAGTGGCCGTGGCCGCGTTTTTGAAGGGTCGTATCGGCTATCTGGACATCGTGAAGACCATTTCGCGCACGCTGGAGCGGGCTTCCTTCGTCGCTGAGCCGTCGCTGGCCGATTATGAATCGAGTAATGCCGAGGCCCGGGAGATTGCCTCGTCGCTGATTGGATGAAACTATGGATGCACTGATTAAAATAGCCCAGTTGTTGCTTACCCTGTCGTTGCTGGTTTTCGTGCACGAACTGGGCCATTTCTGTTTTGCCCGCCTGTTCGGCATGCGGGTGGAGAAGTTCTTTCTGTTCTTCTATTCGGGCCGTCCGCTGTGGAGCGTCACCTACAGGGGGACGGAATACGGCATCGGATGGATTCCCTTCGGCGGATTCGTCAAGATTGCCGGCATGGTGGACGAGAGCCTCGACCGGGAGACCATGGGCCGTCCGCCGCGGAGCGACGAGTTCCGCAGCAAACCGGCCTGGCAGCGTCTGCTGGTGATGGTCGGAGGCGTGATGATGAACATGGTGCTGGCCTTCGCCATCTATGTGGGCATGAGCTGGCACTACGGCGACGCCTATTTCGCCAATGCCGACATGAAGTGGGGCAACTACTTCAACGAGCTGGGACACCGAATCGGTTTCGAGGACGGCGACAAAATCGTGGCCATCGACGGCGAGGCGGTGGACGACTACTCCGATATCATGATAAATATGCTCATCAACCAGGTCGATACGGTGACCGTCGAGCGCGGGGGGCGCATCGTGCCGGTGGCGGTCGGCAGCCGGTGGCTGGGCAAGGTGATGGAGACGGCCGAAGCGGGCGACTTCATGTTGCCGCGCATGCCTTTCTCCGTAGCCCGGGTCGAGTACGGCGGCCGGGCGGCGATGGCGGGCATCGAACCGGGCGACCGGCTGGTGGCCCTGGAGGGGCGCCGGACGGAGTATTTCGACGAGTACGTGCGCGAATTCGAGCGCAGGGCGGGCAGCCGCGTGGAGGTGACCGTCGAGCGCGACAGCGCGGATGCGACGCTGCTTAAGACGCTGGAGGTGGCCGTGTCGCCCGAGGGAAGAATCGGGGTCGAAGCGGTGCCCATCACCCGTTACGTTCCGGTGCATACCCGCAGTTACACCCTGGCGGAGGCTTTCCCCGCCGGACTGCGCCGCACGGGAGCGGAGCTCTCCAGCTACTGGAAGCAGCTGAAGCTGCTGGTGAAGCCGAGCACCGGAGCCTACAAGTCGATGGGCGGCGTGATTGCGATGGGCGACATCTTTCCCACCTCCTGGAACTGGCGGTTCTTCTGGAGCATTTCGGCCATGTTGTCGGTGGTGCTGGCGGTGATGAATCTGCTGCCGATTCCCGGTCTGGACGGAGGCCATGTGCTGTTCCTGCTCTACGAGGTGGTGTCGGGCCGCAAACCGAGCGACCGGTTCATGATATCGGCTCAGATTTTCGGTATGGTCCTCCTGTTCATGCTCTTTATCGTGATAACCATGAACGACATCTATCGCGTGTTCATCAAATGAGCGGGCGGGGCGGAAATGCGGAAGTGCGGAATGTTGTAAATCTCAGAAGATAACGATGGCTAAAGTCAAGAAAGCCTATTTTTGCCGCAACTGCGGCTACGAGGCGGCCAAATGGATGGGACGCTGTCCGGCCTGCGGCGAGTGGAATACCTTCACGGAAGAGGTAATCGCCCGGGAGAACAGCGGTACGGTGGTGCGAACATGTCCCGTTTCCAGAGTTCGCGGCCCACGCCGGTGAAGGAAATCGTGCAGACCGAGCAGCGGCGCATCGACCTGGGCGACCAGGAGGTGAACCGGGTGCTGGGCGGCGGTCTGGTGCCGGGGTCGCTCATCCTGCTGGGCGGCGAGCCGGGTATCGGCAAATCGACCCTCAGCCTGCAAATCGCGCTGGGCACCCACGGACTGCGGACGCTCTATGTTTCGGGCGAGGAGTCACAGATGCAGATTAAGATGCGGGCCGACCGGCTCGGCATCGGCAACGAGTCGTGTCTCATCTATTCGGAGACCCTCTTCGAGAACATCGTCCTGCAGATGGAGGAGGTGAAGCCCGACCTGGTGGTCATCGACTCCATTCAGACCATCTACACCGAGACGCTCGATTCGTCGGCCGGCAGCGTGTCGCAAATCCGGGAGTGTGCGGCCGGGCTGCTCAAGTATGCCAAGAGCAACGGCGTGTCGATTTTCATCATCGGACACATCACCAAGGACGGCACCATCGCCGGACCCAAGATTCTGGAGCACATCGTCGATGTGGTGCTTCAGTTCGAGGGCGACAACAATAACATATACAGGATTCTGCGCGGTATCAAGAACCGTTTCGGCGCGACGTTCGAAATCGGTGTCTTCGAGATGCGCCACGAGGGGCTGCGCAGTGTGGACAACCCTTCGGAAATCCTGCTCAGCCACTACGACGAGCCGTTGAGCGGCATCGCCGTGGGAGCCACGGTGGACGGCATCCGCCCCTATCTCATCGAGACGCAGGCGCTGGTGTGCAACGCCGCCTACGGAACGCCCCAGCGGTCGGCCACGGGGTTCGACGGCCGGCGGATGAACATGCTGCTGGCGGTGCTCGAAAAGCGGGTGGGGATGAAGATGTTCTCCAAGGATGTCTTTCTCAACTTCGCCGGGGGGTTCAAGATTGCCGACCCGGGGCTCGATTTGGCCGTGGTGGCGGCCGTGGTCTCCTCGTATTTCGACAAGCCGATTGCCGACGGGGTGTGCTGCGCCGCGGAGGTGGGGCTCTCGGGCGAGGTGCGGCCGGCTTCGCGCAGCGAGCAGCGCATCGGCGAGGCGGCGCGTCTGGGGTTCCGGCGCATCGTGGTGTCGGGCTACCTGCGCAAGAGCATGCCCCGTCCGCCCAAGGGCATCGAAATCACTTATATCAACCGTGTGGACGAGCTGCCGCGCGCCATTTTCGATGTGCATGAATAGGGGAGGCGTTTTGTTGCGACGGCTGCTGCCGGCGGCGCTGCTGCTCTGCTGCGGCTGCGGGCGGCAGGCGGACCGGCCGGCGAAGCCCTATTCGGGCACGGTCGTTGAGCTGACTGCGGAGCGGTTCGGAACGATGGGCGGCGACACGCTCGACCTGGGCCGGATGCGCAGCGGCGAGGTGATTGAAAAGAGCCTGCGCCTGCGCAATGCGACCGGAGGGCCATTGACCGTGCTGGCGGTGGAGAGCAGCTGCGGATGCACGACGGTGGACTACGACCGGGGCGCCGCGGACGAGGGCGATTCGATTCGTTTCGGTTTCCGGTTCGACAGCCGCGGAATGCAGGGATGGCAGCTCAAGGAGCTGCGCGTGAAGACCGACGCCGACCCCCGTCCGTTCCGTCTGCTCATCGCGTGCGTGGTGGAGTGACGGCCGGCGCAGGAAGCGGGTGGGCCGATTCGGACGCAGATGTGGCAAAAAGGTGCGAACGGATTGTTTTTACCTGAAAAAAACGTATATTTGCGAACTTATAATTTTTTAAACCGAGCATTGATATGAATTTGATGACGATTATGTTGCAGGAATCGGCCGCTGCCAGCGGCAATTGGAACTTCCTGATAATGATGATTCTGGTTTTCGTGGTGATGTATTTCTTCATGATTCGTCCCCAGCAGAAGCGTCAGAAAGAGCTGAATAACTTCCGCAATTCGCTCCAGAAGGGACAGAAGGTGATTTCGGCCGGAGGAATCTACGGAACCATCAAAGAGGTGAAAGAGAACTACGTGCTGGTCGAGGTGGATAACAACGTGGCTATCCGCATCGACAAGAGCATGGTGATGAAAGACCCCAGCGACCTGGCTCAGCGATAGAGCGGGGCGGGTTTCCGGATTATCGGTCGGGCTGACGGACTTGGGGGTTCGTCAGCCCGATTCGTGTGTATGCACCGCAACGGAGCCACCGCAACGGAGCCGTCGGGGCGAAAGGACTCCGGGGGCTCTTCCGGCCGACGGGGGGAATGCCTCGGCGGAGGCTTTGGGAGGGCAGCATCGGAAGGGAGTCTCTCTTGCCGGTCTCCATTTTGCGGATTCGCATCATGGACGGAGCAGTTCGTAGAGGTGCGAATCGAGAAACCGGCCGTTCTTGAAGACCGCTTTGCGCTGCACTCCGACCCGGACGAACCCCGCCTTTTCCAATACGCGCATCGAGGGGCGGTTCGTTTCGAATACGGTGGCGAAGAGGCGCACGACGGACGTGCGTGCGAAGTATCGGGCGGCGGCCTCTTTCAGCGCGTCGCTCATGATGCCCCGGTTCCAGAACCTTTCGTCGAGCCAGTAGCCCGTTTCGGCGCTGTAACGTTCGATGTCCTCGCCGGGGCGGAATCCGATGTTGCCTGCGGCCGCTCCATCGACTTCGATGCAGAATTCGAGCGGCTCCTCGCGGCCGGCAGCCAGCGCGACGAAGGCCGATGCGTCGGCTTCGGTGTAGGGGTGGGGCAGCAGGTCGCGGCAGTTGTCCCATATTTTCCTGTTGTCGAGGGCGGCTGCCAGGGCGGGAACGTCTTCCGGCCGCCAGGTGCGCAGGGTGTAGAGGGGTTTTCGTACGAAAAGATGTTCCATGGCGGGGGGAATCGATGTATGCGGAAAAAGAGGATAATCCGGGAAAACTATCCTCCGTGTCGGGCCGGGGCGGAACCTTCGGCGGGGCGGCGTGCGGGCGGCTAAATCAGTCCGCGGCCGAACTTGTTGATGCGGCCTTCGGCGGTGAGCGTCTCGGCGATGCGGTCGATGATGCCGTTGATGAAGACGCTGCTGCCCGGCGTGCTGTAATATTTCGAAATCTCGATGAACTCGTCCAGCGTGACGCGCACCGGAATGGAGTCGAAGTTGATGAGTTCGGCCACGGCGGTCGCCATTATCAGGTTGTCCATGAAGGCGATGCGTTCCACGTCCCAGTTCTGGGTGAAGCGCTCGATGTATTTCATGTACTCGTCGTAGTTCACCAGCGTCTTGCGGAAGAGCTCTTTGGTGTACTGGAGGTCCTCCTCGCTCTTGAATTTGGGCAGTACGGGCATCTCTTCCTGGGTGGCTTTGCAGGCGTCGAGGGTGCGCATGACCATAATCAGGCTGAAGTCGATGTCGTCGCACCAGAAAATCGACTGCTCCTCCACCACCTCCTCCAGCAGGGGGTTGTCCTCCACCTGGTTGAGATAGAAATCCATGACCAGCTTGACGGCCTTCTTATAGCTGTGGTCGGGGCTGGCCATGTACTCCGCGTAATAATCGGAGCCGACCATCCCGTTGTAGAGATTCTTGATGAGTTCGGGACTGTTCACCCAGCCCAGCGCACGCTTCGAGAGGAAATCGTTGATGAGGGCGCTGGTGTCGATTTGGCGAATCACCGGATTCTGGACGAATTTGAGGTTGGGGTTGAGGTCCTCGTACGTGGGCAGTTTTTTGTTGCGGGCCAGTTCGATGCGGTCTTCGGCGTAACGGGCCACATCCGCCACGAGCCGAAGCATCTGAAAATAGAGGTCGTAGGTTTTGTCTATACTGAGAATCAGATTCTTTTCCGAGGAGAGCAACGAATCGGAATCCGATTTGAAATGAGCGTACAGGGCCTTTATTGTTTTGATTCGTAATAATCTTCGACTCAACATGATAATATAGAACGTTATTTTCAGGCCACAAAAGTATATATTTTTTCGCTATTTGTGTACCTTTGTGCGAAATAAAAAACGAAAAAAGGTGTACGATTTGATAGTCATAGGAGCCGGTGCGGCCGGGCTGATGGCGGCCGGCGAGGCGGCGCGTCGCGGTCGCCGGGTGCTGCTGCTCGAGAAGATGGAAAAGGCGGGGCGCAAGGTGCGCATCACCGGCAAGGGCCGCTGCAATGTGACCAACATGCGCGAGAGCGAAGAGTTCCTCTCCAGGGTGCGTACCAACGTCGATTTTTTCCGTCCGTCGTTCGCATGTATGAGCAACAAGGCCACGGTGCGTTTCTTCGAACGCCTGGGAGTGAAGATGATAACCGAACGCGGCGACCGGGTCTTCCCCAAGAGCGGACGTGCGTGGGACGTGGCCGATGCGCTGGTCGGCTGGTGCCGCGAGAACGGGGTGACGATGGAGTTCCACAGCAAGGTGGAGGAGATTGTCACCGTCGCGGACCGGGTGCTCGGCGTGAACTATACCAACAAACGCGGCTTCCGTCGCCGCGAGGAGGCCGACAATGTGATTGTCGCTACGGGCGGCGTCGGCTATCCGGCCACGGGCTCGACCGGCGACGGCTATCGTTTCGCCCATCGCCTGGGACATGCCATCGAACCCGTGCGGCCCTCGCTGGTGCCGCTGGTGAGTTCGCATCCCGCCATCGGGGCGATGGCCGGTCTGGAGCTGCGCAACATCTCGGTCCGGCTCATGGTGGACGGAACGTGCGCGGGCGAGGAGTTCGGCGAAATCGCCGTCTCGACCCGCGGAGTGGAGGGGGCGGTGGTGCTGCGCCTGAGCCGCGACGCCGTGGACGCGCTTATCGAGGAGCACCGGGTGGAGTTGTGGCTCGACCTGAAACCGGCCCTCACGCCCGAGGTGCTCGCCGAGCGCATCGCGCGCGAGCGGGCGGAACTGCCCCGCGAGGCGATGGTGCGCGAGCTGGTGCGCAAACTGGTCCCCAGGTTGCTGGTGGAGCCGGTGGCGGCCGAAGCGGGGCTCCATCCCAAGATGTATCTCAAGAAGATGGGCGAAGAGGAGCAGGGACGGCTTATCGCCGTGCTAAAGCGTTTCGTGCTGCCGATTTCCGACTACCGTCCCTTCGAGGAGGCGGTGGTGACGGCCGGCGGGGTGCGGGTCGATGAGGTAGACCCCCAGACCCTTCAGTCGAAACGGGTGAAGGGACTCTACTTCGCGGGCGAGGTGCTCGACCTGGATGCCGATACGGGCGGCTATAATCTTCAGATTGCCTTTTCGACCGGCCGGCTGGCGGGGCAGCTTCGCGGCAGCGGGTTGGCGCCCCGGGAGCGTAGCGGACAGCAGGAGTAGGAGGACGATGACGCTTGCGGGAGTACATATCGGCAAACGGTTGGGTCAGCTTTCGACTCTCTCTCGTGTGAAGCATTACCGCGGCCACGGAGTGCACTCTCCGTTCGTCTATGCGCTGGTGCGCAACGTATTCATGAAACGGCGCGAGGTGGTGGGCGAGCAGACGGCGTTGTTCCGCGAGCTGGTGGCCCGGCGCACGGTGAACCGCCGCAGGGCCGTGCAGTTGCAGAATTTGTATAATTATTGCGGATATACGGGTTATTCGTTCGTCGGCGGGACGGGGATTCATCCTTTGCGGGATGGCGAAATCGCCGTGCTGACGGTCGCCTGCACCGCCATCGAGCGGATGGTGGACGAAGTGGGGGAGAGCCGGGGCGTGGTCTGCGTGATTGCACCCCGCGACAGCGACGAAAGGCTGAAAGCGTGCCGGCGGGCGGTGGAGCGCCACACGGGTACGAGTATCGACAATCGCGGCTATCTGTTGCTGTTCTTCAACGACCGGTTGCCCAAGCAGCATTTTAAACTTTAGAGGATTGGAAATATGAGGGTTTATACCAGAACGGGAGACAAGGGGCTCACTTCGCTCATAGGCGGAGAGCGGGTTCCGAAATTCGATTCGAGGGTCGAGGCCTACGGCAGTGTGGACGAACTGTCGGCCCAGAGCGCCATGATGCGCGATATGCTCGCCCGCGAGGGCGGAGAGTATGCCGGAGCGGCCGCACAGCTGGCCGACGTGCTGACGGAGCTAATGACCGTGGCGGCGCTGTTTGCGGTGGGACGTGGCGGCGAAGACAAACTCGCTCCCATGGGTCCCGAGCCGGCCGCCCGTCTCGAAGCGTGGATGGACGAGATGGACGCCAGCCTGAAGCCGATAACCAAGTTCACGATTCCGGGCGGTCATCCCGTCGTCTCTCAGGCGCATATCTGCCGTACCGTCTGCCGCCGGGCCGAGCGTGCGGCGCTGCGTGCCGCAGAGGAACATCCGATGGACCGGGGCGCTCTGATATACCTGAATCGGCTGTCGGACTATTTCTATCTGCTGGGCCGGCTGCTGAGCGAAAAGAAAGAAATCGAAGAAAATTTGTGGATACCGTAGTTTTTTCGGAAAAATATATATTTTTGTAACCTCGATAACGAGACAAACTCGAAGAAAATAACCTGTAAAACGAAGTAGATTATGTATTGGACATTAGAGTTGGCATCTAAACTGGAGGATGCACCGTGGCCAGCGACTAAGGATGAGCTCATTGACTACGCAGTGCGTTCGGGCGCTCCTTTGGAGGTAATTGAGAATCTTCAGGAAATAGAAGACGAAGGAGACATATACGAGAGTATCGAAGATATCTGGCCGGACTACCCGAGCAAAGACGACTTTTTCTTCAACGAGGAAGAGTATTAGAGGAAAATAATCGAAAATTTTAAGATTAAATCCCTGTCAATCAATTAGATTGGTGGGGATTTATTTGTTTGGACAACGGCGTTTGGCCGCCTCAAATGGTGCTGTTTGTTTGGATAAAATGCAATTTTTGGAGGATGATTTGTGATTTATTTGGACAAAATTCACTACCTTTACAGAGGTTTGTGAGTATTGCCGCAACCTCTGTTTTTTAATTTCAAACATCCTTCAGTATGGGAAGACCGAAAAGATTATATCCATTGGGGCGCTACCGCCTGCATGTCAGGGGTGAGATAGATCCTGCTAAACAGTATCTTGTCCAGCTTGAATACACCTGGAACCGGCAGGTGATACGCAAGGGTATGAATATCTTTGTCCGGTTGGGAGACTGGAACGAGAAAGCCAACAAGGGACGTGGCGGAGTCAGGGCGAGCTATGGCCCGGAAGCCAACCGTATCAACAGTCTGTTGCTTGCAAGGGTTGACAAGATTGATTCATTACTGGCGGAATATCAGCAGAAGAACCCGAATCAAATTACAACTCAGGTCATATCCGATTTTTTAGCTGACAAACCGATTGCACGGGATGATAAAGGAAAGGACTTTGTTGAATTTGTCATGGAAAGGCTCGAATCGGATTATTCCAGAAATCGTATCGGTAAGAGCCGATATGAAAACGGCAAGAGTGGAATGAATATCTTTCAAACTTTCCTTCGGGCTACAAAGAAAGGAACTTACAAACAAGACAGTATCTATCTCGGAGAAATTTCTGTTGAACTGATTGATGAATATATAAAGTGGCGTCGGGAGATAAAGCTGAATAGCGATGCAACTATCAATCATGCCTTGACTCCTATCCTTAAAGCATGTGCTTATGCTTCGGGACTGAAAATGATTGATAGTGCTGTCAATGCGAGGATTCAGGATATGCGTATCGCCTCAAAGATATCTCTCGCGGACGAAGACAACGAGTTTGATGGCAAGTACCTTTCAAAGGAACAGATGTCTGAACTGTTGGAATATTACCATACATGTACAGAACCGCGCCGTAAGGAATTTATGGAAATGTTCTTCTTTGCCTTCCATGCCTGTGGACTCCGTGTTGTCGATGTGATGACATTGCAGTGGGGGCATGTAAATTTTGAGAAGAAGGAACTGAGAAAAATCATGATCAAGACGAACAAGCGCCATGTAATTCCTCTTACAGAACCTGCCCTTAATATTCTGCACCGTTGGCAGGAGAAACGTGCCGGATGCCGGTATGTATTCAATTTAGTAAAGGATGATCTGGATCTTGATGATGCTGAGGCTCTGTACAAGTCCCGTAACAATGCAACGAAATGCATCAATCAGTCGTTGGCGGTTGTCGGAGAACAGATAGGGCTTCCGTTTACCCTCTCAATGCATGTGGCCCGGCATTCGTTTGCGGTCTTTGCCCTGAACAAGGGACTTTCCATGTCGGTTGTCAGTCGTTTGCTCGGTCATGGAAGCACAGATGTGACGGAAAAGGTCTATGCCCGATTCCTACCCGAGACACTTTCGTCCGAAGTTGCCAGATTGGGAGGTGATTTCGCGGCTTTGGGTATCGTTTGATGTTGAACTGAAAATGATTACCGGAAATAATGTTTAATTTTGCACATAATTTTATGAAATTATGATGTTGAAAGTTCCCGTATTGATAATTAGTGCGCTTGTGTTGATATTGGTGGCGGCAACCGTTTTCAAACAGTATCAGCGCAAGATTCTATGGTCGGCGGCAATTGTTTTATTTGTCGGTACGTTATTGCTTATCGGTTTTGGTGTTATCTACCCGGTTGGCGAAACGCGTCCTAATCTGCCGGCACTGACAGGCATCATTATGGCGTTGGTCGGTGCGGCAGCACTGGCATCCACCGCAGAGAAATTACATTTCCGAAATAAGGGAAAGCAAAATGAAAAGATTGCACAAGACCCTTTATATGAACAAGCATCTAATGAGGCAGAGCGCGTTATCCTGACGGAGCGTCTCGACACCGAACTTGCCCGCAAGATTTTCGCACGGGCGATTGAGGCCGGATTTATGGAGGAGAACGGAGCGCACTACAAATGGAAACTTTCGAAGGCTCTGCTTGCCTATATGTGCGGACGTATCTATTGCGGAGACAAGTCTGAATACTCCGACTCGGATGAAAAATCATTTTGGAAATACGGCAGTTCGGGCTTCTTTCCAGATACAGAATTGAGTACCTTGTTCGGGCAGTCGGAACTCGGACAGTCACGACAGAACCGGAAAGATTTGACTGTCCCGCAAAAATCTCATAAAATCGACAAATTATTCGAGTAGCCCATCCGGCTACTCTTTTTGTTTATAACCAGCGGATTACAGCCGATGTTATCCGCCGGTCCTAACTTCATCCTAACTTGTTAGGCGGTGTTATGGTAATCCGTCCTAACACCTATCGTTGTCAACCTCTTATACATTTGCCGTCGATAACGAAACAATGTGCGCAATCGTTTCAAATTATTAACTGCGGCAAGGGAGTCTGAGTGCGCATCAGGATTGCCGAGCCATAAAACATTTTAGCAATGGCTCACAAAAAGAGTATGGAGGCACTTTGCGACCGGGAATTGCTTGAAAAGATTCTCGGGCTCGTGGAGTCGCAGAAAATGTCGCCTGTACATAACGGAGCGGCACAGGCGCACCGTGTCTATGACAATAAAACGCTAATGGAGATGCTGCGCATCAAAGACAAGTATCTGAAAAAATTGCGAGACAACGGTTATCTCGGCTATTCGCGCGAAGGGGATAAATACTGGTACACGCAGGAGGATGTGGATAGGTTCCTGCGCCGTTTCCACTATGAGGCGTTTGCCTCTGACTTGATGCTGCCTGGGCAGCAGGGAGGCGGATATGTATAGTGCATTGGAACTGACCAATTGCCTCCGAGCCGAGGCGACACGTATTTCAGAATCTGGTTTGCCGTTGGATGTGTTTCCGCAACGAATACAGGAAATCATCTTCAACCTTGCTACCTATGAGAACTTTAATATCGAGTATTCAGCTTCTATTGTCCTTTCGTCGGTGGCTGCTGCTATTAGCAATTCCTGTCAGATACAGATCAAGGGCAACTGGCGGACAAGTCCCTCCATTTATATGATGCTTGTCGGTCGCCCCGGATTGGGTAAGACCCCGCCGTTGAGTTTTCTCTACCGCCCGATTCACGAGCAAGACGACCGGATGTTCGAGCAGTATTTGCAGGAGTGCGATGAGTCTGAACGCGCTCTTGCAACATCGGGCAAGAACAAAGAACCAGACAACAGTTTGTCACTCAAAAAGCCCCAGTTGGTCACTACCGTTATATCGGACTTTACGCCCGAAGCACTGATGAACGTGCATCAACACAATCTCCGGGGTGTGACTATCGAGGTTGATGAAATTCTTGCGATGTTCAACTCCGTGAAACGCTACAACAGCAAGAATAATCTTATCGAAGATCTGCTCTCCGCATATAGCGGCCGCCCATTGAAGTCCGTCCGCAAGTCCGAGGCGCGGCCGATACTTATTCGCCAGCCCTGCATCAATGTCATCGGTTCGGTGCAGACAAATTTGCTGCCGGAGGTGTTCCGCAACGAGTATAAAGCCAACGGTCTGCTCGACCGCTTCCTATTTGTCTATCCCAAAGACCAGCTCATATCGAAATGGCAGCGCACCGACCACAACACGCCCCGTCCCGATACAATGGGACAGTGGCGCACGATACTGAACAGGATTCTTTCTCTGCCTTGTCCGACTAATGAGAACGGCAATTCGGTTTGCTCTGCGGTGCTGAATATGGCGGAGGATGCGGAAGCCTATTTCTATGACTGGTATAACGGCATCATCGACATGGTGAATGCGGTTAAAGATGACGCAGAGGTCGATAGCCGCAAGACTAAACTGGACGGTAATGCTGCCCGCCTGTCGCTGGTCTTTCAGATTCTGAAATGGGCTGCCGGCGAGGGACACATGCAGTATATCGACCTCGATTCCGTCAAGGCGGCGATTCAGATGATAAACTACTACGAAGATACCTGCCGGCGTATTCAGGAAAGTATTGCTTCCTCCGGTATCGGAGACAATAAGGAGGCATGGCTGTCGTTGCTCAACGATACCTTCACGGCTGGCGAGGCCGTCATTGCCGGAAAGAAGGTCGAGTTGTCCCGTCGCACGGTCTATTATGCGCTGGACAAGTTGAGCAAAGAGCCGAACCCTGTTTTAGAGAAACTGCATCACGGTACCTACCGAAAGAAATCTGCGATTGCATCTTGCACTATTGCACTTTCATCGGAAAGTAAGGCGGCAGAACAGGCGGGGCAAAGTGCAAAAGTGCAGTGTGCAACCGATAATACCGCAGAGTTATGAGTGGGTACCGTTTCCATTTGGAAAAGTACCGCCATGGGAGTAAGATCGACTGCCCAAACTGCGGCAAGAAACGTTGCTTTGTCCGGTATATCGATGAGCAGGGAACGGTGCGTTTTCCCTTGATGGTTGGCAAATGCGACCACGAGCAAAGCTGCGGCTACCACTACACACCGCGCGAGTATTTTCGGGATAATCCCCAAGCGGTGTCCAATGATAACCGACGTATCGAGCGAATATTTCGCCAGGCCGTTATCCACACCCGACCGACACAGGTTGAGCTCTCTTATATCTCACCGACCATTGTCAAGGCGAGTTTGTCGCACTATGATAAGAACCCGCTGTATCGGTATCTCTGCGGCGTGTTCGGCACGGAGGAGACAGTACGGCTGTTCGATCACTACCACGTCGGCACATCGGCAAAGTGGGGCGGTTCGACAGTCTTCTGGCAGACGGACGAGACGGGAAAAGTCCGCACGGGCAAGATTATGCTGTACGATCCCGCGACTGGTCGGAGGGTCAAGGAACCGCAGGCCCGTGTCAGCTGGGCACACTCAGAGCTGCAGCTGCCTGACTTCAATTTGCGGCAGTGCCTGTTCGGACAACATCTGCTTCCTTTATACCCCAGCCGGACGGTCTTCATAGTCGAGAGCGAGAAGTCAGCCGTGATTGCTTCGCACTATATGCCCGATGTGCTGTGGCTTGCTACGGGAGGCAAGAATGGATGCTTCAATGTACAGACCGTCGAGGCACTGCGAGGCCGTGATGTTATCCTGCTGCCCGACCTCGGCGCAACAGATGCGTGGCAGGAGAAGTTGCCAATGCTCCACCCCGTTTGTCGTAGCGTTGCTGTCAGTACGCTGCTGGAAGATATGGCAACGGATGAACAACGCAGTCAGGGACTGGATATTGCCGATTTCCTGCTTACGACTCCTACCAATCGTCAGAAACTTCAGCAGATGATTGCCCGCAATCCCTGCATCCAGCAACTTATAGACGAGCTGGACTTGGAGCTTATCGAAGATTAGTGAACGGACAGCTCGCTGTCCGGGGGAATTTGGAT
Organism: Rikenellaceae bacterium; assembly: GCA_017935625.1. Taxonomy (GTDB): domain Bacteria; phylum Bacteroidota; class Bacteroidia; order Bacteroidales; family Rikenellaceae; genus RGIG9113. The sequence goes on along the minus strand of JAGBHC010000015.1, from coordinate 51,885 downwards.
TGTAAATTTCCGTAGCTTATTAGGGCATTTTCACCGCTTTCACTCTCCGAGTGGCAGTAAAAAAGCCCATAAGCGAAAGGGCCTGCTCTCCCGACTCCCGTAGCATTGCGGCAGATGCCGGACGGAAATTTACATCCATATCCCCAACAAAACACCAGTTATACATTAAACAACGAATCAGACTATGAGTAATATCCAATACGCCGTGTGCCATCTTCAACGAGGCAGCGGCAACGACTCCGGGATGTCGTGCCACATCGAACGCAAGACAGCCGACGGCAAAGTGTATATTCCCGACAATGCCGACAAAACAAGAACGCATCTCAATCGGGAGTTAATCCAATTCCCCAATGGAGTGTGCAACAGAACGGAGGCTGTCCAATACCGTATTGACAACTCCGGACTTCACCGTAAGGTCGGCAAGAACCAAACAAAGGCTATCCGCATTATCCTCACCGGCTCGCACGAACAGATGATGAAGATTGAACAACAGAACTGGCTCAACAAGTGGACAAACGTCAATTTGAAATGGTTGCGCGATACCTTCGGCGAAGACAATGTAGTTTCGTGTGTGCTGCATATGGACGAGAAGACACCTCACCTTCACGCGACGGTTGTGCCGATCGTTACAGGAGAGCGCAAGCGCAAATCGCGCGAAGGCGAGAAGAAGTATCGGACACAGAACGGCCCGCGATTGTCTGCAGATGATGTTATGGGACGTGCACGGTTGTCCTTATATCAGAATACCTATGCCGAGGCTATGCGCGAGTTTGGGTTGCAGCGAGGTGTGGTCGGCTCTACGGCCAAGCACCACTCCAACAGTGAATACTATCGGCAGCAGATGCTCCAATACGAGAACGATATAGCCCGACTGAATGCCGAAGTAGAGAAAGCCAACGAGGGTCGAAGTGCCATTCTTTCACTATTCGGTAAAGGCGATCTTGCCAAAGCGAAGAAAGACTTATCCGCCAAAGACGAGCAGATTGCAAAACTCAAAGAACAGATAAAGAAATTACATAAAGAACGTGCAACCATTGTACAACAGCACAAGCAGGAACTGGCGAGACTCCGGAACGGTTATCAGACGGAGATTGGCAAAGCCATCAAGGAGGCGGAAGCCCTGCGCAAAACACTTGATGCAAAAGACGCCCGTATAAAGCAGCAATCCCAACGCATTGCCGAACTTGACCGCAAAGCCAATCCGCAGCGTTATCGACTGTCGTCGGGAGCGGAACTGGTCAAACTCAATGTTCCGAACTACAACAATCCGTCGCTGCATATTTGGACGCAGGTCGGCGACGAGCGGTTCGACGATGTCAAGTTTCAGATTGACTACGACCTTGCTCAACAACACTTCAACCACGAAATAACAGACGAAGAATTTGTCAATGCGGTCTTCGAGCCGCAGGAGCAGGTCTGTCCGGTGCAAACCGACCTGCTGGGTGCGACCCTGCTCCTCGCTACTGGTGGTCTCGCCCAGACCCGTGTCGGTACAAGTGCCGGAGGCTCGCACTCAAACTTGCCTTGGGATGGCAAGAAGAATAATACGAAGAAATGGTAAAAAGAAGCCCTGTAAATTACTTGCAGGGCTTCTTCTATGCCTTGATATTTACAAGATTTCACATTATCGCAAAACTCCTACTTACTTCATGGTGAGACTTTCCATAGAATCAGGCTATGAACTCTTTTGCGGAATCAATGTCTAAATATGTGTTAGCATATTCAATATTCAACAATTTGTCTGACAGCAAATAGTCGTATTTTTGGAATGTTTTGCGTTGGCGCGATAGCAGTGAGGCCAGTTCAACTACATTGGGTTTATGAGCCTGCTGCAGTTGTTCAACATCCTCCGCAGTCAAGTTTGATACATAGAAACTGCTATAATCACATCGTTTATTCAGACAATATTGCGCCAATAAAGCCAATGTCCTGTTCGTCTTAGTTCCTGCCCAGGTTAAGAAATAGTCTTCATTGCCATATTGCAGAAACGAGGTGTTGGCAAGGTGGTTGTTGTGAAAGAACAGACGACTCTGGTTCAGATGCTCCTTGGCTCCGGTGCGTTCATCAAGATACGAATATATAGTATCCGTCAGATAGATTTCTCGCATCTTTTCAACAATAATGCGATCTATATCTATGCCCTCTCCGGCAAACATTGCCTTTCCGCCAGATTTAATATAAGACACATATATCTTTGATGTCGCTTCATCAAAACTATCAACAAGCCAACGCTTTCCAGATAGTTTGATAACTTTCCCAACTTGTGGAACATACTGAATCATTCCTATGCGTTTTGAGTTGGCCTTGTTTATTACGGTCAAATCAATAGGCGATACAAATGCGACATAAAAATCAGGAGATTTCAATATCTTCTCGCCTAATTTGCCTACCACAATCTGTCCGGTATTGAGTTGTGAAATAACATCGTTCTCGCCAAGAGATTTTAGCAGTTCGAGGAACCGTTCGGGCGTTACATTCTTGAATGCGCCTTTTTGACAGAGTAGCGTCCAGCCATCTTTGGGATAGAATCCTCCGAATTGGGCTATAACAGCCAATATTTGCTGAATGAGGGTTGAAAAATGGAACCGGTTTATAGCAGGCGTTTCATAACGATGTTCGCGTATCAACTCGATAACCGCGATATTTTGCACAAGGCTGCTTCTCAAATCATGCAACAATCCGTCATCATTCCGCTCGATTGAAAATACCCGCAAAATGGATGGTTCATTTCGCCTGCCGGAACGGCCAAGTCTCTGTTGCAGTCCGGAAACAGATAGGGCAGTGCCAATCTGGGCGATGGACTTGACTTTGCCGATATCCACGCCCAATTCCAATGTCGAAGTGCAAAAAGCGGTTACCGGATGTTCGCCTTTCTGCAAATCGCGTTCAACCGATTCCCGTTCTATTTTTGATATACTGCCATGATGGACTCTGAACTCGTTGGGAACACCGTTCTCTTCGCATATATCCGACAATTGTACGGCGTACTCCTCGGCCTCTGCGCGATTATTGGTAAAGACAAGGTTGTTGCTTCCGCGCAGATGGTTGTATATTTCCTGCGATATAGGGGCGGTTATGTCCGTATCTTTTGATGCGATATACTCTTTGACGAGTATCTTGATTTCGTGATTGCTTTCTCCTTGCGGCGGTATGGCACACGGCATCGAACCATCGTTGCGAAGAAAATATTTCACGGCATCATAGTCTGAAAATGTCGCACTCATCGCAATACGGGGTATATGACGGCGTGTAACCTGTTCGATTCGTGACAGGAGCGATTGCAACTGTTTGCCGCGTTCCGTGCCGATAAACGAATGCAGTTCATCTATGACCACATATTGCAGAGAGGAGAACGCCCCAATTACAAATCGCTCCCGATTTATCAAAAACGATTCGAGCGATTCGGGGGTAATGATAACAATGCCGTTGGGATTTTTCAGCGACCGGGTTTTTCGGGCGGCATCTATATCGCCATGCCAAGGGATAACATCTATCCCCATTTCGGCAGTCATATCGGAGAGGCGGCGATATTGGTCATTGATAAGCGCCTTTAATGGGCTTACGTACAATACATGATAACCGCAAGTTCTGCCGCTTTGCAATATAGATGTCAGAATGGGCAGAAAGGCGGCTTCGGTCTTTCCTCCTGCGGTTGAGGCGCTTATAATAACATCGCGGTCACCGACAAGTACAATAGGAATGGCATTCTCCTGTATATCCTTCAGAGATGTCCAACCTTGCCGCCAGATCCATCGGCGGACGCGCTTGTCGAGGAGGTCAAAAGATGCAGAAGCCTTTGCCATAAAAGTTACAATTTGAATGATGCAAAAGCATCGTCGTCCGTATGGCTTTGGGCTTCGCCTTGCTGCGCGATAATCGCTCCGACCTCGGTCGGTTCGACATCTCGCGCGACCTCGATTTGCTCAATCATATCCGACCATTTCAAGTCGGGATATTGTTCAAGCATCGACAACAAATCCAGAAATCCTTTAATCGTGTTGCGCGGAGTACGGAAATAGTTGTCACCGATTTTATTGGCGCAATGATTCAGATAGGCAAGCAACGCCTCGGCCGGGACCAAGTATTTGCGTTCGTCACCACCTGCGAAGACATTGCGCAGATTCATCAGCAGCAGGTACAGTTCCTCTTTCGTAAGATTGGCCAGACGCAGCACGGTCGAATTATAGTCTGTCAATCCGAGATTTTTCGAAAAACTGTTCTCTGCCAATCGGGATTTCAATGCCTCGTAACTATACAGTCCTCTATTGCCATCCGTCAAAAACTCCGGTGTCCCCGACATGATAAATCCGATATGCGACAAAGTTCCCTGAAGCGTATTGTTCAGAATATTCAGGATCTCCTCATAGTTGGCCTTGCGGGAGACACTGTTGGATATTTTGTAGAGATTGACCATTTCGTCCATACAAACCAGCAAACCGCTATATCCCGCCTTTTGCACCAAAATAGAGTAAAGTTTCAGCGTATTGAAGAATGAAGCGTCGTTGATAAATTCACGCACCCCGAGGTCGCGCAAACTGTCGCTCTTTGTCGTATATTCTGCTCTCAACCAGCGCAGAACGCGGTCTTTTAATATATCATTGCCGGATTCATACGCAGTCCAATATTTATTGACGACCTGCGCAAATGTATATCCACCCGGATATTCATTCAAATCGCTCAACTGCTCGTATATGACCGATGCAACGTCGCGGTTACTCTGCTCCGCATTCACTCGGGCATTCGATATAAACTTCTCAAGAATGTTCGGCAGCGCATTTTCGTCCTGTTTGGTTCGGGTGGATATTGACGATATAAGCTCCGACAATAAAACCCGGGCGTGACCGTCGGTTCCATGCAGGCGTTTGGTGGGTGATAAATCGGCATTCATCGTCACCAATCCTTTCTGTAAAGCGATACTTCTGACAAGCGACAGGAAAAATGTTTTGCCGGAGCCATATTCTCCGATAACTAAACGGAATGCAGTGCCACCTTCCGAAATAGTTGCGACATCATTTACAAACGACTTCAACTCTTCGCTTCGGCCTACCTGAATATGCTGCAAGCCGAGCCGCGGCACGACACCGCTCTTCAACGATTGGATAATAGTCTCTCGTTCTTTGGGTTTTATCATATTAATTGCTCTTTATAATCCAACATAACATATATATTCTCGCCATCGTCTTCGACAACTGCGTCATCAACTTTTTCGTATGCGAAGTCGTTGATCTGCTCCAATACCGCACCCAACATCAATCCGCGTTCTTTGCACATATTCTCGACGGCTGAACGCTCCCACAGGTCTTTGGTCAATAACAACTTCAACAGGTCCATCCATACGTTGGGCGTGTTGTCCGATGTCGTTTGGGGCTTTGCTGTCTCCTCATCGACAAATATATCTGATAGCAGTTCCTGTGCAACCTTTGTTTGCTGTTCGAAGATACGGAGTTTCTTCGGATTGATGATGACGCTTGGTGCGTCTGGTCGTTGTGCAGATGCTTGTTCACCATTTATGGCAAATTCAACGGCATCCGATCTTTTCTCTACCACAGCGAACCCGTCGCTATCGGTAAGCAGTCGGTGGACTTGGGCATGGATATTGTCCGACTCAATGCCCAGCAACGGCAAAACTTTTTTCAGGCGGTCAATTCTTTTTGGATGAATATCTCCGTCTATGCAGGTAAGCCGAATCAACGCATTCCCCATATAGGTTCGCTGTTCGCGTGTCAACGTGTCAGCGATACTTTGTGTCCGTTTGTCAATCGGTTGCTTTTTCGCCTGAAATCTCCATCGGATAGATGCCATCAAATGAAAATGATTGCCTGCTGTATTGTTGAAAGATTTCAGTTGTTGTTCGACGAATGCAATATCGCTATTAGATGCTTTGTCTGCAAGCACTATATGCGATGCCAATTTTATAAACAGTTCGGACCTGTCATACTTCGTAGTGGATTTAACGGGGTAATGCTCCTCGTTTTTGTATATCACACAAATATCGCCAAAGTTGAAACGTTTTTTGTCGATCTCATAATCCGGCACGATGTCGAAACCTAAACGACGCAGACCGCCGATAATGGAATCGGCATACTCTTTATGAATACTTTTTTCGTCTTTACGTTCATATTCCCACAGGGCTAGCAACCAATCGATCTGTTTAACCAAGTAGGTGTTTGATTGCATCTCGCTTTCAATATGAGCAATCAACGTTTGGATCTTCGGTATCTCCCGTATGTCTATATTGTCGGGCAATAACTGTATGGCAGCAATGGTCTCTTTGCCGCCCGAACGCTCTTTCACCTGATTATAGCGTCGGAATCTAGACTCGACACTCCAATAGCAACTTCTAATGGCGTCTTGAATCATCCAAAGATTTGACGGCAGAGAATCTATTGTATAACAAAAGTCGATCTTCTCGGAATTGAAATAAGTATTATTGAAGTAACTGTAGTAACAAAATGATTTATTCTGCGTCGTCATTTCGAAGTTTGCATCGAGATTTTTATATAATCCGGTGAAGTCCTCCATAAAATATTCCCGTGCAACCGAAATATATCCAGACGGAACAAGTCGCTCGATATCGTATATTTCATTGGCAATACCAAAAGCATCTTCCGGTGATAATGTCTTTGTTCCCGCAATTTTCTGTGCGATATAATAATCTTGATATGTGCTACAATCTTTTAATATTCCTTTTGTATAGAAATCTTCTTTGTTGTCACGAAAATATTTAACAATAGCACATCCGATAAAATCACTTAATTTCTGTTGTAACGACCCGTCATAATCCTCGGAAGATTCGAAATTCAGAGATTTGTACAGTCCAATGATATCTGACAGCATAGTTCTCCGTTCCGATTTCTTTGTTCGCGGGTCAATGAACATGCGTATTTCACAGCCGTAAAGATAGAACAGAAGAATCTCCACCGATACATCAACTGCTTGCATCTTACCTGACAACCACATCAGATATTCGTACCGCCAAGCAGGTGACATATCTTTATATGAGCAAAATACCTTTTTTGAAGGTACATCATTACTTGCCGGTAAATCAGGGTTCAGAACAGAACCGTAAATGTAGACCCCTTTGTATCCGGAAGTGTAAAAACTGTTTTTCCTAATGATGCTATCGGGAAGACGGAAGCATTCGCCAATATAAAAATTCCCTCGCGTTAGTTTGATGCCCTGGACTTCTATTGTTTCATTAGGGGTAACCCACTTGCACAATTGACCCCGAGATTTGTCGTATGATTGCAAAGTGCTTTCTGCCTCTTCTCGATTGACGGTTGTAACCACCTCCGATAAGGCTCTATTGATGTATTGTGCTACTACCGGATAGTTTTCTGCCAATGTTTCGAGTTGTTGTTGGAGCAACTCGTAATCTTTGTGCTTCTTGTAGTCGTCAGCCAGGTCAAACATCAATACAAAGGCATAGTTCGAATTATTTTCAATATCCAAATAGCGTTCTTTGAGAAACTGCGCCTTGAAGTAGTTATAAAACTGTCTTTGCAGATTGTTCGCTTTCTGCAAATCGACAACAGAATAGACATAAGTATGTTCCCAATAAGGTACACCTTCTGTAGGGCATACATCGTCATCATATCTATTTTGCCTTGATATCCGAAATCTGTCGAAGATACCATCGGAAATATCAGTCGACTGCGTAGAATATTCAGACTCGACAGGTCGATCTTTTTCTTGCCGGGTAGCATTCTCGGCTAAACTGGCAACAATTTGCGATACGACTGGCGCTATCAATTCTACATTCCTCTTTTTTGACGCCTCAGCAATACGAACATTCAATAACAACTGCCAATATCGACACGGCAATTCTGCCGATTCGTAACTTTGTATAGTCTCCCGAATAAAGTCGATCTCTTTATCCAGTTCTCCATTTTGATGGAGAACTTCAACTCTCTTGTGCAATTGCCGACAATACTCCTTATCTCGCAGCGGATGATTTTCCAAATCTTCTACGGCTTCCCAGCCGTTGTCCTGCGGATATTCGGATTGTCCTTTGGCTGGTTCATTTATGCTATCCTCGGTGTCTGCTACAACAACCTCATACTTAACAACATTAACCGCATCTTCCTTCGGTGGTAAGATTGCACGAACTATATCGTCTGCTGAAGTATTTTCTTTTAACAACTCAACAATCTGCATGACGATCTCACACTCCCGTTTGACAAAATCACGTTTAGCAGAGCCAATACGCTCTCTTGTTACTTTTAGAATATGACTATACAAATCAGACGATATGTAAACAGACCGTTGCTCCCAATAGCTGAGTTCTAATGAGTTTAGTCGATGGATAATCTTATATGTATCAGAAGCCTCTGTGGTCTTCAAGATATTGATAACAGATTGAATTTTTTTACTCTGCTGCTGGCTTATCTCAAAATAGTCTTTCGGGAAATAGGTGGTGTTAGCCTCTTTTATAGAAGTATTATTTGGACTATTGTTGTCGAATTTATTAGCAGATTTATTATTTACCTCAGTTCCTTTTCTTGTCACTAATGCAATTATCCACCATAAGACTAAAACGATTAGGACATATGGTCCTAACCATATCGCAAGAATAACAATAGCCAGTATGAAATATATAATCTGCATTCAATAAACAAGGAGTTGTGTAAATACGAAAAACTTTATTTCACATATCTATCTTTAGATTAATCAAAATAATCAGATATGTATTGTTCTATTTTTCTGGCACTAACTCTAAATTCGCTCATCTCATCATCGCTTATATCTTTTGCATGTGCATCTACTCTATATTTGTTAATGTTGCTCATATAGGTATTAAACCTGGATTGGTCTGAACCAAATAGATGTTTGAAATCATCCCAATACTTAGATATTATTTTTTTTAGGTCTTCGAAGTAAATGATGGCTTTGTTAGGATCAAAAATATCTTTTATAGAATATGAGTAATAGTTTCTTTCTCGTTCACCGCCATAAACTGATAGAATCTTTTGTTTAGCTTCATTTTGACCGTATTTAGTTGTCAGTATTTGTCTGACCATTATACGTAGTTTGGGCTCTATTATATTTCGTCTTTCTGATATTTCTTTACGTTTTTCGTCCTGAGATAATTTGATTCTTGTATATCTATTATCCAATTCTAGATAATGCCTTATGGCCTCTATCTTAAAAGTGTAAGATTCATTGTTCATGTCTAGTATATTATATCCAAGAAGATGGTTGGTATATTCTCTAGAAGTTGCAGCAAATTCATTGAAAGTGGTTATATCTCCAATAGCGAGCATTCTAAGCATTTCATATTCATCCGAGTAATATTCTTTTAGTATGTTTATAACCATTTTAATATAATTGCCGTACTTTGTATTGAATAATACCACTGCTTGTTCATATACAGATTTGTCAACTCTTGCAGGTCTCTGTTCCCCGACAATTTGATGGATTTGGCTACATACAAGTCGGATAAGAAATGGATGTCCGCCAAAATCATCCGTTAATTTACCATAAATAATATCATCGAATTTCAAACCCATTATTCCGCCCAACTTATTGACCATATCTTTTGTTTGTGATACATCAAATGAAGGAATATATTGGTAAGGAATTTGATTGAAGATAGGATTATCCGTTCCGTTTATTGACGCTATTTCAACACATTTTGGGTTTGTGCCAACGATTAAATACGTAAAAATATCTATATTGCTTTGATAAGCAGAACGCAATGCTTGCCAAAAATATAATGAATCATTACCCTTGTGCCAATGATTACTTGGAGATACATTATAAGTTATATGCTCAACCTCATCAAAGATTATTAAGATCTTACTTTTAGCTTTTTTATAAATTGCAGTAATATCTTTAGCAAATAGTGATGACGCATTAACCTCCGTATATTCTTGTTCTATATGAATCTTGCATTCTATATTGTTTTGCTCTTTTATTTTGCTTATAATAATCCACAATGCTCTATTCCATCCCGATTTATGGAAAGATGGATCCTGACAATCAATGTAAACTGAGCATTGATTGCTGTTTTTTAATACACGCTGTATGCCATATACGATTGACGTCTTTCCTGTCTTGCGCAGCCCAAATAGACCTGAATTCTCATTGCTATTATGCTTACTTACGATATTATGTATTAATTCCTTTCTTCCGAAGAAATAGAAGTCTTTTGTTAGAGGATTTTGAAATGAAAATAAATCTCTTGAATAAAAGAATTCTTTGAATCTATTGCGGATGAAAAACGAGTCTTTGTTCTCTAATATTTCTTTATAAGAAAATGGAATTATAATCTGATATTCTGGATCTTTCCTTAAGATGTCCTGTAACTTAGTACGAACATCATTATCTTTTGATAATAATATTGTTATTGTTTTCTCAACCCTGAAGCCTGGATTCTGACTATATACCAATTCATAAGCATCAAGAGCTCTAGGCTCTAATGTTGTGTAGTCACTAAAACATACCGCAATCTCAAGTTCGAAATTAAACAATTCACTATATTTCTCTGTAGGCTTAATAAGAGCATATTTGTAAGTACTCCGTGGACTTGTAGATACAATACCACAACAAGTGACATACCATTCTATTGCTAGAATATCGATTAATTTCTTTTCTTCATCACTAAATTTACTTAAATCCAATAATGGATGTTTTCCCGCTTTTACTTTATTGATGATTGTGACCATAATATTATTGGTTGGTAGTATTTGAATAATTTATTCTGCTTAATCCTGTTCGTCAATCCACTCTTTCAACTTGGCCTGCAATGTGCTTTTGTCGGGTAGATACAATGCATATTGCTGCGCGTAAATATTGGCATCTTTGGGTAGGGTCAGTTCCACCAGTGCGTCTTTCTTCTCTTTGCAGAGCAGGATGCCTATGGTCGGCTTCTCGAAATCCTCTTTTACGTGACGGTCGTAATAATTGACGTACATCTGCATTTGTCCCAAATCCTGGTGCGAAAGTTTTCCGACCTTCAAATCAATCAATACGTAGCATTGCAGCAAACGATTGTAAAACACCAAATCTACATAGAAATTCTCCTCGTCGAACGTAAATCGTTTCTGCCGAGCCTCGAATAGGAAACCTTTGCCGAGTTCCAGCAGGAATTGTTGCATTTTGTCTATAATTGCGTTTTCCAACTTGCTCTCCGAATAAACTGCTTCGGGTTTCAGTCCGAGAAATTCCAGTGTCAACGGATTTTTGAGTATGTCCTCAGGCTTGCTGACAGTCTGTCCCTCTTGCGCCAATCGCATCACGGCATCTTTGTCGCGGCTCAATGCCAACCGCTCATACAGGCTCGAATTATACTGCCGTTGCAACTGTCGCACACTCCAATTTTGTTTTTGGCACTCGATTTCGTAGAAATTGCGCTCGGCATCGGACTCGATGCGCATTAGTACCAAATAGTGAGACCAAGAGAGTGAGAAAGGATATGTTGCATCCGATTTCCGTGACCGTGTTGCGGATTTTTGAATTTGGTCAACACTGTTGACCAAATTGTTGTCAAAAGATTCGGTCAACACTGTTGTTCCAATTTCCTTGACCGAATACATTATGAAAAATTTGCGACATCTTTTCAATGTTTCCGCTGACCAGCCATCGCCCAATCGTTCAGTCAACAAGTCGGCTACACCTTGTAACAATTGCTTCCCGTATGTCGCGCGTTCTTCGCCCTCCTGTACGACCTCCACAATAATGCGTCCGATTTCATATTTGGTAATGACTTCGGTAGTGTTTACTGCCCGCGCGACATGAGTTTGTGCATCGGCAATCAGTCGTTCAATGCGTTCGGCAACATTTGCGACTATATTTTTGTCTATATTCTGTATCTTACTCATTGCTTTTAGGATTGTCTTTACTTATCAAATCCTGAACTTTAACGCCTAAACATTCCGCTATTTGGAATAGTGTTTCAAGGCTCGGCTGACTGGTGTTAGTGCACCATTTAGAAACCGTTGCTTGATCTTTTCCTAATTGTTCTGCCAGCCAACGGTTCGTGCGCTTTGTTTCGGCAAGCACTACTTTTAGCCGGTTCATATCCTTAGTCATTATACTGCATATTTTATCTGCCAAGTGCAAAGATAGTAGATTAGTTCGAATATTTTAGCGACTTTGCCAAAATATATCATGTATAGTCTAATTATTTTGCGTATTGAGCAAATAGTTTATATGCTTGTAAGCATTAAATCTCTTTTGAAATAAGTAAGTGTACTACCAAATAATGTTATTATGAAATCCGTAATAAGTTCTCTGTTAGATTGATATGAGCATATTCATATGTTGAATGGCTATTCATTCCCCAAAGGCAAAAAAACGATTTTTAAGTATATGCCGATAGATAGATTTATAGAATCGGTGGATAATAGGGAATTGGTATTTGTATCACCTGAGATGTGGTACGACCCATTTGAGTAGTTATACTACGGCATTGATTGCTCGAAAAAAGGATATACGACTGAAGATATTGCGTGTATGTGTGTATCGGAAAAATCTTCGACTAATGAAGATGCCTGCTGGCGCGTGTATGCTGGTGGGAATACAAAAACGGTTAGAATTTCTTTGGTACAAGATAAACTCCTCGGATTTTGGGACGAGTATGCCAAAAATAATGGCTATGAGGTATATATTGGAAGAGTGAACTATGAATCTATACAAGCCTTCTTCACCGCATTACGCGAAATTCTTTCCTAATACTATGAACAGGGAACACTATCTGTCACTAATGCTATTGAAGCGAAAATCCTTTCAGTATGAAAATGAGGTAAGAATTTTTCTCGTAAAAGATAAAATAAAATTTGACAATGGACTCTTAAAAATACACTGTAATTATACTACTGAAGGTTTGGTTTCTAATGTGATGTTATCGCCTTATCCGCCTATTCGGGCTAATGGAGATATTGCAGTAGCTGTAAGAGAAAAAATGAATAAAATAGAGTTTGAAGAAATGCAAAAAAATTTTAAGAGCCAAGATTGATGATTGTCCAGTTAAACAGTCGCTACTTTATCAAGCTTGCGAGAGAATAAAGCGGGTGTTATAAAAGGTCTTTAATCATATAGCCCAAGGAGTGTTTTATGTTTGTTCGAAATGTTTGTCAATGGTGCTTGATCGTCTCAGATAGCGCGGTTTGTTTGGCTAAAATTCGCGGTAAAACATCTAAACAATTGATATTCAAATCGCAATCACTTCTTCAACGAGGAGGAGTATTAGCCGGTCCGCAGCGGATTGATGATTGAACGCCAGCGCGACGAACAACGGAAAATTGTTCGTCGCGCTGGCGTTTTATGGGCCTCTTGCCCGACGAGGCCAGGGAAAAGAATTCGTGGAGTTTACATTGAAACGCCTCGCTTCCGATTATTCGAGAAACAGAATCGGGAGAAGCCGATACGAGAACGGCAAGAGTTGCATGAATATATTCCAAACAATGTAACAGTCCATTTTCTTAGACTGTTACATTGATTGGGAGGTGTTCCACCCCTATCCCTCGTTTTCCCGGGAACTCATTCTATTCCCGTTAAGGTGTTTCGGGGGGCACAGAGTGGTTTCTGTCGTTTCCCGGCATTTTTTCATCTCTTATACCTGAGATGCGGCAAACTCCAATTTCGGAACCCGACATACGCCATCCTTAGAGCGGGATATTGATGTTGCCGCCGGTCCCTGAAATCCAGTCGGTGATGCTCGGATTCGAAATGGTTATCGCCGTACGGGTCACATTGACGGTGTAGGCGTATTTGGTCGCCGGTGCGAAAGTCGTGGTTCCGATTGCCGCGGCGGGCACGCTGACCGCTGTTCCGGCTTCACTCAGGGTGACGGCAAGCGTGGGCGATGTATAGGTACCCGGTAGAATCAGCAGGTAGAGCTTGGTGGGGGTGGCAGACAGGGTCGGAGGTGTGCCGGGTGTCGCCGTGACGGTGTTGGCGGTGGTTCCTGCGGTGATTGCACCGTTGGTCAGGTTGATGGTCGAAGTCGTGGCGTCGCTCGTAATCAGCGCGCCCCCCGACGATACCGCGGTGATAAGGTTGGTCAGGGTCGTGTTGGCGGCAAAACCGGTGACGGAGATATTGAACTCGATTAGGGTCAGGGCATGAGTAAATATGAGCGAGACCGAGTAGGGGGCCGATGCGGGACGTGTGACACCGGTGGTCCATGCGTTGTTCGATATCAGGAAATCTTTCGTCGGGTCAATCGTGCCGGTCTGTCCGGTCAGCGAAGGCAGTTTGACGGCCGTGTAAGTCGGGTTTGCAGCGGCATAAGGCGCATAGCCGAGGAATTTATGGGCAGTGATGCCGTCGGTCCAGTACAGGTTGGTGGAGGTAGTCCATGCCGTACCGTTGTAGGAATACTGCACATTGGCGGGAGGATTGCCCGTGGGGCGGTCGGCATAGATACCGATGGCATCACCCGATATCCAGGAAGCGCTACTCCCTGAATAGGCGGTACGTGAGGTCATGGTCGCGGAAATAATTGAGGGGGAGAAACGTATCACGTTGTTGGTAGGTTCCGAATCCCGAGAGCAAACGTCGTCTTTGTCGCAGGCTACCCATCCGAGGACCATGCAAGCGAGTAAAATCATTTTTTTCATAATAGCTGGAATTTAAACGATTGGTTTATTGAATTGTTTATAGTATGTCAATCAGGCCGTTGCCGATTTGCAGGCTGAAAGAATACATGTATCCCGGACGGAAATTGGTTACATTGAGCGGTATGACCGCGGTCTGCTGGTTACCTCCCAACAGCGAGGTGACCTGCACCTGAACCGACGGGTTCAGCAGGCCCGTCCCGGTATATTGGCCGGGCAGTACGAGTGCATAAACGGTGATTGGAATACTGCCGAGCAGCCCGGTCGAAGTGATTGGTCTGGTGACTGACTGGGAAAAATTGGCCGCCGTATTGTTGGCCGCCGTAACCGAGAGCGAACGTGCGACAAGGTCGTAGCCCACCTTGGAAACCGTGTTGGCCGTGTTGAACATTCCGTACGGTTTATTGGGGCCCACGGTCGTGTTGCCGCCCCTGAGCGTCATCGATTTCAGGGTGTAGGTAGAAAGCAGGGAGGTGGAGATTGTAAATTTAAGCAGGCTGAAAGCGTGGGAGAACGCCGTGGAACCGGTAAATGCCACGGTGCTGCCGCCCGTGCCGAGCACCTGTGTTTTGGGGCCGGCGACGAGCATGTCCGCATTTACGTCGGGTGCAGAACCGAACGTCTGGTTGGCCAGTACCGGGATTGAGACTATATTGCCGTTATTGGCGGCATTGTACGGATAATAGGCATAAAAGGTATGTGTGGCCGTGGAGTTGAACCAGTACATGGTCGTGGCGGCAGGGGTGGTCCATGTCATCGAAGAACCGCTGCCGGAGGCTGTGTAGGGCACGTTGCTGCGTTGCGTCAGCGTTTCCGACACCCCGATTTTATCCCCGGCGATGAACGAAGCCGTGGCGCCGCTCATCGACGTGCGGGTCGAGGTGCCGGCATCGTCACGAGGCATCTGTGCCTGAATTACGACACGTTCCGGCCCTTGAGGCTGGGAATCTTCCTTGGAACATCCCATTGAACCGATTGCAAGACAAATTGCAAGACCCAGCTTGTTCATAGTTGCATTATTGTGTTATTTACGAAGAGTCAATGCATAAATTTTGCCGAAGTTTATGTGATACATTTCGGCCCATGATTTTTACGGCGGCATCCGGCAAGATATTTTCGGCCCGGTTATATATTCTTTTGATGCTGTCGGTTCCTGTTCTTCTGACGATTGGCTGCGAGGCTATTGATATTGCCAATTTAGGAACAAAATCCTCATACGATGGAGACGCACAATCTAATGATATTGCTCGTGCGGGAAAAGTAATGGATGAATTGGAAAAATCCATACGGCGTTAGTTTGTCTTTCCACCCCTTCCGTCGCTTCAAAGTCTCTCATACGGCATGATTTATTGTCGGAATAACAATGTGAATTAGATAGATAATTGAAAATCGGTGCGTACAAATCTCTTCAACGAGGAGGGGCATTAGCCGGTCCGCAGCCGATTGATGATTGAACGCCGGCGCGATGAACCGCGGGAAATTTGTTTGTCGCGCTGGCGTTTTATGGTGTCGCGCGATGCGCAGTTCTGGTTTTATGGTGTCGGGTGTGCGGCTGTTGGGGGGGGGAGGAGTGTCGGGCGGTGCGGCAGATTTGGGTTTTGAGGTGTCGGGTGGCGCGGCTGTTGGGGGAGGAGTGTCGGGCGGTGCGGCAGATTTGGGTTTTGAGGTGTCGGGTGGCGTGGCTGTTGGGGGGAGGAGTGTCGAAAGGTGCGGCAGATTTGGGTTTGTGGTTGGGGTGGCGCGGCTGTTGGAGGGAGGAGTGCCGGAAGGTGCAGCAGTTTTGTGGTTGGGGTTGCGATGCGGTGTTCTTTTCCGGGTCGGAACGTGTTTGTCCGAAGCAGGGTTTTTGTCATCGGATAAGGGCGGCGGGCCGCTGCGATTCGGAACCGGCGGAGACAGCGTTCATCGCGAAAAAAAATACGGCAGCAACCGCTGCCGTATCTTAGAATTTTAGAGTATCCCGCTTCCGTCCTTGAATGCTTTGCCGACCCGGTCGCCGAGCACACGGTAGGAGTGCGATACCGAATCGTAGGAAATCGGTTGCAGCTTGCCCGAATCCACTTTGCCCTGCGCATCCAGTATCGAATCGTCGGCCCGGACATTGACGACCTCTCCCACTACGTGCATTTCGCCCAGGGCCTCCCGCATCTCGACCACCCGGCATTCGAGCGTCAGGGGATACTCTTCGATGACGGGTGCATCGACGAATTCGCTGCGCGAGACGTGTACGCCCGCTTTTTCGATTTTGTTCTCCTTGTGTCCCGATACGAGGCCGAAGTAGTCGGATATCACCAGCGTATCGACGGTGGCGATGCTGAGCGTGAACGCTTTCGTGTGTTTGAGGTTCTCGGTGGTCTTGTGATTGGGCGAGAGGTTCAGCGCGACATGGTGATAGCCGCACTGGCCTCCCCAGGCCGCATTCATGGCGTTGGGCGTACCGTATCGGTCGTAGCTCGCCACGATGAGGACCGGCAGCGGTGCGACTACGGGCGTATTTCCTAAGTTCTTCTTCATGGCATTACCTCCAGTTCATGAACATGCGGGTGGTTTCGGCATCGTGGTGGTCGAAGAAGAGGCTTTTGCCCGTATCGAGTCCGGCGATGGCGGTCATCTCGGCGTCGGAGAGCGAGAAGTCGAAGATATCGATGTTCTGTCGCATCCGTTCGATGTGCGTCGATTTGGGGATGATGATGACGCCGCGCTGAATCAGCCAGCGCAGGGCGACCTGAGCCACGCTTTTGCCGTACTTGCTGCCGATTTCGGCCAGCAGCGGATGGGTGAAGAAGCCGTTGCGGCCTTCGGCCAGCGGTCCCCACGACATGATGCGCGTACCGAACTCCTCCATGATTCGCTGCGGTTCGATTTGCTGGTCGAAGACGTGCGTCTCCACCTGATTGACCGCCGGGACGATTTCCACGTTGCTGGCCAGGTCGATGAAGTGGTCGGGATAGAAGTTCGAGACGCCGATGGCGCGAAGTTTTCCCTCCCCGTATGCCTCCTCCAGTGCGCGGTAGGCTCCGTAACGGTCGCAGAAAGGCTGGTGCAGGAGCATCAGGTCGATGTAGTCGGTCTGCAGTTTGCGCAGGCTTTCGTCGATGGAGGCTTTCGCCTTTTGGTAGCCGTAGTTGGAAATCCACACTTTCGACACGAGGAAAATCTCCTTGCGGTCGATGCCGCTTCGGCGCACGGCGTTGCCGACGCCTTCCTCGTTGTGGTAGGCCTGTGCCGTGTCAATCATGCGGTAGCCCGCCTGCAAGGCGTCGCTTACGCACCGCTCGCATTCGGCGGGCGAGACCTGGTAGACGCCGTAACCCATCTGCGGCATTTCGACGCCGTTGTTCAATTTTACCGTATTCATATCTTCTGTTTCGTTAGATTGTTCCGAATGCAAAGTTATACCTCTTTCTGCCTGCGGCCGTTATACAAATTTCGGTTCGAATTACCTTTTTTACGGATAGCGGCGGCACCGGCGTTCAAAAACCGAAATAATTGTAATGCGAGCCGTGTTTTTCGTAAAGACGCTCGGAACGGTTCCTGCTAATTTTGTGCCGTGAAACCATTGAAAACCGATTGGAGAATATGAAGAAGAGATTTTTGGGTATGTTTGCGTGCGCAGCCTCGATGGTCTGCGCCTCTGTCTGCGCGCAGGATGTCGATGTCTACAAGACAGCCGCCGATGTGCCGCTGGTGCAGCTCAACAACGGGATTCTGATGCCGCAGTTCGGACTGGGGACTTTCCTCCAGCCGTCGGACGAAGTGTGCGAGCAGTCGTGTCTCACGGCCCTGCGGGCGGGCTACCGGCACATCGACACCGCTCACGCCTACAATGACGAGGCCGGTGTCGGCCGGGCCGTGAAGACCTTCATGGCGGAGAGCGGCACGCCGCGCGAGCGGATTTGGATAACCAGCAAACTCTGGCCGACCGAGTACGGCGAGGGCAGGACGCTGGAGGCCATCGACCGGATGCTGGAGCGCATGCAGCTCGACTACATCGACCTGCTGTACGTCCATCAGCCGGTCGGCGATTTCGTGGGTGCGTGGCGCGACATGGAGAAGGCCGTCGCCCTGGGCAAGGTGCGGGCATTGGGCATCAGCAATTTCGATGCGAGCGACGAGGTGTTCGAACGCATCATGACCGCTTCGCGCGTGAAACCCGCCGTGTTGCAGATTGAGTGCCACCCCTATGCCCAGCGGCTCGCCATGCGCGAAAAGGTGAAGCCCTACGGCATCCACGTCACCTGCTGGTTCCCGTTGGGCGGTGCGATGAGCAACGGGGTGCTGTTCGAAGACCCGGTTATCCGCCGCATCGCCGCGTCGCACGGCAAGACTCCCGCCCAGGTGATTCTCCGCTGGCACATACAGGAGGGTTTCTCTGCCATTCCCGGAGCTTCGAATCCCGACTATATCGAGGAGAACATCGCAATCTTCGATTTCGAACTCACCGACGAGGAGATGACCCGGATGCGGTCGCTCGATAAGGAGAAACGTTTTTTCAATATGTCGCTCGAGGAGAAGGAGCGGGCCTACCTCGGCAGCATGCGGCTTCCGGTGAAAGGAGAGTGACCATGGAATACAGAGTGTTGGGCAAGGGCGGATTGAGAGTCTCTGCCGTCGGCCTGGGCTGCATGGGCATGAGCCACGCCTACGGTGCGCCAGCCGACCGGCGCGAAATGACGGAGCTGTTGGCCGCCGCCGTGGAGATGGGGTATACCTTTTTCGACACGGCCGAGGTCTACGGCACGGCCGACCTAGCCGGATTCCGGAACGGACTCCACAGCAGAGTGAAAAGAGCCTCGCAGCAAAACCGTTGCGAGGCTCTTTCCGTACCTTTGCGGCGGAGGAGCGGCGCGAACTCGAAACGGCCGCCGCCGTCCCTGTCGTGGGCGACCGCTACGATGCCGAACAGCAGCGGCCGGTGAAAGGTTGAAATTCCGTAAAAGAGGTAACTCAATCCGTAATCGGTCTACCGGCGGAACGGCGGAGCGGCCTTACCTTTGCATCGTGTCGAAATGCGGATACGAACCGCACTCCCGCACCCCCGCGGGCCGCAGAGAGGCGGGCGGCGGACGTCGGCGGACACGGAGAGTGAACAAACGGTTTTACGATGGAAAAGATAGGAAGAATCGCCCTGCTTGGGCTCCTGGTTTTCGCCGGCGCACCGGCGTCATCGGGAAGAACGACTGAAAAAATTTTTAAATCGACGAGTATGGATACATTGGAATTGACGGAAGCCTGGGACAAGACTTTCCCGCAGAGCGACCGGGTGGAACACACGAAAGTAACCTTTCACAACCGCTACGGCGTCACGCTGGCGGCCGACCTCTATAAGCCGAAAGGCGCCCGGGGGCCCCTGGCGGCCATCGCCGTGAGCGGTCCTTACGGCGCCGTGAAGGAACAGGTCTCGGGCCGTTATGCCCAGACGCTGGCCGAACGCGGCTTTCTGACCATCGCGTTCGACCCCTCGTTCTACGGCGAGAGCGGCGGAGAGCCCCGCTGCCTTACCTCGCCCGAAATCAGTACCGAGGATTTCAGCGCGGCGGTCGATTATCTCACCACGCGCGAGGATGTGGATGCCGGCCGCATCGGCATTCTCGGAATTTGCGGTTGGGGCGGCTTCGCCCTCAACGCTGCGGCCAGCGACCCGCGCATCAAGGCTACGGTGACCTCCACCATGTACGACATGAGCCGCGTGAACGCCAACGGATATTTCGATGCGGAGAATAGTGCAGAGGCTCGCCTCGCCAAGCGCGTCGCCCTGAGCGAGCAGCGCACGGAGGATTACCGGAACGGCACCTACGAGCGCGACGGCGGTGTGGCGGACCCCGTGCCGGAGGATGCTCCGCTTTTTGTCCGCCAGTATCACGATTATTACAAGACCGAACGCGGCTACCACCGTCGTTCGCCCAACTCCAACGACGGTTTGAACAAAATCAATTCGTTGGCATTCATCAATATGCCCCTGCTTACCTATATCGATGAAATAGGCAGCGCCGTATTGCTGGTACATGGCGGGAACGCCCATTCGCGCTACTTCAGCGAGGATGCCCACAAACGCCTCAAGGGCGACAACAAGCGACTTCTGATTGTCCCCGGAGCCAACCACACCGACCTTTATGACAATCTCGAAGCGATTCCCTTCGACAGGATAAGCGATTTTTTCGAAAACTACTTGAACGGAAAACGATATGAATAGAATCTTTTTAATCTCCGTATTCAGCATTCTAACACTTCATGTTATGGCACAGGAAAAGATAGTACAGACCGCCGGACGCGACCAGCTCGGCGAGTTCGCTCCCAAGTTCGCGGAGCTCAACGACGATGTCCTTTTCGGCGAGGTGTGGAGCCGCACCGACCGCCTCGGCCTTCGCGACCGCAGCCTGGTGACGATTACTTCGCTCATCAGCCAGGGTATCACCGACAGCTCGCTGACCTTCCACCTCCAATCGGCGAAAAACAACGGCATCACCCGTACCGAAATCGCCGAAATCATCACCCACATCGGCTTCTATGCGGGCTGGCCCAAGGCCTGGGCGGCATTCCGTCTGGCCAAGGAGGTGTGGGCGGAGGATACGACCGGCGACGATGCCCGCGCCGCATTCCAGCGCGAGATGATTTTCCCCGTCGGCGAACCGAACACGGCCTATGCGCAGTATTTCATCGGCAACAGCTATCTGGCCCGCATATCGGACTCCCAGATTCCGTTCGCCAACGTCACCTTCGAGCCTCGCTGCCGCAACAACTGGCATATCCACCGCGCGACGAAGGGCGGCGGGCAGATGCTGGTCGGTGTGGCCGGCCGCGGCTGGTACCAGCAGGAGGGCGAACCGGCCGTCGAGATTCTGCCCGGCACGGTCATCCACATTCCGGCCGGGGTGAAGCACTGGCACGGTGCGGCGGCCGACAGCTGGTTCGCGCACCTGGCTTTCGAGGTTCCGGGCGAGAATGCCTCCACCGAGTGGCTCGAACCCGTGAGCGACGAGCAGTATGACGAACTGAAGTAAAAGACGAACTGAAGCAGTGAAAAGGGTCGTTCACAACGGATTGGTGAACGACCCTTTTTTCGTGCCGAGCATGAAGGCGGCCGGGGAAGCTCCCTTTCCCCGGCGTGCCTCCCCGCCGAATGTCCTTCGGGGGCCCGGGGTCACAGGCCGGAGGGCGGAGTGCGGCTCCAGTTGAGGTCGGCCTCGGCGATTCGGTCGCCGCCGTAGTGCCGGACGGCCTCTCTGAATTGCTGGGAATGATTGCAGTGAATCGCATGGCAAAGTTCGTGTACGATTACCGCATCGACCTTCAGCAGCGGATACTTCATCAGGTGGCAGGAGAGGACGACCCTTTTCTCATCCGGATAGTAGAGCCCCAGCGCTCTTTTGAGGCGCTTGATGCGGCACGATGCGTAGGGGATGCCTATCTTCCGGGAAATCTCTTCGAGGCGCCGGGGCAGAAACTCTTCGGCAGCCGTGAGCATCAGCTCCCATCCCCGTTCGACGATGGCCTCGCGTGTAATCAATTCGTCGAACCGCACGTCGCACGGAGTGACAATCGTGTAGCATCTTCCCTCCTGGCGGTAGCCGTATCGATGTCCCGCGCCCCGCTCGACACGCAGACGGAACAGCGGGTAGCTGCGGCGGAAACTCTCGTCGAGGACTGGGGGCAGGTAACTGTCTTCGAGCCGGTTCCGGAAATGCGACCAGGCGAGGACGACGGCATAGTCGTAGGGCAGCTCGGGGAGAATATGCACCTCGACGGCATTTTCCCTGAATCGGCCGATTCGGCAATAGGTCCGGGTTCTTTTGACAATCACCCGTCCCAGTCCGGGTTCGTCGATTGTTTCGGGCGAGGGGAGCGGCTCGGGAGCCAGCTGTTCCAGTTCACTCAGAATCTCCCGGGCGATGTCGAATTGCGGAGACCACTGCACCGCTTTGCGGTACCAGAGCAGAGCCGTGTGCAGGTCGCGGCGCACGCCGCAACCTTCTGCGTGCATCCTGCCGAGCCATGCTGCGGCGACCGCGTCCCACTCCCGTCTCACGTTCTCGTACAATACGATGCGGCGGAAGCAGGCGACGGCCTCGCGGTCGCGGCCTCCCTGTCGGTAAAGTGCTATGCCGTGTTCCAGCCACTCTTTTCTTGTCCTCATGGTCTTGTCCCTGTTGGGTTTGTCGTTGTATGGATGTGTATGGTCCGGAAGCGCGAATCCGTTCTGCGGACTGACGGCTGCTGCCGCAGAAGAGCGATTCGGCGGGGTGTTCCGGCAGGCAAAGATAGCAAATTGTCCGGATGGTTCCGAAGGGGGGCGGGCGTTTCAGCCCCGGGGCCGGTTGCGGTAGGCCTTGGGGCTCATGCCCATGATTTTGGCGAACATGCGCGAAAAGTAATAAGGGTCGGATATTCCCACCTTGAAACAGATTTGGTTGAGGCGCATGGGGGTGGTGTCGAGCAGCGAGCACGCCTTGCGCACCTTCAGCAGATTGAAGTAGTTGAGCGGCGTGTGGCCTGTCCGGAGCTTGAAGAGCGAGCTGAGGCGGCAGACCGAAAAACCCGAATAGCGGGCGATGTCGCCGAGCGTGAGGCGCCGCTCGAGGTTTTCGTTCATGTAGTGGATTACGGTTTCGACCAGGTCCGTGTCGCTGCTCTTTCCGCCGTGCCCCCGGTAGAGCCCGATGTAACGCAGCGAGGCCAGGTAGTGGTGGAGCAGGGACATGGCGTAGCGCAGGCTTTCGATGTTCAGGCCGCTGTTGAGCGTGTTGAGAATCTCTTCGAACAGCTCGGTCCGTTCGCTGATGCGCGAATGCTTGCCGGGGGCGACCGTGGCCGGAAACTCGGAGCCGGCGCAGTAGAACGGGGCGAGGCTGCCTTTGAAATGAATCCAGTAGATAGTCCATGCCTCTTGGGGGGCCGCACCGTAGGCGTGGGGATGTCCGGCCGGCAGGATGAAATACTGGTCGGGAAGGACCTCGTGGCGCCGGCCGCCGAGGGTGAAGAAGCCGCGGCCGTCCACGCAGTATATGAACACGTACTGGTCTATCGGCTCCGGGCGTTCGCGGTAGTGGTGCAAGGCTTTGGGATAGTATCCCATATCGGTAATGTGGAGTATCGACATGACGGGGTCGCTCTCCATCATGTCGGTGATGAGTCTGGGCAGAACGACGGCCCGTTCGCCCGTAAATCCGTCTTTGCGCTTCATGGTCCTGGTCCGTGTGCCGATTGTGGCCGCGGGCGTATCTGCAAAATTAGCGGAAAAAATAATATTGTCCATCTTTTTCGGTCTAAATACCATTTCGCGGCCCGACTAACCGTCCTAATTTTGTGGAAAAAGAATCGCATACGGTTGCACCCATGAAAAACTTCAACAGAAAATTCGTCTATTTCATCTGCCTCGTCTCGGCCATGGGCGGTCTGCTCTTCGGCTACGACTGGGTGGTGATAGGAGGGGCCAAACCCTTCTACGAAGTATTTTTCGGAATCGGCGCCCGCCCCTCGCTGCAGGGACTGGCGATGAGTATCGCCATCGTCGGTTGCCTTCTCGGAGCCGTGCTGACGGGCTATCTGGCCGACCGCTTCGGCCGCAAGCCGCTGATGGCGGTCGCGTCGGTCATCTTCTTCGTTTCGGCGTGTGCCACGGGGGCGTTCAACGACTTCAACCTGTTTCTGGCGGCCCGCTTCCTGGGCGGCATCGCCATCGGCATCGCGTCGGGACTCTCGCCCATGTACATCGCGGAGGTCTCTCCGCCGCGAATCCGGGGACGGCTCGTGTCGGTCAATCAGCTGACCATCGTGCTGGGCATTCTGGCGGCTCAGGTGGTCAATTGGCTGATTGCCGAACCCATCGCCGAGGGAGTCACGGCGGCGCCCGTCGATTCGTGGAACTGCCGGATGGGATGGCGCTGGATGTTCTGGGCCGAGGCCTTTCCGGCGGCCCTGTTCATGGCGCTGGTGTTTTTCATTCCGGAGAGTCCCCGCTGGCTGGCGATGAAGGGCCGGAGCGAAAGGGCCTCGCGGATTCTCGCCGACATCGGCGGAACGGAGTATGCACGGGAGCAGATGGAGGCGATACGGCATTCGGCTCCGCAGAGCGGGAGCCGGGGCGGTCTTTCGCTGCTGCTGGGCAGACCCTATCGCCGGGTCCTGCTGCTGGGTGTCATCGCGGCCGTTTTCCAGCAGTGGTGCGGCACCAACGTGATTTTCAATTATGCGCAGGAGATTTTCACCGATGCGGGATACGGACTCGGGGAGATGCTCTTCAACATCGTGCTGACGGGCATCGTCAATGTGATTTTCACCTTCGTGGCGATTTACACGGTGGACCGCGTCGGCCGCCGCAGCCTCGTGCTGTGGGGAGCCGCCGGACTGGCGGTGATATACGCCGTGCTGGGCACCTGCTACTATTTCCATGTCAAGGGGTTCTTCATGGTGGTGCTCGTGGTGGCCGCCATCGCATGTTACGCGATGACCCTGGGGCCGGTGACCTGGGTGCTGCTGTCCGAGATATTCCCCAACAAGGTGCGTGCGGTGGCGGTGGCGGTCTCCACCTTCGCACTGTGGGCGGGGTGTTTCACGCTGACCTACACCTTCCCGCTGCTGAACGCGGCGCTGGGCAGCTTCGGAACTTTCTGGATTTACGCGGCGATATGTTCGGCGGGGCTGCTCTATTTCGTATTCCGCCTGCCCGAGACGAAGGGTCGGTCGCTCGAGGAGCTGGAAACCGCCTTGATAAAAGAGAACAATCGATAACCTTACACATCATTCCGTTATGGTAAGAGCCTGGAACGAACGGGTCACGATTCCCACCTACGAGGTGGGGAAGCCCGAAAAAAATCCCATATTTCTCGAGAAACGCGTCTATCAGGGTTCGAGCGGCGCGGTCTATCCCTATCCGGTCATCGAGTCGATTTGCGACGAGAAGCACGACAAGGAGTACGATGCCGTCTACATCGAGAACGAATACATAAAGGTGATGATACTTCCCGAGTTGGGCGGCCGCGTGCAGATGGCCTATGACAAAATCAAGAAGCGTCACTTCGTCTACTACAACCATGTCATCAAACCGGCGCTCGTGGGGCTGGCCGGCCCCTGGATTTCAGGAGGCATCGAATTCAACTGGCCGCAGCACCACCGTCCGAGTACCTTCATGCCGGTCGATACCGCCATCGAGGAGCATTCCGACGGCTCGGTGACGGTGTGGGTCAGCGAAATGGAACGGATGTTCCACCAGAAGGGAATGGCGGGATTCACCCTGCGGCCCGGGTGCGCCTACCTCGAAATCAGCGGCGTGCTCTACAACCGGACCGACATGCCCCAGACGTTTCTCTGGTGGGCCAATCCCGCTGTGGCGGTCAATGACCACTATCAGAGCGTCTTCCCGCCCGACATCAACGCCGTGTTCGACCACGGCAAACGGGCTGTCAGTTCGTTCCCCGTGGCGACCGGCACCTATTACAAGATGGACTATTCGGCCGGAGTCGATATCTCCAACTACAAGAACATCAGCGTCCCCACCTCCTACATGGGGGTCAATTCGCGCTTCGATTTCGAGGGCGGCTACGAGAACGACACCCGGGCGGGCATGCTGCACGTGGCCTCCCACCACGTCTCTCCCGGCAAGAAGCAGTGGACCTGGGGCAACGGAGACTTCGGCCGCGCATGGGACCGCAACCTCACCGACGACGACGGCCCCTACATCGAACTGATGGCCGGAGTCTACACGGAGAACCAGCCGGACTTCTCGTGGCTCCAGCCCTACGAAGAGAAGGAGTTCACGCAGTATTTTCTGCCGTATCGCGAACTGGGAATCGTGAAAAACGCCAGCAAGGATTTTCTGCTCAACATCCAGCGCGGCGAAGGCGGCGACGAGGTGACCTTCAAGGTATTCGCCACTTCGGCCCGGGAGGTGACGGTGGAGCTCCGCGGCGACGACGGCACGGTGCTCTATTCGCACCGGACGAAGGTGTCGCCCGAAAAGATTTTCGAACGGACGGTCGCCGTCCCGGGGCGGGAGCTGGAGGAGCTCACGCTCGAAATCCGTGAGAACGGCCGGGCGGCACTCTCGTGGCATGCCGAGCCCGATGAGGTGCGCCCCGTTCCCGACCCGGCGGAGGCGGCGCTGCGTCCCGAACAAATCAAGACGTGCGAACAGCTCTATTTCACCGGTCTGCATCTCGAACAGTACCGCCATGCCACCTACAATCCGGTCGAATACTACGAGGAGGCCCTGCGGCGCGACCCGGCGGATGTGCGCTGCAACAATGCCCTCGGTCTGTGGTATCTGCGCCGGGGCCGTTTCGAGCTGGCCGAGAAGCACCTCGCCCGGGCGGTCGCCGTGTCGATGAAACGCAATCCAAACCCCTATGACGGGGAGCCGATATACAATCTCGGACTCGCCCTCAAGTATCAGGGGCGTTACGACGAGGCCTATGCCCGTTTCTACAAATCGACCTGGAACGGGGCCTGGCAGGATGCGGGTTATTTCGAGTGTGCGAAAATTTCGGTGATGCAGGAGCGGCTTTCCGATGCCCTGCACGAACTCGACCGGTCGCTGGTCCGCAACTGGCACAACCACAAGGCCCGTGCCCTGAAAGCCACCGTGCTGCGCCGTTCGGGACAGGGCGAGCAGGCGCTCGCCCTCATAGAGGAGTCGCTCCGTTTCGACCGCTTCAACTACGGCTGTCTCTATGAGGAATACCTGCTTACCGGAGAGCGTTCCGTGCTGGAGTCGATGAAGCGGCTCATGCGCCGCGATGCGCACAACTATGACGAGATAGCTCTCGACTATTGTGCGGCGGGATGCTGGAGCGAGGCGCTGTCGCTGTGGAAGGTGGCGCTGGCCGAAGGGGCCTGCTCCCCCATGAGCTGGTACTACATGGGGTGGTGTGCGTTGCAGCAGGGGGATGCGTCGCGGGCCCGCAGCCTGTTCGCCGAGGGCGGGAGCCACTCTCCCGACTGCTGTTTCCCCAACCGGCTGGAGGCCGTCCTGGCGCTTCGGGCGGCGATTGCGACCCGCCCCGAGGATGCCCGCGCTCCCTATTTCCTCGGAAATCTCTTCTACGACAAACGCCAGTACGCGCTGGCGCGTCAGGCTTGGGAGGATTCGGCGCGTCTCGACGAAAAGTTCCCCACCGTGTGGCGCAATCTCGCGCTGGTCTACTTCAACAAGTGCGGCGATGCGGCCCGGGCGGTGGAGTGCATGGAACGCGCTTTCGCGCTCGATACGGCCGACAGCCGGGTGCTGATGGAGCTCGACCAGCTCTACAAACGTCTCCGCTATCCCCACGGGCGGCGTCTGGCCCTGCTGGAACGCTATCCCGAAACCGTTTCGCGGCGCGATGACCTCGTGCTGGAGCATGTCACGCTCCTCAATCAGCTCGGAGAGTACGACCGGGCCCGGACGCTGCTCGACAGCCGTGTCTTCCATCCGTGGGAGGGGGGCGAAGGCAAGGTCTCGGCCCAGTATCAGTTCTGCCGCGTGGAGATGGCCAAACGGGCGTTGGCCGAGGGCCGCACCCAAGAGGCCGTGGCGCTGCTCGAAGCGTGTCTGGAGTATCCCCCGCATCTGGGCGAGGGCAAGCTGTACGGTGCGCAGGAGAACGATTTCCACTATTTTCTCGGCGTGGCCTGCGAGTTGTCGGGCAACCACGCCCGGGCCTGCGACCATTGGCGCCGGGCCACCGCGGGACCCACCGAGCCGGCTGCCGCCCTCTACTACAACGATGCCAAGCCCGACAAGATATTCTATGCCGGTCTGGCCTGGCGTGCGCTGGGCGAGGAGGCGAATGCCCGCAGACTCTTCAACCGCCTGCTCGACTACGGCAAGCAGCATCTTTACGACACCGTGACGATGGACTATTTCGCCGTGTCGCTGCCCGATTTGCTTATCTGGGAGGACGATTTGCAGGTGCGCAACCAGATTCACTGCAAGTACATGATGGCTCTCGGCTATGCGGGGCTCGGAGACGGAAAGCATGCCGACCGCTACCTGGCCGAAGCCGCGAAGCTCGACATCAACCATCAGGGAATCCAGGCGTTCGAATCGACCCGGAGCAATGCCGCCTGGCTCGGCCGGTCCTAATCGGGTTCCGTTCGCCGCCGCCGGCCGGCAAGTGCCTGCGGAGTGTTTCCCGGCTGGAGTCCGGACAACACGACAGAATGAAAGGGCCAGCGCCATCCGCACTCGGTGCAGATGGCGCTGGCCCTTTTAAGGAAGTGATGGATTCCTAACACGGATTCTATTCGTTTTTTTATTAATTTTATAGCTGCATGTCGGGTGTGTCGGATGAGACGTGATAGACGGCAACGGACATTCAGTGGGTAATGACATGCATCTCAGGTGTTTTGTAGGGAAAAGGTAAACAGACTGTCGTTGTTGTGAAACCGAAAAAGAACAGGTGCTTCTGCATAGGCAGCCAGCGTCCTAAAATGTTGTTCGAATCTCAGGAAAAGGCTGAAAATTTCCTGAAATTCAATGTGGAATCTATTGCCCGGAGCTCCCTGAAAGTTCCCTCGCGCAGTTATTATTGCTCTTTCTGCTGCGGGTGGCACATCACGAGCATGGATGGCGGGGAGATTGCGAGGGGCAAAGACGAGCGCGATGGTCTTGTGTGGGAAGGTATTGAACTGGCAAAAAAAGGGAGTCGGGCCAAATCGAAAAAAGTTGGGTGCACGATTGCCTCGAAATCTTCCGGAGCCGGGAAAGAGCTTTCATCCCAGGTGGTTGAGGTACGGTCTATCATTTCCCGGATAGGCGTTATTTATTCTAAAATTCGTATCCTCCTTGTCCAAACGGATTACGAGGAGGCGGAGAGGCTGCTCGAAGAGTCACGCGCCTTGCTCGAACTGCTGCGTATTAAGGTAGAAGAATACGGTATGGAGACCCGGATTCTCAACGCTCCGATAGCGCGTGTGGAAGAAGCGGCCGGTTGGCTTGAGAATTTAAAATCGCTTGTCGGAAAACAGGAAGAGCAGAATAAGGCGATTGCGGAGTTGCAGGTTTATATGCATTCCCAATGGAAAAGTTATCGGCATATGCTTCTCAATTTGAAGTATAAGGAAGATTTACTGCGAAAGAAAGAGACTGTCGGGTTGTTGGTCGGAAGCAACAGGTATGATGAAGCCCGTAAACTCATAGACGAGATGCAGCGAATCGCATTTCGGAAATTCGGAGGTGCGGGTGGTCTCAAAATCAGAAAATGGGCGAAACAGGAGTGGAGAACTGTGGATGAGGAGTTCTGCCGTTCCAGAGGACGCGGTAAAAAACTCGTTGCTGCCATTGACTTGATTCTGGCGGCGAAAAAGGCTTATGACGAAGAAAACTTTATGGATTGCCGCTTTTTTCTCATGCAGGCAGAGCGTCGGATGTCGGATATCGAAAAAGATGAACATTTTCCCATGCTTCGAAGTTATGCCGATTCTTTGTGGCAGGCTTTAGAGGAAGTGGAATGCCCGGCGGGGATAGGGGAATCTGCGTTTGATGATGCCAGTTCCGAAGCAGGAGAGAATTGAGAGATTGCCGACTGAAAAGGGCCGCTGAATTCGTTGCGAATCAGCGGTCCTTTTTTATTCGGATAAATATTTTATTTGTATTTTTTCGTCAAAACAAATCGTTACATTTGTATGGTTCTATGGAGCTGTGTGCGAAAAGCAATCAAAAGGAGACGAGACTCGATTCTACCTGCGAAGATGCGGAAGCGGACACGTGTCGGGTCGTCTCTTTGAATTTCTAATCATAAGATTTATGTAAAACGATTTGCGATGGAAACAAATTTTGAACTGATGAAAATGCTATTCGAGAAACATTCCAGAGAGTTCTCGGATAGAAGAGCAAAGATACATGCTACTACGGAAAAATACATTGCATTGATTATCGTGTTGTTTACGACGATTAATTCTCGATTGATAGATATTACTGCCAACGTAAAGATTCTGTTCGCGATAACGACCTCGATTATGATGACAGTCGTGATATACAGGGACAATAAAGCGAGTCTGGCCAATGCCAAAATAATAAATAAAATCAATAATGAGCTGGGACTGTGGAGAGAAGGAGGATTGTTGTCGTCTCTTTATGACGATAAATGGAAAAATTTCGGATATGAAAGTTGTTTAAAGGGCATATTGCACCATCTCATCGTTCTCGTTGTGATAACATCGACCCTTATCATTTCCCTTTTTATTTGAGGGCAGACTGAAGCATCTGTTGAACGGATTCCGGAACCAAAGGTGGTTTGGTTCGCGATTCCATCATGCGCAGCAGGCGCGGAGACGGACTTTCGCGGCTCGGATTGTCGGGCTGGAGAGCGATACGCCCGGCCTTCTTTTCCGAGAACCGATTTGGGTTCGGAGCACCCCTGCGATGCGTTTTCCCCTTGCCGGGAAAACGTTCATGCAGGCAGTTGTCGCAGGCACTCTTTGTCGCATGGCGGAACTCGGTCGCAATTCCGGTACGGGCGATGGCCCGAAGCGGCCTCTTATTTCACGTACATACCGTAACGGGAGCAGCAGCGCGTTCGACCTCGTCTCGAAGCAGGAAGTGCGGGATGGCACGGGTATGTCGTTGCACGGCGAAAGGGTGTGCCGAGGGCAGAGAATAAAGGGAAAAGTCGTGTCGAAGAGTGCCGTAGGGTAAAAAAATAGAGAGCTACATTGCTGTAACTCTCTTTCTTTCAAGTGGTACCACCAGGAATCGAACCGGGGACACAAGGATTTTCAGTCCTTTGCTCTACCAACTGAGCTATGGCACCATCGTTATTGAATGCTTCGTGTCTTAAAGCGAGTGCAAAGGTACGAATAATTTTCAACTTTGCAAATTTTCGGCCGAAAAAATGTTGCGGCCCCTAAATTTCGGCGTCGCAGCCCCGAGATTCGCCTCCCTGGAAGAACGGGGCCCTTTGCCGAAAAACGAGGTCCTCTGCCGGGAAAACGGCCGGTCAGGGCATCCACTCCACGATGCCCGACACGGGGTGTTCTTCCCGCCAGCGTTCGAATTCGGGGTAGCTCCGGACTCCGCCCGCCAGGACCGCCCGGTAATATTCGATGCCCATAATCTTTTCGGAGGGCGGGGTTTGGTATTTGAGGCGGAGGATGGTTTCGCGGGTCGTGTCGGTCAGGGCCGCGGAGATGCGTTCCGCCATCCGTTCGAAATAGCCGTCGTAGCGGGAGCCCTTTTCGATGTGAATCATGTCGAGCTGCCAGAGCCGCTCGTCCCGGTCGCGATACCAGGCGTGCCATTCGATGCAGGCTTCCGGCGTGCGGAGCAGATTGGCGTATTCGATTCGTTCGATGGCCGGATGTTCCGCCAGCCGTGTCATGGCGCCGAAGCTGCCGGCGACGGTCACGGGCGAAGAGTAGATGTGGAAGTCGATGTCGCGGTGGTTCATCAGGAGTCCCATGCTCAGGGAGCCCACCAGCCGAATCTCGGCGCCGCTCTCTCTCCATATCTGCTCTACGTTCGTGTCGCGAATGATTTCGCGGGCCCGTCGCTGGGCCTCGCGGGCCTGTTCCATGAAGTTTTCCATCGGTAGGGTCGTTTTTTGCGGGTGCGAAGATAGCGAATTATCCGCGTACGTCCGCATGCGGGGGCGGTTATCGGGCTTTTTCGGCGGCTGTGGCGGATTGTTTCGGGGCGAACCACCGGTCGAGGGTGCTTTCGACGGCGGCTTCGATGTCGGGTGTGATTTTGTCCCGAATCTTTTTGTGTACGAACATCGCTACGGCGCATTCGTCCAGCAGGCCCGCCAGATGGAATACCCGGCGGGGAAGCAGGCTGACGGGCAGGACGATGTAGAGGATGGCACCGTAGAGCATCGCCTTTTCGGCGGTCGTGGTGCGCTCGTCGTCGAGTACGTAGAGGAACCGGAGCAGCGGGCGGGCCGCCGTGCGGCCGCTTCGCAGGGCCAGCTCTTCGATTTTCGAGCGCAGCGCGGCAGCTTTGCCGCGCCAGTCGGTGCGGTGGAGTTTGTCGAGAACGGGGGCGGTATCTTTTCCCGAGAGAAGATAGACCAGCAGCGTGATACAGAGAACTGCGAGCATGATGATTGGTTTTTTGAAAGTGAGACATCTATTTTTCGAGCAGGGCCGTTCGGGCCTGTTCCCGGAATCGGGGGATTTGCCCCGGCGTCATGGTCTGGAAGGGCACCAATACCCGGCACCGGGTGTCGATGAAAGCATAGAGGTTCTCTTCGATGGTGTCCTCCATGCCGAATCCGTCTTCGTCCATGAAGTAGATGCCGTCGGGGGTGATGGTCCAGGTGACCAGCGCCACGCCGTCGATGAACGGCTCCACGCCGAAGTAGTAGAGTGCGTCGAGGCAGCTGCGGCCGGAGTATCGGGAGTCCGCTACGTCGCGGGGCGAAAAGGCTGTAATCCGGCCGTCGGAAGCCGTCAGTTCGAAAACCTCTCGGGCGGAGGTGTTCACCAGCACCCTGCGGGAGCTGCCGCGGTCGATGAAGAGTGCCATGCCGCACCCGAGGTCGATGCGTCGGAGCTGCGAGTCCGACTTGCGGTGTCGCAGGAAAAGGTCGTAATTCATTGTCTTCATGGTGTGTAATCGTTTCGGGTTGAAAAAACGGTCTCTGCCGGCAGAGCCTTTGTCCGTAAAGAGCCCTGCCGGGCGCCGTTTCTATCATCCGGCTGCGTTTTTTTCCGGGGTCGGGCTGCCTTTCGGGGGCGTCGGCGTCGGTCGCGGAGCTCCGGACGACAAAATAGGGGGCGGCGACTGTTCCGAATAGATAAATTCTTAGTATCTTTGACAGTGGAAATCGATTCTAAATTGTTGGCGATATGTTTTTCGAATATATGAGCGGCGCGGCGGAGCAGGGATACGCCGCGACGACCGTGGTGCGTTCCATGGGGTGGGGCGCGCTCGTCCTCGGAGCGACGGTTGCCGGGGCATTGTATCTGTTCGGTTGCAAGAGAATACGGCATTGGCTGGTGGCCCGCCTGAAATTCATCGCGGCGGGACTGTGGATGGCCGGATTGATAGTCTATCTCATCGGTTTTTGCGGAGAGGAAGGGGGCTGGAGCCTGGGAATCTCCACCGGGCTGCGTGCCGCTCTCTCCTCCATGGAGATGTTCGTCTCCCACTCCGACCTGATAGAGGTGCACGCGCATTGGCATCACGAACCGGTGTACATGTTCTTTTTCGCCGTGATTCATTTCCTGGCCGTGGCGGTGAGTGCGGTGTTCGTGATACATCTGCTGGGAAGCCGGCTGCTGTCGTGGCTGAAGATGTGGCGGGACGGCCGCTTCGGCCGCAAGAGCCGGCTCTATGTCTTCTTCGGTACGAACGAGGCGTCGATGCTGCTGGCGCAGAATATCGCCCGGGAGCACGGGAAAGAGGCTCTGCGCGACGGTCGCGGGCGGGAGTCCTACCGCATCGTCTTCGTCAGTATGCCTTCCGACGAGATGCACAGCCCGCGGTTCTCGTTCAGCCATTTTTTCAGCGCCCGTTCGCACGGCAACGACAGCCTGGAGCGAATCGAGAGTCTGGACGCGGTGGTGGCTTATGCCGACCGGGAGCTGACTCCGGCGGCCGCGGACGGACGGGTGTTCGAAGCGGCGGGGCTGGGTAATCTGGAGCGGATGGTGGAGCGGGCCGATGCGGTGAGTCTGTTCCTGCTCTCGGACGACGAGCCGGCCAATGTGCGGCATGCCGAGATTCTCAACTCCTCGCTGGCGGGAAGGTGCCCGCAGGGGAAGTCCGCCGGGACGGAGGAGCCGGGGCGGAACAAATACACGCTCTACTGCCATGCCCGCCGGGAGGGCGTGCATAACCTGCTCGAGAATCTGGAGCGCTGCGACCGGGTGGAGATAAGGGTGCTGGACCCCTCTTTCCTCTCTGTC
Organism: Rikenellaceae bacterium; assembly: GCA_017935625.1. Taxonomy (GTDB): domain Bacteria; phylum Bacteroidota; class Bacteroidia; order Bacteroidales; family Rikenellaceae; genus RGIG9113. Next base: position 17,497 of record JAGBHC010000015.1, on the reverse strand, counting down.
GAACAGTTGAAGATGAACGTGGAGTACCAGCCGGTCAGTTTCGTGGAGGTCGGGGCGGATGCTTCGGTGCGGAGCGGATTCGAAGCCCTGATTGTGGGATTCGGAGAGACGGGCGAGGATGCGCTGCGGTTTCTGTACGAGTTCGGGGCGTTCGCCGACAGCCGCGGAGAGCGCAGTCCGTTCCGCTGCACGGTGATGGATAAGGACATGGAGCGGCTTCGGGCGCGGTTCTGCATGCGGACGCCGGCGCTCGGCCGCAATCCGGCGGTGCGGCTGCTCGACACCGACTATCGGACCGAGGAGTTCTGGAGCTGGATGCGGGAGGCCGCGGCGACTCTCAACTACGTGGTGATTGCCCTGGGCGACGACGAGGCGGGCATGACGCTGGCGGCCGACCTCTGCGACTTCGTGACCCGCTATGCGGGCCGGCGGGAGAATTTCAGGATTTTCGTCCGTTCCTACCGGCCGGAGAAGGCGGCCTACATGGAGCGTATCGCGGCGTTCTACGACACGAAGGAGATAGGCGCCCCGATTGTCGTATTCGGCCGGATGACGGATATATACGGTTACGACCTGATTGTCGGGGACCGGGTGCGGGAGGAGGCGGTCCGCTTTTACGAGCGGTACAATCTGGTGACCACCGGCGAAAAGGGGAAGCCGTGGGGCGAGCGCCGCAAGGAGGCGCTGCGCAGGAACACCCTGGCGGCCCTGCGCGGCCTGTGCCGCAAGGAGGGGCAGGACATGGCCAATGCCTTGCACCGGAAGACCAAGATAAGGATGTTGGAGCGGGTGCTGCGGAACGAAAATTCGCCGCTTTGCGGGACGAAACTTTCGGACTGGCAGCGGAGCCTGCGGGCCCGGACGGGAGCGGGGGCCGGCATCGCCTATCCGGAGCTCGCTCCGGGCTGCGATATCGGACCGGTGATGCTCCGCATGGCGCAGAGCGAACACCTGCGCTGGATGGCCGCCCACGAGCTGATGGGATATCTCCCGACCGCCGGACAGACGGACGAACTGAGGAAGGTGCACGCCTGTCTGGTGCCGTGGGATGAGCTGGACGAGGTGTCGTCCCGCATGGGGTACGATACCAAGGCGTGCGACTTCGCGGTGGTGGAGACGGCTGTTGAACTCAATAACGACAAACGATAGATGATGACAGACAGAGAAATCGTACAGGGGCTTATCGACCGGGACGAGGAGGTGACGCGGGAGTTCTTCTTCGTGCGGTGCAGGCCGCTGTTTTGCAGTATCATGCGCTTCGTGTTTTCCTATGAGGTGGACTACGACGAGTTCGTCGGCGAGCTCTATTGCTACCTGATGGAGAACGACGCCGCGCGGCTGCGCCAGTTCGCCTACCGCAGCTCCGTCTATCAGTGGGTGAAGGTGCTTGCCATCCGGTTTTTCATAAAAAAGCGCGACCGTGTGATAGAAGACCGCAGCCGGGAGCCTCTTTACGAGAAAAGCGAAGGAGAGCTCTGCGAATCGGAGTCGGCCGTTGCGGCCAGGATGGATATGGAGCGGCTGCTGGAGCGAATGGGGAACGAGCGCTACCAGTGGGTGATACGCCGGCTGGTGCTCGAGGGGGCCGAACCGGAATCGGTGGCCCTGAGCCTGGGAGTGACGATGGCGAATCTTTACAATATTAAAAAACGCGCGATGACGGCTTTGACCCGGGTTGCGCTCAGCGATGTGAAAAGCTATGGCAAAAAGAGATAAGGAGATGATTTCGGATGAGTTGTTGGCAGCCTACCTCGAGGGGAACACCACGGAGGAGGAGACGCTCCGGGTGCTTCGGGCGCTGGAAGGCGACGAGCTGTTGCAGGAACTGATGGTCACCGCCGAGCGGGTGGATGCGGCTTTGGGCGAGGGCGGGAGAAGCTACTCGTTGATTCCCATGACCCGCATGGCGGCCGAGAGCGAAGGCAATTTGTGCGATGTGCAGTGCGAGGAGTATGTGCTGCGCCGGCGCGGCATTCCGGCCGATGCGGAGGCGCTCGAACAGGCGGCCCGCGACAACCGCTGGCTGCGCGGGCAGGGAACCCCGCTGCACAGCGTGGGCCGGTTGCTGGAGCGGAGCGGATTGTCCGTGGTGCGCAGCTACGAGGCTTCGGAGGAGATGTTGAGGCAGGCGCTCGATGCGGGAGACGATGCGATTGTGGTGGTGAACAGCCGCAAGCTGGCCGCTTCGCAGGCAGAGTGCTCCGAGAGCGACCCCAATCATGCGGTGGTCGTGGTGGCGTATGACCGGGTGGCGCAGCGCGTGAGCCTCTACGACCCGGCTTCGGACGACGGGACCGACAGCTATCCGGCCGGCCGCTTCCTGGAGGCCTGGGACGATTCGTGCCGCTATCTGGTGCGGGTGGCCGAGAAAGGCGGGGCCTACAATCCGCAGCCCATCGACACCGGCGATATCGAGCTGACGGAAGATTTGCTCGAACTGCGGGAGGCGATTGCCGAGAATGCCCACGACGTGTGGGCTGCGGCCCGCATCCGGGAGGGGTGGAGCTACGGCCCCGTGCGCGACGATGCCCGCAAGCGGCATCCCGACCTGGTGCCTTACGCCGACCTGCCGGACGGGGAGAAGGAGTACGACCGCCGGATGGCGTTCGACACCATCAAACTGGTCAAGAAGCTGGGATTCGATATGGTGAAGCACAGCGATTCGGAGCTCTATCGGCTGATGATGGGGCGTCTGCACCGTCGGGAGCGCGTGTCGCACTGTCCGCACTGCGGGGCGCCCGTGCTCATGGGACAGGCCTATTGCGGCGACTGCGGCCGGAAGGTGGAGTGGAAAGAGTGGATGTAGCCGCTGGCGGAAACGGGCCGGGAAAGAGGCCCGTGCGATTCGGCGCACCGCGGGATTGGTCGAACGTTAAAAATCGGTTGAAAAATGAAGGAACTTAAAAAATTGCGTATTTTCATCTCTTCGCCCGGCGATGTGAAGCCGGAGCGGCTCATCGCCAAAAAGGTGATTGACGAACTGAACCGGATTTATTCCGATTACGTTTGTCTGGAGACGCTGATGTGGGAGGACTTCCCGCTCGAAGCGACCGCTTCGTTCCAGTCGGGCATCGACTATTTCATACGGAACGAAAAGGTGGATATCGCCGTCTTCATCCTCTGGTCGAGGCTGGGCAGCACGCTCGGCAAGGAGTACGTCAAGCAGGACGGTACGCTCTACAAGTCGGGAACCGAATATGAGTTCGACACGATGTATGCCCTCTGGCAGCAGACGGGCAGCCCCAACATACTGGTCTATGTCAAGGATGCCGATTTCAGGTACCAGAATCTGAACAACGTCAGCGAACTGGAGGAGGCGCTCCGGCAGAACAAGGATGTGAAGGCCTTCATCGAAGAGCGCTTCCGCGACCACGAAACCCAGACCAACTACGCCTATCTGCAATTCGGCGAGCTGGCGACCTTCGAACAGCGTCTGCGCACCCACCTTTCGGGTCTCATTCGCCGCCGCATCGGTCACGTGGACTACATCCGGGAGTGGGAGGGTAACCCCTACGTGGGGCTGAACTCCTACGAATTTTCGCAGAGCTCGATTTTCTGCGGACGCAAATCGGTGGTGTACGATATCGCCGGCCGCCTGATGAAGATTACCGACGAGGGCAAGTGCCCGAGTCTGATGATACTGGGCGAGAGTGGTTCGGGCAAGTCCTCGCTGGTGAAGGCTGGCGTGCTGCCCTTTTTCATCAATGACTCGACGCGCGACGACTACCGCATCGTCTCGATGACCCCCTCGCAATTCAACGGAAACGTCTATGCCGGACTGGTCGATTGCCTGGCCGGATGTTTCCCGTTCCTGAGCGAAAGCCCCTATCTGAAGGAGCTTCGCGACGGGGTGGACGAGAGCTACCGTTTCGAGCACCTGGGGTATGCGCTGGCCGGGCGGGAGAAGGGGACGCCCACGCCCATTCTGTTTCTCGACCAGTTCGAAGAGCTGTTCAGCGACAGCCGCATTACGGAGCGGGAGCGCAGACGGGCGCTGCTGCTGCTCCGGGGGCTGGTTTCGACCCAGTGCATCTGGTGCCTCTTCTCGATGCGCAGCGACTTCTACAACCGTTTTTCGCAATATGCCGACCTGGGACTCATCAAACAGGCGAGCGTGGTGGTGGACATCCCGGCGGTCGGGGTGGCCGAAATCACTGAAATCGTGCGCGAACCGGCCCGGAAAGCCAACCTCAAGTGGGAGGTGAACGACTACGGAGACGGACTCGACAAGACCATCATCGGCGATGCCGGACGCATCCGGGACCTGCCGCTCATCGAGTTCGCCCTCTCGGAGCTCTACAACTGCCGGACGGGCGACCTGCTCACCTTCGAGGCCTACGAGCGCATCGGCCGTCTGGGCGGAGCGGTGGTGAAGTATGCCGACGGCTTTTACAACGGATTGAGCCGCAGCGAGCAGGCCGTTTTCTGCGAGTTGCTGGGAGCGGTGATGACCGTTTCGCCCGACGGGCAGGGGTTCGTGCGCAAGACCTCGCTGAAACGGGAGGTCGAGAAGTCGAAGCTGCACCGGGAGCTGGTCGATAAGCTGATTGCGGCCCATCTGTTCGTTTCGGGCAAGGACTGCGAAGGGCGGGCCACCGTCACCATCGTGCACGAGATGCTGCTCACCTCGTGGCCGGTGGTCGAAAGGTGGGCGCAGGAGCAGCGGGAGTTTCTCGAGCGGAACGACTACTACGAGAAGCGGGCGCAGTACTGGAACGCCTCGCGGCGCTCCAAAAAGGAGCTCATCGCCGAGCGGTCGGCGCTGCTCGAAGCGGAATATTTCGTCTATGCCTACGGCAGCCGGACCACGGAGAGTACATTGCACTACCTGAGGCAGTCGCTTCTGCGGCAGCGGCGCAAGGGCCTTTTCGGCTATCTGGCGGGATTCGTGCTGCTGGCCGTGGCGTGGGTGGCCACCATCGCCGCCTGGGGAGCCGATAAGGAGAATTTCGAAGCGAGTTTTCGGGCGAATTCCGAGGGTCTGGAGTTCCGCTACATGATGTGGGGCTGGCTGTTCGTGCTGTTCGTGGTGGGCTATCATGCGCTGCTGCGGATTCTGGGCAGGCCCAGATACCGGACGGCCGCTCTTTCCGTCCTGTTCTGGGGCACGGCGCTGGTCGCGACGCTTGCCGTGAGCGTCGGGGTGTACGGCGCGACCTGGAGTCTGGCATGGTACGGCATTCCGCTCTCGCTCGTGTTCGCTTCGACACTGTTCGAACTGAGGCGGCGCAGGCTGTGGCGGAAGCGGGTCTTCAAGCCCTATCTCTTCGCCGACAGAATCGAGCAGCTCGTTCGCGACTGTGCGGCCGTGGCGGCCGTGCTGGCGGTTTTCGTCATGCTGCTCGGCTTCGGGATGACCGTGCAGGAGAAGAACGAACGGTATGAGAGCACCATTCGGGTCGCCGACGAACTCTTCGACGCGCTGAATAACGTGGACCTGTCGGCCGGCGATAAAATCTATTTGAACGAGAAACGTCAGAAATATCTTTCCGACCGCTTCTACGACGAACTGATGGATACGATTCCCGACGACAAGGAGTGGCAGTACGCCTTGTGTCTCTACAACCTCAAGCAGCCGTGGAACGCGACGGCCTATCTCTATTCCGACGTCTTCTGGAATCACCATTTTCTGCACATCCTGTGTCTGATGCGGGCCGGGAAATACGCCTCCGCCGAGTTGCTGTTGGCCGATTATGTCGAGAACGACCGCTACGACAGCTGGACGTGGGCTTCGACGGCCGATTTGATTTGGGTGGCCGAGAAGCTGGGGCGGTTCGATTTGGCGGAAAAGCTCTACGGAATCCTGGAGCGGAACGACTACGCCTGGCAGGAGCATGCGGCGGCCTGGATTAACAGGGGGCATGTCGAACTCTTCGCCGGCAATTTCGAAGAGGCCATCGCCGACTACCGCCGGGCCCGGGAGCTGCTCTTCGAGCAGAATTTCTATATCCGGAGCGAATTCGTGAACGACGCACTGGACAACGTAGCCAGCGATTTCGCCGTGTTCCGATGGTTCGGCGTGGGCGACCGGGAGCAGATGGACCGGGCGGCCGAAGCGCTGTCGCTGCAGGTGCGCAGGGTCTACACCTCGCCCTCCGATTCGCTCACGACCGACGAGGTCTACTCCCTGCTGCAAGGGAAGTGGATGGGTGAGGACTCCACCGTGCGGCTCGAATTCGACCCCGGAGTGCTGCTCTGCCGCTATCGCTGCTATCAGAAAGAGGAGAGCGGGGCGTTCTCCGAAATCGGACGGGTGCTTACCGACTGCCGCTTCACGCGCACCGGCGACGGCCGGCTGCTGTGGGAGGAGCTGGACCAGGAGTCGGACGGAATCGCGGTGGGCGAGCTGACCGAACTCTCGGACGAACTATTTCGGGTGCGGATTATCGACAACGGCAACGAGGCGGAGAGGGGGCGGGAGAGGACCTACTACCGCATGCGGTAACGAGGTCGCTGCGTAATTTTGCCGGACGGGCATATTCGAGACGAAGTGAAAGAAATGAAAAGCAGATATCCGAAGATGGGACACGATGTTTTTATAAGTTATTCGAGCCGCGACAAGGCCATTGCCGATGCGGTTACCCACACCCTCGAGCAGCACGGCATCCGCTGCTGGATTGCTCCGCGCGACGTGCGTGCGGGTGTGCCCTACGCCCGCGAGATTATGGAGGGCATCCGGGGATGCCGGGTGATGGTGCTGGTCTTCACGGCCAATGCCAACCGGTCGGAGCACGTGGGCAACGAGGTGGACAAGGCCTTCAACGAAGGGAAGACCATCATCCCCTTTCTGGTGGACAAAACCCCTATGAGCGATGAACTCGACTACTATCTCTCCCGCAAGCACTGGCTGGTGGCCTATCCCGACTACCGGGCCAAATGCGAGGAGCTGGTCGGGGCCGTGCAGGGAATTCTCGGTTTCGCCCGCGTCTCTCCGCCGTCTTCTCCGCCGGCGCGGGTTTCGATGGGATGGATGGCGGGGGCGATTGCGATGTGTCTGTTCTGCCCGCTCGCAGGTATCTATGCCGTGTTTCAGGTTGCGGAGCTGAAGCACAGCGTGGAGGCCGGAGAGCGGCAGCAGGCCGAACGCAGCAAGCGGCGCATCGGAATCTGCGGCTGGATAACGGCAGCGGTCACGGCGATATACGTGACGAGCATCCTGCTCTCCTGAGCGCAGGAATTCGGTGCAGGGCGGCGAGGGCCCGCACGGTCGGCGGAAGACCGTGCGGGCCCTCGTTCTGTGTGTCGCGGGCGGGGGACAAGCACTGCGGGCGGTGTCGGAGGAAATTGCACAGTATATCATATTTCATCGAATGGAACATTAACGCCCTCTTGTATCATACACTCATATTCCTCTTGGTTAAAAGTATAACAACGGCATTCTTTTGCCCTTGACGTATCGAACTTTTCATTTCTTGATATTTGAAGATATTTATAAAGCCTACATATCTTTTCTGTTGCGGTATAACTATCAACGTAGTTCTTGCATAGCAAACAGTTGGGTATATGAAACTTTTCATATCCAAGATATTTGGCATACTCATAGATACCAAAAGCAACTGGGGTGTGGAAACAAACCTCGTATATGGAGTATGGGTTGGACTTCTGCAATTCTTTACAATTACAGCAGTCTTGATAGCAACGTGTCTTTCCTGATTTATAGAGGACATACCGAGAGAACTCTATCTTCGTGTTTATGCTTTCATTCTTGTAATCAGAGTTTTTGAATCCATATATCTGGATTTTCGATTCTGATATTTGGTCGTATTCATCATCTCTCTGCTTGTCTTCTATAAAACCATTTGTAATTATCCTGTCTATATCCGATTCGTCTTCTACGATACATTCGATAATTTTGTTTCCACTATACAACTTTTCTTGTTCACTTGCGTGATTGACACAAAATTCGATGTAAATTGGAGGTCTTTGTGGAACTGTAGAAGAAAACAGTTTCAAATCAGAACGTCTTTTGATTCCGTCATACGCAACTTCCTGTTCACACCTATCATAGTAGTCTTTCAGATTGAAACGCTTTCTTTTCTTAGAATAGCAATAGTCGTACTTTACATACTTACACTGATTCTCATTAGGGCAATATGACCTGTATTCAAAGTCAAGATAAAAGCGTTCTGCATTCAGAAATGCGTATTGTACACGTTCCTTAGCAAGAAGATGCAACATTGATTCATAAGCCAAATTACATTCCGAACCAGACTGATGAGCAAAATGGTGAACACGAACCAATCCATTGTTTTTGGCGACTAATGGCTCTTTACAGGCAGGGCAGATACAGTTGCAATCTTGCCCTGTCTGTACCTCATCGACATTGACTAAACGACCATCTTTAGCAATCGCATATGTAAGCATATGCGATTCATGCCTACGTTGTATCTTCTTCATGACAGTTTTTTAATAGAACCTTCTTATCCACCGCTTTGATGTTTCCATACCCCATTGCACATGCCATTGTCTTCCTGTCACCTTATCAAGAAGAATGAATTGGTACATATTCTTCGTGGGGTACAACTCAAAAGTTCCACAGCCTGAGCCAAGGGACAAGTCTTCACTGTTGATTGTGACAGAACCTTCATTGTCACTATCCAACGACCACTGCATTTGAGCTATCTTGCCAGTTGCTGTGTCCAACTTCAAAAACGTATAGATATTTTCTGTAGGATATAGCTTAAATCTATTCATCCCATTTATCCTAAATTCAATGTCTTCCAACTGCTTTGAAATATAAGCGAGAGTGGAATCACACACATTGTTTTTAGTTGTTTGAGAATAACCATTTATTGTAATGGTAATCAACGTAATAAATAAAACGAATTTCTTCATGCTAATTATTTTTTAAGTTCAACAAATTCTATTTTATATCCCATTGCATTAGCGATTTTTGATAAGACATCTATTCCTGCAGACTGTTTTCCTTGCTCAATCCTACACAAGTTTGCAGCGTCTATTCCTGTTAGCATTGCAAGAGTTTTTGCCTCCAATTTCTTTTCCTCCCTTATTTCCTTTATCCTATTTCCTATTCTGATGCGTTCTTCATTCTTTGATGTACCGACACCAAGGGGCATTTCTAAAGAATGTCTGAGAAACCATCCTGTAAAAACACTAAACAAATCATCCTTAGGAGACAAGTCAGGCTTTTGTTTAACCAATGCATTTATAGCTTTAAGATAGTATTCTTGTGCTTGCATTGGAAATACACTGCTGAAAAGCAACGTTGTTGTCTCACCAGTCGAATGTTGTAATCTTATCTCCGACTGGTTTTGTCCTTTTGCTTCAAATTCAATGTTCTCTATCATAAAATATAAATTTGGTGCAAAGGTAGCAATATTTCTCAAATTGGTAAATAAAACAATTATTTAATTGGCGTAAACAACAATTATTTTTTGATTTCCCTTTTCAAACAAAGGGAAAAGAAGGAAACGAGGATGACGGATTGAAGCTGATGACTGACACACAAGACCCATCTTTTCTTCTTTCACGGCAAATAGTCTTAATCGTATTATGAGGATATGGGTTCGTTTCAAACGACACCATCGGAGAAGTAAAGTTGCAACCATCCTGCTCCACCATCTTTCCGACACGAAACGCACAGTTGTAAAGCCAAGGCAAAATCCAGCCTCCAGTTATATCCAGTTGCCTTCACTTGCCATGTTTAGTTTGCAATCGCTCAAAATGCCGTGTTAATGAATGTGAACGGAGAAATCGCCATTTGAAACCTAATTTACCTTACTGAACCATCGTCTTTGGATATAAACCACAAGTTTGCTTCCTTGTCTCATTTTGGGAATAATTTTATTTTCAAACTCGGAAATTGATACTGTATATCAGTTATTTATGGAAATGTTGTGCATTTCCGGGAGAGAACAGGGAAGGGGCGCGGGAGCGGTTCTCCGGAGCGGGAAATTGCGCCGGTCGCATCGCGCTCCCGAAAAAAATGACGGCGGGGTGTTAGATTTCCGCCGGCGGAGGTCTCTTTATAGTCGAACGTTAAAACGAAGACGATGAAAACAGAGAATCGCACACCCCGGCCGGCGGATACCCCGCAGGTGAAACTGCCGGAAGCATTGTCGCCGCTCGTGGAGCGGATGGCCGAAAACGTACACGAGGTGTGGGTTCGTTCCCGGGCCGAGCAGGGATGGCGCTACGGACCGCTGCGCGACGACCTCAGCAAGGAGCATCCGTGCATGGTCCCTTACGGAGAGCTTCCCGAGGCGGAAAAGGAGTATGACCGCAACACGTCGGTCGAGACGTTGAGGTTCATTCTCCGGCAGGGATTCAAAATCACGAAATGACTCGAACAATCACTGAATGTCTAACCCGAAATAAAAAAGTCAAGTTATGATGAAGGCATCGGATTTCATACACCCCGAAGACGCGGCGGCTCTCCAGCAGATGGAGAACATCCCGGGATTCGCCGTACTGGTCAAGAAGATTCTGGCCATGGGGCTCGAGCAGTTGCAATACGGCGTGAACATGGCTTCGGCCATCCGTCTCTCGCCCCGGCAGCTGCCGCAAATCTACAGACACCTGCCGCCCGTTTGCCGGACGCTGGGAATCGAAGAACCGGAGTTTTACCTCTCGATGGACCCCAACCCCAATGCCTGGACCTTCGGCGACACCAAGGTCTACGTTACCGTCACCTCGGGTCTGGTGGAGATGATGAACGACCGGGAGCTCGATGCGGTGCTGGCCCACGAGTGCGGTCACATCCTGTGCCGCCATGTGCTTTATCACACCATCGCCCGCTACATTCTCTCGGGCATCGACTCGCTGGGCGTGCTGGGCGCGCTGACCGTTCCGGTGCAGTTCGCGATTCTCTACTGGGAGCGGAAGAGCGAACTGTCGTGCGACCGGGCGGCGAGCATCGTGACTGACTCCGACACGGTGGCGCACACGATGGCCCGGCTGGCCGGAGGACCGCAGTCCCTCACGCAGCATGTCAATATGGAGGAGTGGGCGCGGCAGGCCGACCGCTACGAAGAGATTCGCAACGACGGGCTGTGGAACAAGACGCTTCAGATAGCGGCGATAGCGGCCCAGAACCATCCTTTCGCTGCGGTGCGCGTGCGCGAAATCCTGAAGTGGTCGGCCGGGGAGCAGTACCGGAACATCAAGGCCGCTCTGGCGGCCGCGGGCGAGGCGGCGAGCTGCCCCGTGTGCGGCCGGGTGAAGGAGCCGGGGTGGAGCTTCTGCAAGCATTGCGGAACGAAATTGTAGAATAACGGACTTTTGGAAAACGAAAATTAAAAAACAGTTAAGGAGGAACGAATTATGGGAGCTTTTCATACGAACAGGATGTTGTACGGGAATTCGGAGTTGATACCCGTCGTCGCAGAACGAATCGGCCGGGAGTTCGAGGCCAAGGGTTACGAAGTGGCCACGCAGTCGCTCATGAGCGGCGGAGCCGATATCTCCATCACCAAAGGGGGAGCCTTCAAGGCGGTGCTGGGAATGAAGACGGCGTTCAAGGTCTCGCTGACCCCGCATCAGGGATACATTCTTTTCGACGCCCGGGTGGGGATTTTCGGGCAGCAGGTGCTGCCTTCGGTCATCTCGCTCTTTTTCTACTGGCCGGTGCTGATTACCCAGATATGGGGCATGGTGCAGCAGGCGAAACTGGACGACCGGGCATTGAAAATCGCCGAGCAGGCGGTTTACAGCCAGATGACGCAGCCGGCTGCGAAACCCCTCGTCGCCGTGAGGTACTGCACCGAATGCGGAGAGGAGGTGGCCGAGACCGCGCTCTATTGCGACCATTGCGGAGCCCGGTTGTAGCGGGGAAGCGGAGAGGGGCCCGGGGATTCCGGTCGCCGGGGCCCCCTTCGACGGAAGATAACGGAGTAGGAACTAATAAAAAAACGTACGGTTATGAAATGTCCAGTATGCGGAAAGAAAATGTCGGTCGAATATCGTTCGGTCTCCCGGCCCGGACAGAAACTGTTGGCGGTGGCCTGCGTGCTCGGCGGAGTGGCCGCTGCGGTCGCCATTCCCGGTTGGGGGCACGGCGTGCTGCTGTGTTCGGGCAAGGCGGCGCAGGGAGCGTGGAACAGCAGCAACGGCTCCTGCCGCTGCTATCGCTGCGAGGGCTGCGGCAGGGAGATTCGCGCGGAGTGAGCCCCGCAGAGAGTTACTTCGACGGCAGGTCGTAGACGAAGAACGGGTGCTGGTCGCCGGTGGAGACGAGGATAATGCGGTTGCGGGCTTCGTCGGCACAGAAATAGCCCCAGCGGTCGAGCCGGTAGCGGGCCACGGGGTTGCCGTTCCAGTCGAACGCCTCGACGAAGATGTATCGTTCGCCCCGGCTCTGCTCCTGCGCCACCTCCAGGGGCGTACGTCCCGAGTAGAGCAGATAGACGTATCGGGAGCCGGCCGAGAGCTTCCAGTAGTGGGTCGTGTTGTCGTCCATGCCCGCCCCTTCGGCCACGTCGTTTTTCCCGCGGAAGACTACGGTGCGCGCGCTTCCCTCGTTCAGGTCTGCGAAGACGATGCGCCGGTCGTATTTGTAGGCGAAGACCGCCCGCCCCTTGTCGAAATCCGCACCCAGCGAACCGATGTAGCGCGTGGGCGAATGACGGCCTTTGAGGTAGGCCAGGTCGAGGATTCTGTCGGTGCGTGCGGCGGTGTCGCCGGCCGTGCAGCGCATCAGGTCGGGCAGCGAGGTGAACAGAATGTCGCCGGCGTTGCGGGCTACGAGCGAAAATCCGTAATTGCGGCGTTGCTCTTCGGTCAGCGGCAGTTCGAAAGGCTCCGCCTCCAGTTCGGGGGTGACGCGCACTTGCCGGTTGGAGAAGCCGTCCACCAGAAAGCAGACGGCGTCGCGGTCCCGGTAGGGAACCAGCCGGGGATAGACCATCTCGCCGGGGCCCCGGCCGAAACGGCCCACCTGTTTGAGCAGACGGAAATCGGGCAGCGAATAGATGCGCAGCGGCGCTCCGTCGTTTTGCTGCGATTTGAGGAGGAGCAGCGAATCTTTGACCGTCATCTCCACGTCGCTGACGGAAAACAGGTCGTCGGTTGCGATGTTGCGCCCTTCGAGGGGGATGGTGGGACCGAAATCGTCGTCGTTCAACGTCAGTACTCCGGCCGGCAGCGGGTCGATGGAGCGCACTCCGCAGGGTTGGTCGGCCGCAGCGTCGGTCACGGCGTCGGCCGGGTCAGCCGCGGAGGGCCGGTTGCCCGGACCGCATGAAACGACGAAAGCGGCTGCCGACAGGAGTGCGAATGCGGGGATGGGTTTCATGGGTATGGAGCGTATTTTGAGGGTTGCGGATTGGGATGGCTCTCTCTTCCCGACGGGAGGGGGGGGAGATGCGTCAGGCGGCGCTCTCCCGCTTTTGTCTGAGGGCTATCATCACGTTGCGCGAGTAGACGAAAATGCCGGTGATGTGTCCCAGTATCAGCGGGTACATGCCGCCGCGGATGAGGGCGTAGGCGATGATGACGGCCGACCCCGAGAGGCTGATGAGCCAGAAGTTGAGCGGAAGCACCGATTCGCCGATTCGCCGCGAATACCACCATTGGTAGACGAAACGCAGGGTGAAGACCACCTGCCCGAAGGTGCCCATCGCGATGAGCCACAGACTGAGCTCCTCCTGGCGGAAGAGATGCTCCACGGCGTGGTTTCCGTGCAGGGCCATCCAGGCCAGTCCCGCCGCCGGAGCCGCCATGACGGCCCATCGCAGCGGAGCCCAGAGTTTTTTCCAGGCGTGGTGGGCGTTGAGGTTCCAGATGTAGATGTAGTAGGTGATGAACTGTCCGACGATAATCGAAAAGTCGTTGCGCAGCCAGCCGTAGATGCAGAAGATGACCGAAGCCACCATGCTGATTTGCCAGAAAACGGTGGGCGATAGTACCTTGCGGGCCTTTTCGCTCATTATCCACTGAACGAAAAAGCGGGCCGAAAAAAGTCCCTGGGCGATGTAGCCCAGCAAGTCGATGCTCAGCGAGTCCATGGGTTCCGGAGGTTAGACGTTGCCTTCGCCGACGCGGTAGTTGATGTAGCGTTTCTTCATCCACCGGTAGGCGAAGCAGTCCTTGAACGGACCTGCGAGCCGGTTCCAGAGGTGGTATTTCGAGACCCCTTCGGTGCGAGGGAAGTGGCGCACCGGAATCTGCATCATCCGTCCCCGTTGCAGCTGGATGAGGGCGGGCAGGAAACGGTGCATGCCGGTGAAGAAGGGGATGCGCTTGGCGTAGTCGGTCCACATGATTTTGAGCGGGCACCCCGTGTCTTTGGCCCCGTCGTGGGTCATCATGTTGCGGAAGCCGTTGGCGATGCGGCTCTGGAGGTTCTTGAAGAAGCTGTCCTTGCGGCCGGCCCGGATACCCATCACCAGCTGGTAGTCGCCCACGTGGTCGGCCAGCAGGTTGAAATCCTCGGGAGTGGTCTGCAGGTCGGCGTCGATGTAGCCCACGTAGCGCGATTCGGCCGTGTCGATGCCGGCTTTCATGGCTGCGCTCAGGCCGCAGTTCTCGGTGAACGAGATGTAGAACATGTCGGCGTTGCGTTCGCAGATGGACTGAATGATTCGCAGACTGTCGTCCCGGGAGCCGTCGTTCACCAGCAGTACGCAGGCCTTGAGTTTGGAGACGGGCAGAAACGCCTGCATCGCCTGCTCCACGCGGGGCAGGCTCAGTTCTTCGTTGAAGACGGGAACGATTATCGTTAAATCGTATTGACTGGTTTTATTCATCGGTCTTTGTATCTTGATTGTTCTTTTTCGGTTTGAGCTGCGGGTGGCCGGCTATCACGGCGCGGTAGTCGCCCACGCGCACTTCGGGTTTGCCGTCGAGCCAGCGTTCGAGTTCTTTCTCGCGTCGCACCTCGCGGCCGCGGATGAAGAGCAGGACGGGGGAGGAGGCATCCAGTTTCTTGAGCTCCTCGAGCGTGTAGAAGCCCGAGAGCTGCGTGCCGAGGTAGACGTCGAGGTTCTCGCCGCGGAATTTGTAGAAGGCATATCCTTCGGCCCGGTGTTCGGCGGCCAGTGCCGCGCCGGCCCGGGTCAGGCGTTCCAGTCCGATGCGGTCGTTTACGGCGGGCAGGTTGAGCGAGGCCGCCAGTATCATGCCAGTCAGGCCCATGGCCGAAGCCGTGGCCGACCGTCCTGCGTCCTTGATGAGCAGCAGGCCCGCCGTGCCGCCGGCCAGAAGCAGGGCGGCCCCCAGATAGGCCCACGACATGGAGAGTCCGGCGAACTGGGGCATTTGCCCTTTGGCTATCAGTGCTGCGGGGAGCACGAGAATGAAAAGCGCCGCGGGAACGGCCACGGCCGCCCGGGTGTACCATTTGCGGCGCAGGGGCTCCAGCCACAATACGCTGAGTCCGACCACGAAGGGATAAATCGGAATGAGATAGATGTCGAGTTTGGAGCTCACCAGCGAGAGCATCACGAAGGTGGTGGCGATGACGGTGAGGAAGAACTTTTCGAGGTCGCTTTTCTCTTTGATTTTGAAGAGTCCGCGGCCGATGACCGCCAGATAGAGCAGCGACCACGGGGCCAGCGTCAGGGGCAGGCGGACCAGATAGTACCATATCGGCTGGGCATGGTGGAACGAGTGGACGCCGCGGCCGATGGTCTGTTTGAAAAGCAGGTTGTCGAGGTATTCGCTACCTCCCTCCCAGTAGATGGCCGCGAACCACAGGGCACACAGCGCCAGCAGAATGCCCAGCTGCCGCACGCCGAAATAGCGGCCGAACTGCTTGAGTCCGCCGCCGAAACAACCCGTGAAGAGAGCCATCGAGGCCAGGGGAATCATCACTCCGTAGGGGCCTTTGGTGAAGAGGGCCAGGAATATGTAGACCGGCAGCAGCCACTTTTCCCGCGGGGCGGCGATGCCCTTGTACAGACGCCAGAATGTGTACAGCGAGAGGGTGATGAAGAAGGTCATCAGCATGTCCATTCTCAGAACCAGCGCACTGGCGAGGAAAAAGCCGGTGGTGGCCATCAGCCAGTCGCAGGTGACGGTGTCGAATCCCTGCCGCTCGCGGCGCAGCCACTTGTCCATGAGCAGCAGGGTGCCTATCATGGGCAGTATGCTGAACAAACCCAGCAGCCACATCTGGTGCGACCCCAACAGCAGCCGCGAGAGCATGACGAGCCAGAAGTAGAGAGGGGGCTTGTCGGCATAGGCTTCTCCGTGGTTGTGGAAGGTGAACCAGGTGCCGTCCTGTATCGCTTCGTCGGCGATGCTGATGTAGCGGAGTTCGTTGTCGGGGGTGTAGTCCCTGAATATGAACGGCATCAGCAACGCTGCGATGATTAGAAAATGTCGGGTCTTCATCTTTTTCTCACGATTGAATAGTCCCACAAAGATACTCTTTTTTACGGGAATTGAATTTTTCGGGACGAGATTTCACGAAAATGCAAAATCGTCCGCCTTTTCTTCCACTGCCCGTGCCGGAAGCCGGATTCGGCGGGCCGGCGGACGGTTTTTGTCGCTGCGATGTCGGGGGAGCTGTTGTGAAATAGGATTTATTATGTTATATTTGTTGAGCCAACTAACTAAAACATTTTTATTATGTCTTACAAAATCGCAGATATCGAAGGCGTGGGCGAGGTGTACGCCGAGAAGCTCATCGCCGCCGGAGTCAAGACCCCCGAAGCTCTGCTCGAGGCGTGTGCCGCTCCCAAGGGCCGTAAGGAGATGGCCGAGAAGACGGGCATCTCTTCTAAACTGATTCTCAAGTGGACCAATCATGCCGACCTGTTCCGCATCGACGGGGTGGGGCCGCAGTTCGCCGAGTTGCTCGAGGCTGCCGGAGTGGATACCGTCAAGGAGTTCGGACATCGTGTGGCCGCCAATCTGTGCGCCAAAATGAACGAGGTGAACGAGGTCAAGAAGCTCACCCGGCGGGTTCCTTCGGAGTCCGAATTGCAGAAGATGATTGACCAGGCCAAGAATCTGCCCGGAGTCATTACCTATTGACGTGCTTCGCGCGAGAGAGGGGAGCCTCTCTGCCGCGAACCGAGACAAAAGAGGAACGTTTGCAACTGCAAACGTTCCTCTTTTGTCTCGTGCAGCGATTGCTTATGTGTTTGTGGCATAACCCGAACAGCGGAATAAAAGGTCGTTTTATGGCATCTGCGACGCAGCAGGTGGGGCAGCCGGAGAGCGGGTGCCCTTTTTTATTCCGGTGAATGACTTGCAATAAATAAAAAAGTACTATCTTTGTGTCACAAATCGGAGGCAGCGCCCGCATCGGGCTTCTTGACATGTATGCCTCGCTCGAAATCGGTGGTTTGCAAGTGGATGTGACTTGCAACCACGAAGTGTATCCAATCGTTTCTTACATATCATCTTCTTCCTCATGAAAGGCATAGTATTAGCCGGGGGTAGCGGTACACGTCTGTATCCTATCACCAAGGGTGTAAGCAAGCAGCTGCTTCCCATCTACGACAAACCGATGATTTACTATCCGCTGTCGGCGTTGATGCTTGCGGGCATCCGGGATATTCTGATAATCTCCACGCCGCACGACCTGCCC